>NZ_JAPUVR010000084.1 GCF_029255125.1 Accumulibacter sp. | reverse complement strand
CGCTTTCTACGCCACCGCAGAATTGTTCCCTTCCGCGCGACATCGGCGCCCGCTGCCCCGGGTGGCAGTGCTGAAACGAAAAATTCACAACCTCTGAGCGCTTGACGCGACCATGAAGGACTACTACGCCGTGCTCGGTATTGCCAGCGACGCGCCGCTCGCCGAAATCAGGCAGGCGTATCGCCGGAGTGCCCAGCAGTACCACCCCGACCGGAACCGTTCGCCGGAAGCCCCGGAGCGGTTTCGCGACGTCCAGGAGGCTTACGAAACCTTGTCCGATGTCCGTCGCCGGCATGATTACGACGAAAACCGTCGGCGCAATCTACTCGAGAAGCCGCTCGAAACGGCGCAGGAAATCTGGAATCACTATCTTGCAGGAGTGCTCTCTTGAAGCTGTCCCCTTTCTTCGCCGAGATGAAATCGGCTTACGAAGCCGAACTCGAGGATCTGAGCACCGATTCTGCCGGTAAGGACGTCCTCGACGAACGCCTGCGCACCAAGCGTGGCCAGCTCGCACAACTTCTGCCGATGCTAGAGGTCAGTCCGGAGATGGTCGCGGCTGCGTTTCATGGCGGCGTCTTCTTTACCCAACCGCAGGTGATCAGCGAACTGGTCGGGCGCGAGCCGCACACGCTGCCGTCCTGGACGGCAATCGGCGACGCCGTCCGGTTGACGCCGTGGGCCGAGAAACTCGCCGAAATCGTCCTGGGCGACGCGGCTGGCGACCGTTTCCTGGTCATCGCCGCGTGCCTCGAGTATCTGCACGGTCGCCCGGATTCGTCGTCGCAGGCGCTCACCGAGGAGAGCGCCGACGATGCCGATGGTGACGACGCCGGCGAAGACGGAGACCTGGCCGACGACGGCACCGACTGGCTGGCCGAGCAGGGTTTCGAACGGCGCGATCGTTTTTCAGGTGATTGAGCGATGAACCATCCAGTCGTTGTCAAAGCGGCCAGGCTGATACACGCGGGCGACATCGTTGGCGCCGAGACCGCGCTGGCTTCGCTCGTCGAAACCGACGGCGACCAGGCGTTGGTCGTCGCCATGGACGAGTTGCCGGCCAAGGATCTCCTGGCGGTACTGCGCGATTTTGACGCCTCGCGCGAATCGGTGGTCAACCTGCTGGTTTCGCCCGAACAGTTTGCTCGCGCAGTCGTTCTCGAGCGGCGCTACGGTGACGCCAGTCACGAGCGTTTGCACGGCATGATCAACTCGGTTGTTTTCCGCGCCGGTGGTGACCCGGGCGAGTTCATCGAGGCGATTGCCGCACTCGATGGCGGATGCGATGTGCTCGCCGATTACCTGAGCGATCGCCTGGAAAGCCTCGAACACTTCTTCCGGCACGGCACCTTCGACTTCTTCTCCGAGGGTGATGATGCCACGGTCGGCATGAGCGACGCCGAATGCCTGGACGCCTTGTCCGATCCCGAGATCAATCGCCCGTTTCTTGAGCACAGCGAAGTCAACGACCACGACTGGCTCGAGCTGAGCTGGACCTTGCGCTACGACCATCCCGAGGTTTTCCGGGACGTTCTGCTCATTCTGCGCGCGCGCAGCAATGCGGAGGCGCTGCGCCAGGGGAACGACGAAGGCGTCGCTCGCGGTGGCAGCGACCGACCCGCTTCGGCCGCCGAGGCGGAGGAAGAGTCGGCGCTCTGAGGCCAAAGTCGGCGAGATCGGGAAATTGTCCGGCATGTCAGGGAGCCAGGCGGAGGAAGACCGCCGCGTCGCCATTTTCGACGATCGGCCGTTTTTCGAACGGGCGCTCGTTTACGGTTGTCGCCATGGCATCATCGACGCCGAACGTCTGCAGCACATCCGGAACGACGCGCCGAAAGGGATGGTGCAGATTGCCGAGTATTTCGGGACGCAGTATCTGCGCGCCAACATCGAAGAAGCGCGCTCGCGGATGGTCAATCTGGTCAGCCTGTATCTCGAAGATCGCAGCGGCGGCGACCTGGCACGCGCCGCGCGTTCGCTGCGCGACAACAGCTTCCTCTCGCACTCGCGCGGCGGTTCCGAGATGCTCAAGCGGCTGTGGGCGATGCCCGAGGACAGCTCGCATGGTTTGTTGAGTCGGCAATCGCAGAAGGATTTTCTCGCCGTCTGGTCGCTGCGCACGCTGGCCGCGTATCGCGAGGGTCTTGCCCAGCGGCAGAAGTACCAGTCGACGATCTCGGCCGCCCTCTGGTTCGCCGAACAGCTTGGTGTCAGGCCGTCCGACCTGTCGACGATTGCTGCCGAATCGGTGATCCGCAGCGCACTGCTCGTCCGCCTTTCCGGCAGCAAGTTGAAGACGATGCCCAGCCTTGGCGAGTTTGCCAGCATGCTCGAAAACCTCCGTCGGAAAGGTCGACCCGCCAGTCGGCGAAGCGCTCTCGATGATCTCTGGCCGGATCTGCCACAGCCCCATCACGAGCCGGCCGAGCGCGAGTTGCGCAAATTTCTGGCAGAGAACCTGCCGTGTATCGTCGACGCGTCGCTTGCCCTGGGTAAGCTCGTTCGCGATCTCGAACCGCTGTACTTCCTGCGCGAGTTCGACGCCGCCGAGTCCGGTCAGTTGCTTGTTGCGGCCTCGCGCGAATGGCAACGGATGACCGCCGGCAAGACCGACGACAGCTCGCTACTGACCGTCTTCGTCTGTGTCGCCGCCGGGCTCCCCGGCAAGCCCGCTTTGACGCGCAGCGAGGCGCGCAAGCTGTTGCGCCAAGCGCGGCGCGACGGGCTGCAGCGCGAACCGGTGCTTGCCTTCATCCGCTCGTTCGCGCCCGATGCCATGCAGGACGATCTCGCTGCACTGTGGATCGAGTTCTTCCCGGAGGCGTCGAGCTATCTGCTCGACGCCTCCGACGACACACTGAGTGCCGCACTCGAGTTTCTCGACGAGAACTGCGTCCTCCACCCGGATCGACGGACGGCGGCGGCGCGCAAATGAACCATCTCGCGGGTAAAAGTTGATGCGCAACCGGACGGTCAATCTCGTGTCGCTGACCAGCATCCAGGTCTGCAATGCCTTGCTCCCGCTATTGATCTTTCCCTTCGCCCTGGCCGTCGTCGGTCAGCAACATTACTCGCAACTGGTGCTTGCCGAGGCGCTGGCCATCGCACTGCTCACCGTCGTTCTGTACAGCTTCGAGGTGGACGGCGTGGCGCAGGTCGTCGGCCTCGACGCGCACCGGGATCATGCCGAAATCTCTCGCGTCTTCAGCACGATCGCCTACCTGCGATTGGCGCTCTTTGCCGCCGCAGGTCTTCTGCTGACCGCTGGCGTCGTTGTCTTCGACCCTCAACTGGCAGCGCTCCTTGCTTGCTGGCTACTCGTACCCCTGAGTTACGCGCTGCAGCCGGGTTGGCTTTACCAGGGGCTGGAGCGAAATGCGCCGATTGCCGTGTGCACGGCAACGAGTCGGGTCGCAGCGGTTGGACTGGTCTTTGCGCTGGTGCGCGGTGAGGCGGACTACCTGCTCGTTCCGCTTCTCGTTGGTGGCGCGTATGTCGCCGGCTCGCTCGCCGCCATGTACCACGCGCGATCCGCCTTGGGCGTCCGCTTCGTCGCTGTACCCTACGCCCACCTGCGCGCCGCGCTCTGCTCGGGAAAGGAGATTTTCCTTGGCAACTTTGGCGTGCTCCTCTATCGTGACATGAACGTTGTCGTTCTCGGCGTACTCGGCACCTCGGCCGCGGCCGTCGCCAGCTATTCGCTCGCTGAGAAGATCGCGAAGAGCATTCAAGCAGCGATGCGCCCGCTGAACCAGCTCTTTTTTCCCCGCGCCTTGCACCTTGCCAGGTCGGCGAGCAAGCCCAGTCCGACCGTGTTGCGCCAGTTGCTGCGGCTGACCTGGCCGCAACTAGGCGCGCTTGCCGCTTTCCTGGCGACGGGTTTTGCCGCCTATGCCGCCGTTGGCGAGAATCTGCCGTGGCTGAACCGTATTCAGGATGTGCAGCGCGTCGTCTTGCTCGTCGGACTGATGTCGCTGGCGAGTTTTTTTGGAATTTCCAACTTCATGTTCGGCGTTGCCGGTTTGAACGCCATGCAGCAGCGCAGCTACCTCTTTCGGGCGATTCTCGCGACCGCCGCGTGCAGCCTCGCCGCGTGCTTCACACTCGGTTGGCTGCACGGCGAACTCGGCGCCGCGGTCAGTTTCGTCCTCGCCGAGCTGTGCCTCTTTGCCCTGATCGTGCGCAAGTACATCCTATGATTCGTTCGCGCCGCCCGCCAGGCTTCCCGCCCTACCCTCGCTGCTTCGGGTTCTGAGCGAGCAGCTACCGTGGAAGTCCTCGAAAAGCTGCTCGCCATCGTGTTTTCGCTGGCCATTCTCGGCCAAGCGATCGTCATTCGCCGTCTGGTCGGGACATGGTTGATTCCCGCGTGCATCTTCTCGCTTTTCTGGTTCGCCTACACCTTCGTTCCCCTCGTTGCCCTGTTCGTGGTGCCGATCGAGCCCTTGGCGATCGCCTACATACTCCTTGCGTGCACGCTCTTTTCGCTGACCGCACTCGGTCCCGACTGGCACGCGGCAATGCGTGTGCGACAGAACGCCGGCGCCCGATTCCGCTACGACACGCCTTTTCTGCGCCGCCTCTTCCATGCGACGACTGCCCTCGTTCTGCTTTGCCAGTTGGCCGACCTGCTGATCCAGGGCTTCTCGCCAATGGATGTCGTGCTCAATCCGCTGGGGACTGCGGCCGAGTACACCGCGCGCCGCTACGCGGAGGACCTGGAAAAGAACGTCTTTGCGCAACTCGGATTGCTCCTTGCCTATCCGGCGGCGACCATGGGTGGTCTGCGCTACGGCGCACGCGCCCAGGGCCAGCCCGGCTACCGGACTCTTCTCCTTGCCGTACTCCCCTCGTTGGCGATGATGCTGATTCAGGGCGCCAAAGGCACCGTCTTCCTGGCGGTCTTCATGATCTGGGGCGGCGTTCTCCTGACCCGGATCGAGCGCGGCGAGTTCACGCTGATTGACCAAGCCGGGATAAAGCGCCTGCTCTTCTATTGCCTGCTTGCCTTTCCGTTCCTGCTCGTTTCCTTTCTCTCGCGCATGCTCGACAGCCTGGACGGCGGGGCAGAGATTGTGCAGCAACTGGTGAGATACTTTGCCTCCTACACGTCTGCCCATCTCTACGCCTTTTCCGATTGGTTCTGCTATTGGACACTGGGCAACAGCGTGATGGAATATCAGCAGGACGAGGACGCTTACGGATTCTATACCTTCATGGCGCTTTTCAAGCTGGCCGGCAGTAGCAAAACCGTACCGATGGGCGTTTACGACGAGTACTTCGTCTATGCTGACCTTTTGCAGACCAACATCTATACCTTTTTCCGGGGTCTGATCCAGGACTTCAGTGTTGGTGGTGCACTGTGCCTGATCACTTGTAGCGGATTTCTGCTTCACTGGTCTTACTGGCGGTTGCTCGTTTGCGGAAAGCCTATCCTTTCAGCCGCCGTCTTCGTTTTCTCCGTCGCCTATTTCTATACTTCTTTCATTATCAGTTTGCTGATCTGGAACAACGTTTATGCCGGCTTCCTACTGCTTGCGCTCTTCCTGCGCCTTAATGACGAACGTTGCCGGCGCCGCGCACCTGCCGACAGCCCGGCGCCGGGAGCGGCACCACCGGCAGTTTGCAGTAAGCCCTAGCCTTGACATATAATTCGCGACCCCCTGCGCGGCGGCGCGAGCGAAGCCGGCGCGCGTCTGCTGCTGGCGAGTAGCCGAGGCAGCGTTTCCAGGAATTCCGGTGAAAATAGCTTACGTTTGTACCAACTACAACAACACGCACTACTCGCGCGAGGCGGTGCGCAGCTTGCTGCTCAACACCGGTCACTCATACGCGATAGTCATTGTGGACAACGCTTCGGCAGCGCCATCGATTGCCGAACTGCAAGCTTTGGCGGCCGATTTTCCCGACGTTCATCTGATCCTGAATCAGGACAATGTCGGGTATTTCCGCGGACTCAATCTTGGAATCGCACACCTGCGCCGTACACGACCGGATATCGAGTGGATGGTCGTCGGTAACAACGATCTCGAGTTTCCCGCCGATTTTGCCGATCGTCTGGAAAGCAACAGCGAGTGTTGGCGCAGGTTTCCGGTGGTTTGCCCCGATATCGTCACGCCGGCGGGCGAGCACCAGAACCCGCACGTGATCAGCGGAATCAGCCCGCTGCGCGAAGTATTTTATAGCCTCTATTATTCGAACTATTTCCTCGGCCTGCTGATTCATCGACTGGCCATGCGCTTTCGGTCTTTTTCCGACCGTTCTGACGAGAGTGAGTGGGAGATTCCCCGCCCGATTTATCAAGGGCATGGTTCGTGTTATCTGCTCGGCCCGGCTTTCTTCTCGCTGTTCGAAGAACTCTGGGCGCCAACTCTGCTGATGAGCGAGGAGTTCTTCCTGAGCAAGCAGCTTGCGGATGCGGGCCATCAGGCGTACTACGATCCGGCTATCCGGGTGATCCACCATTGGCACGGCGCCCTGAACGATTTGCCCAACAAGCGGCGCTGGGCACTAGCCAGGGACGCGCACCGCGAATACAGAAAGTATGTGAAGATTTTCGGTTAGCCAGCGATTGACGGCAATCGAGCATTTCGGAGTAAGGCAAGCCAGTTGATGGTTCTGCCGGACGAGAACACGGATTTTGAGTGGAGTGGGAATCATGCGGCAGTATCAGGTGTGCAGCAATTGTGTAATGGACACGAGCGATTCGAAGATCGTCTTCGACGAATCGGGTGTCTGCGACCACTGCATCGGCTTCACGCGCGACGTCTTGCCGAACTGGCACCCGAACGAGCGGGGAAAAGCGCTCTTCGCGCAGCAAGCGGAGCGCATCAGGGCCGCTGGATCAGGCAAACCCTTCGACTGCATCATGGGGATGAGCGGAGGAATGGACAGCTCGTACCTCTTGCACTTGGTGGTGACCGAGTTTCGCCTTCGACCGCTGGTTTTCCATGTCGATGGGGGCTGGAACACGGACATCGCGGTGAGCAACATTCAGTCGCTGATCAAGGGATTGGGGCTTGATCTCTATACCGAAGTCATCAACTGGGAAGAGATGAAGGACTTGCAACTGGCTTTCTTCAAGGCCGGTGTCCCGCACCTGGACATACCCCAGGATCACGCCTTCGTCGCCACCCTGTACCACTTTGCCAACCAGCACGGAATCAAGTACATCCTGAACGGCGGAAACTTCGCTACCGAATGCGTGCGCAATCCGCTCGAATGGCTGTATTACGGAACCGACATGACGCAGATTCGCGATATCCATGGCCGCTTCGGGAGTCGCGCACTGAAGACCTATCCGTTCAGCAGCATCCTGTTCCACAAGTTCTATCTGCGCTATCTGAAGGGCGTACAGGTGGTCAAGCCGCTGAACTACTTGCCCTACACGAAGGCGCTGGCCGCCGAGGTGTTGGCGCAAGCCTACGGCTGGCGGCCTTATCCACAAAAGCATTTCGAGTCGCGCTTTACCCGCTTCTACGAGGGTTACTGGCTACCGACGCGTTTCGGTTACGACACACGGCGCGTGCAGTATTCCAGCCTGATTCTCACCGGCCAGATGACGCGCGACGAGGCGCTGGAAAAGCTCGCCGCGCCAGCTTACGACCCGGCCACGATCGACGAGGATTTCGAATACATCGCCAGCAAGCTGGGCATCAGCGCGGCGGAATTGCGCCAGTACCATACGATGCCACTCAAGACGTATCGCGACTACGCCAACCAGGAGTGGCTTTTCGACCTGGGTGCGAAGACCTTGCACCTGCTCGGCATCGAGAGGGCGATCAAGCGATGATCGCGATCATCAACTATGGCTCGGGAAACATCGCGGCGATTGCCAACATCTACAAGCAGCTCAGGATTCCCTATCTGATCTGCGACCAGGCGAGCGACTTGGCGCAGGCTGAACGCTACATCCTGCCCGGCGTCGGCGCCTTCGACGCGACGATGCAGCATCTCGCGTCGTCCGGCATGCTGGACGTGCTCGTTCAGGAAGTCGTTGGTCACGGCAAGAAGGTGCTGGGGATTTGCGTCGGCATGCAGATCCTGGCCGAGTCGAGTGAGGAAGGCAGCCTGTCGGGCTTGGGGTGGATCGCGGGAAAAGTGAAGAAGATCGACGCCAGTCGTCTGGTCGCCTCCCCGCGACTGCCGCATATGGGGTGGAACTCGATCCACCTGCAGGCGGACAACCCACTTTTCCGCGGAATCGATGTCGAGCGTGGCTTCTATTTCCTGCACAGCTACTATTTTGCCGCCAGTGACCCGGCCAGCGTGCTGGCGACGGTCAGCTATGGCGACGAGCTTCCCTGTGCCGTCGGACGCGGCAACGTCTACGGCCTCCAGTTTCACCCGGAGAAAAGCCATTCAAATGGAATGGCGATCTTCCGCAACTTCGCAGAGATATGAACATGCTTCGTTCACGGATCGTCCCCTGTCTCCTGCTGCACGACGGCGGCTTGGTGAAGACCAAGGCGTTCAAGGAGGGCAAGTACGTCGGCGACGCATTGAACGCGGTCAAGATCTTCAATGAAAAGGAGGTCGACGAGCTGATTCTGCTCGACATCGACGCCACCAGCGAGCAGCGCCAGCCGGACTTCGCCCGTCTGAAGACGATTGCCGTCGAGTCCAGGATGCCCCTTTGCTATGGCGGAGGAATCACCAGTGCCGCGCAGGCGGTCGAGGTGATCTCGCTCGGCTTCGAGAAGGTATCGATCAGCGCCGCGGCGTTGGCGCGCCCGGCGCTGATCGGCGAGATGGCGAGCGCGATTGGTTCGCAAAGCGTCGTCGTTACGCTCGACGTGAGACGCAACGCGCTTTTCCCTGGCTACTCGGTGTATACCCACAACGGACGCAAGAAGCAGAAGACCGACCTCATCGCGTTCTGCCGGCAGGCGGTCGACCTGGGTGCGGGTGAAATCGTGATCAATTCGATCGACCGCGACGGTGCGATGAACGGCTACGACCTTGATCTGGCGCGACAGGTGCGCGCTGCGGTCACTTGCCCGATCTCTTTCGTCGGTGGCGCCGGCAGCCGCGACCACATGCAGGCGCTGATCGATGCGGTAGGTGTCGTCGGTGCCGTTGCGGGCAGCCTATTCGTCTTTCAGGGGCCGTATCGGGCGGTCCTGATCAATTATGACCGTCCGCCTGGCGTCCGCCCGGCCGGCGCCTGAACCTCCGCGTGTCCCGCACTCTTTGGCGGCGATGTGAAGAAACAATGAGGCCGACTTGAAACAGATCCTGCAGAACATGGGCAATGGTGAAACATTGCTGATCGAAGCGCCGGCGCCTCGGGTGCAGCCCGGCAGCCTGCTCATCCGCACCACCTACAGCCTGATTTCGGCGGGGACCGAGCGCATGCTGGTGGACTTCGGGCGCGCCTCGATGCTCGACAAGGCGCGTCAGCAGCCCGAAAAGGTCAAGATGGTGCTCGACAAGATTCGCAGCGAAGGACTGCTGACAACCATCGATGCGGTGCGCAGCAAGCTCGACCAACCGCTGCCGCTCGGCTACTGCAACGTCGGCGTCGTACTGGCCGTCGGCGACGGTGTCGAAGGTTTCTCGATCGGCGACCGCGTCGTCTCGAACGGTCCGCATGCCGACATTGTGCGCGTACCAAAGAACCTGTGCGCGCGAATTCCGGACACGGTGGACAGCGCCGATGCTGCGTTCACCGTTCTCGCTGCGATCGGGCTACAGGGAATCCGCCTGGTTCAGCCGACGCTGGGTGAATACGTCGTGGTCACCGGCCTTGGACTGATCGGCCTGCTGACGACGCAGTTGTTGCGGGCGCACGGTTGTCATGTCCTGGGGATCGATTTCGACGAGTCCAAACTGGCGCTGGCCCGCCAGTTTGGCGCCGTCACCTGCAATCCGGCGGCGGGAGCCGACGTGCTGGCGATGGGGATGGCATTCTCCGGCGGGCGCGGCGTTGACGCGGTGATCGTCACGGCCTCGACTTCGTCGAGCGAGCCAATCAGCCAGGCGGCACGCATGTGCCGCAAGCGCGGGCGCATCGTTCTCGTCGGCGTAACGGGTCTCGAGTTGAAGCGCAGTGAATTCTACGAGAAGGAGTTGAGCTTCCAGGTCTCGTGTTCGTACGGCCCTGGACGCTACGATCCGGCGTACGAGCAACAGGGGCGGGACTATCCGCCGGCCTTCGTGCGATGGACCGAGCAGCGCAACTTCGAGGCCATTTTGGGGATGATGGCCGAGCAGCGGCTAGCGGTCGGGCCGCTGATTTCGCGCCGTTTCGCCTTCGACGATGCGCTCGCAGCGTATGACGCGCTGCTCAAGGACAAGTCGGCGCTGGGCATCGTCCTCGAGTACCCGCAGGCGGAACTGGACCGGGCACTGAGCGCGCGCGTCAGCCTGCACGGCGGTTCGCCCGCCGCCTGCGCGCCGGGCGAGCCGTCGCTGGGCGTGATCGGTGCTGGCAACTACGCTTCGCGCATGCTGATCCCGGCGTTCAGCAAAGCAGGCGCGCAACTGACGACGATCCTCACGAGCGGCGGCGTGAGCGGTGTGCACCACGGGCGCAAGGCCGGATTCACGCAGGCGACGACCGATGAAGCCGACATCTTCGCCGACGACCAGATCAACACGGTGGTGATCGCAACCCGACACGATACGCACGCGGCTTTCGTCGTCCGCGCGCTCGAAGTCGGCAAGCACGTTTTCGTCGAGAAGCCCATGGCCTTGACGCTCGACGAGTTGACCGCCATTCAGACTGCCTACGAGGGACAACTTGCGCAAGGCCGCGCACCCGCGGTGATGGTCGGCTTCAACCGGCGTTTTGCTCCGCTCGTGCAACGCCTGCAGCAGTTGCTGAAAGGGCTGGCCGGACCGAAGTCGCTGGTCTACACGGTCAATGCCGGTGCCATTCCGGCTGAGCACTGGACGCAGGATCGCAGCGTCGGTGGCGGTCGCATTCTGGGCGAAGCGTGCCATTTCATCGACTTGGCTCGCTACCTGATCGGCGTGCCGATTGCCGAGTGGACGGTGGCGACGCTCGGCGCGCGTTGCGGCCGCGCGGCAGCCAAGGATAGCGCGACGATCACGCTCGATTTCGCCGACGGCTCGCTGGCGACCGTCCATTACTTGGCGACCGGCGGCAAGGTTTTCCCGAAAGAGCGCCTGGAGGTCTTCGCCGGCGATGCCGTACTCCAGTTGAACAACTTCCTGCGCCTCGACGGTTACGGCTGGCCCGGCTTTCGCAACGAGCGGCTGTGGAAGCAGGACAAAGGGCAGGACGCCTGCGCCAAGGCGTTCATCGACGGGATTCGCGGCGGCAGCGGAGCGCCGATCGCTTTTGCCGAGCTGCTGGAAGTGTCGCGCCTGTCGATCGAGATCGCCGAGCGTCAGAGCGGTGGAGCGGCCGGGTGCTGAGACGCGCCAGCAGACTGTTGCGTGCGCTGCCACGCTTGGGCGTCGGCAACGCGGCGCGGGTCGTCGCCTACAGGCTGCTCTGCCGTAGCGGTGTCTATCGTCGACTACTGCCTGTCGGTCTGTCCTACGCGGGACCTTTTTTCGATTTCCCCGGGCGGCCGCTGACTTCCCCCGAGTTGCCGGAAGGAGAACGGCAGGCGCTGATCCAGCGCGCCGAGCGCGTCCTCGCCGGCTGGCTGCCTTTCTTTTCTGCGGGCGAACGGGCGACCGGCTTTCCCCCTGATTGGCTGTGCAACGCGGACAACGGACTTCGTGCCGCGCAGCTCGCGCACTGGACGGTGCTGAACGAGTTCGCCCTCGCCGCTGGCGACGTCAAGTATCTGTGGGAGCCGTCGCGTTTTGATGGCCTCCTCTGGCTGGCGCAGGCGTGGATCCTGAGTGGCGAAACTCGTTTCGCTGAGGGAATCGAGCGCTGGCTGAGCAGTTGGGTGGCGGCCAATCCATTCAACCTTGGCGTCAACTGGAAATGCGGTCAGGAGACCGGAATCCGCCTGATGCACACGCTGCTCGTTGCCGAGTGGCTGGCGCGTCATGCCGGAGCCCGCGCGCTGCCGCCACTGCAGCGCTTCGTCGCCGAACACTGCCGCCGCATCCGGCCAACACTGCTCTATGCCGTGGCGCAGGACAACAATCATGCGACCTCGGAGGCGGCGGCGCTCTACATGGGTGGCCTCTGGCTGCGCAGCCAGCCTTCGCTGCCCACGCCGCTCGCCGATGCGGCGCGCGCCTGGCAGCGTCGCGGGCGCCAGGTGCTGGAGGAACGCGTGGCTAAACTGGTCATGCCAGACGGTAGTTTTGCGCAGCATTCGGTGACCTACCATAGGCTGTTGCTCGATGCACTGACACTCGCCGAGAACTGGCGTCGCCACTTTGACGATCAGCCGTTCAGCGCTTCCTGGTACGAGCGTGCCAGCCTCGCCCTCGCCTGGCTGCGCGCAGTCACCGACCCGCTTTCGGGCGACGCGCCTAACCTTGGCGCGAACGATGGGGCTCGGCTACTGCCGCTGAGCCTCACCCCCTATCGAGATTTTCGGCCCAGCCTCGCCTGGGCGGCGAACGTCCTGGCTGGCGCCACGCCGCCGTCTGGCGAGTCGGCGACGCTGTCCACCTGGTTTGCCGACATGCCTGCGCCGCCCGCCGGCCATCTGCCGACCACTCGTCGGCTGTTTCCGTTTGGCGGCTACGTGCGCCTTGGGCAAGCTCAGCGCTGGGCGCTGCTGCGTCTGCCCAGGTATCGCTTTCGCCCCTCGCATGCCGACGGCCTGCATCTGGACGTCTGGGCGGACGGCGTCAACGTCTTGCGCGACGGCGGCACTTTCAGCTATCGGCCGGCGGCGCCGGAAGCCGCGGCGTATTTTCCAGGAACGGTGGCGCACAACACGGTAGAGTTTGACGAGCGCGACCAGATGCCGCGTATCGGCCGTTTCCTGTTCGGCGAGTGGCTGGATCTGAGCGCCCTCACCTACGACGAAGCGCGGCCTGACGAGGTGGCTGCCGAGTACGTCGACTGGTGCGGAGCACGCCATCGGCGGACGGTTCGCTGGCAACCCGACCGTATCGAAGTCGACGACGAGGTTTCCGGCTTCGCCCGCAGCGCCTGTCTGCGCTGGCGTCTGGTGCACGCCAACTGGCAGGATATTCCGGGCGGCGTCAGCTCGGCGCTTGCCCGCCTGACCGTGACGGCCGACGTTCCCCTCGATCTGCGGCAAACGAACGGCGCCGAGTCCAGGTGCTACGGCGAGCAGTCGGGGCTGCCGGTGATCGAAGTGAGGACGCAACGGGCGACCGTGCTCAGGACGACCATCGAGTTTCACTGACCGACATGCGAGTTCTCTACTATCACCAGCATTTCACGACGCCGGACGGCGCTTCGGGCACGCGTTCGTACGAGAACGCCTGCCGGCTGATCGCTGCCGGCCATCAGGTGACGATGGTCTGCGGTTCCTACGCTGGCGGGCGGACCGGCCTGCACGACGCCTTCGTCAAGGGCCGCCGCGAGGGCATCGTCGCGGGCATCCGGGTGATCGAGTTCGAGCTGCCGTACTCCAACGCCGACGGCTTCGTGAAACGGACCCTGACCTTTCTGCGCTTTGCCTGGCGCAGCGTTCTGGTCGCCCTGCTCGAACGCCACGACGTGCTGTTTGCCACGTCGACGCCGCTCACTGCCGGAATTCCCGGTATCGTCGCGCGCTGGCTCAAAGGGCAGCGTTTCGTCTTCGAAGTGCGCGACCTGTGGCCTGAACTGCCGCGCGAAATGGGGGTCATCCGCAATCCGCTCGTTCTGCGCGCGATGGACTGGCTGGAGTGGTCGTGCTACCACTCGGCGCAGGCCTGCATCGGCCTGTCGCCGGGCATCGTGCGCGGCATCCGGCGTCGTGGCATAGCGCCGGAACGCGTGCATCTGGTGCCGAACGGCTGCGATCTGGCGCTCTTCTCGGGCGAAGAGCAGGCTCTCGAACTGCCCGCCGAAGTCGTCCGGGCGCTTCCGCCGAATGCGCTGGTTGCCGCCTTCACCGGCTCGCACGGCATTGCCAACGGCCTCGACGCAGTCCTCGATGCCGCCGGCGAACTGAAGCGACGCGGGCGGCGCGACGTGACCCTGCTCTTCGTTGGCGACGGCAAGCTGAAGCCGGCGCTCCTCGCGCGAGCGCAGCGCGAGGGGCTCGACAACTGCGTTTTCCTCCCGCCGCTGCCGAAGAAGCAGTTGGCCGTCCTCATGCATGCGCGCGTCGATGTCGGCCTGATGATTCTCGACAACGTTGAAGCCTTTTACTACGGGACGTCGCCAAACAAGTTCTTCGACTATCTGGCGGCGGGCAAGCCGGTGCTGACCAACTATCCGGGCTGGGTAGCCGATCTGATCAATGAGAGCGCTTGTGGCGTGGCGGTTGCGCCCGAAGACCCGGCGGCCTTTGCCGACGCCTTGTGCCAGCTCGCCGAGCAGCGCGCGACGCTGGCGGCGATGGGACGAGCGGCGCGCAGCCTGGCCGAACGGCGTTTCGACCGGCGCCAACTGGCGGAAGACTGGCTGCGTGTCATCGAAGGTGTCCATCGTGGGCAAGCGGCTGTTTGATTTTCTCGTCGCGCTCGTCGCACTGGTCGCGCTGGCGCCGGTTCTTGTCGTTCTTTGTATCCTCGTCCGTGCTCGCCTTGGCAGCCCCGTTCTTTTCAGCCAGTTGCGGCCCGGGCTGCATGGGCAGCCGTTCAAGATGATAAAATTCCGTAGTATGCTTGTGGCCGTTGGGACTGACGGCGAGCCTTTGCCGGACGCCGCGCGGCTGACGCGCTTTGGCCGCTGGTTACGGGCAAGCAGCCTTGACGAACTACCCGAGCTTTGGAACGTATTGCGCGGCGAGATGAGCCTCGTCGGGCCGCGTCCGCTCCTCATGGAGTACCTTCCACTGTACACCCCCGAACAGCTTCGCCGTCACGCCGTACGCCCGGGGATTACCGGCTGGGCCCAGGTCAACGGTCGCAACGCGCTGACCTGGGAGGAGAAATTTGCTCTCGACGTGTGGTACGTGGACAACCGGTCGCTAGCGCTCGACTTGAAGATTCTCTGGTTAACGGTCAGGAAGGTCGTTCTGCGCGACGGTATCAGCGCCGCCGGTGAAGCGACGATGCCACGTTTCTCGGGCTCGGCGGTCAGGGAACGCGAATGAACGCCGACTTGTTTGCGGTCTATGGGGCGAGCGGCTGCGGTCGGGGCGTGATGCCGATCGCCGAGCAGCAGTTGCGCCGGCTGGGCGTGCCGTCGGAAAGGCGGGTCGTTGTCGACGACCGCCCCTCCGCAGCGGTGGTCAACGGCCGGCGTGTGCTGGCCTATCAGGATCACGCGTACATCGGCTCTAGCGCCGTTTTGAAACAGGTGAGGCCGGGCAAGCCGCTGGTCATCGGCTGGGGCGCAGTGGTTGGCGTGGGCGCGGTGGTGACGAAAGACGTCGCGCCTGGGGCAACGGTGGTCGGCAATCCGGCCACACTCTTGGTAAAGGTCTGAGCCGATGCTGGATACTGCGTTTTCCCCGTGGCCAAGTTTCACCGATGAAGAAGCCGACGCCGTTCGTCGCGTCATCCTCTCGAACCGGGTGAACTACTGGACAGGTGGCGAGTGTCGCGAGTTCGAGAAAGAATTCGCTGCGTGGTGCGGCGCGCAATACGCGATCGCTCTGGCCAATGGTACGCTGGCGCTCGACTTGGCGCTCAAGGCGCTGGGAGTCGGTCCCGGCGACGAGGTCGTCGTCACCCCGCGTACCTTCATGGCGTCGGTTTCCTGCGTGGTGAACGCCGGAGCGCGGCCCATCTTTGCCGACGTCGAGGCGGCCAGCGGGAACATCTCTGCCCGCACGATCGCCGCCGTTCTCAGCGCGCGGACGAAGGCCATCGTCTGCGTTCACCTGGCCGGCTGGCCCTGTGACATGGACGGCATCATGGCACTCGCCGAGGAGCACGGCCTGAAAGTCATCGAGGATTGCGCGCAGGCGCACGGCGCGCGCTATCGCGGGCGAAGCGTCGGAACGCTCGGGCACATCGGCGCGTGGTCGTTCTGCCAGGACAAGATCATGAGCACCGGCGGCGAGGGCGGCATGGTGACCACCAACGATCGCGGCTTGTGGGCAGCGATGTGGTCGTACAAGGATCACGGCAAGAGCTGGGAGTCGGTGTATGAGCGCCGCCACCCGCCGGGCTTCCGCTGGTTGCACGACGGCTTCGGCAGCAACTTTCGCATGTTGGAAGTCCAGGCGGTGATCGGGCGGATCCAGTTGCGCCGGATGGCCGCCTGGACGGCGCAGCGCAACGCCAACGCGCGCGCTATCGCCGAGGTCTGTGCGCGGCACCCGGTGTTGCATGTGCCGACCTTTGCCTGCCGCGTCGATTGCCCTGCGCGTTGTGCGCAAGCCGAGGCTTGCGCGCACGCGCAGTACAAGTTCTACGCCTACGTCCGGGCGGAGCAGCTTGCCGATGGCTGGACGCGCGACCGCCTGGTCGAGGAGATCAACCGGCGCGGCGTCCCCTGCTACCACGGTTCGTGCCCTGAGGTGTATATGGAAAAGGCCTTCGACGGCGGTGGGCGACCGGCGCAGCGGCTGCCAGTGGCGCGCATGCTCGGGGAAAGCTCGTTGATGTTGCTCGTACACCCGACCTTGACCGCAGGCGATATCGTCGAAACCTGCCGGGTACTCGATCAGGTTGCTGGCGAGGCCGCACGCCCGAGCACGCGGGAGGCGGCATGCTGAGGCGCTTCCTGGCGCTGCCGCGCAAGCAGAAGCAGTTCGTCGCCATGGCGGCGGACTACGTCTTGCTGGTGCTTGCCTTCTGGTCGGCGCTCGTCGTACGTTTCGAAACGCTGCGCCCTGACCTGGACGGCTACGGGTGGCAGATGCTGGCGGCACCGGTGCTGGCGATTCCCGTTTTCGTCCGCCTGGGGCTCTACCGCGCGGTCGTCCGGTTCATGGAAGGCACGGTGGTTTTCGTCGTCGCGGGCGGCGTCACCGTTTCAGTCCTGCTGCTCGCGGCCGGCATCGCCCTGACACACACCCCCGGGTTGTCGCGTGGCGTCCTGGCGATCTATTGGTTGCTGGCGATCGTCTACGTTGGCGCCACCCGCTTCCTGGCGCGCAGTTTCGTCGTGCGCTCCGAGCGCGGGCCCGACGTGCGCAAGCGCGTCGTCATTTACGGTGCCGGCAGCGCCGGGATGCAGTTGGCCAGCGCGCTGCGTGCCGGTCGCGAGTACGCGCCGCTCGCGCTGTGCGACGACAATCCAGCCTTGCAGCGCACCGATGTCGCCGGGCTGCGTGTCTATTCGCCCGACAGTCTCGAGCGGCTGGTCGCCAGCAAGAGGATAGACGAAGTCCTCCTGGCAATACCGTCGCTCACCCGCGCACGGCGCGCGGAAATCATCGAGCGTCTGGAAGGCCTGCACTGCAGGGTCAAGCTGGTTCCGGGAATGGCCGATGTGGTCGACGGCCGCATTTCTGTGGATGCAATCAGGGAGATCGAGATCGAGGATCTGCTCGGACGCGAGTCGGCTGCCCCTGATCCGCAATTGCTCAGCCAGTGCGTGACGGGAAAGGTCGTTCTCGTCTCGGGTGCCGGCGGGTCGATCGGGTCGGAGCTCTGTCGCCAGCTCGTTCTCCTTCGCCCGCTGCGCCTGGTCCTGATGGATCTGACCGAATTCGCGCTCTACTCGATCGATCAGGAGCTCAGCTCGCTGTGCGCCGCGCGCAAGCTGCGCGTCGAGGTGGTGCCGCTGCTCGGGTCGGTCAGTCATCAGCGGCGCAACCAGATGATCATGACCAGCTTCAGCGTGCAGACGGTCTATCACGCAGCGGCCTACAAGCACGTTCCATTGGTCGAGCACAATCCGATCGAAGGCTTGCGCAACAATGCCGTGGCGACGCGCTGCATGGCCGAAGCAGCACTGGCCGCCGGCGTCGAAACCTTTGTCCTCATCTCGACCGACAAGGCAGTACGGCCAACCAACGTGATGGGCGCGAGCAAGCGGCTATCGGAACTGATTCTGCAGGCGCTGGCCAGAAGCGGTGCCAAAACGCGCTTCTGCATGGTTCGCTTCGGCAACGTACTTGGTTCGTCGGGCTCAGTCGTGCCGCTCTTTCGCAAGCAGATTGCCAGCGGCGGCCCGATCACCCTGACCCATCCGGAGATTACCCGCTATTTCATGACGATTCCCGAGGCGGCGCAACTGGTGATCCAGGCGGGCGCGATGGGTCAGGGGGGCGAGGTCTATGTCCTCGATATGGGTAAGCCGGTGAAGATCATCGATCTGGCGCGAAGGATGGTGCACCTGAGCGGTCTCGAGCTGCGCGACGAGCAACATCCCGACGGCGACATCGCGATCGAGATCGTAGGCTTGCGGCCCGGCGAAAAGCTCTACGAAGAACTTCTGATCGGTGAACATGTGGAGGGAACAACGCATCCGCTGATCATGCGCGCCTATGAGCACGAGGTTCCATGGGCGGTCTTGCGGGATCACTTGGCGAACCTCGAGGACGCGTGTCAGGCGTTTGACTACGAAAGAGTGCTTGCCTTGCTGCAGTCGATGGTCCAGGAGTACGCACCCGCTCGGCACGGCGATGGGAAACTGCTCTGGCGCGCCTTTGCGCGCTTGCCAGGGGCGGGAGTAGCCTTGCATTGAGCACGGCAATTCGACGGGGAGTGCTACATCGATGACACAGAACGAGCGGCCCGCGCAAGCGGCGGTTGGTTTGCCGGAACTATGGCAGGACGTGCGGCAGCGCTGGCGCTTGGTGACTGGTTGGGCGCTGGCCGGCCTTGCTGCCGGCGGCTTGGCCATCTGGCTGATCACACCCAAGTATGAGGCGATGGCGATGGTGCAGGTCGGTCAGATCGGCGTGGTCGGACAATTGGCCAGCGCTCCGGTCGAAGCCGCGACCCAGGCGGTCGAGCGCATGCGAACGCCGGCCTTTCAACTGCGGGTCGCCGAAATGCTTGGACACGGCGAATGGCTGGCCGACCTGAGGCGCTCGCAAAAGGGAGTCGCCGATGGCGAACACCTGTCCTTGAACGTGGCCAAGAGCACGTCGGCGATGGGCAACAGCGCGCTCATCGAGATCAGGGCGAGAGCCGAGACGATCGACGGTGCGCGCCGAATTGTTGATGGCGCCGTCGCCGAACTGGCGAAGAAGCACGCCGAGATCGCCAAGCCGGCACTTGATCGCATGCGCCTGGATCTGACGATTGCCCGCGAACGGCTGGCAAGCGCGGAGAAGGAACTGACTGTGTTGGGAAAGGTGGTTGCCAACGTCGGCGTCAAGGACGATCGCTTTACACAGCTTTCGCTGATGACTGCTCTGCGTGTCCAGAAAGAGAGCCAGCTTTTCAATGAGCGTCAGAGTATCATGGCGCTGGAAACCGCACTGGACCCGCCAGCGACGCAAGGGCCGAAGGTCATCGAAGACATCTTTGTGTGGGAAAAACCGGTCAGTCCGAAAAAAGGACTGCTGCTTACGGTTGGCTTCGTCGCTGGGACGTTGGCTGGCCTGATTTCGGTCTTTGTCGCGCTGGCGCTGAGGCGCAACTCGGCCTAGCTGGCTGGCCTCGTCCGCGGCGCGTTCTCGGTCGTCTGGCCTGCTCGTCTGCTGAGCCGGCGCTTGCGGCGATCGCTCCCGGTTCGCCCTGCGTTCAACGCGCTTGTGACCAGACCCTCAGCATCCTCTTAAGCGAGCCGATGAGGCTGGTGGGCGGTACTGGGATCGAACCAGTGACTTCCACCGTGTGAAGATGGCACTCTACCGCTGAGTTAACCGCCCGTTCGTCGAAGCCCGGATTACAGCACAAGTCGTCAGGCTGGTCAATGAATCGAGCATGATCGAGCGATCAAGCCGTTCTCGGGTGTTGAAAGCCATCCCCGTTTCAGTTTACAATCGAACGCTTGCCTGTGTGTATGATCCACTTTTGATTTCTAGCCTGGGATGAGTCGATGCCTGCCATTCGCGTAAAGGAAAACGAGCCGTTCGAAGTTGCCATTCGCCGTTTCAAACGCACCGTCGAAAAGACCGGTTTGCTCACCGAGCTGAGAGCGCGCGAGTTCTACGAAAAGCCGACGGCCGAACGTAAGCGCAAACTGGCAGCAGCCGTCAAACGGCATCACAAGCGGATGCGCAGCCAGACCTTGCCGCCCAAGCTGTACTAGCCCTAGCAGCCGCCCTCGCGTCGCTGCTTTTCGTCCCAGAGCGGCCGCCTGTCTGTCGATAGGCGGCTATGTTTGTTGGTGAAATGATTCCGGAATCGTTCATTCACGAACTGCTCCAGCGCGTTGATCTGGTTCAACTGATCGATGGCTATGTCCCGCTGAAAAGACACGGCGCCGATTTCGCGGCTTGTTGTCCGTTCCACAACGAGAAGTCCCCGTCTTTCACCGTTAGCCCAAGCAAACAGTTCTACCACTGCTTTGGCTGTGGAGCGCACGGGACTGCCATCGGTTTCATGATGGCTTACGCCGGGGTTGGCTTCCAGGATGCCGTCAAGGATTTGGCCGCTCGGGTTGGGCTTTCTCTGCCCGAGCAGCACGGGGTCGCGCCAGCGCCGGCAGCACCGACCCAGGGGCTGGCTGAACTGATGGCGCGCGCCGCGCGCTTCTACCGCGAGCAGCTCAAAAGCTCGGACAAAGCGATTGCTTACCTCAAGGCGCGCGGCGTGAGTGGCGAGGTCGCGCGTCGTTTCGGCCTCGGCTATTCGCCGGACGCGGGCCAGGCGCTTGCCGGAGCTTTTGCCGAGTACGCTAGCCCGCAACTGCAGGCACTGGGCTTGGTCACCAGGAACGAACAAGGACGCTTGTACGACCGGTTTCGTGATCGGGTGATGTTTCCGATCATCAATCTGCGCGGCGAAGTCATCGCCTTCGGTGGTCGCGTCGTCGGGCAAGGCGAGCCGAAATACCTGAACTCGCCAGAAACCCCGCTTTTTCATAAAGGCCATGAGCTCTACGGTCTGCCGCAGGCGCGCTTGGCGATACGTGCGCGCAACCAGGTAATCGTGGTTGAGGGTTACCTGGATGTGGTCGCCTTGGCGCAGCATGGGATCGACAACGTCGCGGCCGCGCTTGGTACGGCGACTACAGTTGCCCACGTGCAGAAGCTCTTGCGCCAGGCCGACAAGATCATCTTCTGCTTCGATGGCGACGCAGCGGGCCGCAAGGCAGCGTGGCGGGCGCTCGAGAACAGCCTCGAAGTATTGCCCGAGCAGAAAGAAATCGGTTTTGTCTTCCTGCCGGAAGGCGATGACCCGGACAGTTTTGTCCGGCGCAATGGCACGGCCGCGCTCGGCCAGTTGGTCGAGCGTGCGACACCACTCTCCGAGTATATGCTGCGCGAGCTGGCCGGTCGCTGCGATCTGGCGAGCGCCGAAGGAAGCGCCAGACTGCTTGCCGAAGCGCGGCCGATGCTTGCCCGCTTGTCGTCACCGTTGCTGCGACTGCAGCTCGTCAAGCGCTTGGCCAAGCTAAGCGGCTTGGCGCAGAGTGAGGTCGAGAGCCTGTACGGGCTGCCGGCGGTCACTCGACAGCTGCCGCCCGCCTACCCGTCGCGGCGCCCGCCGTCTCTGCCCAGAAAGCTCTTGCGCATTCTTCTGCAGCGACCGCAGTTGATTCATCGCGTACCGCTCGACCTGCTGCCGGAGGCATCGGCCGAGGCGCGCGTCGTACGGCTGCTTGGCCAGTTGGCAGGTGCTGGCAAGACGCCGGCGGATGCTGGCTACGCAAGTCTGTTGGAGTGCCTGCGTGGCAAGGACGACGAGTCTGTCCTGCAGGAGGCGGCGGCTGAACTAATGCAACAGCAGTTGGCCGAAGACGAGGTTGAAGCGGAGTTCGAGGGCGCACTGGCGCGGCTGCGCGAGCACGCCGGGAGACGCGCGTTTTCTCTGCTGCAGGCGAAGATACAGAAGCTCGGTCTTGCTGGCTTGTCGAGTGAGGAAAAGCAGCAGTACCTGACGGCGATTGGCGTTGGCAGTGGATCCGGCGGCGGCTGGCACTCTGCGCTATAATATAGAGTTTTTCCACGACAAAGTATCCGGGAAATGGTCATGGCAAGGGAAAAGGCGGTAACGACGAAAGCAGCGAAGGCCAGGGCCGCGGCCGATCTCCTGGCGCAGGTGGGAACGCAGCCTGTACCAGTCGATGAAGAAACGCGCAAGATGCGCCTCAAGACGCTGATCAAGCTTGGCAAGGAGCGCGGCTTCCTGACCTACGCCGAGATCAACGACCACCTGCCGGATGATGTTGTCGATGCCGAACAGATCGAAAGCATCATCAGCACGTTCAACGACATGGGCATCCAGGTTTATGACGAGGCGCCGGATGCCGAGACCTTGCTCATGTCGGACGCCACGCCAGCCGTTGGTGCCGACGATGCCGATGTAGAAGAGCAGGCGGAACAGGCTCTGTCTACGGTCGACTCCGAGTTTGGCCGGACAACCGATCCGGTGCGCATGTACATGCGCGAGATGGGCTCGGTCGAACTGCTCACGCGTGAGGGCGAGATCGAAATCGCGAAACGCATCGAAGATGGCCTGAAGCACATGATCCAGGCGATATCGGCGTGTCCGACGACGATTGCCGAGATCATCCACTGTGCCGAGCGAATCGCGCGTGACGAGATGCGCGTCGACGAGTTGATCGATGGTCTGATCGACCCGAACACCAGCGGTTCGCTTGAAGAGTTGACGGAGGTTGTCGAAGACGACGAGGAAGACGACGAGGAGGAGGCGGAAGTCGTCGAAGGTGCGGCGGCGGCCGCCACGCTGCTCAAGCTGAAGACCGAGGCGCTCGAGCGGCTCGAGGTGATCAAGGATCATTACACCAAGGCGCACGCACTCCTGCTCAGGAAGGGGTCGCAGGACAGAGCCTACCTTCGGCTGCAGCAACAGATATCCGAAGAAATGATGGGCATCCGCTTCACGTCGAAGACGATCGAGCGGCTGTGCGACTCGGTTCGTGCGATGGTCGAGGAGGCACGTGCTTGTGAGCGCAAGATCCAGAGAATTTGCGTTGATACCGTGCGCATGCCGCGCCCGCATTTCATCAAGGTCTTTCCCGGGAATGAACTGAATATCGACTGGGTTGATGATGAAATTGCGCTGGCTGGCAAGACCTACGGCGCCATCCTCTCGCGCAACGCGCCGAACATCAAGGAAGAGCAAAGAAAGCTGCTAGCCTTGCAGGACCGCATCGGTATCCCCTTGCGCGAACTGAAGGACATCAACAAGCAGATGTCGACCGGAGAAGCCAAGGCGAGGCGCGCTAAGCGCGAAATGACCGAGGCCAACCTGCGCCTGGTCATCTCGATCGCCAAGAAATACACCAATCGCGGGCTGCAGTTTCTGGACCTGATTCAGGAAGGAAACATCGGTCTGATGAAGGCCGTCGACAAGTTCGAATATCGCCGCGGCTACAAATTCTCGACCTACGCAACGTGGTGGATCCGGCAGGCAATTACCCGTTCGATCGCCGACCAGGCGCGCACGATTCGCATTCCGGTGCACATGATCGAAACGATCAACAAGATGAACCGCATTTCCCGACAGATCTTGCAGGAGACCGGTCTCGAGGCTGATCCGGCGACGTTGGCCAAGAAGATGGAGATGCCGGAGGAGAAGATTCGCAAGATCCTCAAGATCAGCAAGGAGCCGATCTCGATGGAGACGCCGATTGGCGACGATGACGACTCGCACTTGGGCGATTTCATCGAGGATCATGCGACGCTCGCACCGACCGAAGCGGCGCTCTATTCCAGCCTTCGCTTCATCACCAAGGATGTCCTCGACACTTTGACGCCGCGCGAAGCAAAGGTCCTGCGCATGCGTTTTGGCATCGAGATGAACACCGACCACACGCTCGAAGAGGTTGGCAAGCAGTTCGACGTGACGCGCGAGCGAATTCGCCAGATCGAAGCCAAGGCCTTACGCAAGCTCCGCCATCCGTCGCGTTCAGACAAGTTGCGCAGCTTTCTCGACAACGGCAACCACTAGACGCTGCCGCAGCTTCGCCAAGCGTTGGCGCCAGCCGGCTAGCGACTTGTCCTGATCGCCAAACTGCCCGCGCCGTTGCCTAAAGTTTTGCCAGCAGGGGCCGTTAACCCCACAAAGAGGTACGCGCTGGGGAGGCTACGCCGTTTTGGACGCTTTTTCTGCCAGCCGCCGGTGCGCGATGGGCGGGCTGGTGCACAGTCAACCGCGGAAGCTGGGGTGCGTTATTCAGACCACAGGACGTGGTAGGCGGCCGCAGCATGACGCTCAGATGTCGTGTTGGTGGCGTGGTCTGTTTGCCGATGCCTTTGGCGAGTCGGGATCGAGCGCACATTGGAACACGAAAAGTGTGACTTTCTTCACGCGGCGGCCATCGCGGGCGCTTGCGCTGGCGCAGCGGAGACAGGCTATACTGCAGAGTGACCATCCGGCGGCATTGTGCCTGCCGGCCGGGGAAGCTGACGCTCACATGTTCAGAGGGGACTAATGAAAACCTTAAGCCGGTCTTTGCTCGCGTTGTCGCTGTTGCCAGTAGCTGGGTTGTGTCAGGATATCGGCGCTGAAGTCGCCGGAAGTGCGGCGCCCAAGACCCCGGCGATCAAGACAATCACCAACTTCACCCAGTCACTGCGCTGTATGGATGAACTGTTTTATGCATACGGCAAACAGGGCATCGCAATCACCTCGGCCGGCATCCCCGACGAAACCGGGAAGGTCAAGACGGGCACCAAGGAAATGTTGATCACGGCCGTCTCGAAAATGACCGTTAAGAGCAACGCATTTGATTTCATTGATTTTCACTCTGCCGCAGACGACTTGGCAGCGCTCTTTGCGGCACGCGGGGAAGAAAGCCGGACCATGCCCGACTATTACATCCGCGGCTCGATCACGCAGATGGACGACAGTACGGTGCGCAAGAACAAAGGTGCCGGCTTCTCTCTACCGTTTCTCGACTTCGGCGCCTCGAAAGACGATTCGTACGACCTGATCAGCATGGATATCAGCATCGGTAACGCGGCGACACGCAAGATCATCCCGATTACCAGTACGTCGAATACGCTGGTGCTCCTGAAAGGCGGTGTCGCTGGCGAGGGTGGAGGGAAGATCGGCAAGCTTGGCCTGAGCTTCAACATCGACATCAGTCGCAACGAGGGCGTCGGCGCGGCGACGCGCACGCTGGTCGAGCTTGGGCTGATCGAGGCGCTAGGGAAATTCACACAGGTGCCCTATTGGAAGTGCCTGGACACCGACGTTACCAATCCCTTGATTCGCGAGCAGGCCAGAGAGTGGTATGACGGTGCCAAGGAGAGCGACAGAATTCTCTTCGTGCAGCGCAAGCTCGCCGGCATGGGTCGTTTTGCCGGGCCGTTGAACGGCGCGCCGAGTCCAGCGCTGAAGACGGCGGTCGCCGAGTATCAGGCTGCGGCCGGCTTGGTGGCCGACGGGGCGCTGAACTTCGACCTCTACGCCAGCCTGCTGGACGATCTGCAGAACCAAATTGCCGCCCTGCCGGCGGCCGGCGGTCCGAAATCCAATTACGTGCCCGGCGTCAGCGCGTCGGCCAAACCACCGGCCGCTGCCCAGGTTGTGGCGACGCCGGTGGCGACGCCGGCCACCGCGCCGAATCCGGTCTTCCGGCTGAAGCTGGACACTGATCGGGGATCCAAGCCGTCCTACAAGGTCGGCGAGTTCCTCAATATGACCCTGTCTTTGAACGCGCAAGGCACGGCCTATTGCTACTACGAAGACGTTTCGCGCACGACCGCGCGCATCTTCCCCAACCAGTTCCGTCCCGACTCGTCGGTTCCAGCAGGGGCGGGAATCAGGCTGCCTTCGGGTGGATTCAAGATCCGCTTCGACAAACCCGGAGCAGAACGCGTTGCGTGCATCGCCTCGGATCGCGAGCTGATCATTCCGAGCAGCTTGCGCGGCGCGCGCGATCTCTCCCCGCTGGCGGCCAAATCGGTTGACGACATTATTGGTCAGTACAAGCAGAATAACCCGACGGCAGTGACCAGCATCGTCGATATCACGGTTGCGCCTTAGGCCTTGAAGTTGATTTGCGCCCAGGGAATGAAATGGACACGGAAACCATGTGGTTGGGTCGACGCTTCGCCGGGTTGTGCAGTGCCGGTCAGGTGGCAGTGATGGCGGCTTGCATGTTCTCCTATGTCCAGCCTTCGGCGGGCGAGATCATCGTCGGACCGACGCCAGGTCCGGCCTCGGGCGGTTCAGCTACTGCCCGCGAAGCGCGTCAGCGAGCCGCTATCGAAGGGCGTCGCGGCGAATTCGAGGGAACGCCGAACATAATCATCATTGAAGGGGTCAACGGAGCTACGCCCACCGGCACTCCGGCGGCCAATGGTGCGGCTTACAACCGGACGCGGGCGAACGCCAATCGAACGCGCGATGACAACCATCCAGCGCAAAGCGTGATCGTTGTTCCGCAGGGAACCGTGAACTCGCACTCCACCGCCGAAGGTCAGGGCGCGCACGACAATCGCGCCCGTTCGACCGTTTATCGGAAGCGTGATGACTGACCGCCAGGACGTGAACGGGGCGAGCAATGAAGATGGCCGCTGCTTCCCTGCTGGTGTTGCTGACACTGGTGGTCGTTGCCTGGGTGGCAGTCGCTGGGTTCGGCGGTAGCGTGAAAATCGACTGGGGGTCGAACAATTTTGTCGCCAATACCTCCGGCGAGGTCGACAAGGACGCAGTGATCGAAGGTGTGCTGATCATCAACGACGACGTTTATATCGACGGGGCGAAAATCGATCGGGGTGTGGGCGAGTACTTCTCCAAGAAGACCAGGAAGACGTACTCAATCCGCTGGGGTAAGAAGGGTGAGGGCGCAAGCGTAACGGAGAAAACTGAATGAAGCCTGGAAAAGATCCTCTGGCGATGGCAAGTACTGCGTCGCGCCCGGTGCACCTGCTGAACCGTGTGCTGTTTCTGCTCAGCCTGATCGTCGTCCTGCTCGGCAACGTCACGGCACAAGCCTTCGAAGTCAGAGACGGCGACATGAAGGCGATTCTGCAGACCAGGCTCGACGCGCCAGTGGCTTGGCGCTACACGCCGAACAGCGAGATTTGGATCATCGATGTTCCCGGACTCGAGGTTCTTGGTCGCACCTTCAACCGCGTGACGCAGCTCAAGGAACATCAATACAGCGAACCGTATCCGCGCGTTCTGACGACCGAGGAGCTGACCAAGTACATTGGTGCAGCCAACCGGACTTTTGCCAGTTTCGCTGCCGGACACGATCTGCGGGTCTCTGATTTGGTTCAGTTCTTCAACTATGCCGAGCGCGACAAGGTCGAACTGTTCCCTGAGGAATACGCCCTGCGCGACTTCCTGGTCGAACAGGGTCTGATGAAGGAATGGCGAGGTTTCTATCAGGCGCAAAAGCCGCACACGATGATTCTCTCGATCCCGCAGGTGCAGGAACGTCGCAGCAATGAGCCAGGAGTGACGAGCAATGCGCGCTATGCGATTTTGTTGCACGAACTGGCGCACGGCGAGTTTCACACGAACCTTGCCTACAACAAGTATTGCCGCGCCTTCTGGGAAGACAGCCTGACCGATACGCAAAAGGACGCCTTTCGGCGTTTCCTGGCGAGCATGCGCTATGCGGTTGAAAACGAGGAACTACTGATCAATGAAATGCAGGCTTATCTGATGTTTACGCCGGACGCCGGGTCGTTTTCGGCAACTCGTCTCGGCGTGACGGAAAAGGCTCTGGCCGGAATGCGGGAAGCGTTCCTAAAGGGACGGCCGCCGACTCGGCTGCCGCTCAACGTCAAGGCAGGAGATGCGCCATGAGTATGTTCGCCCACGTTTCTGGATCGTCAATCAAGGTGTGCTTTGCCTTGTTTGCCGCGCTGAGCATTTCCCAGTCATGTCATGCTCAGAAAACCACCCGTGTCCAGGGGAACACCGAGATCAACGCGTCAACCAAGAATACGACGGCGGTTGCCATAGGCAGCAACAATGTCGCCCGGAATCGGGTCGGCGTCATCCAAGGTGATAAGAAGGGAAATACACGAATCAATGTCTCTGCAACCAACGTCACGACAGTGGCCGCGGGCAGGAACAGAAAAGCGTGTACCAATATAGGAGCGATTGTCAGCGATGAATGCAAGTAAACCCAGAATTGCGCGAAACCTGGTCGTCGCGCTCGTCTGCTTGTCGGCAGGCGCGGCCTACGCCGTCCAGAACCTCAACGCGGCTTCCCAGACGAAAGTCAACAATGCCATGGCCAAAGCCTGGCAAAAGGGTGGCAATCCGAACGATCCGGCGCTGCAGAAGCGAGTTGTTAACATCGGAAGTAAACGGAATAACACGTGCAACGTTAATGTAGGTACGGCCCAGACGGGACGGCCCGGACAAAGGGCACCGAAAGACGTCGTCGTGACCACCAAAGAAGTCATCAACGTATGCAAGTGAGACAGTCAATGAAAGCGAATCTTAAACGGGTTGCCGCCGTAGCGCTGGTTAGCTTGTTGAACGGCGTCACCTTTGCTCCACTTGCCAGCGCAGCGGACGACGACGCCTCCGGCCTGGAGGAACTTCGTCGTGCGATGACTGAACCGTCTGAAGCGCCCAAGAAGAAGCGGACGCGGGCGATCGTCTTCGATGGCGACGCAACGCAGGCCCAACCCAGTGCAGCGCCAGCCGCCAGCGGCGGGGCGACTGACTGTGCAGCGCTTCCGCCAGACGTTCGTGCCACCGCTGTCCAGTTCCCGATTCAGTTTCGTCCGGGCAGTGCGGTGATCACGCCGGGATCGGGCAACACGTTAACCGAGATTGGCAAGATTCTGGCGCTGACGCCCGATCGCTGCGTGATCGTCGAGGGTCACACCGATGCGGACGGGAATCCGGAGAAAAACATGGCGTTGTCGCGCGAGCGTGCCAACGCCGTAGTGAAGTTCATCGTAGACAAAGGGTCGGTCGAACGTAAACGCCTGGTGCCGGTAGGCAAGGGCTCGACCGACCCACTAAGGGACCTGGATCCGCGCGACGCAAAGAACCGGCGCGTGGTGTTCAAGGTTGTTGCCGGCTGACGGCAAGCATCCATTGCAGTACGGTAGTACCAGGCAGTACCTAGTAACCACAAATTAACTAAGGAGAATCTCTATGCGCACTATCGCCATCATCCTCGCCGCCGCCTTTGCTGCTGCTCCCGCTTTTGCTCAGGACACCAAAGTCAAGGGCACGACGACCATCGACGCCAAACAGGAAAACGTCGCCGCGGTAGCCGTCGGCAAGGACAACAAGGCTGCCAACACGGCCGGCGCCATCAAGGGCAAGACCTCTGTTCAGGGCCGTACCGACATCAAGGCCAAGCAGACCAACGCAGCCGCGGTTGCTGTCGGCAAGGGCAATACCGCCACCAACGAAGCCGGCGTGATCGGCGACGCCAAGAAGTAATTTCGTCGCGCACGAAGCCACCGCTGACGGGTCACCGTCAGCGGTGGCTTTTCGCTTTTTGAGTGGCCCCCACTTGTCCGGAGCTCCCGTTCCCTACTCGGGAGGGGCAACCCTGAAGCCACGCAGGTTGCCGCTGGGGCACTTGCGCGCTAGACTGATGTCCGACGGACATGGTGTCCCGCCAAACTTTTTGGGAAGGTTCTCATGCTGCAGATTTCAAGACACAAGCGGGCCTCGGGCCTGGCGGCGAGCGCCCTGTGCGCCGCCGCGTTTTGTGCGGCTCCCCTGATGGCTGCCGAGCCAACCCCAGCGGCTGCCACGGGCTGGGATGCTCAGGTCAAAGTGTCGCGCGGTGTGGTGAACATTGAACGCGACGGCCAACGCTACCCGGGAGTCGTCGGTGCGCGCTTGAAGGAAAAGGACACGATCCAGACTGGCGGTAACGGTTCGGTGGGTATCATGTTCAAGGACAATTCGACCCTGTCTCTTGGATCCGACGCCGAAGTCGTGCTGCAACGGTATGCCTACGACTCGACGACGTATATGGGCGCCTTCGACGCGTACATCAAGCGCGGAACGGTGTCGGTGCAGGCCGGAAACATTGCCAAGCAGACGCCGGAGGCGATGCGTATGGTGACGCCCAAGGCCGAAGTCAGCGGTACGGCCAAGAATTATGTAGTCAGTGTTGGGGAATAAGCGATGAAGAGCTTGTCAATCGTGCTTGCTGTCTCACTCAGCGTCGTCGCCTGCGCCAACCGCGATAGTTACGTCTTGCTACCGAACCGTGGTGCCGGCGACGCGGGAACGCTCAGCGTCAAGGCCATCGAGGGCGGTCACGCAATCAAACTCGAGCGCCCGTATCAAAGCGCGCGCACCACCGGCGGTAAGTTTGAGCAGGGAACCAGCAACGAGCAGGAGGTCAAGAAGCGATTCGGGGAAGCGCTCGATGCCTCGCCGCCGCCACCGGCACGTTTCACGTTGTACTTCCTTGAAGGCAGCGACGAGCTGACGACCGCGTCAAAACGCGATCTGGACGCGATCATTGCCGAGATCAAGGCGCGCCCGGTTCCCGACATCGTGGTCGTTGGCCACACCGATCGGGTTGGCCTCGTTGCCGACAACGATCGCTTGGCCTTGCGCCGCGCCGAGTCGTTCAAGAAGCGGCTGATACAGCAGGGTCAGCCGGAAGACTCGATTCAGACCGCGGGCCGCGGAGAACGCGAACCCTTGATCGCGACTCCGGACGAAACGCCCGAGCCGAGAAATCGCCGAATTGAAATTCTCGTTCGTTAAGCCCAAGCCGCGCCTGGGTTTCCCAATGTGGGCGCGCGCCGCCTGCCGGCAGCTTGTGTTCGGTTTGCTGCTGTGTCTGGTTCGGGCGGCGGCCGCTCAGGTATCGACCGAGCCGATTCTGCGCATCGAGGCAGGCGCCCATCTGTCGTTGGTGACGCGTGTCAGCAGCGATAGCCAGGGCCGGTGGATTGTCAGCGCGTCAGAGGACAAGACTGCGCGCCTGTGGGACGCAGCGACCGGGCGCCTGCTGACCGTGTTCCGGCCGCCGGTAGGACCCGAAGGCGTCGGCGCGATCTACGCTGCCGCCCTTTCGCCGGACGGGCGCCAGGTCGCCTTGGGTGGTAACGCCGGCTTCGACGGACGGACGCACTCGCTCTACCTTTTCGAACGAGCCTCCGGCCGGCTTCCGCCGAAGAGTACGCTTTCGGGATTGGAGGCACCGGTAACGCAAGTCGCCTGGTCGAAGGACAGCCAGCAGCTTGCGGTGGGGCTGCGCCAGTCCGGCCTACGTGTTTTCCAACGAAATCTAGGCTTCATTGGCAGTGATCCGGAGTACAACGAGGCGATCTACGGCGCTGATTTTGCCGCCGACGGGCGCCTCGCGACATGCAGCCTGGACGGCAGCATCCGCCTCTACCGGATCGATCGCAAGGGGCTGCAGCGAACCGCCCGCAAGCAGATGCCCGGCAAGCCGTATTCACTGGCGTTTTCGCCTGACGGCAGCATGCTGGCTGTCGGCTACCAGGATAGCGGCCGGATCGATGTGCTCGACGCGGCAACCTTGACGCCGCGCCATACGACTCCGCCGGTCAGCGAGGGAAATTTGGGACGCGTCGCCTGGAGCAGTGATGGCCGCATCCTCTATGGCGGCGGTACGGCGCGCGCGCGCGACCGCTTTGCCGTTTTCGCCTTTGCCGACAGCGGACGAGCGGCTGCACGCGAGATCACCGGATTCAGCAATATCGTTACCTCGCTTGTCGCCTGGCGCGACGGCGTGCTGGTAGGCAGCGCCGAGCCCTCCTGGGCGAGTTTTGACGCGGCGGGGAGCCGGCGGCTCTACGCGCGTCAGCAGACGGCTGACTATCGCGATGCGGACGACAAGTTCATGCTCTCGGAAGATGCAGCGCGGGTCGCCTTTCCGCTTGCTCCCGGTGGCAACATGCTGCTTTTTGACCTTGCCAAAGGTGACGTTCGCCCCTATGGCCCGGAAGCGAAACTCGAATCGCCGCGCCAGCCAGGCTGGATGGGCGGCGGGCCGAGCAACTGGAAGAATTCTTCCGCGCCCAAAATCGGTTCGCGCCAGCTCGAGTTGCGCCCCGGGGAAGTATCGCGCAGCATGGCAATCAGCGCCGACAAGCAGCGTTTCGTGCTGGGCACTGAATGGTACCTGCGGGCTTATGCGGTCGACGGCAACCCGCTTTGGGAACAACGCACCCCGGCCGCGGTCTGGGCAACCAATCTCTCGAGCGATGGCCGCTGGGTAGTGGCCGGCCTGGGCGACGGAACGATTCGCTGGTACCGTATGCGCGATGGGCGCGAGCAACTCGCGCTCTTCGTCCACATAGACGGCAAGCGCTGGATCATCTGGTCGCCGTCCGGCTACTACGATACGTCGCTGGAAGGGGAAGACCTTGTTGGCTGGCACCTCAATCGCGGTCCGAACATCGCGTCCGACTTCTTCTCGGTCGGTCGCTTCCGCGATCGTTTCTACCGCCCGGAGATCATCCAGAGCATTCTGCGCACCGGCGATGAAGGCGAAGCGGTGCGTGCAGCTGCCAGCGCGCTTGCCGCGCTTGGTGTGAGTGAACCTGGTTCTCTGCCACCGCCTGTCGAAACGAGCAAGAGTCCTCCGCGTCCGTCGGTGCTGGCACCGTCAACGCCTGCTGTTGCGCCGCCGCCTGCACGCGGGCAGGGCAACGTGGCCAATCTGCTGCCGCCGGTGATCGATCTGCAGACCGAGAGCGAACTCGAAACCTCAGCGAGTACGATACCCGTGCGTTTTGTGCTGCGTAGCCCGAGCGATGCTCCGGTCAGTGAAGTCAAGGTGCGAGTCAACGACAAGCTGGTTCGCTCGCTCGACAACCGCGCCCTGCGCAGCACTCGCGGCGAGGCGCACGAGGTGCAGGTGGAGATCCCGCCGGTGGACAGCCAGATCAGGCTGTTTGCCGCGAACAAGAACGGCAAGTCGGAGCCGGTGGTGATCAGCGTTCGGCGCAGCGCGGCACCGGTGAAGGTTCCCGAGACGCGCTTCGAGACGCTCTATCTCCTGATCATCGGCGTCAGCAAGTACCCGGAAGAGTGGAAGCTTGATCTGGCTGAGAAGGACGCGCGTGACTTCAACCACCACATGGTCCGCCAGGCGGGCAAACTCTACGGAACCGCTGTCCCGCGACTGTTGATCAACGAGCAGGCCAGCCGGCAGAATGTGCTCGATGGCCTGCGCTGGCTGCGCGAAAGCGTCGGCGAGAAGGACGCTGGCGTCGTCTTCATGGCTGGCCACGGCGATCGCGTAGGGGCGGCGTATTACTTCATCCCGGGAGACCCCGAAGTGCTGCCCTCGCGTGCCGACTTCAAGAACCCGCAGGAATTCGAAAACTGGAAACAGCAGAATGCGCCACGGCGCTGGGTACCCGGCGAGGAGATTTCGCGCACTCTGCTCGGCCTGAAGGGGCGCTCCGCATTCTTCATCGATACTTGTCATTCGGGGGTCAATGCCCGTCCCGGCCAGTCGTCGACGAATCCGGACCTGACCAAAGCCCTCAACGAAATCAATGAAGAACGAGGGGTTCTCGTCTTTGCATCGTCTACCGGCAAGGAGTATTCGCAGGAAGACCCGGCGTGGGGAAACGGTGCCTTTACCAAGGCGATCATCGAAGGCCTCCGTGGGGGAGCCGACTTTAGAAAAGACGGTCTAATCCGACCATCGACGCTACAAAGCTATGTGACAGACAGGGTTATAGAACTCACCAAGCGCGAGCAGCGACCCGTGATTTTCACGGTCGGCATAGACGATCCGATCGCCGTCAAGGCACAGTAGGAGTTTTCAGGGAGAGTAACAGGAATGGACAATCACCGTTTTGCCTTGCGTCGAACTGCCGCTTGTCTGGCAGGGATTTTCTTCCTCAGCGCTTGCGTTACCAACCCGGACGGCTCGACGCGAATGGACGACCGGGCCACCGGTGCCCTCGTCGGCGCCGCTGCCGGCTGTGCCCTGGCCACGGCAACCGGGCACAATTGCCTGGTCGGTGCCGCAGTCGGCGCTGCGGTTGGCCTGATGATCGGCTGGTATTTCGAGTCGAAAAAGGTGGCTGATGCCGGCCAGCTGAACGCCGAATACAAGAAGAGGGGGCAAGTCATTCCCAAGAGTGAAGTGCGACCGGTGAAGTTCGACACCGTCGTCAAGACCGGTGCGCCGGAGACCGACGGGCAGCGCGAAGTGAAGGTGACCTCGAATACGGATCTCATCGGCTACGGAGACAAGGCGCCCGAGGTGACGCAGAAGTACGCGATATACGATGAAAACAACAAACTGGTCGATGAAAAGACCGAACGTGTGGCGAGCGTCGATGGAGCCGGCAGGTATCAGACCAATTCGAAGTTCAAGTTGCCGGCCTCGGCAAAGGGCAAGAAATACACGGTAAAGACGACGCTGCTGGCCGACAACAAGACGTACAAGGAAAGCTCATACAAGGTTACGATGCTTGACGACACCTTGCTCATTGCGCTGGCCGATTGACCAGCTTGGATGGCCCCGCAAGCGTCGGCTGGCCAATTTCGGCTGGCGCGGCGCCTCCAGCAAGCTCGGCACCCGGCACGAGCTCGTGCCGCGCACTAAGCCGCTTGCCGGTCCGGCCGCCACCAGCTCTTTGGCGCCGGCGGCTCTCTCAAGGAAGAAAGCATGAACGCGAACGATAAATTCATTGCTGTCGAGGCCCGTGTGGATGAGGCGGCAATCAGGTCATTGCCAAATTCGCGCAAGATCTACGTCGTTGGCAGCCGGCCAGACATCCGTGTGCCAATGCGCGAGATCTCGCAGTCGCCCACCGAAACGGCGAGCGGCGGCGAAGCCAACCCACCGATCTACGCTTACGATTGTTCCGGTCCCTACACCGACCCCCAGGCTGCGATCGACATCCGGCACGGCTTGCCCGCACTGCGCGGAGCGTGGATCACTGAACGCGGCGACACCGAGGAGTTGCCCGCGCTCACTTCAAGCTTCGGCCGCCAGCGTGCCGTCGATACGGCGCTCGACGAACTGCGTTTCCCCGGCCTGCAGCGCAAGCCCTTGCGCGCCAAAGCCGGTGCCAACGTCAGCCAGATGCACTACGCGCGACGCGGGATCGTCACGCCGGAGATGGAGTATGTCGCGATTCGCGAAAACAACAACCGGCGTGCCTACATCGAACAGTTGCGCGCGGCTGGCGAGCAGGGCGAGCGACTGGCGCAGATTCTTTGTCGGCAGCACCGGGGAAACAGCTTCGGCGCCAGCCTTCCCGATGAGATCACCGCGCAGTTCGTTCGCGACGAAGTCGCCCGGGGGCGAGCGATCATCCCGTGCAACATCAATCACCCGGAAAGCGAGCCGATGATCATCGGACGCAACTTCCTGACCAAGATCAACGCCAATATCGGCAACTCGGCACTGGGTTCAAGCATCCAGGAAGAAGTCGAAAAGATGACCTGGGCGATCCGCTGGGGGGGCGACACGGTGATGGACCTGTCGACCGGAAAGAATATCCACGAAACACGCGAGTGGATCATCCGCAACAGCCCGGTTCCGATCGGTACGGTGCCGATCTACCAGGCGCTCGAGAAGGTCGACGGAAGGGCGGCCGAGCTGACCTGGGAGATTTTCCGCGATACGCTGATCGAGCAGGCTGAGCAGGGGGTCGACTACTTCACGATCCATGCCGGCGTGCTCCTGCGCTACATACCGTTGACTGCCGGGCGCTTGACCGGCATTGTCTCGCGCGGTGGATCGATCATGGCCAAGTGGTGCCTGGCGCACCACAAGGAGAGCTTCCTCTATACGCACTTCGAAGAAATCTGCGAGATCATGCGCGCCTACGATGTTGCCTTCAGCCTGGGCGACGGCTTGCGCCCAGGTTCGATCTACGACGCCAACGACGATGCCCAGATCGGCGAACTGAAGACGCTCGGCGAACTGACCGAGATTGCCTGGCGGCATGACGTGCAGGTCATGATCGAGGGTCCCGGTCATGTGCCGATGCAGTTGATCAAGGAGAACATGGACCTGCAGCTCGCCTACTGCAAGGAAGCGCCGTTCTATACGCTCGGCCCGCTGACCACCGACATCGCACCCGGTTACGACCACATCACGAGTGGCATTGGCGCCGCGATGATCGGCTGGTACGGTACGGCAATGCTCTGCTACGTGACGCCCAAGGAACACCTCGGCCTGCCCGACAAGGACGATGTGAAGACCGGCATCATTACCTACAAGCTGGCCGCACACGCGGCGGACCTCGCCAAGGGCCATCCCGGCGCGCAGATTCGCGACAATGCCCTGTCCAAGGCGCGTTTCGAGTTCCGCTGGGAAGACCAGTTCAACCTCTCGCTCGACCCGGACAAGGCGCGCGAGTTTCACGATGAAACCCTGCCCAAGGAGTCGGCCAAGGTTGCCCATTTCTGCTCGATGTGTGGCCCGCATTTCTGCTCGATGAAGATCACGCAGGACATTCGCGACTTCGCCGTGGCGCAGGGTGTCAGCGATAGCGAGGCGTTGAGCCGGGGAATGACCGCGAAGGCCATCGAGTTCGTCAGCGCGGGCGCCGAGGTATACCGCAAGGTCTGAATCCACGCTGGCTGGCGGGCTACGCTTGTCCGCCGGCTTTCGGTCGGCCGGTGCGCGGCGGGCGTAGGCGCCGCCGGATCGCTGAGCTCCTTGGTACGCTCCGGCCTGTCATCAAGCTGTAACAGGGGTCGACGAGAATCTGTTCCATCGTCTCACAGGAGAAACGCGATGAAGCAGGTACGGAAGACCACGATGGCGGCCTTGCTCGCGCTGTCGGCCGTCGGTAGCGCGCAGGCACAGATCGTCAAGCTGGACGGGTCGTCCACGGTATATCCCATCTCCGAAGCCGTCGCCGAGGAGTTCCAGAAAGCCAGAAAGAACGTCGTCAAGGTTACCGTCGGCATTTCCGGCACCGGTGGCGGCTTCAAGAAGTTCTGTCGCGGCGAAATCGACCTTGCCAACGCTTCCCGCCCGATTCTGAAGAAGGAGATGGAGGCCTGTGCGCAGGGCGGCATCAGGTTCTTCGAACTGCCAATCGCCTATGACGCGTTGACCGTCGTGGTTAATCCCAAGAACCCGCTCAAGCAGGTGACGGTGGCCGACCTGAAGACGATGTGGGAAGCGGCCGCACAAAACAGGATCACCAACTGGAAGCAGGTCAACCCGGCCTTTCCGGATGCCGCGCTGAAACTGTTTGGTCCGGGCGCCGATTCGGGCACTTTCGACTATTTCACCGAAGCGATAAACGGCAAGGCAAAAGCCTCGCGTGGCGACTTCACCGCTTCCGAAGATGACAACGTTCTGGTCCAGGGCGTGCAGCGTGATCCGGGCGCCCTCGCCTATTTTGGCTTCGCCTATTACAGCGAGAACCGGGACAAGCTGAAAGCCCTGGCCATCGTCGATCCGAAGACCGGCAGGGCGGTTGAACCTTCGCTGAAGACCGTGCTGGAAGGCCTCTACCAACCGCTCTCACGCCCGATCTTCATCTACCTCAGCGAGTTGAGCTTCAAGAAACCCGAAGTGCGTGAGTTCGTCGAGTTTTACCTCAAGAACGCTGCCAAGCTGGCGCAGGAGGTGAAATACGTGCCGCTTCCAGCGCGCGCCTACGAGCTGAACGCCGAGCACCTGAAACAGGGCAAACTGGGTAGCATGTTCGGCGGCGAAGCCGAAGTTGGCGTGAGAATCGAAGACCTTCTTGCGCGCGAAGCCAGGCTGTGAGCCCATCGTCGTCGAGTCCTGCAGTCAGTGAGCGGCTGGCCCGCAAGGCGAGTCGCCACATCAGCGAGCGCATCATCGAAGCCACGCTGTTTGCTGCCGCTGCGGTCTCCATCTTTGTCACGGTGGCTATCGTTTTCATCCTGGTGCGAGAATCGGTAGCCTTCTTCCAGCAGGTCCCGGTCGTCGACTTTCTGAGCGATACGCAATGGACTCCGCTTTTCGACGATGCGCACTTCGGAATCTTGGTGCTGCTCTCCGGCACCGCGGTCAGCTCGACGGTCGCTTTGGCGGTGGCCATCCCGATCGGCACGACGATCGCCATATTCCTCTCCGAATTCGCGAGCCAACGAACGCGCGAGACGGCGAAACCGATACTCGAACTGCTCGCCGGAATGCCGACCGTCGTTTTCGGCTATTTCGCACTGATGTTCGTCACGCCACTCCTGCAAGAACTGATGCCCGAGCTGCCCGGCTTCAATCTGCTCTCGGCCGGCCTGGTCATGGGCATCATGATCGTCCCGATCGTCAGCTCGATCGCCGAGGATGCGATGCGCGCCGTGCCGATGGCCTTACGCGAGGGTTCCTATGCGATGGGGGCGACGCGACTGCAAACGGCGTTCTACGTCGTCCTGCCGGCCGCCGTCTCGGGGATCGGAGCAGCGTATATCCTCGGCATTGCGCGCGCGGTCGGCGAGACGATGATCCTTGCCATCGCCGCCGGCATGCAGCCGAAGCTGACGTTCGACCCGCGCGAACCGGCGGCGACGATCACCGCCTTCATCGTCCAGGTGGCGCTCGGCGATCTGCCGCACGGCTCGATCGGCTACCAGACGATCTTTGCCGCCGGCCTGACGCTGATGCTGTTTACGCTGTTGTTCAACATTCTGGGCTTCTGGCTGCAACGGAAGTACCGTGAGAGGTATTGACATGTCGTCATCAGCGCCCAGCGACGTCGCGCTCATCCGTGCGGAAATCAGGCGTCGCAAGCGCCGCGACTTGTGGTTTGGCGCGCTCGGAGTCCTCGCCCTGGCGCTCGCTCTGCTGACCGTCGTGACGCTCTTCATCAACATGTTGATCGACGGCTGGGCCCGTCTGACGCCGGAGTTTTTCACCAGCTTTCCGTCGCGCCGCGCGGGCCAGGCGGGAATCCTTTCAGCCTGGGTTGGCAGCCTGCTGGTCATGCTGGTCACGGCCAGCGTGGCCGTACCGCTGGGTGTTGCCGCCGGAATTTGGCTGGAGGAGTACGCGCCGAAGCATTGGCTCACCGACATCATCGAAATCAACATCAACAATCTGGCTGGCGTTCCGTCGATCATCTACGGGCTGTTGGCGCTAGGTCTGTTCGTCTATACCTTCGGCCTTGGGCAAAGCATTCGTACGGCTGGCCTGACGCTGGCACTGCTGATCTTGCCGATGATCATCGTCGCCACGCGCGAGGCGATCCGCGGTATTCCGCAGAGCATCCGCGAGGGAGCGTATGCGCTTGGCGCCACACGATGGCAGATGGTCAGGCACCATATTCTGCCCTACTCGATGCCCGGCATTTTTACCGGCGTTATCATCGGCATGGCGCGCGCAATCGGCGAGACCGCACCGATCATCACGATCGGCGCACTGACCTTCATCGCTTTCCTGCCGCCAGCGCCGCTTGTCGGAACACCGCCCTTTGTCAACTTCGAGTGGCTGTCAGCGCCCTTCACCGTCATGCCGATCCAGATCTTCAACTGGACATCGCGCCCGGAGGCGGCTTTTCAGCAGAACGCTGCCGCCGCCAGCGTCATCCTGGTCGCGATGACCCTGATGATGAACGGCTTGGCGATCTGGTTGCGTTACCGGCTGCGCAAAAACCTCAAATGGTAGGGTGAGCATGGACCCATCACGCGGTGCGATCAGCGAACTACCGATCAAGGCGGAAGTACGCAACTTCAATTTCCATTACGGCGAATTCCACGCGCTGAAGGACGTGACGATGCCATTGTGCGAGCGCAAGGTCACGGCGCTGATCGGTCCTTCAGGCTGCGGCAAGTCGACGCTCTTGCGCTCGTTCAATCGCATGCACGACCTCTATGCGGGCAATCGCTACGGTGGTGAGATCATTCTGCATCCCGACCAGACCAATCTGCTTGACCCACGTGTCGATCCGATCGAGGTACGCATGCGGCTGTCGATGGTCTTCCAGAAGCCCAATCCGTTTCCCAAGTCGATCTACGAAAACGTCATCTACGGGCAGCGCGTGCGTGGCGTCACCAAACGTTCCGTCCTCGACGACAAGGCCGAGGAAGCGCTGCGCGCCGCAGCACTGTGGGGCGAAGTCAAACACCGCCTGCATGACATGGCATTTGCTCTCTCCGGTGGCCAGCAACAGCGCCTGTGCATCGCTCGTGCACTGGCCACCGACCCAGAGGTTCTTCTCTTCGACGAACCGACCTCGGCGCTCGATCCGATCGTCACCGCGAGCATCGAGGAACTGATCCACCAGTTGAAGGAGAAAGTGACCATCCTGATCGTTACGCACAACATGCAGCAAGCTGCGCGGGTCTCCGACTTCACTGCCTACATGTATCTCGGCGAACTGATCGAATTCGGCTACACCGAAGAGATCTTCATCAAACCGCGCGACAAGCGTACCGAGGACTACATTACCGGCCGATTCGGTTGATTGGCCTGACGGGAGCCGATTCATGAGTGAGCACCTTTCCAAGCAGTTCGACTCCGAGCTCGATTCAATTCGCGCCCACGTCACGCGCATGGGCGGCCTGGTCGAAGAGCAGTTGCGCGGCGCCCTGAGTGCCTTTGGTGAAAGCGACCACGAGCTTAGCCGACTGATCATCGAGCGCGACAAGGGCGTGGACGAACTCGAGGTCGCGATCGACACAGCCTGCGCGAACATCGTCGCCCGCCGCCAGCCGACGGCGATCGACCTGCGCATGGTGATGGCCGTCAGCAAAACCGTCACCGACCTCGAGCGGATTGGCGACGAGGCGAAGAAGATTGCCAAAGCGACGCGCAAGATCATCGAACGCGGCAACGGAGGATGTCTGGCGCAGGTCCTGCAGGTACGTCACATGGGTGAGCAGACGGCCAGCATGCTGCACGAAATCCTCGATGCCTTCGTCCGCCTCGATTTCGCCGCCGCAGCTCACATCGTTCGCCGCGACAAGGAGGTCGACCAGCACTTCCGCGCGACCGTGCGCCAGTTGATCACCTACATGATGGAAGATCCGCGCACGATCTCCTCCGCGCTCGATGTGATCTTCATTGCCAAGTCGATCGAGCGTGTCGGCGACCACTGCAAGAACATTGCCGAGGATGTCATCTATATCGCCAAGGGGCGCGACGTGCGTCACCTTGGCCTGAAAGGACTGGTCCGTGAAATGGATGTGCCATGAGCAGCCGGCCCAGGGTCCTGGTCGTCGAAGACGAGATCGCAATCCAGGAACTGTTACGTTACTCGCTTGAGCAGGCGCCCTTCGAAGTTGTCGTAGTGAGCAGCGCGGAGCAGGCGCTGAGCGAGATCCGCAGCGAGTTGCCCAGCCTCGTCCTCCTCGATCTGATGCTGCCCGGCATGTCGGGGATCAATCTGGTCAGGCACCTGCGTTCCCAGGAGCGAACGCGCGAGTTGCCGATCATCATGGTGACGGCACGTGCCGACGAGGCCGATCGTATCGGCGGACTGAACATCGGCGCCGACGACTACGTGACCAAACCCTTCTCGCCGCGCGAACTGATCGCCCGCATGCGCGCCGTCCTCCGCCGGCGGTCGCCCCATCTGGCGGGTGATGTCGTCGAAGTCGGCGCCTTGCGTCTCGATCCGCAAGCCCGCACGGTGAGCTGCAATCAGCAAGCGATCAACCTTGCTCCGACCGAGTTCGACCTCCTGCACTATCTGATGAGCCATCCGAATCGCGCCCTGACGCGTGACCAGTTGCTCAACGCCCTGCGTGGCGACCACGTTTTCCTCGAGGATCGCACGATCGACGTCTACATCCGCCGCCTGCGGGCCGGACTCGGCACGGCCGGCGAAGCGATGATCGCAACCGTGCGCGGAGTCGGCTACAAGTTCGTGCGGACGCCGTGAGCCATGTCCATCGGCGATACCTGGCCCGGATTGCTGCTGCTCGTCGCCATCCTCGCCCTGCTCTTGTACGGGCAGATTCGGCAACGCGTAGCTTTGCACAAATGGCTATTGGCGCCCGACGCGAGTGCTGTTCCCGACGGCGTTGGGGCATGGCGCGCCGTCTTCTCACAGCTGCAGAGACTGCACAAGGACGAGCAAAGCGCTTACCAGGCGCTGGCCAATTCACTCGAGCGCTTTCGCCTCGCCGCCGAGGCTTTGCCGGATGGCGTCATCCTGCTCGACGGCGACCAACACATCGAATGGCTGAACGCAACTGCGGCTCACCACTTCGCGCTGGATGCCTGGCGCGATATCGGGACGCAGATCGGTCACCTGATCCGGCACAGCGATTTTCACCAGCTTCTCGCGAGTGATCGGCGCGGCGGTCCGCCCGAACCGCTCCTGCTGCGCTTGAACGGCAATGGGCCGGAACAGATCGTCTCGATCGCGCTGATTCCCTACGCTGGAACGGGAACCCTCCTGCTCTCGCGTGACGTCACCGAACGGGCACGCAGCGAAGCGATGCGGCGCGACTTCGTGGCCAACGTCTCGCATGAATTGCGCACCCCGCTGACCGTGATCTCAGGCTTCATCGAACAGTTCACTGGTGCGACACCACCGAGCGGGGACGCTGCGCAACGTTTCTACCGCCTGATTGCCGAGCAATCCACACGAATGATCAGTCTGGTCGCCGACCTGCTGACCCTGTCGCGCCTGGAGAATGACACGCAGCCCCCGGTCGATGAAATCATACCGATGGACGAGTTGCTCGACACGCTGTGCGCCGAGGCAGAAGCCCTGGCCGAAGGCAAGTTGACTGTCGTGATCGGTCGCAACGCGGCTGGCAAGCTGCGCGGGAGCAGTCATGAAATCAGGAGCGCCTTCGGCAACCTGGTTTCAAATGCCGTGCGCTATACCCCGGCGGGCGGCACCGTCACGCTCGCGTGGCAAGTCGCTGAGGGATGCCCTGTCTTCTCGGTGAGCGATACCGGCATCGGCATCCCCGCCGAGCATATTCCGCGCCTGACCGAGCGCTTTTACCGCATCGACAAAGGCCGCTCGTCGGCGACCGGCGGTACCGGCCTCGGTCTGGCGATCGTCAAGCATGTGCTGGTACGCCACCAGGGCAGACTGACGATTCAGTCGGAAATCGGACGCGGCAGCATCTTCTCGGCCGTACTGCCGGCCAGCCGATGCCTTGGTGCCTAGCCGGCAAGGTCGTGAACAGCGCTTCCCGTCCGGGTGCTCCGGCGGAATCCACCGCGTCCTTGCCGGCCGGTGCCGCTCGCGTGAGTCACCTGTTCCGGTTTTCGGCAGCGCCGGTCATAGGTACGAAGCGCACCGGCAGGATCGCCTCGCGCTGCAGCGAGCTGCCTCGTTTTCTCAGCAGGAACAGGTCTTGGTCGCCGTGCTCGCCCACCGGGATGACCATCCGACCGCCCTCCTTGAGTTGCTCGACCAGTGGCTGCGGCACGTGATCCGGCGCACAGGTGACGATGATCGCGTCGAACGGAGCGGCTTCGGGCCAGCCCTGATAACCGTCGCCGTAGCGTACCCTGACGTTAGGGTAGCCGAGTCTCGCCAGATCGCTACGTGCTCGCTCGGCCAGCGGCTTGACAATTTCGATGCTGTAGACCTCGTCTACCAGGGTGGCCAGGATGGCTGCCTGATAGCCCGAGCCGGTGCCGATTTCGAGCACACGGTCGGTTGCTCGTGGTGCCAGCTTCTCGGTCATGAAGGCGACCACAAAGGGTTGCGAGATCGT
>NZ_JAPUVR010000083.1 GCF_029255125.1 Accumulibacter sp. | reverse complement strand
TGAGGGTTCAGGCGCCAGGCTTGGTCCACGGCGCTCGCCAGTCCGGATGTCTGCCCTTCTGCCGCCTGGGCGGAAAAGCCGGCGAGCACGCCGACGGCAAGAATCGCCACCAGCCTCAGTTGGCGAGAGACGATCGAATTCATGTGTGCCGCGCAGCGAGAAACCGGATGCGCCGACGGCGCGCACCATCCTGAAAATTCTGGGCATCAGTTTCCACCGCATTCGCTCCTGTTCGACGACGAGCGAATTCTGCGCAAGCGCGCCTGACCGCATACTGACCGCCAGATTACATTTCTGTAATCTGGCGGGATTGCCTGGACTGCCAGCGCAGAATGGCGCCAAGCGCAACGCTGGAGACGCTCATGAACTGACGTTCAGACACTCTCCTTTCCCGCCGGCCGCGGTTTCCTCGCTGGCGATGGCTGGGCAAGACGAGCTTGGCATTTTTTCAGCGCCGGTCGAGGCTGGGTCAGCGAACTCAGCACTGCAAACGCCGATCCTGCACGGGAACGGGCATTACGAATTGACCGAAGCTCGGGTCGCAGGCGTCGCGCGCGGGCAGTCCGAGAGATTGCATGTGCCGCCGTTGAGCGAGAAACCACGCGGCCGTCACGGCACCCTCTCTGCGGGGCGTGATGGCCATCCGTGGAAAGCACTCCCGCCACAGCAGGGCGAGCAGTTGCGCCAAGGCTTAAGCGGTGGAGCGAAGCTGCATCCACCGTTCGAGCGCAGGCTTCGGCCGTTGCCACCGCCTGGTTAGTTCCCACCGGCGCTTCAGATGGTGAAACAAGGGAACGATCCCCCGGCGCTCGGCGTAAATCTTCACCACCTGTTGGGCCGACAAGTCGGTCTCGGTCGCCAGAATCAAGCGTGGGCGCGAACAGGTCTAATCGGACACGAATGTTTCGCACCACACCGCGCCGACTGGAAGCCCCTCAGGAATCGCGCAATGGCGATGAGGGAGCGCACCCGAACCCGCTGCACCTCACCGCACCACATCCGTTTTATCTCCTGCGCCGGCAAGGTTTCGAGCATCACCATCGACCCGCTGGCCGTATTTGCGCTTGCGTCCTTGGCGTTTCGGCTCGGGTCCGGGCGGAAGAAGCAAGGCCGTATCTCGCCGCACCTGCCCGATGATGCGGACCTGTTGTTCGACCAAGGGCGGAATCAAACGGCGCCGCATGAACCAGGCATCGATCAGCAGGCACACACCCCCCTTGACGTGTCCTCGGACTGAGTCCATCAACTCGCGTGCCCCCCAGAGCTTGCCGCGCTGCCCCGAATCTTCGAGCAGCCGTGAGCGAATCGGCACCGTCAGTACCGAGCCCAGCCGGATGCGAACGACCAGAGCCAGCGTGACCCGGCATTGGCTGCTCGAATGGCCCCGATGGCACGCGTGACCGAGCCGTCCCGGTTAAGGAGGCAGCCGATCAGCCCTTCAACGACGGTTCGGCGGGAACGTGGTGGCACCGCCAGCAAAAGGAAGGAGAGCCATTTCGAGAGCAGCAAGCAAACGTCGACAGCGCGCGGCGACCTCACGACTCCCATGTCATGTCGAGTCCCTTTTTTGCACTTTTCGAAATTCCCCTTTTTTGCGCCGGCCGAGCGCCCCTGGCATCCGCCGGCAACCGCGAGTGTTTAAACTTCCGTCATCTATCGAAAAGCCTTTCCGTCCAAACAAACGCGTCCAGCTCTGTGAAAGGTATGCTGATATGCCAACGTGTGAGGATTGAATGCGTACCTGAAGGGACACCATGCACGTCAGGAACACACGGGGAATCATCGGCCTGTTCGCCACGACACTCAGCCTGCCGCTCGCTGGCGCAGCCCAGGCCGAAGCGGAATCCCCTGGCGACGGCTGGCGTGGCCTCTTTGTCAATAACGTCACACTTCAGCAAGGCAGCAAGGCAGCTCTACCTAGCCAGCCCAGCCCGGATCGGGCCAATCTCGTTACGCGGCGCGGCGCCCGACTGAGCGACTTTCTCCAGTTGTCGTTCAAAAACGGCGACTGGACCTGGATGGCAGCCTACAGTGACAGCCGCACACTGGGTGCCGGGAATGCCTATTCCTTGACCAACCCGATGACCTTCGGCGTCAATACCGTGGAAACCACAGATCATCGCGGCAAGGCTGTCAATGAAAAATCCGGCCTGCGCGAGCTGGCTGCCACCTACGACAAGAACGGCACCTTACTGATGTTCGGCAAGATCGATACCGCCAACTGGTATCTTGCCGATCCCCTCTTTGCCGGTGACCTGCTGCATGGCAACGACTATGCAAACGCCGCCACTCGTGTCGTCGCCCCGCCCTTTCCTTCCCTCGCCCTGGTCACCAAACGGGATTACGGCAACGGCCTGGCGCTGACCGGCATCGCCGGCGACGCCTTCGGTAATCGCGAAACCCTCGACGCCGGCCGCAACCTGTTCAAGGGCGACCTGGCCTACGTCCTGGAAGCGAATTATCAGGACCAGAAACAGCACTACCAATTGACACTCAACCGTATCGACGCCTTCCACCACTACGACAAGGATGCCGTCTGGCCGGGTCCGGGCGACAAAGCGCCGAAGGTTGATGCCGTGATGGCAACAGCCAGCTATCGCTTCGACCAACATTGGGCCAGTTTTGGCCGCCTCAGCTATGCACGGGGTGCGGGACAACTGGAGGATCTCAACTATCTGGCCGGTGTGCGTTACGACCGCGGTCAGTTCTATGCCCTGCTCTCGCAATCCGCAACGCGCGTCGGCAGCAGCCATACGCCCTATTCGCGGGGCGCCAAGGGCGATTACACTTACGTCAGCGAACTGACACTCAACTACAAAATACACCCGGTGGCCACCCTCGGCCTGACCTATGACCTATACAGCAGTAGCGGCGATACTCTCCTCGCCAAGGATGGCGGCTGGAACGGCGCCAAGCGCAACCAGGTCATCGGCCTGCGCATAACCTCCTTCCTGCCTTTCTGAAGAATGAAGGATAGGAAATCGAAGCTACGCCGGTCGATGCCGGGCTGCTCGGCACTGCAAACGCTGATCCCGCCCGGGAAAAGGCATTACGAATCGACCGGATATCGGGTGGCAGGCGTCGCGCACGCGAAGCCCGAGAAATTGCATGCGCAGCCATTGAGCGAAACGCCCTGCGCTGATCCTGGGACCCTTTCTCCAGGGCGCGAACAGGTATGATCGGGCAGCAAGATCTCGCACCACACCGCGCGGAGTAGAAGGACCTTCAGGAATCGCGCGACGGCAAGGAGGGGGCGCACCCGAATCCGTCGTACTTTGCCGAGCAAACGTTGGCAGCGCGAGACATGAGGAAAAGTCCGGGATCGAAGATGATCCCTCATTGGTCGCCGCGCGCTGCTTGCCGACAAACCATGTGCAAGCAGGGCGCGGCGACCTCACGATTTCCATCGTCATAACACGTCCTTTGCTCCACTTTTCGGAATTTTTTGCGCCGGCCAAGGACCGCTCACCTCCGCCGGCGACCGCGAGTGTCTAAACTTCATGCTCATGAAAATACTGGTGGTCGAAGACGAAATCAAAACCGGGGATTACTTGCGACAAGGTTTGAGCGAGGCCGGCTTCGTCGTCGACCTGGCGCGCGACGGCCTGGACGGGCTGCATCTCGCGCTGACCGATGCCTATGACCTGGCGATCCTGGATGTCATGCTGCCCGGCATCGACGGCTGGGCCGTACTGCAAGGTATTCGTCGGGCCGGCAAGGACATGCCGGTGCTCTTTCTGACGGCGCGCGATCAGGTGCAGGAACGCGTTCGTGGCCTGGAGCTGGGGGCCGACGACTACATGGTGAAGCCTTTCGCTTTTGCGGAACTGCTGGCGCGCGTGCGCATCCACCTGCGGCGCGGCAGCCAGGCGAAGGAGTCCGAGTACCTGCGCATGGCCAATCTCGAACTCGACCTGATGCGACGGCGGGCCACCCGCTCGGGCAAGCGAATCGATCTGACCGCCAAGGAATTCGCCCTGCTGGAACTGCTGTTGCGTCGCCAGGGAGAGGTCTTGCCGCGCTCGCTGATCGCCTCGCAGGTCTGGGACATCAACTTCGACAGCGATTCCAATGTGATCGAAGTCGCGATGCGCCGCTTGCGGGCAAAAGTCGACGACGGTTTCGAACCCAAGCTGATTCGCACCGTGCGCGGCATGGGCTACGTGCTGGAGATTGCCGAGTGAAGCCCGCCGGACGCCGATCGATCACTTTTCGCCTGACCTTGCTGTTCGCTTCGGCCTCGGCCGCCGTACTGCTGGTGCTTGGGCTGTTGATCGGCAACCTGGTCGAGCGCCATTTTGACGAGCAGGACATGGAGGTGCTGCAAGGCAAGATGGAGCTGACCCGGCACGCCCTGGAAAAGATTCGTCTGGCCAGCGATCTGCAGGCTTTGCCGCAACAACTGGATGACTCTCTGGTCGGCCATCACGGTCTGGCAGTTGCCGTCGTGGCAGCTTCGGGACAGACCCTGTTCCTTACCCACGGTGGCGAGTTTCCACAAGCGCTGCTTGCGAACACTTCCGATACGCCGAACGCGCGTCCGATCATCTGGAAAGCGAAGGACGGCGTACCCTTGCGCGGGATTTCGCAAACGGTTCGGACTGGCATCGAGGACGCGCAGCCGGTTGTAGTCGCGGTGGCAACCGACATCTCCCACCATGAGCATTTCATGCGTTCGTTCCGCAGCACGCTGTGGTCGGTTGTCGTCCTCGCCGCTCTGATTACCGGGCTGCTCGGGTGGATGGCGGTCAGACGCGGGCTGGCGCCCCTGCATGCGATCAAGCGCGAAGCTGCCGCGATTACGGCAGATCGGCTGCATTCCCGGCTCCCTACCGAAGCGATCCCGGTGGAACTGGTGGACCTGGCCGACACGCTGAACCAGATGCTGTCGCGTCTGGAGGATTCTTTCCGGCGATTGTCTGACTTTTCGTCGGATATCGCCCACGAGCTGCGCACGCCGGTGAGCACCCTGCTGACGCAGACCCAGGTCATGCTGTCGCGTGCCAGGACGGTCGACGAATACCAGGACGTCCTCGCGTCCAATGCGGAAGAACTGGAACGTATGGGAAAGATGATTGCCGACATGCTGTTTCTCGCCAAGGCCGACAACGATCTGGTGGTTCCGCATCTCGAAACGGTCGACCTGCGGGCGGAGGCAGAAGCGCTCGCATCCTTTTACGAAGCGCTCGCCGAGGAGAACGGCGTCACCTTGACGGTGGAAGGAAACGCGACTGCGGGTGGCGACCGTTTGATGCTGCGCCGGGCGATCGGCAACCTGCTGTCGAATGCCTTCGGACATACGCCGCGCGGGGGCTACGTTCGGGTCCGGATCGGCGTGCAGGGCGATCGAATTGCAACGATCGCGGTCGAGAACTCCGGTGAGGCGATCCCGCCGGAGCATCTGCCGCGTCTCTTCGACCGCTTTTTCCGTACCGATCCTTCGCGGCAGCGTCTTGCCGAAGGCGTTGGTCTGGGGCTGGCCATCACGCGCTCGCTGATTCAGGCGCACGGTGGCGTGGCGAGCGTGCGCTCGGCCAAGGGTGTAACCGTTTTCGAGCTGCAGATTCCGCTTGGGCCCGTCCTCGCACACGCCTGAGTCGTCACGCTGCAGCAAATCGCGCCAGCCCTCAGGCGCGCGGCTGCTTGAGCGCCGGTGCAGATGAAGACAGGCACCGGGAACGAGAAAGTTCGGAAAGGATTTGCCCACAGCGACCAAGCCGCCGTCGCGCCGCGCAATGATCTCCCGCTCGCTTCGGTCACCCCTTCACGCACACCACCTGGCGCAGGGTGTGGACCACCTCGACCAGCGAACGCTGGGCGTGCATCACCGCGTCGATGTCCTTATACGCGAGCGGTATCTCGTCGAGTACGTCCTTGTCCTTGCGGCATTCGACGTGCGCCGTTGTGCGTTCCTGATCGGCGACCGTGAAGCGGCGGCGAGCTTCGTTGCGGCTCATCACACGACCGGCGCCGTGGCTGCACGAGCAGAACGACTCGGGGTTGCCGAGGCCGCGCACGATGTAGCTGCGCGCCCCCATCGAGCCCGGAATGATGCCGAGTTCGCCGCGCCGCGCCGAGACCGCACCCTTGCGCGTGACGAAAACTTCGCTCGCGAAGTGCGTTTCCTTCTGCACGTAGTTGTGGTGACAGTTCACCGCTTCGACATCGATGGCGAAAGGCTTGCTGATCACCCGGCGCGCTGCCGTGATCAGGTTGCTCATCATCGCCACCCGGTTGCAGCGCGCGTAGTCCTGCGCCCAGGCAACCGCCTCCAGGTAATCGGCAAAATGCGCGCTGCCCTCTTCCAGGTAGGCCAGGTCGCGGTCGGGCAGGTTGGCGATATGCTGCCGCATGTCGGCCTGCGCCAGTTCGATGAACCTGCTGCCGATCGCGTTGCCAACGCCGCGCGAGCCCGAGTGCAGCATGAACCAGACCTGCTCGGCTTCGTCCAGGCAGACTTCGATGAAGTGGTTGCCCGTTCCCAGCGTTCCCAGGTGCTTGTGGTTGTTGGTGTTTCTCAGGCTGGGCGTCTTCTCGACGAGGCGCTGGAAGCGCGGCAGCAGTTGGCCCCAGAGCGCGTTGACCGACTCCGGCGGGTTCTCCCAGCTCCCTTCGTCGCGCCGGCCGCGACCGACCGTGCGACCATGCGGCACCGCCTGTTCGATGGCGCTGCGCAGTCCGTGCAGATTGTCCGGCAGGTCGGCGGCGGCGAGCGTCGTGCGCGTGGCGATCATGCCGCAGCCGATGTCGACACCGACTGCCGCCGGAATGATGGCGCCGCGCGTCGGGATGACGCTGCCAATCGTCGAACCCTTGCCGAGATGCACGTCGGGCATCACCGCCAGGTGGCGAAAGATGAACGGCATGCGTGCGGTGTTGATCAACTGCTGGCGCGCGGCGTCCTCGACCGGCACGCCGACCGTCCACATCTTGATTGGCGCAGCGTCGGGCAAGCGGACGATCTCGACCGCTTCGTCGCTGATGCTGTTCTGGCTCATACCTGGCTCCCATGGTCTTCCGGCGCGAATTGCGCGTTCCCGGCAGTCGCACGCTGTCCTTCGGCAACGTCGGCGAGCGCCGACGAGTTCCTGATCCGCTGTCCGGCGATCTGCGCCTGACGGGCGGCTGCCTTGCGCGCCCTCTCGCGAGCGCGACACGCGGCGCAGCGAACCGCGGTGCTGAACACGTCGCCGGCCGCCACTTCGTACCACCATTTCTGACGCTCTGCGCGCCAGATGCTCTCGGCGCCGCAGTCTACGCAGCGGAACGCCAGGTCAGTGTAGTAGCCGCGGCGGACGAACTCGGGCTCGCCGTAGCTGTTGTACGGCCGCAGCAGCGCCGGGCTGACCGCCGCGCTGCCTGGCGGCCGCAGGTCTACGCTTTGTCGCTGATCGGCGGCCAGCCGCAGTGTCTTGCGCCGGCGGCGGGCAGCGATGATCTCCGCCCGTCGCTGCTTGCCACTACGCAGCGCATTCGTTTTCCGGGGAGAAACCTTGTTGGCCTGTGCTTTCATTGTCTCTTCTCTCGATCTTCTCTACCAGTCTCACGCGTCCTGAGCTCCGCTTCTCCGGGTGTGCCGACAACGACCGATCGGCTGTCGTGGAGCAAGGTGGACCGCGGGAACCCGCTGCAGACGCCCAGCGTGCTGCGCTGCCCGGCGGCTGTACAGCGAAACCTGTGCCAGACCGCGACGCGCCGCCATCGATCGATCAAGGGACTGATCGGTAACGCCAAAGCGCGCGCCGGGCAGAGCGCGGGATGGGCGCAGCAGATCGATATAAGTAGAATTCTCGATAAGCATTTATCGGGAGCGATAGGCACATGAAGAAGACGGCGGTCATCGGTTTTCTCGGGACGCAACTCGACTACGGCGGGCGTGGGGCAATGCGCTGGGCAAAGTGGCGGCCAACAGTCGCGCTGTGCCAGCAGGACGATCTGCCGATCGACCGCCTGCATCTGCTGCACGACGAGCGCAGCCGGGGTCTGGCCGAGCGGGTCAGTCTCGATATCGCCGAGGTTTCGCCGAGAACCGAGGTCTGCCGGGTCGAAATCGGCTTGCGTGATGCGTGGGATTTCGAGGAAATGTACACCACGCTGCACGACTTTGCGCGCGCCTATCCGTTCTCGACGGACGATGAGGACTACCTGATCCACATCACGACCGGCACGCACGTGGCGCAGATTTGCTGGTTTCTGCTCGCCGAGACGCGCTACCTGCCGGCGCGCCTGCTGCAGATGTCGCCACCGCGAAAGGGGGGAGAAGAGGCGGCGGCGCGTGTGGGCAGCTACGCGCTGATCGACCTCGACCTGTCGCGCTACGACAAGATCGCGCAGCGCTTTCGCCACGAACAGGCGGACACGCAGGTCTTCCTGAAATCGGGCATCGCAACGCGCAACGCTGACTTCAACGCGATGATCGAGCGCCTCGAGCGCGTTGCCGGACGCTCGCGCGCGCCGCTGCTGCTGGTTGGCCCGACCGGCGCCGGCAAGTCGTTTCTGGCGCGCCGGGTGTATGAATTGAAGCGGCAAAAGCAGCGCATTGGCGGACGCTTCGTCGAAGTGAACTGCGCCACGCTGCGTGGCGACGCGGCGATGTCAGCGCTTTTTGGGCATGTGCGCGGCGCCTTCACCGGCGCGCAAGGCGAGCGCATCGGCTTGCTGCGCGCAGCCGACGGTGGTCTGCTCTTTCTCGACGAGATCGGCGAACTGGGTCTGGACGAACAGGCGATGCTGCTCAAGGCGGTCGAGGAAAGGCGCTTCTTTCCGCTCGGCAGCGACCGCGAGTCGGGCAGCGATTTCCAGCTCATTGCCGGAACCAATCGCGATCTGCGCCGCGGCGTGCGCGAGGGGCGCTTCCGCGAGGATCTGCTGGCGCGCATCAATCTGTGGACCTTCGAACTGCCGGGCCTCAGCGCGCGCCTCGAGGACATCGAGCCGAATCTCGATTTCGAACTTGAACGTCATGCGCGCGAGCAAGGCCGGCAGGTCCGCTTCAACGCCGAGGCGCGCAGCGTCTATCTTGCCTTCGCGTGTTCGCCGCAGGCGCTTTGGCGGGGCAATTTCCGCGAGTTGTCGGCCTCGCTGACTCGCCTGGCAACGCTGGCCGAAGCGGGACGCATCAACCAGGCCGACGTTCGCGACGAAATCGCCCGCCTGCGCCGCGCCTGGGCGGATGAGCAAAGCGACGACCTGGCAGAACAGTTTCTCGGCGCCGGCGCCGACGAACTCGACCTGTTCGAGCGTAGCCAGCTCAACTGCGTGCTCGAGGTCTGTCGCCGCTCAGCCAGCCTGTCGGAAGCCGGCCGCAAGCTGTTCGCCGCTTCGCGCCTGCAGAAGCGCCAAGCGAACGACGCCGACCGCTTGCGCAAGTACCTGGCGCGCTTCGGCCTCGACTGGGCAGCGCTGGCGGCGAGCCGCCCAGCCGCGTGAGCCGGACGCAGCCGCCGCGCACCCGCTGGCGGCGCAGGCAAGCGCCTTTACACGCCTGCCGGTGCGCGCAACAATTGAAGCGCGAAGTACCCAACGTCAATTTCACTGCCGCCAAGGAGACTGCCGATGTTCAGCCAGGCTACCCTCAGCTTCCTCGACGAACTTGCTGCAAACAATAACCGCGAGTGGTTTGCCGCCAATCAGGCGCGCTATGAAAGCCTGGTGCGTGAACCGGCGCTCGCCTTCATTGCGGCCATGGCGCCCGAGCTGGCAAGCTTTGCGCCACACTTTCGCGCCGAGGCACGCAAGATCGGCGGTTCGCTGATGCGCGTGCAGCGCGACACGCGCTTCGCCCGCGACAAGCGCCCGTACAAGACGAACATTGGCATCCACTTTCGCCATCAGCTCGGCAAGGACGTGCACGCGCCCGGCTTCTACGTGCATATCGCAAGCGACGGCTGCTTCCTCGGCGCCGGGTGCTGGCACCCCGAGCCCGACGCCCTGGCGCGCATCCGCACGCACATCGCCGAACACCCCGAACGCTGGTTCGCGGCGCGCGACGAGCGCCAGTTCGCCGCGCACTGGGCGCTCGCCGGCGAGTGCCTGAGCCGCCCGCCGCGTGGCTACGCCACCGACCATCCGGCGATCGACGACCTCAAACGCAAGGATTTCATCGCGCTCGCCCCGCTGGCGATTGCCCAGGCGACCGATCAGGCGTTGCTTCCACTGGCCGCGCGACGCTTCGCCGAGGCCGCCCCGCTGATCAGCTTCCTTTGCGCGGCGCTGGGCGCGCCCTACTGAGAAGCGGGAACAACGGCGGGCAGCCGATCAACGGGGTCGATCTGCGCACCGCCTCGCCTCGTCGCCCGCACCGTCTGCGGCGCTGACGTGCATCCGATCGCCGCTGCCCAGCGTATCTTCAGCGTGCGGCACAGATTTGGCTGTGCCCTTTCGGGCCGATAAAGCGAGGGAAAGGAGGCAGGAATGATCAGAATCATGGCAAGAATCAAGGCGCGCGCTGGACAGGAGGCGGCGCTGCGCTCGGTTTTGCGCGAGCTGTGCACGCCAAGCCGTAACGAAAGTGGATGCCTGAGCTACGAGCTGTTCGAAAACGAGGACGATCCGCTCGAGTTCGTCACCGTCGAGCAATGGCGCGATCAGGCGGCGGCCGACGCGCATCTGGCTTCTGCGCACGTTGCGGCAGCGATTGCCCTGGCCAGCGAACGACTGGCGCAGGCGCCGCTGATCCATCGCTTTCGCGCGATCGCCTGAGGCGCGTGTTCGCTACCGACCGCGCTGCGGGCTGACCGACGCCTTGCCCTTGCAGCCAAGCGCTGCCCATGCCAATTGGAGAGAAGCCAATGTTGAAAGGACTGATGCAGGACCAACCGTTGCTCATTTCATCGCTGATCGAACACGCAGCGCGCTTTCATCCGCGCGGCGAAATCGTTTCGCGCACGAACGAGGGTCCCATCCATCGCTGCACCTACGCCGACATCCACCGGCGCGCCAGGCAACTGGCCAATGCCTTGGCGGGCCTTGGCGTGCACGGTGGAGATCGCATCGCCACGCTGGCCTGGAACGGCTATCGGCACATGGAACTGTATTACGGCGTTTCCGGCATGGGAGCGATCCTGCACACGATCAACCCGCGCCTGTTTCCCGAACAGATCGAATACATCGTCAATCATGCCGAGGATCAGTTGCTGTTCTTCGACCTCAGCTTCGTACCCCTGGTCGAACGGCTGGCCAAGGTTTTGCCGACCGTCCGCGGCTTCGTCGTGATGACCGACCGCGCGCATTTTCCGGAGTGCAGCATCCCCGGCCTGCTCTGCTACGAAGATCTGCTGGCGGCGCAGACGAGTGACTACGAATGGCCGCAGTTCGACGAAAACACGGCTTCGTCGCTCTGCTACACCTCCGGCACGACGGGCAACCCGAAGGGCGTCCTTTACTCGCACCGCTCGTCGGTACTCCACTCCTGGGCCGCCTGCGCGACCGACGGCCTGGCCATCGGCAGCAGCGAAACGGCGCTGCTCGTCGTTCCGATGTTTCATGTCAACGCCTGGGGCATGCCCTACGCCGGCGCCATGTGCGGTGCCCGCCTGGTCATGCCGGGTCCGGCGCTCGACGGCAAGAGCGTCTATCAACTGCTGCGCGACGAGCAGGTGACGCTGGCGCTCGGCGTTCCCACGGTGTGGATGATGCTGCTGCAACATGTCGACAGCGAACGCCTGAACCCGGCCGACGAACTCCGCCTGCGGCGCGTCGTGATCGGCGGCTCGGCGGCGCCGCGCGCAATGATCGAACGCTTCGCGACGACCTTCGGCGCTTTCGTCGTACACGCCTGGGGAATGACCGAGATGTCGCCGCTTGGAACGGTGTGCAATCTGTTGCCCAAACACGCCGGGTATTCGCTTGACCAGCGACTGAGCCTCCAGGAGAAGCAGGGGCGGGCGGTGTATGGCGTCGAACTGAAGATCGTCGACGACGCGCTCGCCAGCTTGCCGCACGACGGCGTCGCTGCCGGCCATCTGCTCGTGCGCGGACCTTGGATTGCCCGGTGCTACTACCGCGACGACGATTCCGCCGTGCTCGACGATGCGGGCTTTTTCGATACCGGCGATGTGGCGACCATCGACCCTGACGGCTACATGCAGATCACCGACCGCTCGAAAGATGTGATCAAGTCGGGCGGCGAATGGATTTCTTCGATTGCCCTGGAAAACGCAGCGATCGGCCACCCGGCAGTCGCCGAAGCCGCCGTCATCGGCGTGCCGCACGCCAAGTGGCAGGAACGGCCATTGCTGATCGTCGTGAGAAAAGTCGGCCAGGCGCTCGAGCGCGCCAGCCTGCTGGAGTTTCTGGCCGGCAAGGTAAGTCCGTGGTGGCTGCCCGACGATGTCGCTTTCGTCGACGAACTGCCGCATACCGCGACCGGCAAGCTGCATAAACTGCGCCTGCGCGAAATGTTTCGCGACTACCGCCTGCCCACCAGCCGGTAGGCGAGCTTGCCGATCGGCGCCCGTCGCGCGCCACCGCGTGGCCGGCCGCAAGCGCGGATGAGCCGAACGCAAGCCAGAAAAAAAACGCCAGGCTGGGCATACCTTGCCCAGCCTGGCGGTTTCTGCGCAGCCGCGGCGGCTACTGCCTGGCCGCCGCGGGCTGCTGCTGGTCGCTTACGATGACCTGCGCTTAGTGGCTGGCACCCGAAGCGCCAAAGCCGGTCTGCGCACGCACGTACTGGTCTTCGAAGGCGTCGGACTCAGCCTTCGCCCGCGCACTCGTGTCGCTCTTCGACATGACGTAGGCAAGGATGAAGGCGATCGGCATGGCGAACAGGGCCGGCTGCGTATAGGGGAACAGAGCTGCCTTGTTGCCCAGCACGTCGACCCACACCGACTTCGAGAAGAGCACGAAGAGCACGGCTGAAATGACGCCGCCGTAGCCACCCCAGAGCGCGCCACGCGTGCTCAGTCCCTTCCAGTACATCGAGAGGATGAGGACCGGGAAGTTCGCGGCAGCAGCGACGCCGAAGGCCAGGCCGACCATGAACGCGATGTTCATCTTCTCGAACATGATGCCGAGAACGATGGCCAGCAAGCCAAGGCCGATCGTCGCGAAGCGCGAAACGCGGATTTCTTCCGCCTCGGTCGCCTGCCCCTTGCGAATGACGCGGGCGTAGATATCGTGCGAGATGGCCGATGCGCCAGCCAGCGCCAGACCGGCAACGACCGCCAGAATGGTGGCAAAGGCGACCGCCGCCAGGAAGCCGAGCAGCATGTTGCCGCCGACCGCCTTGGCCAGGTGCATGGCGACCATGTTGCCGCCGCCGATCAGCTTCTTGCCGACTTCGCCACCTTCGAAGAAATCGGGGTTCTGGCCGACGATAATGACCGCGCACAAGCCCATCAGGAAGATGACGTTGAAGAAGAAGCCGACGAAACCGGAAGCGTAGAGCACCGATTTGCGCGCTTCCTTGGCGTTGCCGACGGTGAAGAAGCGCATCAGGATGTGCGGCAGGCCGGCCGTACCGAACATCAGGCCCAGACCGAGCGAGATGGCGGTGACCGGATCGGCGAGCAGACTGCCCGGAGCCATCAGTTTCGGACCGAGCTTATGGACCGCTTCCACCTTCTGCAGCAGGTCGGTGAAGGAAAAGCCGAACTGGCTGTAGGCCAGGATCAACGTCACCGTACCGCCGAAAAGCAACATGCACGCCTTGATGATCTGCACCCAGGTGGTTGCCACCATGCCGCCGAAGGTGACGTAGACCATCATCAGGATGCCGACGACGAAGATCGCGATGTTGTAGTCCAGGCCAAACAGCAGCTTGATCAACTGGCCAGCGCCAACCATCTGGGCAATCAGATAGAAGACGACGACGACCAGCGACGAGATCGCGGCCATCGTCCGCACCTTGCCCTGGTCGAGCCGATACGAAGTGATGTCGGCAAAGGTGAACCGCCCCAGGTTGCGCAAGCGCTCGGCCATCAGGAAGAGGATGATCGGCCAGCCGGCGAAGAACGCCAGCATGTAGATGTAGGCGTCATAACCCTGGGTGTAGGCCATCGCCGTCAGCCCGAGCAGCGTGGCGGCCGACATGTAGTCGCCGGCAATCGCCAAGCCGTTCTGGAAGCCGGTAATCCCGCCACCGGCGGTATAGAAGTCGGCAGTCGACTTCGTCCGGCTGGCGGCCCAGTAGGTGATCCCCATCGTCATCGCGACGAAGATCAGGAACATGATGATGGCGTGCCAGTTGGTCGCCTGCTTGGCACCGCCGGCATCCATCGCCGGGCCGGCGAAGGCCAGGCCGTGGAGGAGGAGCAGGGAAAGCGCGGAAAGGACTCTCGACATCATAGCTTCTCCTTTTGGGCTTCCTTGATCAGTTGCTGGGTCAGCTCGTCGAACTCGCCGTTGGCTCGGCGGACGTAGACGACCGTCGTCAGCCAGAAGAAGACGAAGAGGCACAGCTCGATCGTGTAGCCGATCGGCCACATCGACCCCTCGGCAATCTTCTGCCCGAGCAGCGCCGGGCTGAAGGCGACCAGCAGAAAGAAGCCGTAGAACAGAACCAACACGATGGCCGCCAGCGTCCACGCGAAGCTGCCGCGCTTGCGAACCAGTTCCTGGAATTTGGGATTGACCCGCATTCGCTCGTACATCACGCTACTCATTCTATTTATCCTCCTGTTTTGTTCTCTTGCAGCGGTTGATTCCCGCGGATTGACCAGGTATTGACAGGACTGTCTCCTCGCCGCGGCGAATACTACCCCAGAAAAAAGCCCTGTTCAATTCCGTCGTTCTGCGACTTTCGCGCTGCACGACGCCTTCCGCCACCGATTTCCAGCGCCCAGAGCAGCCACCACGAGCGTGACGAGCGGCGCCGCGTCGCCTTCCTCGGTCGCCCGGCCGCTCGCTCGCTCAGTCTGCTTACTCGCCGAAATGGCGCAGACCGGCGAGATCGAGGATGGTCAGCGTTCCGTAATCGACCCGGAGAAGGCTGGCTTCTTCGAGTCGGTGCAGCGCCTGGTTGACGCGCTGGCGCGACATTCCGGCCAGCAGGCCGATCTCCTCCTGCGAGATGCGCAGCGTCAGGCTGCTGCCCGGATAGAGCAGCGGGTTGAACATCGACGCCAGGCAGCGGGCAAGGCGGGCGTCCGGATCGAGCAGTCTTTCATGCTCGAGCATGCCGATGAACTGACCGAGACGCTCGTTGAGCTGCATCAGCAGGAAGCGGTTGAACGAGATACTGTGATCGAGCATCTCCTGAAAGCGTGCGCGCTTCATGTACACGATGCGCGACTCGCGCAGGGCGATCACATCGTAGCGCCGCACTTCGTCCTTGAGGAGCGAGCCTTCGCCGAACCAGCTACCGCTCGACAGACCGATGAAACTGGTCGTCTTGCCGCTGCTCCAGTTGCTCGCCATCTTGACCAGCCCATCGACGATTCCCAGCCAGTGCTCGACGGGCTCGCCTTGCATGCAGACATAGCCGCCAGCCGGAATCGTGCGCACCAGGCAATCCTTCTTGATCTGCTCGAGTTGGTCAGCGGACAGTCCGCTGGCCCAGACCGACGCCTGCAGCATTTCATCGAGTGAATCCATGGACGGCTCGCTGCTCAGAAAGATCGCCAATTGTCTCGTGAACGACAATCAGCGGTGATGCGCTCGCTTAGACTTGCCCAAACCTCCGCCGCGCCAGCGCAGTTCGCCCGCTTGGCGTGCCGACCGTACAATGAGTCGATACAAAAAAAAGGGGTTAGAATCGCAGCAGACAAATAAGTAGGGTAAGCGGGCCGCCCGGTTCGGCGGTCAAAGCACCGGAGGAGACAAGATGCCGGAACTGGCCTCGACGCAGGCGCTGGATACTTTTCCGCGCCTGCTGTTTCACCATGCGCAGGTGCGTGCGTCCAAGACGGCCATGCGCGAGAAGGATCTGGGTATCTGGCAGTGCTGGACTTGGCTGGAGGTGGCTGCCGAGGTCCGCGCACTGGCCTGCGGTCTGGCCGAAATGGGTTTCACGCGCGGCGAAAACCTGGCCATCGTCGGCGACAATCGGCCGCGCATGTACATGATGATGGCCGCCGTACAGTGCTTGGGCGGCGTGCCGGTGCCGCTCTACCAGGACGCGGTGGCGAACGAACTGCTCTTCGTCCTGCTCGACGGCGAAATCCGCTTCGCATTCGTCGAGGACCAGGAACAGGTCGACAAGGTGCTCGAGATCCAGGCGCAACTGCCGCACCTCGAACATGTCTTCTACGACGACGCACGCGGCATGCGGCACTACACGCAAGCCTTCATTCACGACGTACGCGAGTTGATGGCGATGGGCAAGATCCACCATCGCAACCATCCCGACTTGCTCGCCGAGGCGATCGCCAATGGCCACGCCGACGATGTGAGCGTGATGCTCTACACTTCGGGAACGACCGGCAAACCGAAAGGCGTTCGCCTGACCCACCGCGCCTTCATCGCGGCGGCGCAGGGCGGGGTCGATTTCGACGACCTTACCGATTCCGAGGACATCCTCTCCTACCTGCCGATGGCCTGGGTCGGCGACCACCTGTTCTCGTATGCGCAGGCGATGGTCGCCGGGTTCACGATCAACTGCCCGGAGTCGGCCGAGACGGTAATGAACGATCTGCGCGAGATCGGTCCGACCTACTACTTTGCGCCACCACGCGTGTTCGAGAACCTGCTCACTCAGGTGATGATCCGGATGGAGGATGCAAGCCGGGTCAAACAGAAGATGTTTCACTATTTCATGGCGGTTGCCCGCCGCTGCGGAGCTGAAATCCTCGATCGGCGACCGGTCGGGCTGGCCGACCGCCTGCGCTATGCGCTCGGCCGGGTGTTCGTCTATGGCCCGCTGAAGAACGTCCTCGGCATGAGCCGCATCCGGGTCGCGTATACCGCTGGAGCGGCGATCGGGCCTGACCTGTTCCGCTTCTACCGCTCGATCGGCATCAACCTGAAGCAGCTCTACGGACAGACGGAAACCTGCGCCTACGTCTGCCTGCAGCCGGACGGCCAGATCAAGTTCGACAGCGTCGGCCGGCCAGCGCCGGGAGTCGAGGTGCGCATCGCCGAAAACGGCGAAATTCTCGTCAAGGGAGCAATGCTGCTCAAGGAATACTATCGGCGCCCGGACGCGACGGCCGAGGCGATCAACGCCGACGGTTACTTCATGACCGGCGACGCCGGGCTGTTCGACGATGACGGCCACCTGAAGATCATCGACCGCGCCAAGGACGTCGGCAAGCTGGCGAACGGCGCGATGTACGCGCCGAACTATATCGAGAACAAGCTGAAGTTCTTCCAGCACATCAAGGAAGCGGTCGTTTTCGGCGATCGCCGGACGATGGTCTGCGCTTTCGTCAACATCGACATCGGCGCCGTCGGCAACTGGGCCGAGCGGCGCGGCATCGCCTACTCGGGCTATACCGATCTGGCGGCGAAGCCCGAGGTGTATGGCCTGATCGAAGAGTGCATCGAACAGGTCAATCGCGAACTGGTCGGCGAGGGCGTCCTGGGCGATTCGCAGATCCATCGTTTCCTGATCCTGCACAAGGAACTCGACCCCGATGACGACGAGCTGACGCGTACGCGCAAGGTGCGGCGCAATTTCGTCGCCGAGAAATACGCCGTGCTGATCGAAGCGCTGTACGCCGGCCGGCAGAGTCAGTTCATCGAGACCGCCGTCAAGTTCGAGGACGGAAGACAGGGCAAGGTCGCCGCCGACCTGGTGATCCGCGACGTGCGGACCTTCCCGCTGGCGCGAAAGGCTGCCTGATGAGCCGAGAGATTGGTGAGGTCATTCTCGACCTGAAAAACGTTTCGCTCGCCTTCGGCGGCGTCAAGGCGCTGACCGACATTTCCTTCGACGTGCGCGAACACGAGATCCGCGCCATCATCGGCCCGAACGGCGCCGGCAAGAGTTCGATGCTGAACGTGATCAACGGCGTCTATCGCCCGCAGCAGGGCGAGATCGTCCTGCGCGGCAGGCGTTTCGCCCGGATGAATCCGTACAAGGCGGCGCAGGCAGGAATTTCGCGGACCTTTCAGAACATCGCGCTGTTCAAGGGGATGAGCGTCATCGACAACATCATGACCGGCCGCAACCTGAAGATCAGAACGAATCTGCTCCTCCAAGCCTTGTGGTGGGGTCCGGCCAGACGCGAGGAACTGGCGCACCGGGCCAAGGTCGAGGAAGTGATCGACTTTCTCGAAATCCAGCACATCCGCAAGACACCGGTCGGCCGCCTGCCATACGGCCTGCAGAAACGCGTCGATCTCGGTCGGGCGCTGGCCATGGAACCGAGCATCCTGCTCCTCGACGAGCCCATGGCCGGAATGAACGTCGAGGAGAAGCAGGACATGTGCCGTTTCATCCTCGATGTCAACGACCAGTTCGGTACGACGATCGTCCTCATCGAACACGACATGGGCGTCGTGATGGATATCTCCGACCGCGTCGTCGTTCTCGATTACGGCAAGAAGATTGGCGACGGCGATCCGGATGCAGTGCGCAGCAATCCGGAAGTCGTCAGCGCGTATCTCGGCGCAGGCCACTGAGGAGGGCAGACAAATGGGCTTTTTTGTCGAGACACTGATCGGTGGCCTGATGGCCGGCATGCTCTACTCGCTTGTCGCGCTCGGCTTCGTTCTGATTTTCAAGGCCTCCGGCGTGTTCAACTTTGCCCAGGGCGCGATGGTACTGTTTGCCGCGCTGGCCATGGCGCGCTTTGCCGTCTGGATCCCCGGATGGCTGGGAATCGACAACGCGCTGCTTGGCAATATCCTAGCCTTTCTCGCCGCCGGCGGACTGATGTTCGCCGTCGCCTGGGTGATCGAGCGCCTGGTTCTGCGCCACCTGGTGAATCAGGAAGGTGCAACGCTGCTGATGGCAACACTCGGCATCGCCTACATCCTGGAAGGGCTGGGCACGAGCATTTTCGGCAGCGACATCTACAAGATCGATATCGGCATGCCGAAGGATCCGGTGATGATCCTCGAAGGGACGTTCGAAGGCGGGCTGCTGATCAACAAGGAGGATTTCGTTGCCGCGCTGATCGCCGCCGTTCTGGTCGGTCTGCTCACGCTGTTCTTCCAGAAGACCTCGACCGGCCGCGCGCTGCGCGCCGTGGCCGACGATCATCAGGCGGCGCAATCGATCGGCATTCCGCTCAACCGCATCTGGGTCATCGTCTGGTGCGTCGCCGGCGTCGTCGCGCTCGTTGCCGGCGTCATCTGGGGTTCGAAACTCGGCGTTCAGTTCTCGCTCGCGACGGTCGCGCTGCGCGCCCTGCCGGTGGTGATCCTGGGCGGGCTGACCTCGGTTCCCGGCGCGATTCTCGGCGGCCTGATCATCGGTGTCGGCGAGAAGCTGTCCGAAGTCTATCTCGGCCCACATATCGGCGGCGGAATCGAGATCTGGTTCTCCTACCAGCTTGCCCTGGTCTTCCTGCTGTTCAGGCCGCAGGGCCTGTTCGGCGAGAAGATCATCGACCGCGTCTGAACGGGAGAGCAGATCCATGCTTTATAGAGAAAACGGCCAGTTCAAGACCTCGTACGCCGACGACCAGCAAATCTTCCCGATCGCACAGGACCGCTGGCTGATCATCGGCCTGCTCGTCTTCGCCTTCATCGGAGTGCCGCTGCTGGTCGACGAATACCTCTTTCGCGCCATCCTGATTCCGTTTCTGATTCTTTCGCTCGCCGCGCTCGGGGTCAACATTCTGGTCGGCTTCTGCGGCCAGATCACACTCGGCGCCGGCGCTTTCATGGCGGTCGGCGCCTACGCCGCTTACAACTTTCACATTCGCGTCGACGGCATGCCGCTGCTCGTCTCGTTTCTTCTCGGCGGACTGACCTCGGCACTGGTCGGGATCTTCTTCGGCATCCCCAGCCTGCGTGTGCGCGGCCTCTACCTGGCGGTCGCCACACTCGCCGCGCAGTTCTTCACCGACTGGGTCTTTCTGCGCGTCCCCTGGTTTACCGACAACGCCTCATCCGGTTCGGTATCCGTCTCCAACCTCCATATCCTGTCCTGGGAAATTGCTTCGCCGCTCGACAAGTATCTGTTCTGCCTGGCGTTGCTCACGGTCTTCGCGCTGGCGGCAAAGAACATGACGCGCTGCGCAGTCGGCCGGCAGTGGATGGCGATACGCGACATGGATGTCGCCGCCGAGGTGATCGGCATCCGGCCGATGTTCGCCAAGCTCTCGGCGTTTGCCGTCAGTTCGTTCTACGTCGGCATCGCCGGCGCGCTCTGGGGCTTCATTCACCTGGCATCGTGGGAGCCGGCCGCGTTCTCGGTCGATCGATCGTTCCAGTTGCTGTTCATGGTGATCATCGGCGGCCTCGGTTCGGTGATGGGCAGCTTCTTCGGTGCGGCTTTCATCGTCATCCTGCCGATTGCCCTCAATCAGTTTCTGCCCGCCCTTGGCGGGCTGTTCGGGATGACGATTTCGACCGCCGGCATCTCGCATGCCGAGCTGATCATTTTCGGCGCCCTGATCATCTTCTTTCTGATCAAGGAACCGCACGGCATTGCGCGCTTATGGTCTACCGGCAAGGAAAAACTTCGCCTCTGGCCATTTCCGCACTAGGACCGGGCGCGACGGCGGCAGCGAAAAGCCGGTGCCCGACAGCAACTCGTTTATCGACCAAGGAGGAGACAAAATGAAACCACGCAAACTTGCTCGGGCAGGCATCTTCGCCGGTGCTTTCCTGGCCTCGCTGGCGAGTGCCTCGACGGCGCTGGCACAAGCCAAGGAGCAGTTCTTTCCGGTCCTCGTCTACCGCACCGGCGCCTACGCGCCAAACGGTTCGCAATGGGCCAACGGCTACGTCGACTATCTCAAGCTGAGCAACGCCAAGGGCGGCATCAACGGCGTGCGGATCAGCTTCGAGGAATGCGAGACGGCCTACGCCACCGACCGCGGAGTCGAGTGCTACGAGCGCTTGAAGGGCAAGAACGGCGGCGCCACCGTCTTTCAACCCCTGTCCACCGGCGTCACCTTCGCCCTCACCGAAAAGGCGCCGGTCGACAAGATACCGCTGATCACCGCCGGTTATGGGCGCAGCGAATCGCAGAACGGCGCCGTCTTCACCTGGAATTTCCCCTTGCTCGGCACCTACTGGGTCGGCGCCGACGTGGCGATCCAGCACATCGCGAAGAAGGAAGGCGGCTTCGGCAAGCTGAAGGGCAAGAAGATCGCGCTCGTCTATCACGACAGCCCGTACGGCAAGGAGCCGATCCCGGTGCTGCAGGAACTCGGCAAGACGCACGGCTTCGAGGTCCAGTTGCTGCCGGTTGCCCATCCCGGCGTCGAACAGAAGGCAACCTGGCTGCAGATCAGGCAGCAGAAACCTGACTACGTTCTGCTCTGGGGTTGGGGAGTGATGAACTCGACCTCGTTGCGCGAAGCCCAGTCGACCGGATACCCGCGCGAGAAGATGATCGGCGTCTGGTGGGCCGGTGCCGAACCCGACGTCAAGGATGTCGCCGAAGGCGCCAAGGGTTACAGCGCGCTGACCCTGCAGCACGGCGCCGAGCCCAACTCGAAAGTGGTCAAGGACATGCTCGAACAGGTCTACGCCAAGGGGCAAGGAACCGGACCGAAGGACGAAGTCGGGCAGGTTCTCTACATGCGCGGGCTGCTCTCGGCGATGCTGGCCGTCGAGGGCGTGCGCAAGGCGCAGGAACGCTACGGCAAAGGCAAGGTGATGAGCGGCGAGCAGGTGCGCTGGGGTCTCGAGAATCTCAATCTCGACCAGAAGACGCTTGACGCGATGGGTTTTGCTGGCGTCATGCGTCCGGTGCAGACCTCGTGCCTGGATCACATGGGATCGTCGTGGGTGCGCGTGCACACCTGGAACGGCAAGAAATGGGAATTCACCTCCGACTGGTACCAGGCCGACGAGAAAACGCTGCGGCCGATGGTCATGCTCGCCTCGAGCAAGTACGCCGAGGAGAAGAAGCTGAAACCACGCACGCCGGAAGAGTGCAAGAAGTAAGCCATCAGCGACTCGCTGCTGCGAGTCCGCGCCCGGCTCTCCCCCACAGCGGAGGGCCGGGCACCACGACGACCCGCCAAGAAACGCCATGAACACTGCCGACACCCTGCTCAGCACACCGGCTACGCCCAAGCTGCTGCTGCGCGTCAATAGCATCGAGGTGATCTACAACCACGTCATCCTGGTCCTCAAAGGCGTCTCGTTCGGCGTTCCCGAAGGCGGCATTGTCGCGCTGCTCGGCGGCAACGGCGCCGGCAAGACGACGACCTTGCGCGCCGTGAGCAATCTCCTGCACGGCGAGCGTGGCGCAGTGACAAAAGGAACGATCGACCTGCGCGGCGAGCGCATCGAAGCACTGACGCCGGCCGAACTGGTCAAGCGCGGCGTCATTCAGGTGATGGAAGGACGGCATTGCTTCGGCCACCTGAGCGTCGAGGAAAACCTGCTCACCGGCGCCTATACCCGGCGCGACGGCAAGGCAGCGGTGAACGAAACGCTGGAGAAGGTCTACGCGTATTTTCCCCGCCTGAAGACGCGACGCAGCAGTCAGGCCGCCTACACCTCAGGCGGCGAGCAGCAGATGTGTGCGATCGGCCGGGCGCTGATGGCCAACCCGCGCATGGTCTTGCTCGACGAACCGTCGATGGGTCTCGCCCCGCAGATCGTCGACGAGGTCTTCGCCATCGTCCGTGACCTCAACCAGAAGGAGGGCGTAACCTTCCTCCTCGCCGAACAAAACACCAGCATGGCGCTGCGCTACGCCGACTTTGGCTACATCCTGGAAAATGGCCGCGTCGTCATGGAAGGCTCGGCCAGCGACCTGGCGAGCAACGAAGATGTCAAGGAGTTCTACCTCGGCCTGTCCTCGGGCGGCCGCAAGAGCTTTCGCGACGTCAAGCACTACCGTCGCCGGAAACGCTGGCTGTCGTGATGCTCGCCGGAAAAGCCCGGCGGCGCGCGCAGCGGCCGGCCTGGCTGCACGCGTGCCTGATCGCCGTATTCCTGACCGCGAGCGGGCGCTGGGTGGCAGCGGCCGATGCGCCTGCCGAAGCGCCGATCAAGCCGGTGCTGCAGGTTGGCGATTGCGTCGAGTTTCGTGAAGGCGGCAGCGGCTGGCTGCTCACCACACCGGTATACTGGCTGCGCGGGTCGCTCACGGCAATTCGCAGCGAGCGCCGCACACCGGCACGCTGCCCGCGCCTCGAGCGCCCACCGTCGACCTACACACCAGCCGAGCGAGCGCTGCTGGCGCGTTCCTTGCCGTGCCGCGCAGACAATGCGCAGCTTGCTGAAATCGAAGTGACGCGCGCGTCCGTCACTGTCGATGCGTGGGAGACGCCATGGTCGCACCAGCATGGAACTGCCGGCTGGCTTTTTCGCGGGCAGTTTCTCGATCAGACATTGACCCGTGGAGGAATCGTCGAGATGGATGCTGAATGGCTCACGCGCTGTACGGCGAAAGAATGATCGGCGCACCGTTGAACGGCGTGCGCGTCCTCGACCTGACTCGCCTGCTGCCCGGCCCGGTCGCCACGCTGCACCTCGCCGACCTGGGCGCCGATGTGATCAAGATCGAGGACCACGCGGCCGGCGACTATGCGCGCATCCTGGGCGACGGCCCGGATGGGATCAGCGTTTTCTATCGCTGTGTCAATCGCAACAAGCGCGGCTTGCGCCTGGACCTGAAACAGCCGCAAGGGCGCGAGGTCCTGCTCCGTCTGGCGGCTGGCGCCGACATCGTCGTCGAGAGCTTCCGCCCCGGCGTCAGCGAGCGCCTGGGGATCGGCTATCGGCAGCTTGCTGCGGTCAATCGCAAGATCGTCTATTGCGCGATCACCGGTTACGGTCAGGACGGGCCGCTCGCCAGCGCCGCCGGGCACGACCTGAACTATATCGGGCTGTCAGGCGTGCTCGAACAGATCGGCGTCGATGGGGGCCGGCCGGCGATTCCCAATCTGCAGATCGGCGACCTGCTGGGCGGCGCAATGAGCGCCGTGATGGGAATGCTGGCGGCGCTTTTCGACGCGCAACGCAGCGGCCAGGGACGCCTGGTCGATGTGGCGATGAGCGAGGCTGTCCTGGCGCACAACCTCTTCCCGTTCTTTCATCTGCAGAGTTCCGGCGAATTGCCGCCGCGCGGCGGCGATCTGCTCAGCGGCGGCGACGCCGGCTACGCCGTCTATGCCACTGCCGACGGGCGCTACATGGCCGTCGCGCCGCTCGAAGAAAAGTTCTGGGCCGTCTTCTGCGCCACCCTCGGGCGACCTGAATGGCTGCCGCTGCACGGCGCACGCGGCGCGCAGGCAGCCACCTTGCGGCACGAACTCGCGGCGCTCTTCGCCAGTCGCGACCAGGCGTACTGGCAGGAACTGTTTGCCGGCGTCGATTGCTGTGTCACGCCCGTCCTCAGCGTCAACGAAGCGCTCGCGCATCCGCATTTCGTCGCCCGCGGAATGACCGTGCAGGCCGACGGGGTACGCCAATACGCTCCGCCCGTAAAGCTCTCTGGCTGGGTTTTTTCAGTCGAACGCGCGGCGCCAACGCCCGGCGAGCACAGCGCCGAGATTCTCTCCGCAGCGGGTTTCAGTCGCGCAGAAATCGACCGTCTGCAGGCAAGCGGCGTGCTCTGAGCGCGCCCGGAAACAGGGCCGTGCCCACCGCAAGCCGCTGTCCGGGATGCGCTAGGACTTCGCCGCCGGCTTTGATGGATCGTCCGTCTTCGTCGCCTCGCCCGCTTTCTTCGCCTCGGCGGCCGCATTGGCAACCTGCTGCATCTGTTCCTGCATCTGCTGCAACATCGTCAAAGGCCACAAGGCGGCCTGCTTCAGCGCATCGTTGCCACTGTTCGCGGCGGGAACGACCTCGTTCCCCGAAGCGCCGCCGGCGCCGGCGCCAGCGCCATAGCTGCTCGCCATCTTGCCCATCGCGCGCACCGCATTGAGCGTCACGCACTGCATTTCAAGGCCCTGAATCGTCATCTGCAGCATCGACAGATTCATCTTGAGCCAGTTTTCGACCGCTTTGAGGTCCTTGATCTTCTGTTCGATCTCTTCAACGTTGAAGGTCGGGGTGACCATGCCCGGCAGGGACAGCCCCATGTTCCCCCACATTCTCCTGGCAAAACCAAGGGGGTCGGTAATGGAATCGTGATTCGACATGCTTGTACTCCGCTAGAGTGGTCGAGGGGGAAACGCTCAGTCGCCGGTCAATCTTAACAAAGTTCCGGCGCTCGTGTCGCTTTCGCGCGCCAACCCACAGTGCGCCGCTGGCAGCAGAACGGCGCCAGAACCATGGCCCGGCGGCGACCGACGGCGGGCCATGATCAATCGCCGATGCGCGCGAGCGCCAGGACAGGGGGCTCGTTGGCAAGAGAATCTCGTCCGATTCATCTTGGCAATGATAATCATTCTCATGTATACTCAGAGTCTGCCGCGTCGCACAAGTCTTGCCGCGGCCGAGTGCCATGAGTAGCGAGGACGAGATCAAATGACGGCAAACGATTCGCTCAGCCTGTTCGACCTGCGCATCGGTCAGGAAGGGAAAGTCAGTCGCGCACCAACCACCGACAGTGGTAGCGCGGCCGACCGCGAGCTGGCCTTACGCTTGGTCGAAATCGGCTTCATCGACGGTGAGCGGGTGCGGGTCGTCGCGCGCGCGCACCCGGACGGTGATCCAATCGCCGTGCGCGTCGGCAACACAATGTTCGCCTTGCGCCGCTGCGAAGCCGAACAGGTGCTGGTCGCACCGCTGACCAGCGACATCGACGCGCGCCAGCCGGAGCGCATGCGCGCCGCGATCGCCGCTGCCGCGCCGAGCCCGGCGAACGTGAACCCGTCAGCCACTGGCCGCCGCTGCGCCGTCCCCGCCAGGGAGCGCAGAGCATGAGCAGCGCGACGCTCGCCCTGCGCCTGGCCCTGCTGGGCAACCCCAACTGCGGCAAGACGGCGCTGTTCAATCTGCTCACCGGCAGCCGGCAGAAAGTAGCCAACTACCCGGGGGTCACCGTCGATCGCAAGGAAGGTCAGTTCACCACACCGTCCGGCAAACACTTTCGTGTTCTCGATCTGCCCGGCGCCTACAGCCTGAACGCGGCGAGCGCCGATGAACAGATCACGCGCGAGGTGGTGCTCGGAACGCTGGCCGGCGAGGAGCGTCCCGACCTCATCGTCTGCGTCAGCGACGCGACCAACCTCAAGCTCAACCTGCGGCTGGTTCTCGAAGTCAGGCGTCTCGGCCTGCCGATGGTGCTGGCCCTCAACATGACCGATCTGGCGAAGAAACGCGGCATCGAAATCGACCTGCCGGCGTTGCAGCGCGAATTGGGCATGCCGGTGGTCGAGACCGTCGCCGTCCAGCGCGGCGGCGCGAGCGCGCTGATTGCCCGACTTGAAGCTGCCTTGCCGGCCGAACGACCGCCGGCAACTGGCTGGCCGTCGCCGGACATTGCCGAGGTCAGCGCGACGCAGCGCGAGGTGCGCCGCATTCTTGCCGCAAGCGTGCGCGAACCGGCGCTCGATACGCGGGTCGACGAGCGCATCGATCGCGTCGTCCTGCACCCGGTGTGGGGAATGCTCATCCTGGCGGCGACGCTGTTCCTGATGTTCCAGGCGGTGTTCAGTTGGGCCAGCCTGCCGATGGAGTGGATCAAGGCGGCGGTCGGCGCGCTCGGCAGCTTGCTTGGCGAACGTCTGCCGGACGGGATCCTGCGCAGCCTGCTGGTCGACGGCGTCGTCGCCGGCGTTGGCAGCGTGCTGATCTTCCTGCCGCAGATCCTGATCCTCTTCTTCTTCATTCTCGCGCTCGAAGACTCCGGCTACCTGCCGCGCGCGGCTTTCCTGCTCGATCGCCTGATGGGCAAGGTCGGCCTCTCCGGTCGCTCGTTCATCCCCTTGCTGTCGAGCTTTGCCTGCGCGATTCCCGGCATTCTGGCCGCGCGAACGGTAGCCAACTGGCGCGACCGCCTGGCGACGATCATGATCGCGCCGCTGATGACCTGTTCGGCGCGCTTGCCGGTCTACGCGCTGATCATCGGCGCCTTCATCCCGGATACCACGGTTGCCGGCGTGTTCAATCTGCAGGGTCTGGTGCTCTTCTTCCTCTATGTCGTCGGCGTCGTGAGCGCCCTGGCAGTGGCCGGCGTACTCAAGCTCACCCTCAGCCGCGGCGCGCAGCATCCGCTGCTCCTCGAACTGCCGGCGTATCGCTGGCCACACGCGCGCAACCTGATGATCGGCCTGCTCGAACGCGCCCGCATCTTCGTCACGCGCGTCGGCAGCATCATTCTTGCGTTGATGGTCATCCTCTGGTTCCTCTCGTCTTTCCCGGCGCCACCGGCCGACGCCAGCGGTCCGGCAATTCAGTACAGCTACGCCGGCATGCTTGGCCGAGCACTCGAAGTCGTCTTTGCACCCATCGGTTTCAACTGGCAGATCTCGATCGCGCTGGTTCCCGGCATGGCCGCGCGCGAAGTCGCCGTCGGCGCACTCGGCACGGTCTATGCCCTTTCCGCCGCCGGCAACGACGTGAGCGAGCAACTGGCGCCGATGCTCGCCGCCGACTGGTCGCTGGCCACCGCCTACGCGCTGCTCGCGTGGTACGTCTACTCGCCGCAATGCCTGTCGACGCTGGCGGTGGTCAGGCGCGAAACCAACTCCTGGCGCTACCCGTTGCTGATGGCCGGCTACCTGTTTGCCCTGGCCTACGCCGCCGCCTTCGTCACCTACCGAGTCGCGCTGCTCGTCACCGGAGGGTGAAATGCCTGCTGACGAACTGATCGCCTACGGCGCCGTCGTCTGCGCTACCGCCTACGCCGGCTGGCGGCTGCTGCCGGCTGGCTGGCGCGCCGCACTGGCGCAAAGATTCTCCCGGCTGGCGCAGCGTGCCGGCCTGCTCGGAGCCGCCCCGCGAGTGCAGGCCGGCCCGAGCGGCCACACGGCGTGCCACACCTGCAGCGCTTGCCCGGGATGCGCTGAAAAAGGGCCGGCCACGGCAGTGCATACCGTCGCGTTCAGAAAGATGGACGGCAAGTCCGGCTAGCGCGTGCGGCAGCCGGGAAGCGGGCGAGCAGCAGAACTGCGCTGCTCTGCGCGGCGCTGACGGCACCTGGCGCGAGACCAGGCCAAGACTAGACGAGCGCTGGCGGCGCCGTGGCGGATGAGCTGCCGGCGTCGTTCGCCGGCACGCTCAGATCGCCGCCGACGATTACCAGGAGAGTGGCGATCTCGCGCGCGGCATGCTCGATCCGTTTCGCGTCGTCGAACGTCGTTCCGGAATGATTCGACTGCACACGCTGGGTGGTCGCAATGATGTCGTCCACCTCGGCCAGCAGGCGGCCGCGCATGGCATTGAGTTGCTCGACGCGCGCCATGCCAACTGCGCGCAGTTCCGCGATCGCTTGCTCGCGCTCGTCGCGCGAGCTGGCGGCCTGCAGCGTGCGCTCTGCGTTCATTTCCTGCAGCGAGGATTTCCACCAGGCAAGGAAGTTCGCCCGATGCCCGATCAGCGCGTTCAACGACAAGGCCATCGCATTCACCTCGTCGCGCCCGCCCGGCACGGCGGCGACGCGCGGGGTCGGCGCGCCATAGGCAAGGTTGTCGAGCAGACCCGCCATCTCGCGCAGCGGGCGTACGATCCGCCGCGTGATGAGCACGGCGAACAAGGCGCCGAGAATCGTCGCAGCAAGCATCGCACCGACCGCCAGCCGCGCGCTCGTCTGCGCTGCCAGCGACGTTTCCTCGATACGCTGGCTCATCATCTGGTTCGCTTGCGCCGAGTTGCTGGTCAACAGCGGTGCCACGCGTTGAGCCGCAGCGTCCATGGCGCGCGTCAGCTCGGCGATCCGCGCGCGCTGTGCGACGAGGACGAAGAAGCTGCTCTGGTAGTCGTTCAGGAGACCGGAGAGCAGCGCCTTGTCGGCGTCGGCAATCGCCGAAGCAGCAATCTGGGCGCGAATCCCGCGCGCGATTTCGGCGACCATCGGCGGATAACTTTCATCGCCGCGCAGCAGGAAATCCTTTTCGCGCCGGCGCAACTGCAGGATGCTGTTTTCCAGGTGCGGCACATGATTGGCTTTCAGCACCGCTTCGATCCGGTGCGCAGCGTCGCGGAAGCGGCCCATGCCACCATTGGCATTGCCGCCGGCGAGGAGCTCGCGCGCGAAGGGTTCGAAGCTCTGCGCGTACTGCCGCAGGTCGTTGAGCAACTGCGCTTTCACGGCAGCGGGGAGTTCGGAGCCCTTGACCATCTGCACCAATTCGCCCACCTGGCGACGCACCTGCTCGGCGTACCGCAGATCGCGTCGCAGTGCCAGGTCCTTCTCGTGCCGGCGAAGCTGCAACAGACCGGCGTACAGGCGATCGACGCTGTAGCGCCCCGCGAGTTCGTGCAGGCGATGGATCTTGCTGCGGAAGGCCCCCTGGACACCCGAGTTCTCGTCAAGCCCCATGCTGCGCCAAGCCTCGGCAACCGCATGGAAGCTGTCACGATAGCCGGTCAGCAGGGGACGCAACTGGTCGACCGTTTGCCGCGAATCCTCGTCGACCGCGGCGAGCAGTGCCAGCTTGTCGAAGAGCACCTGCAGATGCTCGTCGACTTCCTGAGCAAATTGCGCCTTGTGCGCGATCAGAAAAGCCTTTTCCGCGTCGCGCACGGCGGCCATTTCGATCTCGATGGCCAGGGCCAGCGACTTTCTGGTTTCAAAAACGGCGAGCAGGTGCTTGTAGTCGCCGGTCACCGAGCGCAGCGTGTGATGGTAGTACCCGACGACAGCGAAGAACAACAGGCAGACGACGGCAAAGCCCAGCCCGATCTTTTCGCCGATCCTCAGTTGGCTCGACAATCTGTTCACTTTTGGCTCCTCGTCGGTAGCAGAACTGACCGCCCGCTTGCCCGCTGCCGCCGTCTGCGTAAGCTCCTCGCTCGATTCGGCGCGCCGCCCGCGCCAACCGCGGTGGTATGGAGTATATCTGTATCGCCAGCGGCTTGTCGAACCGAGGCGTGTTCCGACGTCTGGGGATCGAGCGCGCCACCTGCTGCGCACGCCGTGCACAGAATGAGCTATCCTTGACCACGCAGCGACGCGGCCAAAACGACGGGCTGCGATCAGCCAAGTCCCGGCAGGCGGCGGCTGGGCGCGCTCGGCCGGCTGGCCGAGCGGCAGGATCAACAACGGATGCACAGTGAAATACATCGACGAATTTCGTGACGGCGAACTGGCACGCGGACTGGCGGCGGCGATCGAGCGTGCGGCGCGCGCGCGGCGCGAATATCGTTTCATGGAGTTCTGCGGCGGCCATACGCACGCCATCGCGCGCTACGGCGTGAGCGATCTGCTGCCACCGGGTGTGCGCATGATCCACGGCCCCGGTTGCCCGGTGTGCGTGCTGCCGATCGGGCGCATCGACATGGCGATTCGCCTGGCGCTCGAGGCCGGCGTCATCCTTTGCAGCTACGGCGATCCGCTGCGCGTCCCCGCATCGCACGGTCAGTCGCTGCTCCGGGCGAAAGCCACGCTCGGCCGGCCGGGCAGCACGGGCGGCGAAATTCGCATGGTCTATTCGTGCGCCGATGCGCTGACCGTGGCGCAACAGCAGCCGGCACGCCAGGTCGTCTTTTTCGCCATTGGCTTCGAGACGACGACGCCGCCGACAGCGGTCGTCATCAAGCAGGCACAGGCGCTCGGCCTGCGCAATTTTTCGGTCCTCTGCTGTCATGTCCTGACGCCATCGGCGATCGCCAGCATCCTCGAATCGCCGGAAGTCCGCCAATGGGGCAGCGTGCCGCTCGATGGCTTCGTCGGCCCGGCGCACGTGTCGACGATCATCGGTACGCGACCCTACGAGTTCTTCGCCGAGGAATACCGCAAGCCGGTAGTCATTGCCGGCTTTGAACCGCTCGACGTGCTGCAGGCAATCCTGATGCTGATCGAGCAGGTGAACGCCGGTCGAGCGTGCGTCGAGAACCAGTTCCGGCGTGCCGTTACGCGCGAGGGCAACCTGAAGGCGCAGCAAGTCGTCGCCGAGGTCTTCGAGTTGCGCCGCTCGTTCGCCTGGCGCGGCCTCGGCGAACTGCCTTACAGCGCCTTGCGCATCCGCTCCAACTTCGCCGAATTCGATGCCGAACGCCGTTTCTCGATCGACTACCAGGCCGTCCCCGACCATCCTGCCTGCGAGTGCGGAGCCATCCTGCGCGGCGTCAAGCGACCGGCCGAATGCCGCATCTTCGGCAGCGTGTGCACGCCGGAGAACCCGATCGGCTCGTGCATGGTGTCGGCCGAAGGCGCCTGCGCCGCGCATTATTCGTACGGCCGCCTGAGCGGGCAGTCGCTTTCGCAACCGCGTGAGTCAGCCGTCAACCGGTGAGCAGCGTGCGCAAGGGATATGTCCGACCGCTCGACCTGAAGCACGGGCGCGTCGACCTGACGCACGGCAGCGGCGGACGCGCGATGGCACAACTGATCGAGGAACTGTTTGCCCGCCGCCTGGGCAATGCCTACCTCGGGCAAGGCAACGACGCTGCCGTCGTGCCGATTCCACCTGGCCGGCTGGTCGTATCGACCGACGGCCATGTCGTCGCGCCGCTCTTCTTTCCCGGCGGCGACATCGGCTGCCTGGCCGTGCACGGAACGATCAACGACGTCGCCGTGCTCGGCGCAACGCCGCTGTATCTGGCCGCCGGCTTCATCCTGGAGGAAGGTTTTCCGCTCGCCGATCTGGCGCGCATCGTCGATTCGATGGCGGAGGCAGCCAGCGCCGCCGGCGTTCCGGTGGTCACCGGCGATACCAAGGTCGTCGAGCAGGGCAAGGCCGACGGCATCTATATCACGACGACCGGCATCGGCGTCGTTGCCGACGGGGCCGATTATTCCGGCGACCGGGCGCGCGTCGGCGACCGCATCATCGTTTCCGGAACGATTGGCGAACACGGAATGGCGGTACTCGCGCAGCGCGAGAGCATCGGCTTCAGCGCCGCGATTCGTTCGGATACCGCCGCCCTGCACGGTCTGATCGCCAGCATGCGCGCCAGCGGTGCAGCGATCCGCGTGCTGCGCGATCCGACGCGCGGCGGCGTCGCCACGACGCTCAACGAAATCGCTCGCCAGTCGGGCGTCGGCATGATGCTGCAGGAAAGCGCGCTGCCGATCCTGCCCGAAGTGACCGCCGCCTGCGAGTTCCTCGGCCTCGACCCGCTCTACGTCGCCAATGAAGGCAAAATCCTGGCGATCGTTGCGGCCGAAGACGCCGACGGCCTGCTCGCTACGATGCACGCGCATCCGCTCGGCCGCCGTGCCGCGCTGATCGGCAGCGTGCACGCCGACGCGCAGCATTTCGTCCAGATGACGACGACGCTCGGCGGCCGGCGCATCGTCGACTGGCTGACCGGCGAGCAATTGCCGCGCATCTGCTGAGCGGCGGCGAACGGTGCCAGCGCTCAGAGAAGCATTTCGCGACCCCTAGCAATCGCTCGGTAACGTGACTCGTCATCGAAGCAGGCCAGCCGCATGCCACGGATGGCTTCCTTGGCTACAAGACCACCTGCGTTCCCAACTCCACGACCCGATTGGGTGGTAGTGCGAAGAATTGTGCGGCACTCCCCGCATTCCGGAACATTGCGACAAAGACCTTCTCACGCCAGAAGCTCATTTCCGAACTGATGCGGGGGATCAGTGTCTCCCTGCCGAGAAAGAAAGATGTGTCCATCGGATTCAAATCGAGGCCGTTTTCCGCACACCATTCGAGCGCCTGGGGAATATTCGGGCGTTCCATGAATCCATAGTGGAGTCTCACCTGCCAGAAATGGTTCTTCATTGGCTGCACCGCGATACGCTTCGAGTGTTCCACGTGCGGCACGTCGTCAACGCTGACCGACACGATGACATTGCGTTCGTGGAGCGCCTTGTAATGCTTCATGCTGTGCAGCATGGCCTGGGGGACGATGGTGGGTTTGGCCGTCAGGAATACCGCCGTGCCTGGCACGCGGGTAATGCTGTCATCGATGGCATCGACAAAGCCATCGATACCCATCGCGTCGGCCATCAAACGCGTCTTGAGGAGGTCGCGACCGCGTCTCCAGGTCGACAGGACGAGGTAGACCATCAGGCCGAAGATCAACGGGAACCAGCCGCCATCGGCGATCTTGATCGTGTTGGCGGAGAAGAACCCGAGGTCGATCAGCGCAAAGGGCAAGGCTCCGACGAAGGCCTTCCACACCGGCCAGCCCCAGACATGGCGGGCGACGATGAAGGCCAGGATATCGGTAATGAACATCGTACCGGTTACCGCAATGCCGTAGGCGGCGGCGAGGTTGGACGAGCTCTGGAAACCAGCGACCAGCGCGATCACGGCCAGCAGCAAGGTCCAGTTGATACTCGGCAGGTAGATCTGCCCCTTCTCCTGGTCAGATGTGTGGCTGATCTCCATACGTGGCGCGAAACCGAGCTGGATCGCCTGTTGCGTGATCGAGAAAGCGCCGGAGATTACCGCCTGCGAGGCGATGACCGTCGCCATCGTGGCGAGGCCGACCATCGGCAGCACGAACCAATCGGGGGCCAGACGGTAGAAAGGATTCTCGATGGCGGCCGGGTCCTGCAGCAGCAGGGCGCCTTGGCCAAAATAGTTGAGCACCAACGCCGGCATGGCCAGCCCGAACCATGCCAGACGGATCGGACGCCGGCCGAAATGCCCCATGTCGGCATACAGTGCTTCGGCACCGGTCAATGCCAGCACGCAGGCGCCCAGGGCGAAGAAGCCGAGGATGGGATTGTTCTCGAAGAACCGCAGACCATGGAGCGGATTGAGCGCCTGCAAGACTTGCGTATTGTGCACGATGCTGGCGATGCCGAGGAGGCCGAGCACGATAAACCAGAGCATCATGATCGGCCCGAATAGGCGGCCAACGGTGGCGGTTCCCCGTCGCTGAACCAGGAACAGCCCGACGAGGATGACCAGCGAAATCGGCAGGATGTAAGGCTTGAAGGTCGGGGTGAGTACTTCCAGCCCCTCGACCGCCGACAGCACCGAAATCGCCGGCGTGATGATGCCATCACCGTAGAACAGAGCAGCCCCAGACAAGCCGATGACGATGATGAAGCGGCGTAGCCACGAATCTTCCTGGAGCGGATGCAGGGCGAGTGCCATCAGGGCCATGATGCCGCCCTCGCCCTTGTTGTCGGCACGCAGGATGAAGACAACGTACTTCAGGCTGACGACGATCATCAGCGACCAGAAAAC
>NZ_JAPUVR010000082.1 GCF_029255125.1 Accumulibacter sp. | reverse complement strand
TGGCCGTCGGTGTAGCTGGCGACGACGCGCAGGATCTGGCCGACATCGGCCTGCGTCGTGGTGTAGGTGCTGCCGGTAGCGCCGCCGATGTCGACGCCGCCACGCTGCCATTGGTAGCCGATCGCGCCGAGGCCGTCGGCGTCGGCCAGCGTGTTGCTGGCGGTGAGCGTCTGGCCTTGGGCTGGCGTGGTGTCGTCGATGGTGACGCTGCCGGTCGGCGCGTCGTTGACGTTGGTGACGGCGCTTGTTCCAACGGACGGGACCGATTCGAGCGTACCCTGGCCGTCGGTGTAGCTGGCGACGAGGCGCAGGATCTGGCCGACATCGGCCTGCGTCGTGGTGTAGGTGCTGCCGGTAGCGCCGCCGATGTCGACGCCGCCACGCTGCCATTGGTAGCTGATCGCGCCGAGGCCGTCGGCATCGGCGAGCGTGTTGCTGGCGGTGAGCGTCTGGCCTTGGGCTGGCGTGGTGTCGTCGATGGTGACGCTGCCGCTTGGCGCGTCGTTGACGTTGGTGACGGCGCTTGTCCCAGCGGACGGGACCGATTCGAGCGTTCCCTGGCCGTCGGTATAACTGGCGACGACGCGCAGGATCTGGCCGACATCGGCCTGCGTCGTGGTGTAGGTGCTGCCGGTAGCGCCGACGATGTCGACGCCGGCGCGCTGCCATTGGTAGCTGATTGCGCCGAGGCCGTCGGCGTCAGCGAGGGTGTTGCTGGCGGTGAGCGTCTGACCTTGGGCTGGCGTCGTATCGCCAATGGTGACGCTGCCGGTCGGCGCGTCGTTGACGTTGGTGACGGCGCTGATTCCAGCGGACGGCACCGATTCGAGCGTACCCTGGCCGTCGGTGTAGCTGGCGACGACGCGCAGGATCTGGCCGACATCGGCCTGCGTCGTGGTGTAGGTGCTGGCGGTAGCGCCGACGATGTCGACGCCGGCACGTTGCCACTGGTAGCTGATCGCACCAAGGCCGTCGGCGTCCGCCAGCGTATTGCTGGCGGTGAGCGTCTGGCCTTGGCTTGGTGTCGTGTCGTCGATCGTGACGCTGCCGGTGGGCGCGTCGTTGACGTTGGTAACGGCGCTCGTTCCGGCGGACGGCACCGATTCGAGCGTTCCCTGGCCGTCGGTATAGCTGGCGACGACGCGCAGGACTTGGCCGACATCGGCCTGCGTCGTGGTGTAGGTGCTGCCGGTGGCGCCGACGATGTCGACGCCGCCACGCTGCCATTGGTAGCCGATCGTACCGAGGCCGTCGGCGTCGGCGAGCGTGTTGCTGGCGGTGAGCGTCTGGCCTTGGGCTGGCGTGGTGTCGTCGATGGTGACGCTGCCGCTGGGCGCGTCGTTCACATTCGTAACTGCGCTCGTCCCAGCGGAGGGGACCGATTCGAGGGTACCCTGGCCGTCGGTGTAGATGGCGACGACGCGCAGGATCTGTCCGACATCGGCCTGCGTCGTGGTGTAGGTGGTGCCGGTGGCGCCGACGATGTCGACGCCGCCACGCTGCCATTGGTAGCCGATCGTACCGAGGCCGTCGGCGTCAGCGAGGGTGTTGCTGGCAGTGAGCGTCTGGCCTTGGGCTGGCGTGGTGTCGTCGATGGTGACGCTGCCGGTCGGCGCGTCGTTCACATTCGTAACTGCGCTCGTCCCAGCGGAGGGGACCGATTCGAGGGTGCCCTGGCCGTCGGTGTAGCTGGCGACGACGCGCAGGATCTGGCCGACATCGGCCTGCGTCGTGGTGTAGGTGCTGCCGGTAGCGCCGCCGATGTCGATGCCGGCACGTTGCCACTGGTAGCTGATCGCACCGAGGCCGTCGGCGTCGGCGAGCGTGTTGCTGGCGGTGAGCGTCTGGCCTTGGGCTGGCGTGGTGTCGTCGATGGTGACGCTGCCGGTCGGGGCGTCGTTCGTCGCTGTGATCGTCACCGTGGTGTGGCCGACATCGGCGAGGGCGCCGCCGGTACCCTGGGCGCCGGCGTTGCCGTCGTTGAAGGTCCAGTCGATCTGGACCGAGGCGGGCGGGGTGTCGCTTGAATTGCTGTAGGCGATCTGCTGCAGCGCCGAATCGAGCAGCGCGTTGGTGGCGCTGGCGTTGAAGCTGAGCAGCAGCGTGCCGGCGCTGTTGGTGGTGACGGTGCCGATGGTCGTTCCGCCGACGGTCAGGTTGCCGCCCTGGGTCAGTGCGGCGAGCGTGCCGCTGGCGCTGAACACGTCCTGTGTGTTGGCGCCGCCATTCCTCGCCAGCGTCAGCGTTGCACCGCTGAAGTTGCTGGCGGTCAGTTCGGCATCGTAGACGCGAACATCGCTGTCGAGCACGACGGCGCTGCCGCCTTCCGTATAGCTCGGCGCGCCGTCGAGCGGGCCGAGGATCGTGCCGAAGGTCGGGTCGAGGGTGTCGCTGGCAGTGTAGCGCGCCAGCAGGAATTCCTGGGTGCCATTGATCGTCGCGTACCCTGCGGCCACGATAGTGCCGTCGGGCTGCAGGGCGAGGTCATAAAAGTGGTCGCCGGCGCTGCTGAGCTCCGAAGTGAGCTTGCCGCTGCCATTGAAGCTCGTGTCCAGGCTGCCGTCGGTGTTGTAGCGCAGCACCAGCGAATCGTCGTAGGTGTTGCTGGCGTTTCTGGCGGCGCCAACGACGACGATCTTGCCGTCGGGCTGGATGGCCACGCTTTCGCCGTAGGCGCTGTAGGAACCCACGGCAGTGCTCACCTTGCCGGTGCCGTTGAAGCTGGTGTCCAGGCTGCCGTCGACGTTGTAGCGCAGCACCAGGACGCTGCCACTGCCGCCGTTGCTGGTCGATCCGGTCAGCACGATCCGGCCATCGGCTTGCAGTGCCAGATCGTAGCTGAAGTCATGCCCGGTGCCGACGGCCGTGGTGACCTTGCCAGCGCTGCCGAATCCGGCGTCCAGCGTGCCGTTGGTGTTGTAGCGCAACACCGCCACGTCGTAATTGCTGCCGTTCCAGATGCTGCCGGCGAGCACGATCTTGCCGTCGGGCTGGACCGCCACGGAATACGCGCCGCTGTTGGCTCCGTACGAAGTGACGACCTTGCCGCCGGTGCCGAAACTCGCGTCCAGACTGCCGTCGGTGTTGTAGCGCGCCAGTGCGAAGTCACTTCCGGACCAGCCGGCGAGCACGATCCTGCCGTCGGCCTGCACCGCGAGTCCCATGGCTTGTTCGTTGCCTGAGCCGATCGCGGTGGTCACCTTGCCACCGCTGCCGAAGCTGGCATCGAGGCTGCCATCGGTGTTGTAACGCACCAGCGCAAAGTCGCTGTTGCTGCCGTTGTAGCTTTCGCCAGCGACCAGGATCTTGCCGTCCGCCTGCAAGGCCACTTCCCAAGCGAAGTCAGCGCCCGCCCCGATCGCGGTGATCACCCTGCCGTTGTTGCCGAAGCCGGTGTCCACGCTGCCGTCGGCGTTGCAGCGGATCAGTTGAATGTCCAGTTGGCCGGCGTCGTTGCGGTAGCCGGCCGTGATGATCTTGCCGTCGGCTTGCACGATGACGCTGTATGCCTCGCCGCCCACCGATCCCGCCGGGATGGTGAGGCCGCCGGCTCCGACGCCGAAGGTTGGCGCGTCGTTGATCGCGGTCACCGTCACGTCGACGACGTCGGTGGCGCTGGAGTAGGCGGTGCTGCCGCCGTTGGAACTGGTATCGACCTTGCTGCCGGCGCTGCCGCTGCTGCGGTCCCAGGCGCGCAGGGTGAGCGCGCTACTGGCGGTGCCGTTGTAGTCGGCGTTCGGTGTGAAATATAGCCGTGTGTTGCCGTCGTCAGCGAGCAGCAGCGCCGACGTGTTGCTCACCACGCCGACAGTGCTCCAGTTGGTGCCGCTGTTGGTGCTGTAGTACCAGGTGCCATTGGTCTCGTTGCTGGCGGTGATGGCGATGCCCTTGAGCGCGCCGCTGTCGACGTCGGAGATGCCGCCGGTGAAAGCGCTGAGCAAGGAGCCCACCGCGCCGCTCGGCACGACGGCATCCTCGGCGACGGTGATCGACAGCGCGGTATCGGCGAGCACCGGCGCGTCGTTGACCGCAGTGATGGTGACCGTGGTACTGCCGGTGTTCTGCAGCGCGCCGCCACTGCCTTGGGTGCCGCTGTTGCCGTCGTTGACCGTCCAGTTGATCTGTACACTGGCTGCTGGCGCGTCGCTCGTATTGCTGTAGGCGATCTGCTGCATTGCCGAGTTGACCAGCGCGTTGGTGGCGCTGCCGTTGAAGCTGAGCAACAGCGTTCCGCCGCTGTTGGTGGTGACGGTGCCGATGGTCGTACCGCCGACGGTCAGGTTGCCGCCCTGGGTCAGCGTGGCGAGCGTACCGCTGGCGCTGAACACGTCCTGCGCATTGGCGCCGCCGTTCCTCGTCAGCGTCAGCGTGGCCCCGCTGAAGTTGTTGTTCGCGGACAACTCGGCATCGAAGATCTGGACATTGGCATCCAGCACCGCCGGGGCACCGCCTTCGGTGTACGTTGGCGCGCCGTCCAGCGTGTTGACGGCGCCGATGGTGGCCTCGGGCGTGCCGTTTGTCCCCAGGAACACGGCGGCGAGTTTGGACTGCGTGGTGCCGACGGCGACGATCCGCCCGTTCGAGACGGCGACGCCAGTGACTTGGTTGCTGCCTGCGGGCAGTGCCAGAGTTTTGATCCCGTCGCTGTCGAAGCTGGTGTCGAGCGAGCCGTCAACGTTATACCGGGCCACGGCCAGATCGGTGTTTGCGCCATTGGCATAGGTACCGGCGAGCACGATCTTGTCATCCGTCTGCAGCGTCACGCTGGTCGCCAGGTCCTCGCTCGCCCCGATCGCGGTGAAGAGCTTGCCGTCGCCACTGAAGCTGGTGTCGAGCGTGCCGCTGCTATTCAGGCGCACGACGGCAAAGTCACTGGTCGCGCCGTTGACTCCGTAGCCGGCCAGCACCAACTTGCCATCCGGCTGCAGCGCCACGCCGCAGGCATAATCATGGCCGGTGCCGACGGCGAAATTGGCCAGGCCGTCGCCGCTGAAGCTGGTGTCCAGTGTTCCGTCGCTGTTGTAGCGCGCGGCGGCAAAGTCCCAGTTCGTGCCGCCGATCAGGCTGCTGCCGACAACGACGATCTTGCCGTCGCTTTGCACCAGTACTGCGTAGGCGTCATCGTTGCTGGTGCTGATTGCCGTGGTCAGCTTGCCGTCGCCGCTGAATGTGGTGTCCAGCGTGCCATCGCTGTTATAGCGCACGACGGCAAAATCGTTGTTGCTGCCGTTGTAGCTGTACCCCGCGAGTACGATACGGCCGTTGCTTTGCACGGCGACGCCTAGCGCCCGGTCGTCGCCGGCTCCGATCGCGGTGGTGACCTTGCCGCCGGTACCGAAGTCGGTGTCCCGCGAGCCATCCGGGTTGTAGCGGACAAGGGCAAAGTCGTCATTGCTGCCGTTGCTGGCATAACCTGAGACGATGATCTTTCCGTCCGCCTGAAGCGCAAGGCTGGAGGCAAAGCCGCCTCCGCTGCCGACCGCGGTGGACACCATCCCGTCGCCACCACCGAAGGCCGTATCGAGCGTGCCGTCGGTCTTGTAGCGCACGAGCACGAAGTCACCGTTACCTTCGCCGGCGACCAGAAGCTTGCCGTCGCTCTGCGCGATCACTGCGTTGCCGTGATCGGCAGCCGGCGTGACGTTGGTCGTCACGATGCCGGTGCCAATGGCGAAGGTCGGCGCGTCGTTGGCGGCACTCACGGTGATCGCTACCGTGTCGCTGTCGGTCAGGCTCTGATCGGCCGCCAGCAGCGACAACTCGCCCGCCGTCAGGGCGCGGCTGTAGACGCGCAGATCGTCGATTTGGCCGGAGAAGCCGCTGAGGTAGGAACCTGGCACAGTGTAGGTGGCGCCAATCGTCACGCTGGTTACGCTATTGAGCGACGCGTAGAACGACGACGTTGCCGCGTTGCCTTGGTTGAACGTGCGGGCCGCCGCGGTGCCGTCGATGTACAACTGGTTGCCCGAACCGTTCACCGTGAAGGCGACATGGTGCCAGTTGCCGTCATTGATCGTGGCGGTTGAAACCGTTTCGAAGATCCAGCTATTCCCGTCTACCGTCTGCGCGCCGAGCTTGCCGTTGTTGACGAATAGATTCAAATAGTTCTGATTGCTTGCTCCGTCGGTGACCGAGAAGATCACCCTGAACCCTGTGTCGGTGAACTTCACCCAGGACGCGATCGTCCCTTGGGTCAGCGCCCGGAAGCTGCTGGTGTCGGCGATGCTGACGTAGTCGCCGGCGCCGTCCAGGCCGAGTACGCGGCCGCGTGTACCATCGGCGGCGTAGTTCGCGTCGCCGCCGAGAACACCGTTCTGCGTCGTTCCAGGGGCGACATCGCTGGCACTGTTCTCGAACGTGTAGCGCGCGTGCAGGTTGGCGTCGATGTTCAGGCTGGCGAGGACCGAATCCGCGGTGGCGAGCGTCAGCGTTGCTCCGCCGGTAAAGTTGGTGGTGGGCGAGAAAGTCAGTCCATCCAGGGCGGTGTTGATGTTGGCCACTGTACCGCTGAAGCTCATCGTCGTGTCGGCGCCGCCGTCGCCGACAGTAAAGGCCAGGCCGCTGGTGCCGGCGAGCGTCAGCGTGCCGTTGGTGACCGACAGCGTGACCTCGAAGGTGGCGCCGCTGTCGTCGGGGTCGGTGATCGAAATCGCGTTGCCGTTGGCCGACGAGAACACCTTGACCGTGTCCTCGTTGGTGCTCTGCGCGCCGGGAACCGCGTTCGCCGGCGGATCGTTGACCGCGGTGATGCTCACCGTGGTGCTGCCGGTGGCGCTGAGCGCGCCGCCGCTGCCCTGCGCGCCGCTGTTGCCGTCGTTGAACGTCCAGTCGATCTGCACACTGGCGGGTGGCGCGTCGCTGGCGTTGCTGTAGGCGATGGCCTGCATCGCTGAGTTCACCCGCGTTTGCGTGGCGCTGGCGTTGAACGTGAAGACGAGCGTGCCGGCACTGTTGGTGTAGGTACCGATGGTGGTTCCGCTGACCACTACGTTGCCACTGGCCGCAGCGATGGAACTTAACACGCCGGTGGCGCTGAACACATCCTGCGCGTTGGCGCCGCCGTGGCGTGCCAGTGTAAGCGTGGCGCCACTGTAATTGCCGGCGCCCGAAAGCTCGGCATCAAACACTTGCACGTTGCCGTCCAGCACCACCGGGCTGCCACCCTCGGTGTGGCTCGGTGCGCCGTCGAGCGTGTTGGTGCCGTTGAATGTGGCATCGAGCGTGCCGGTACTCCCGTAGCGGACCAGCGCGAAGTCGCCGGCGCCGACGCCGGCGACGACGATCGCGCCGTCCGACTGCACCACCACGCTCGCGGCCTGGTCGAGGCCGCCGAGCGAGGTGGTCAGCATGCCGTCCCCGGAGAAGGTGGTGTCGAGGGCGCCGGCGGAGGTCAGCCGGACGACGGCAAAGTCGTCGGTGCTGCCGTTGCCGCTGGGGCCGGCCAGCACGATGGCGCCGTCGGACTGCAGCGCAACGCTGTAGGCCGCGTCCGCGCTTGCTGACACATCCACGAGCTGCAGGCCATCGCCGGAGAACGTGGTGTCAAGGCTGCCGGTCGTCGTCAGCCGGGAGATGGCGAATGCGTAGCTCGAACCGTCGAAGTACTTGCCTGCCAGCACCAGCTTGCCGTCGGCTTGCTGCACCACGGAATAGGCAACGTCCAGGTTGCCGCCAAAACTTGCCGTCTGCTTGCCATCGCCGGAGAACGTCGTGTCGAGCGTGCCATCGGTGTTGTAGCGCAGAATGGCGAAGTCATCGGAAGCGCCGAGGTTGGTGCTGCCGACGAGGACGATCTTGCCGTCGGACTGCAGCAGCGAGTCCCACGATTCGTCGTGATTGACGCCGAAGAACGTGGTGACCTTGCCATCAATGGAGAAGCTGGTATCGAGCGTGCCATTGGTGTTGTAGCGCACGGCGGCGAAGTCGTAGGACACACCGTTGTCCGCCGAGCCCGTGACCACGATCTTGCCGTCGGACTGGATCAGCACGCTGTTGGCGTCGTCATTGCCGAGTGCGAGGTCGGTGGTGACCTTGCCATCGCCCGAGAAGGTGGTGTCCAGCGAGCCATCGGTATTGAGGCGCAGAACCGCGAAGTCTGTGTCAGTGCCGTTGTAGCTGTTACCTGCCACGACGATCTTGCCGTCGCTTTGCAGGGCCACGGCGAACGCCTGGTCCAGTCCGCTGCCGATGGCCACCGTAGTCTTGCCGTCGCCGGAGAAGGTGGTGTCGAGCGTGCCATTGCTGTTGTAACGCGCGATGGCGAAGTCGTCGTTGGCGCCGTTGCTGCTCCGGCCGACGACGACGTACTTGCCGTCGGCCTGGACGACGACTTCCTCGGCGGCGTCGGTGCCGGCTCCGATCGCCGTGGTGACGGTGCCGTTGCCGTCTGAGGTGAAGGTCGGCGCGTCGTTGCCGGCGGCAACCGTGATGGCCACCGGATCGGTGTCCGACAGAGCCAGGTCCGAGGTCTGGAGCGTCAGCGTGGCGCCGCCGCTGTAGTTGGCCGTCGGCGCGTAAGTGAGCCCCTGCAACGCGGCATTGAGGTCGGACAGTGTGCCGCGCACGGTCATCGTCGTGTCTGCGCTGCCGTCGCCGCTGACGAAGCTGAGACCCGCCGTGCCACCGAGCGTGAGCGTGCCGTTGGTGACCGACAGCGTGACTTCGAACGTGCCCGCGCCCCCATCCGGGTCGGCGATCGAAAGCGCGTTGCCGTTTGCCGTCGAGAAAACGAGGTTCGTGTCCTCGCCGGTGGTCTGCGCGCCGGGCACGGTGTTGACCGGGGGATCGTTGACCGCGGTGATGGTGACCGTAGTCGATCCGGTGGCAGACAACGCACCGCCGACGCCCTGCGCACCGGTATTGCCGTCGCTGAAGGTCCAGTTGATCTGCGCCGAGGCCGGCGGGGCGTCGCTGGAGTTGCTGAAGGCGATCTGCTGCATCGCCGAGTTCACCAGCGCGTTGGTGGCGTTGGTGTTGAAAGTCAGCACCAGCAGGCCGGCACTGTTGGTGGTGACGGTGCCGATGGTCGTGCCGCCGACCACGAGGTTGCCGCCCTGGGTCAGGGTGCCGAGGGTGCCGCTCGCACCGAACACGTCCTGCGCGTTGGCGCCGCCGGTCCTCGCCAGCGTGAGCGTGGCGCCGCTGAAGTTGCCGGCGCTGAGCTCGGCATCGGTCACCTGCACATCGGCGTCCAGGACCACCGCCGAGCCGCCTTCGGTGAAGCTGGGGGTGGCGTTGAGCGTGGTGATCGGCGCGGTGCTCAGCGAGCCGTCGCTGTTGTAGCTCACCAGCGCGAAATCCATGTTCGATCCGTTGTTGGACTCGCCCGCCACCAGGATCCTGCCGTCGGACAGAACGGCGGCCTTGTAGGCCCAGTCGGTGCCCGCGCCCACGGCCGTGGTGAGCTTGCCGTCGCCGCTGAAGCTGGTATCCAGCGTGCCATCGCTGTTGTAGCGCACCAGCGCGAAGTCGTTGTTGCTGTTGACGCTGTAGCCCGTCACCACGATCTTGCCGTCGGACTGCACGACGACGCCGCGCCCCTCGTCGGCCCCGCTGCCGACGGCCGTGGTGAGCTTGCCGTCGCCGCTGAAGCTGGTGTCCAGCGTGCCGTCAGTGTTGTAGCGCACGACCGCGATGTCGTTGTTGCTGCCGTTGGAGCTGGAGCCAGCGACGACGATCTTGCCGTCGGACTGCACGGTGACGCCGCGGCCGGAGTCGATCCCGGTGCCGATGGCGGTGGTCACCATGCCGTCGCCGCTGAAGCTGGCGTCGAGCGTGCCGTCGGTGTTCAGGCGGGCCAGCGCGACGTCGACGTTGCCGCTCATGTTGGCCTCGCCCGCCACCAGGATCTTTCCGTCGGCCTGCAGCGCGAGGCTGTAGCCGTATTCGTTGGAGGTGCCGAACGAGAGGGTGGCGATGCCGTCGCCGCTGAAGCTGGTGTCCAGCGTGCCGTCGGCGTTGTAGCGCACCACGGCAAACTTGTAGTTGCCGCTAAGGTAGTAGCCGGCCACCACGATCTTGCCGTCGGCTTGGACGGCAACGCCGGTTGCGTAGTCACCCGAGGCCCCGATCGCGGTGGTCAGCTTGCCGTCGCCGCTGAAAGTGGTGTCCAGCGTGCCGTCGGTGTTGTAGCGCACCAGCGCGAAGTCGTTGTTGCTGTAGCCGGCCACCAGAATCTTGCCGTCGGCCTGCAGCGTGACGGCCTGGGCCACATCGTCGCCCGAGGCCACCACGGTGGTGAGCTTGCCGTCGCCGCTGAAGGTGGTGTCGAGCGTGCCGTCGGCGTTGTAGCGCACCACCGCGTAGTCGTAGTTGGTGCCGTTGAAGCTGGTTCCCGCCACCACCACCTTGCCGTCGGATTGGACGGCCAGGCTGTAGGCATCGTCGGCAGCCGAGCCCAATGCGGTGGTGGCGATGCCGTCGCCGCCGCCGAAGGCCGCGCCGTTGAACGTGGGCGCGGTGTTGGCCGGCTCGGCTAGGCGCTGGAAGAAGATGCCGCCGTCGGTGGCATCGCCCGGGCCCATGCCGCTCCACACCACCACCGCGTTGCCGCCTTCGTAAGCCACCGAGGGCCAATACTGGCCGCCGGCGGTGGTGGTGTTGACGCGCGTCTCGCTGCCCGAGGCGCTGCCGTCGGCGTTGTAGGCCTGCATGTAGATGCCTTGGCTGGAACCGGCGTCCTGGCCGAAGCTCTGCCAGGTGACGATGAAGCTGCCGCTCGCATTCATCGCCACGGCCGCGTAAAACTGATTGCTGGTGGTGTAGGTGTTGGCACGGACGTTGCCGCCCTGTGCCACGCCGCTGGCGTTGTAGCGCTGGAAGTAGATGTCGCCGCTGGTCGAGTCGCTGTCCTCGAACGCGACCACGAAGCTGCCGTCGTCGGCCATGCCCACCGCAGCGCCTTCCTGGTAGCCGGTGGTACTGGTGTTGACGCGCGTCTTGCCGCCCTGCGCCGCGCCGCTGGCGTCGAAGCGCTGACAGTAGATCTCGAAGCTGTTGCCCGAGCTGTAGTCCGACCAGCCGACGACGAAAGCACCGCTGGCATTCATCGCCACCGAGGTGCCGTAGGCGTTGGGGGCGTAGCCATCGACGACGAGCTCGCCGCCTTGGGCCACGCCGCTGGCGTTGTAGCGCTGCGCCTTGACGGTCGCGGTGCCGGCGTCGGTCCAGGTGATCACGAAGTTGCCGCTGCCGTCCGTCGCGACGGCAGGCGAGTACTGGTCGCCGGCGGTCAGGGTGTTGACGCGGAACTCGCCGCCCTGGGCCACGCCGCTGGCGCTGAAGCGTTGGGCGTAGATGCCCAGGGAGGAGGCTGCGTCCTGGTTGGCGCTGGCCCAGACCACCACGAAGTTGCCGCTGGGGTCCATCGCCACGCAGGGCTGGTCGCGGTACTGGTACACGGCGGGGTTGACCCGCGTCTGCGCGCCCTGCGCCACGCCGGCGGCGTTGAAACGCTGGAAGTAGATGTAATCGTCGTTGTAGTCGTGGAACACGACGACGAAGTTGCCGTTGGCGTCCATCGCCACGCTGCCGCCGTTGTATTCGGCGGTTTCCTGGGTACTGGTGGTGCTGGTGTTGACGCGGGTTTCCGCGCCCTGGGCGCTGAGGGCCAGCGTCCCCTGCCAGTCGGCCGCCGTCAGAGCCTGGGCTTCGATGCGGCCGACACTGGCTTCCAGCGTCCAGTCGCCACCCGCGGCGGCGGCTCCGGTGGCGTCGTCGCTGGCCGCCACATCGGCCCCCGACAGGCGCGCCCATTCGGTGATGAAGGCTTGTCCGGCGCTACCCTCGCCGACCTGGCAGCCGTAGAGCAGCAGGTCGCCGTCGGCGGACAGCGACTGTCCCCAGCGTTGCAGCAGTTCGCCGTTTTCTTGCAGCGCTTGCCGGTCGAGGTGGCGATTGCCCAGGATGACTTCACCGCTGGCGCCGTGGCTGACCAGGTGCACGGCGGCCAGATCGTCGAATTGCGCAAGAATCTCGCTGATCTGCTGCAGGCCGTCATCGTTGGGGTCGAGGACAGCGATCTCCAGCTTCCGGTCGTCATCGGCGGTCGGCAGGTCGGCGAGCAGTGCCGACCAGTTGGCGATGCCGCCGTCGATGATCACCACTTCGTGCCGTTTTTCGGTCTGCGTCTGAGCGCGCTCCGTCGGCGTGGCGTTGGGTGGCGCGGTCGTTTCCAGCCAGCGGACCTCATTGCCGCCGTCGGTGGCCAGCGTGTGCAGCGGCGACAGATCGGCGGAATAGAGCAGCCGCGGTTCGAGTTCTTCGACGATCGGACGCTTGGCGAAGGGCTGGCGGGCGTTCATGCGGGCTGCTCCCGGTCGGCTGTTCGGGCGCGCGAGCGGTGATCGGCGCAGCGTGGTCGGCGGGCAGCCGCCGGGTTTGCCGTTCGCCAGTTCTGTCTCTGCTCGCCCGCGGTCAGCCGGCGGCACCTGCAGTCGACCCGCGTCAAGAAATTGCTGGTGTTGAGGGCTAGATCGTCGATCCGGTGCTGTACACGCAGGTGGACGCGGCTTATCGCAGGGCGGTCGCGCGCGCTGCCGGCTTTGCCGGCTCGGTTGATAAGGCGCGGCTTGCCCGGCGCGTAAGTTGCGCTGAGCCTACCCGCTGCTCGTGTGCGGGCGTTCGGTCGCACGTGGCCGGTGTTCTCCAGCTCGTCATCGGTCGAGGCAGCAGATGCGTCGAGGTACCGGCTGTTGCTGATGTCGTGCTTGTCGGAGGCCGAGGTCGTCGGCGTCATCGCCACGGTGAGCGGCGAGCCGCCGCTCGCGCGATCGTGCCAACACGGCTCGTGGCCAGCGAGTGCTTCGAGCAGAAGGTGGGGCGGCGCGAGAGGCCGTTGGCTGGTTTTCATGAACGTGCGCGTGCGCGGTCGACGGTCATGCCAGGCGGGCGATGCGAGCGGGGTTCATCGTACCGCCCGCGCGTTTTGCAGGAACCATGCCGCGGCGTCGAGTGCCGGTGGCGCCGCGGGCAGCATGGCCGAGCGGTCGACGCTTACCGCTGGGGCAAGCTGCCGTGGCAAGGCGCCGGTCGGCGGAGCGGCCGGGGCGGGTGCACGCGGGCTTGGCGGAGGCGTGCCGAAGGTTGGTGGGCGAGTCGCCGCTGGTGGTCCTGGCGGTGTGCCTGCGGCCGGGGCGGGCACGCTCTGCATGGAGTCCCGGCCCGAGCTGATCGGGTTGCTGATCGGTTGGTCGCCGATCGCCACCTTGCACCGCAAGCCTGCCGGTAATTCGTTGTTCGGGTTAGGTAGTTCGAGGCGAACGCGAAAGGTGTTGCTGGCTGGATCGATGAACTGATCGACCAGGGTGACCGTGGCGCTGTGCTGGCCAGCGTCGGGCAGGTCCGGGTAGACGGTGGCGCTCATCCCGGGTTTGACCTGGCGGTAACTGGCCGCCGGCATGAAAACCTCGACCCGCAGCGGGTCCATCGTCGCCACTTTCAGTACCGGGCGATCTTCGACGCGTTCGCCCGGCGACAGATAGCGTTCGATGACGACTCCCGAGAGCGGGCTGAGCAGCTTGCGCAGCGACAACTGCGCACGCGCCATCTCGTATTCGTAATCCCAGATCCGCTTCTGTTCGCGCGCCTGCGCCAGACGCTGCTCGGCGACTTCGGTCTCGTTCTGCGTTTGTTCGCGTGCCTGTGGCGAGATGAAGTTTCTGGCAACGAGGTCATTGGCGCGCGCCAGGCGCTGTCGGTTGTAATCGCGGCTGGCCTGCGCTGCCTGCAGGTCCGCTTGCGCCTGCGCACGGCTGCGCGCGATGCCGGCAGCCGCTTTCTCGACGTCGGCTTTGAGCGTGGCGAGAACCTGGCCCTTCTGGATCGCCGATCCGCGATCGACGAGCACCTTGTCGAGGACGCCGATGACCTGGCTGCCCACTTCGGCTACCTGATAGGGCTCGATCAGGCAGCCAAGTGCCGGCGCGGCGTGAACCGGCAACGCCGCAAAAAGAGTGAGCGCCAGCAACGTCCAGCGGTCCGTCGGGTGACCACTTCTGAGATTCATGGGTTTTCCTGGATTTCTGATCGTGCGCCAGCTCCATATGGTGACGCCCGCCGACCGCGCATCGGCGCGCGGTGTGAACTAGTCTCACTCGATAGGGAACGGCAACCTGGCCGCGATCTTTAACCTTCGCCTTGCTCAATGTCGTCACTCGCCTCGGGTGATGCAAGATCGTCAAGGCCGGGAGGGGGCAACGCGCGTGCTGCAGGCAGGTGGCTTCGCCTGCGGCATCCGATCAGATCGATTGCGGCGACTGTGCCGACTCAGTCTCCTTCGCCGCCCAACGCGAGCTGACTTTCCGTGCGCTCGTCGTCGAGCAGCATGCGCCGCCGTGCGGCGCGCTCGCGCGCCTCCTCGGCGCGCTGGACGAGGTAGGCGAGGAAGCGGGCCAGCGCTTGCGTCGGCCGGATAGCGAGATGACGTTGCAGGCGGGCCAGCCAGTACGGCGAGCAGCGCTTCGCCAGGAGATCGGAATCGAGGCCAAGCAGCGCCTCGGCGCTGCCCGGCTGTCCCTGGCGCGCGCAGCGGCCGAGCAATTGGCGGTCGATTCGGCGCGAAGCATTGTGCTGGCAGGAGATGACGTGCAAGCCGCCGAGCGCTGCAACGCCGGTACCGAGCGGGATGTCGGTTCCGCGACCGGCCATGTTGGTAGTGACAGTCACCTGCGCGCGCAAACCGGCGAGCGCGACGGTCTCTGCCTCGGCGCGATCCTGGCGCGCGTTGAGGATTCGACAATCGATCCCGGCGCTGGCCAGCGTGCGCGCGAGTGCTTCGGAATCGGCGACCGAGTCGGTTCCGATCAGCACCGGCCGTCCGGCCGCACGCAGGTCGGCGGCGCGCTCGCTGACCGCTGCCCATAGGGCCGCGCGATCGGCCATGACACGCGTTGGCAGGAGCCGGCGTTGCGAGGCTTGCCGCAGCGGCACACGCAGGACGTGCAGGCCGTAGATTTCGGCCAGCTCGCTGGCCGACTCGGCCAGCGTTCCGCTGACGCCGGCGAGCCTGTGGTAGCGCCGGAAAAGGCGCTGAAAGGTGATCTGGGCGGCAGTGACGTGCGCTGGCGTTGGCGCACAGTTCTCCTTGAGCTCGATCATCTGGTGCAGCCCGCGCGACCAGGTGCGGCCGCTGGCGACGCGGCCCGTGGTCGGGTCGACGATCTCGACGCGGTGATCGCGCACGATGTAGTCGCGGTCGCGGTGGAAGCAGTGCAGTGCGCTCAGCGCTTGTCCTATCCATTCTTCGCGGAAGCGGCGGTTGTGCCAGGAAGCGGGCAGCGTGGCGACGAGCCCGGCGAGCCGCGCCTCGCCCAGGGGCAGGATGCGGACTCGGCGTGACGCCGCATCGAGGGTGAAATCGTCGTCCGCTTTGAGTTGGCTTGCCAGTTCCAGCGCCAGCGCATGGTCGGCGCGTTCGCGCGCGCTGTCGACCGAGCGGGCGAGGATCAGAGGAACGCGCGCTTCGTCGATCAGAACGCTGTCAGCTTCGTCGACGATGGCCATGCACAGGCCGCGCAGCAGCGGCTCGCTCGCGGCGCCGCCGGCCAGGCGATCGGCACGCCAGCGCAGGTCGCCACGCTGGCGGCGGGCGCCGGCACGGTCGCGCAGATAATCGAAACCGAGCTCCTTGGCGGTGCAGTAGGTGATGTCGCAAGCGTAGGCCGCGCGCCGCTGCGTGCCGTCGAGGCGGCTGACGACGCAGCCGACGCGCAGGCCGAGGGCTGCATACAGCGGCGCCAGGCGCTCCCCGTCGCGTTCGACCAGGTAATCGTTGGCGGTGATCACGTGGACTGGAATTCCGGCCAGCGCGGCGACCGCGGCGGCGATCGCGACGGCCAGCGTCTTGCCTTCGCCGGTGGCCATTTCGACCAACAGGCCGTCGAGCAGCGCGCGTGCGGCGATCAACTGATGGTCGAAAGGCGCCATGCCGAGCGTCGGCCGGCAGTGCGCGGCGACCAGCGCCAGCGCCTGCGCCAGCGCTTCGCCGCACAGGCCGCCGCGCGCGAGCTGCGCCTTCAGCTCGGCGAGGCGCGCCTCCTGTCCGGCCGCGGTGTCAGCCACTGCCTGATAGGCGGCGACGCGCGCCAGGCAGCAACGGTACGTGTGCATACGCAGCACGGCGGGCGGCTGCAGGCGAACGATGGCGCGTTCGATCAGGCGCTCGAAACCTCGTGTGCGCGGCCGCGAACGCTCCGGGTAGGCGCCCCAGAAAAGCCCTGGCGTCGGCCGGCTGGTGCTTGTGGCGGCGTGCATCGCTTCAGCCCACCTGGCTCAGATGGCTCAGGAAGGTCTGTCGCAGCCGGCGCCAGGCTTGCCCGGCGAGCGGCTCCCAACCGAGGTCGAAGCGGACCTCGGCGCGCGCGCCGACGCGCTCGAGCAACTGCCAGGGCAGCTCGAGGTCGACGACAAAGACCGGTTCGAGCGCGGCGACGCCCTTGCGGTCCAGCGGATCGGTGACGATGCGCCCACCGGCGCGATCGCCGAGGGCGGCGCTGGGCAGCGCGCTGGTTGCCGCTGGTGTAGTGCGGCCTGGCGTCGCGCGCGCGGTCGTCGCGCTTTCGCTTTGCCAGACCTCGGCGCCGCGCAATCGCTCGCTGATCAGCGAAACGTCCTGTTGCGCCAGCACGGCGCGCACGCGTGGCGTCGTCTCGCCAAGAATGTAGGCGATGTCGGTGCCGCGCGCAGCAAAGCGTCCGGCAAGGTCGGCTTCGCGCGGAACGACCAGGCGACCGCTGCTGCCGGCGCGCACCTGCAGATTCTGCACGCGGGTTTCGTTCAGTGCGAGCGCGGCACGGACGCTCTCGATCTCTTCGGCCAGATTTTGGGCGCGTTCGGCCTGGCGGGGGAAGGCGGCGTACTGTTCGGCCTGAAGCTGGGCGAGGCGCGAGCTCAGGCGCTCGCGTTCGACCAGGAGTTCGGCGTCGGCGAGCTCGAACAGAACCTGTCCGCGGCTGACGCTGCTGCCGTCGGCGACCAGCGTGCGGACGATGAAGCCGTCGGTTTCCGGGCGAACGCGCGCATCTTCCGGCAACCAGATGATGCCCTCGGTGACGACGCGCAGCGGGAAGGGGCAGGCGAAGAGGGCGACCGACAGCAGTGTCGCGCTGGCGTAGGCGATGCGCCGCGCACGCCGCGCCTGCCGGGGGTCGTCGCCTTCCTGCCAGAGCGCGCGCCAGAGGGCGATGCCAGGTTTGGCAAAGAATCCCCAGATCAGCCCAAGCGCCGCGACGCCGGCGAGCGGCGCAGAGTAGCTGCTCAGCCAGACGACGACACTGAGCGCGACGATGACCCGATAGATGAGCGAGGCAGGGCTGTAGCAGACGAGCCAGCGGCGCTCGCCGGGGGCGGTGGCCGGTTCGTCGGCGTCGATCCGGAACAGGTGCCGCCGGATCAGAAAAGTCCAGTAGGCGTTGCTCCGCGCTGCCAGGTTGGGGAGATCGAGCAGGTCGGTGAGGATGAAGTAGCCGTCGTAGCGCATCAGCGGGTTGCCGTTGAAGAACAGCAGCGACACGCCGGCGACCAGCACCACCGCGAGCGCCGCCTCGCGCACGCCGCCTGCCTCGGCGGTCAGCCAGACGGCCAAGGCGAGTGCGCCGAGCAAGGCTTCGACCATCATCCCGGCTGCGCTGACGATGAGCCGCTGCCGACGCAGGGGGAACGCCGCCGAGGCAGCGGCGTCGACCCAGGGGACGGGCATGAAGAAGATCAGGGTGACGCCGATTTTCCGGACGCTACCGCCCCAGCGGCGAATCGCCAGCGCGTGCCCGAGTTCGTGCAAGGTCTTGATCAGCGGGTAGGCGAGCCAGGTGAGCAGGAGAGAAGCCGGGCTGTGCATCCGGTCGGCCATCTGCTTCACCAGCTCGGACCAATTCACCGCTGCCGCGGTCGCTGCCACGACGAGCAGCGCGCACCAGAGCAACAGCGCGGTGCGCGAGAAGAGGCGTTTCAGCCAGGGGTCGAAGGGCAGCAGCCAGGCGCTTGGATCGAGCAGACCGACACGAAAGAACAGGGGGTTGAGTTGCGACCAGCGCTGCTGCTCGCGCGCGATGGTCCGCTGCTCGAACATCAGATCGACATCAGGCAGCACCTCGCTACGCAACAGGTTGCCGTGCGACAGGCGGGCGATGATGTTCACCACCTCAGCCTGGGTGGGGGCCGCTTCACCAAGCGCGTCATTGAGCGAGTGCCACACTTCCTCGACGCTGCGTCGGCCGTCGCACAGCCCGACGAAGCGGTAGGCCGCCGGGTTGAGGCGAAAGTGCCGGTCTTCGGCGGGGTCGCTGAGCACGTACCAGACCTCGCCACGAACGACATGTCGGCGAGTCACCACGTGCCCACGTAGGGTGGGGTGCAGTTCGGCGATGCGGTACCAGTGCGGGTGAACCAGCGCGCCGCTCATCTCAGAATCCCCAGCGCCAGAGATTGAGCCTGGCCCAGTTTGCCAGGCGGTGAAAAAATATCCAGCCGAGCGGCCGGTAGCCGGTGGAAATCTTGGCGACTCCGCGCATTCCCGGTCGCAGGCGGTCGCTGCTCGCCGCCGCTGCCGGTGCGCTGCCAGGGGCTGGCAGAGGCGTGCTCGTCGGTGCTTTTGCCGGCGCTTCGAATGCGCTGGCGGCGAGGCCTGGCTCGCCACCATGCAGAGCGCCTTCGACTTCGAAAACGTTGCGCGTGTCGACCACCGTTGCCACCGGCGTGATCCGGCTGACGACGAATGTCTGGCTGTCGCCTGGTCTGGCGGTCGGCGTCAGGCTTCCCGACTGACCGTCCTGCACGTGCCGGATGTCGATCTCGTCGACTTCGACGACGATCCGGTAACGACCACGCGGGGCAACGGTCATCAGGATCTGGCCCTTCTTCACCGGCGAGCCGAGCGACTGAGCCAGATCGCCTTCGCTGACGATCCCGTCGAAGGGGGCGGTCAGGCGGCTGCGCGCCAGTTGTTGTTCGACCAGGCCAAGCTGAGCCTGCGCTTCCTGAATCCGCGCCATGCTGACCGCAAGCTGCGTACGGTCGCCTTTCGACATTGCCGCGCCGTACGCGTTTTCGTGCTGGGCGAGCTCGCTCTGCCATTTGCGCTGTTCGAGCAGCAGATCGTGCTGGGCAAGCTCGATCAGAATCTGGTTCTGCTTCACTTCGTCGCCTGGTCGGGCATGAACCTGCTGCAGGAAGCCGTCGCTCGGCGCCGCGAGAACGCGCTGCACTTCGCCTTCGACTCGGGCCGGCGCGGTCACGCGATACGGTACCGGTACCGCCGCGAGAACGAGAACGACCGCGGCGAATGTCGCGCTCACCAGCTTGCAACGGTTGAGTCCGGGCGCGCGCAACTGCGCCCAGTAGTGGGCCAGCTCGCTGCGGCTGCGCTGCCAGGCCGTTTCGCTGGCGCGTCGCTTCAGACTGAGGAGCGGTGCCAGCAAGCCAACCAGATGTTCGAGCAAGATCTTCTCGTCTTCGTTGAACGCAGCATCGCCCGGACTTTCGAGGGTGATCGCACCGATGATCTGCTGCTCGACGACCAGCGGGGCAGTCAGAATCGACTCCTGCGCACCTTTGGCGAGAATTGTGTGGGCGAGCACGACGAGCGCTCGGGCGTCCTTGCCCAGCGGATATTGCACCGTCGCTCCCTGGTCGATCGCCTCCTCCATCGCCGCCTCGACCTCGGCAAACGACTGCCCCGGGGTGATTCGTCCGCTCCCGTGCGAGATCGCGGCAACCGTCACGTGCCCGCCTTGCAGCAGACCGATGCTCGCCCGGTGGCAGCGAAAGATGTTGGCGAGCTCGTTGGCGAAGGCCGTACACGCCAATGCGAGATCGTCATGCGCAAGCAGCGCGGCGGTCAGTCGCAATGCCTCGGAACTACCGGGATTGGCCGGCTGCAGCGTGGCCAGAAGGGGATGGAGCTGGGCAACGGCCGGCCTGATGGTGCCCAGGACGATATCGTCGGACGCTGCCGCGGCGGGGTCGACGGCAATCGCGAAGGCGCCTCCTGCCCAGTTCGCGAGGCGCAGGGGGAGCGAGAAGATGTGATACTGCGCCGTTGTCGAGGGACTGACGCAGTGCACTGCGAGTTCGCCCAGCACGGTATCGCGTGCCGCCGTGTAGACCTCGGTCGGTGGCCGGCTGTTCGCCGGCCAGACCGCCGCCGGCAGCGATTGTCCGGGGCGCGCAGCGAGCAGGATCAGCGCGCTGCGCACGCCGGTCACCTTGCCGCATAGCTGACTGAGCCAATCCTGTATTGTCGATTCCATACCGTCTGCGCGTTATCCACCGGTCAATGCCGTGCCGATGAATGATCCGCCGCCGGCAGAGACCCGATCATCGGAGCGTTGCTCCACGCTCCATCTACGGCACGCAGGCGGATTTCCTTAGGGCTGCGTGCAGCGCCGGGCGAGTAAACGGGTTAATCGTGGCGGCTTTCGGCACTTGCTCTTGACCGGCGCGGCCAGTCAGGCGGGCGGCAGCAATTCGGCCTGCGCGCGGCGTGAGCCGGCGCGCGGCAGGTGCTGCCGCCCTCAGGGCGCCGGTTGCAGACGGGCAAGCACGCCGCTCGGGCTGTCGGTCAGCAGGTAGAGCAGACCGTCCGGGCCGTTGCGCACGTCGCGGATACGACCGATGACCGATTTCAGCAGTGCCTCCTGGCGCACGACGCGTTCCCCGTCGAGGCGGATGCGCAGCAGCATCTGGTCGCGCAACGCGCCGACGAATAGATCGCCCTGCCAGGCAGGAAATCGATTTCCGGTGTAGAAAGCCATGCCGGACGGGGCAATCGACGGCGTCCACTGCAGCACCGGCTGCGCCATGCCCGCTTTCTCGCTGCCTTCGCCAATGCGCGTTCCGCTGCCGTAGTTGCGTCCATAGGTAATCACCGGCCAGCCATAATTGACCCCCGCCCGGATCACGTTGATCTCGTCACCGCCCTGTGGGCCGTGTTCGTGCGCCCACAGCTCGCCGGTGGCGGGATGCACGGCCGCCCCCTGGATGTTTCGGTTGCCGAGCGTGAACTTTTCGGGCAGTGCCCCGGCTTGCCTGACGAAAGGATTGTCGGCCGGCACACGGCCGTCGTCGTGCAGGCGAATCACCGATCCGGCGTGGTCGTCCAGGCGCTGCGCCCGCTCCTGCTCGCCGCGATCGCCGAGCGTGATGTAGAGATATCCCTGCCGGTCGAAGACCAGCCGCGAACCGAAATGGTAGCCGGTGGCTGATTTCGGGCGCATGCGAAAGACGACCTGGACATCGTGCAGCGCTTTGTTCCTGAGCCGCGCGCGCAGCACCTCGGTGCCGTAGCCGCCGGTACCGGCAGCGACGTACGAAAGGTAGATCCAGCCGTTCTGACGGAAAGCCGGGTGTACGGCGACGTCGAGCAAGCCGCCCTGACCGATTGCCGCGATCGGCGGCAGGCCCTGTACGGCTTGCGGGTCCAGGTTACCCTTGGCGTCAATCAGGCGCAGCCGTCCGGGTCGTTCGCTGACCAGCATGCGTCCGTCGGGCAGAAAAGCCAGCCCCCATGGATGTTCCAATCCGCCGGTGACGATCGTCAGCCGAAAGCGCTGCAGCTCGCTGTCGAATACCTGTGCCAAGACGCGCGCCGGGGCCAAGGCGCAGAGCAGCGCCAGCGCCGCGGTCAGCGCGCGCCAGCCGCTGATCAGCCTGGCCAGCTTGAGCAGGAAGGGCATGTTGCGCGCCGTCAGCGTGAACGACAAGCCCGCCCGTTTACCGGCCGGAGGCCAGGCGGGCAAGCGCAGTGAGGTCGCCGCGGCGCAGCTCGGCACGCAGCGGCGTGAGGTCGAGACCTTCCTGAACGGCGCGTGTAAAGTCCTTGGCCGAGCGTGGCGGGCCGACGTAGAGCGCGCCGGCGAGCACGCCTTGGCGCAGGATCAGGCGCCACCAGGCGGGATCGCCCGGGGCAGCGGTGAATTCCTCGTCGCCGGGCCGCGCGCTGATCTCGCCGAAGCTGCGCAGGTCGATACCGTCGCACTTCAATTGCAGGACGACGCGCGGCGGCGTGTAGGCAGCCGGTTGGCCAAGCAGCGCGCTGGCGGCGACCGCCGCCTGGGCGGCGGCGATCGGCCACAGGCCGCCAGGGGTTCCTGGCAGTTCGGCGACATCGCCAACCGCGTAGATGTGCGGGTCGCTGCTGCGCATGGCGGCGTCGACGACGATGCCGCGTTCGACATGCAGGCCGGCGGCGCGCGCCAACTGGACGTTGGCGCCGATACCCAGGCAGGCGACGAAGAGATCGGCGCGCGCGCAGGGTCCGTGCGCCAGCCAGGCGCCGCGCAGCAGGTCGCCCTTGCCCTCCCAGCGCTCGACGACCGCTTGCGTGAGAACCTGGATGCCGATTCCTTCAAGGTAAGCGGTCAGCCGCGCGGCACCTGGCGCGTCGAGCTGCGCGTTCATCAGGCGGTCGGCGCGCTGCAGGAGAACGACGTGCAAGCCCAGGTGGTGCAGCGCATCGGCCGCCTCGACGCCGAGGACGCCGCCGCCGATGACCAGCGCGCGGCGGGCTCGTCGGACCTGGGCGGCGCTGCGCAAGGCCTGCGCATCGTCCGCCGAACGCAGGACGAAGGCGTTGGCGAAAGACAGGAAATCGGCCGCGGGCGTCGTCGCGTGCGCGCCGGTGGCGAGGATCAGCCGATCGTAGGGCAGGCGCTCGCCAGTCGCCAGGATAACTTGTTGCTCGCTGCGGTCGATCGCGCGGACGATCGAGTTGCGCCAGACTTCGACCCGGTTCTTGCCGTACCAGGCGTCGGGAATCAGTTGCAGGCCGTCCATGCCGGTGCGGCCATAAATCAGACGGCCGATCGCCATCCGGTTGTAGAAATGGAGCGGCTCGCTGCTCACGACATCAATCTGCAGCGAGCTGCTCAGGCGCCGCAACTGCTCGGCGGCGCTGATTCCGGCGACGCCGTTGCCGACGATGACGACGCGCTTGACGCCGGCGGCGAGCGCATGGTCGGTGGCCGGCGGGCTGGCCGCGGCGGGGGTTGTGGACGGCCCGGCGGAGTTCGGATCGCGATCGATGACGACCGGGCCGCTGACCCGGCACATGCACGCCAGGCGTGCCTTACCTTCGAGACCGAGTCGACGCAGCGTCGCGCTTTCGTCGTCGCTGGGTGCCGAGAGGTAGTTCGCGCCCGCGCAGACGACGACCGGATCGGCGCCGCAGAGGCCGGCTCGGCAGCCGTAGTTGATCTTCAGGCCGGCGGTCTCGATCGCGTCGAGCAGGGTGGCGCCGGGCGCTACCGGGAAAGCGACGCCGCTCTCGCGATCGGTGACGGTGGCACCCTGCTTGCCGCCGAAGCGCGTGCGCAACTGCGTCTTGCGCTGGTTGTCGACGGGCAGCTCGACTGCTTTTGTCGCTGCCTGATGGAAAAGCCGCTCGGCGTGGAGGCTGGCGATCAGCAGCGTCAAACCGGCGAGCAAACCGGTGCCGCGGCTGGCGGCGATCGCCCATTCGGGCGCGGTGAAAGCAAGAAAATGGGCCAGCGTGGCGAGAATGATCGGGCCGGCGTACCCGTAGAAGATGAGCAGCGCGAGCGCCGCAAAAACCGCCGCGACCCGATGCGGCGACAGCGGAAAGCAACTGGTGAGGATCGCGTAGAGCCCGGCCGAGGCGCAACAGCCGGCGAGCAGAACGAGCAGGTAGACGGGATACGAGTATTCGGGCGCCGGGCCCTGCATGAAGTAGGCGCAGATCAGGCCGGGCAGCAGGCCGATGAAGAGGCGCCGTTGCGCGGCATAGCGCGGGTCGGTATCGGCCAGATCGGCGAAGATCGCGCCGCGGGGGTTGAAGTCGTAACAGTTTTTCTGGCAGCCGACGCAGGTCGGGCAGTAGCCATTCGGAACGACGACCAGCGGCGCGTGCCCATACGTGCGCTGAATCGGCCCGAGCGGACAGAAAGTACCGCACCAGCCGCTGCGTCCGGCGAAGACCAAACCGCCGGCAAGAGCGACGAGGAGAACGCCGACGATCAGGACGGCAACCAGTTCGCCATGTCGGTTGAGCAGTGGCGCGCGCGCCGCGACGCAGGCGAGAAAGATCGCCACGGCAATCACGAAAGCGGCGTTCTTCAACCGTCCAGGCAGCGGCCGGGCGCGGCTCTTGCCGGTCAGGCGGGGAATCTGGTTCAGGAAAGCCATCGGGCAGACCTGTCGCCAGAGCCCCGGGGCGACGACGAGGAGTGCCGGAACGACGGGAATCGCCAGCCCCCACCATAGCTTCAGGCCGAGCGCAGGATGCACGGCAAGCAAGCCGGCCAACGCCAGCGTGACGAGCAGGACGAGCACGCGCAAGGCCAGCCACGCGGCTGGCGGCAGCGTGGAGCGCCGTTTGGTGTAGTTGGCGAAGAAGGTTTCGGGGTTCGCTTGGCGGTTCATCGGATTGCTCGTCGTGGCGGTCGCTTCAGCAAGCGGCGTTGAGCACGCGCAGGCGTCGGCTGGCGTAGGTCGCCAGATCGTGCAGCAGGGCGATGGCGAGCGCTGGCTGCCAGGCTGCCAACTGGTCGAAGGACGCGCGGCGCAGAGCGAGGACCTCGCAACCCTCGCACGCCTCGGCGCTGATCGCGCTGGCTTCGCCGTCGAGGAACGACGAAATTCCGAACACTTCGCCCTCGCCGAGCACGAGGCCTGCGCGCCCGGCGTTGCCAGCCTGGTGCGCGGCAATGCGGACGCTGCCCGAAACGATGATGAACAGGGTAGGGCTGTGCTCGCCGATCGCGACGACGCGCGCACCGGGAGCAAAGCGCAGTTCCGCGACGAAGCTGTGCAGGGCATCGAGCTGCGCTTCGGAAAAGTCGCGCAGGGCGGGGCGCAGCGCCACGGTGGCGTCGTCGCTCAGCCGCTCGTCCGGATCGTCGTAACTGAAAAACTTCATCTGCGCGTCCTCTCGCTCAAGCGCCGGCGCCGCCCTCGCTGCCACCCGTCTTGCCGGGGCCACCGCTGCCGTCCAGCGCGTGTTCAGCGAATGTGCGCAGGAACGATGCGAGCGGGCGTTCCGGCTGCAGCGCCGGGCGTTTGCTCCAGCGCTCGCAGTACATCTCCCAGTATCTCCCTTTGCGTGCGCCAAGCAGTTGGCCGAAGCCCTTGTCGGTCTGCGCGCTCTGCTCGATTACGCTCGGCGCGAGCTCGCCGGCCAGCACGCGCGTTGCCGTGTCCATCGCCGCTTCGGTGGCTCGCCAGTGCTGCGCGACCTCGTGCAGGCTGCTGGCGTAGGCTTCGCGCGGTGCGAGAAAAGCCTGCCGGGGCGGGCCGAAGAGGATGCGCAGGGCTTCCTCGCTGCTCGGCATGATCGCCAGCGGATTGCTCCCACCGATTGCCGAATGCAGGGTCGGCGGTTCGTCGAGCGCCGCTGCGCGGCGGGCGACAAGTTGCCGTAGCTCGCCGGTGAGCAGGCGGAGAAGTTCGCCGATTTGCTCGCCGAGTACGGCGGGATCGCTTTCGTGCAGGTCGTCGATCGACAGACCCAGGCCACGCGCGATCGCCGCCCGCACGCGCCGAGCCGCGGCGGCATCGTCCGCCGGCGTGTCGCTGGCGCTCGTCGCCGCGCTTGCCGGCGCAGGCGCTGCATCGGGCGGCTCGCCGCTCGGGGTTGGCGCGACGCCCACGGTCGGGGGGCTTGCGCGCGGGCTGGCGACCCGGGCGAGGCGGGTGAACTCGTCGCCCGGCGTGTTCGCCGGTACCGGGCGCGCTGCGGGCACGGGCGGGGGAACGGGTGCGGCTGCTGGGTGGGCGAGATCCGCTGCCGGCGCATCGGCGAACAGTGCCGCCGGATCGCCACCGCGCCGCAGGGCAGCCGGCGGTACTGGCGCCGGTCTTGGCGCCGGCTGCTCACTTGGCGGGTGACTGGCGGTGGCCGACTCGCTTGCCGCGGCGGGCAGCGCTTCGGCGATGCCGCTTACCTGCACCTCGATGACATAGGGACCGATACACAACTGGTCGCCGTTGCACAGTCGGTAGGGGCCGCGCAGGCGCGTGCTCGAGCCATTGACGAAGGTCCCGTTGGCCGATTTGTCTTCGAGGACGAAAGCGCCGGCGGCGAAGGCGATCAGGCAGTGTTCGCGCGAGATGCCACCCGAGCGGTCGGCGAGCAGCCAGTCGGCGCGTTCGTCGCGACCGATCGACAGGCTGCCGATGGCGCCGAGGCGGGCGGAAACGAGCTGTCCTTCGGCGAGGTCAGTCGGGCTCCGGATGCTCAGGCACAACAGGGGTTCGCGCGCGGCTGGCGCGATCAGGCGGGTTGCTCGGTCGTCCACAGGAGCTTGCATGCGGCCTCGTCGAATATCGGCTATCTGTCTGAGGGGGTGAAATCGTCGCGCTGGTCCTTCGGGTCGAACTGCTGCGCGGGCTTGTACCTGCACTCGGCCACACGCGCCAAGCGCGGCGCGATCTTGCGCCGCCAGCGGCTTGCCCGGCCGAGTCGCGTCCGGCGATCCCAGGTAATCGGCCCTGCGCGATGACCGAGCACGGGAAACGAGGCGAGGCTGCCGACCGACGATCGGGCAATCTTACGGCAGAACGACAGGGACGACAATTTTTCGGGGGAATTCGTTCACTGCGCGTTCACTGCGCGTTCACCGCACTTTCATCGCGCGTGCGCGTTGCACCGGCGCACCCTTGGCTGGCGGGCGCCGGGTGCGCAGCCTCATGACTGACGCGGCTGGAAGGCCAGCGAACGCGCGGAAACGCTGAACGCGTCGGAGAAACAGGCGCCATCCTCGGCGCCGTGCTTCTTCAGGAAGGGGAAGATGGCCTCGACCATGCGCACCGAACCGCAGGCGTAGATCTCGTGCTCCTTCAGTTCCGGGAAGTCCTCCAGGATCGCCTCGTGGACGAGACCGGTTCGGCCGTTCCAGGCATCGGCCGGTGTGGGTTCCGAAAGCACCGGGATGAAGTGGAAGTTCGGGTGCTCGCGTGCCCAGGCTTCAGGCAAGCCGGGCAGGTAGAGGTCGCGCAGCGTGCGCACGCCCCAGTACAGGTAGATCTCGCGTTTCAGGCCACGCTGGAAGGCGTCTTCGACCATGCTCTTGACCGGTGCGAAGCCGGTCGCGCCGGCAACGAAGACGATCGGGCGCGACGATTCGCGCAGCGTGAAGTCGCCGATCGGCCCTTCGAAACGCAGGCTGTCGCCCTCCTTCATCTGCTCGAAGACGTAGGTCGTGAAGCGGCCACCCGGCATCAGGCGAATCTGCAGCTCGACGAACTCGGGCTCATGCGGCGCGTTGGCGAACGAGAAGGCGCGTCGCTCGCCGTCAGCCAGGATGATGTTGATGTATTGTCCGGCCTTGAACGAAATGCGTTGTCCCTCGGGCAGCGCGAGCAGTACGCGCATGACGTCGGGGGCCAGCCGCTCCAGGCGGGCGACGCGCGCCGTGTATTCCTGGATCGTTGCCAGCGCCTGGCCGGCGCGGTACTCGATTTCGACATCGGCGAGCGCCGTCGCGCAGCACAGGAGGACTTTGCCCTGCGCCAGCTCGGCGGCCGACAGGGCGCTCGGCTGATACAGGCCGGGATCGACCTGGCCTTGCAGAACAGTACATTTGCAGACGCCGCAACCGCCGTTGCGGCACTCGTAGGGGAGGTCTATCGCCTGGCGCAGGCCGGCGTCGAGCAGCGTCTCGCCGAAACGCGCGTGCACGGTTTTGCGGTCGGGGTGGAAGGTGATCGAGGTCTCGCCGACGAGTGCGCCGCGGCGTTTCGGCGGCAACCAGGGAAGCAGAAAGAGGAAAGTGGTCAGGCCGATGACCCAGTACCAGAGATGCATCGGGTTGATCACATAAACCAGCGCGAGCACCGGCAACTCGAACCAGTCGAACTCGATGTTCGTCGGGACGACCGACATGTCGGCCTCGCCACCCTGGCTGAGGATCGGCTTGGCGATGGCGAGCGCGAAATACATCAGGGTGACGGCCAGAGCAATATCGCGCGGCGGGTTGATGTGCGCACGTGGCACGCGCTGGACGTGTACCCACATGATGAAACCAACGATCAGCGGTGCCCCGATGTGGACAAAGGCGAGCAGCGTAAACAGCCGGCTGTTGACGCTTTCCAGGTAGAGGAAGTTGCGGATCAGCGTGCCGTTGAACATCGGCAGGACATCGAACCATTCGGCGGTGGCAATGACGACAAACTGGGCCAGCTTGTCCCAGACGAGCATGAAGCCATTGACACCGGCGATGTAGATCAGCCAGAGCAAGGCGACGCCGGTCAGCCAGGAGAACGAGCGGAAGCCGCGATAGCGGTCATAGGCGAAGTGGCGCAACATGTGCAGCAGCATGGTCAGGATCATGCCGTCGGTTGCGTAGCGATGGATGCTGCGCAGAATTCCGCCGGCCCACCACTGGTCATGCGTGATCCGCTCGAGCGATTCGAAGGCGTCATGCACGCCGGTGTCGGCAAAAATGTACAAATAGAGGCCGGAGACGAGGAGCAGCCAGAACTGCCAGAAGCTGATCGTTCCGAGGTGGTAGAAGGGGTTCAGCTTCTCGCCGAAAGCGATGTTGAAAACGTTCTCGAGGCGCATGAACAGCCAGCGGATGACTTGTTGCAGGAATTTCACCATGATCGATGTCAGCTCGCGAAAAGAAGGCGTGCTGCGGCCCGAGTGAAGCCGCAGCGGAACGGGCGACGAGCCCGGCCTGAGGTCGAGGGGGCACGCGTCATTTGAAGAAGAGTCCGCCCTTGTCCGGATTGAAGTCGATGACCATCACCTGCGCCGGGGCGAGCCTGATTTCGCCTTCCTTGACGAAGTTGAAGCCCGGTTTGCTACGGTTGTCGTTCATCCGCACGGCCACCCGGTGCACGCCGGCCTTGACCTCGAAGCGCTTGTAGACGGTCGATACGCCGTCCTTGTAGAGCCCGGTTGGGTGCATCACCGTCTGGAATGCCGGTTGACCGTCGAGGTCGACTTCGAGCCTGATGTCCGAGCGCTCGCGCGGGCAGTCGAGCGGTGCGCGCATGTTCGGCGGCAGCTTGGCGAGTTCTTCCGGTGTACGCTTGCGGCATTCGCGATCGCCGAGATGGCTGATCGACAGCTTGATCAGCGCGACATCGGGGGGAATCTGCCGATACTTCGGCGAAGTCGCGAAGTAGCCGATGAAGGCAGCAAACGCCCCATAGAGAATCACCTGACCGGCGATGGCGGCGGGCTTAAGCATGATGAGAGGGTCTCCGCAGGTAGGTGGGAAGTCGGTCGGCGGACGCCGGCAGCATCGCCAGTGCCGCCCTGAACTGGCTCAGCTCGGCGGCCAGCAGCGACGCGTCGGACGCTGCCGCGCCAACGATGTGCAGGCGCGAGGAAGGTACGCTGCGCCTGAGATGGGGTTCGCGTTGGCCGAGCAGGCGCGCACGGGTCCATCGTTCGCCGAGGCGAAAGGCACAGCCCGCGCTGCGACAGGTGGCGACGACAACGCCGTCGGCGCCACCGCGCAGCGCGTATTCGACAAAGGCCGGGGGCAGCATGGCCGCGCAGACGAGTTCGATGACCGCCGTATCGACCGTCCGCAGGGCAAGGCTGGGCGCGCCGCGGCAACAGGCGAAGACGACGATCGGCGTTCTGCCGGCGAGACGTTCCAACGCGTCTTCGAGTTGCCGGCGCAGGTCGTTGGTGGCCAGTCGTGGGAGGTCGATGCCGGTGACCAGCGGTTCGAGACGGCGAAAAGGAGTCGACGAGGGACAGGCGCCGGCGCAGATGCCGCAGCCGGCGCAGAGATCGGCATCGACGACGGCGATCTTCAGGCCACGCCGCGTCGGATGCGGCTGCATGGCGATCGCCGCATACGGGCAGTCGGCCAGACAGCGGTCGCAGCCGGTACAGTTGGCGCCATCGACGACGGCGACCGCGTCGGCTGGCGGATGAGGCAGCAGCGGCAGGGCAAAGAGCAGCGCGGTCAGCGCGAAGAGCAGCGACCAGACGAAAGCCGGCGAGCTGGCGCTGGTCAGCGGATGAATGAACAGGATGAACCAGTCGAAGTCGAGCGCGCCGGGCACCTGCGCCAGGTTGGCCGGCGGATTGCTCAGCGCCGGCTGGAGCAGCGCGAGCAGCGTCAGCGCGGCCAAGGTCGCGAGCATCACACGCCGCGTCGGCAGATAGTCGACGTGCGCGATCCGATGCACGTGCGCCCACAGGCCGAGGATGAGCAGCAAGGGAATCCCCAGGTGGATGAAGACCAGCATCGTGAAGAAGCGGTCGCTGATCGAATCGGGGGTCAGAAAGTTGCGCGCCGACGGCTCGCTGAAGATCGGCAGCCAGTCGAGCAACTCGCTGCTCGCCGTCGCCGAGAGTTGCGCGAGCTGGTCCCAGACGATCCAGTAGCCGCCGATTCCGGCGGCATAGGCGAGCCAGATCAGGGGTATGCCGGTCATCCACGAATACAGGCGGAAGCCGTGATAGCGCTCGTACGACCACTCGCGCAGCAGATGCAGCAGCATGACCAGGATGAAGCCATCGGCCGCGTAGCGGTGCAGGCTGCGCATGATCCCGCCGAAGTACCACTGCTCGCGGGAGAGGGCCGAGATCGAGGTGTAGACGGCGTCGATGCCGGTATCGAGCACCGTGTACAGGTACAGCCCGCTGCCGACGACGATCCACAGCAGGTACAAGCCCATCGCGCCGAGGTGGCGCAGCGGGTTGTCCGCACCACCGAAAGGTCCGTCGAGCGCCTCTTCGACAGACAGGAAGATGCGCCGCACCGCCTTGCGCAAGGCTGTGTGGAAACTCACGTCGGAAAGCTTCCTGGATCGCGGTCAGTCGTCATTATTAGCCCTTGATCATATAGATCCGGGTCGAAGGCGGAATTGACCGGAGTCAAATCCGCGGGAACGGTCGTTGCCGACATCGCCGGCGATTGACCGCGGCTTGCCGCAGCGCATACACTCGCCGGCTCAGTTCCTGCCCGGTGCGCAGGACGTTTCCTCAGCGCGTGGAGTTGCCCATGGCCGAACCCCTGACCGTCAAGGCTGTTAGCCAGTTCCCGGTGCTCGACTATGAGCAGGCACGCCAGCAGTTGCGCACCGGCGACATCGTCTTCTGCTCGGGAACCTACTTTTTCTCACGGGCGATTCAATGGTTTACCAAGTCGCTCTGGAGCCACGTCGGAATCATCTATCGGGATGACCACCTGGAACGTATCTTCGTGCTCGAGAGCGAGACGATGATCGGCGTCCGCCTGGTGCCGCTGTCGAAGTACCTGCGCGATTACCATGGCCGAAGCAAGCCGTACAAGGGCTACATCCTGGTCGGCCGGTTGTCGCCCGAGCCGGATGGGGAGAATACCAAGAAGGTCATCAGCTTCGGGATGGACGCGCTGACCCGGCCGTACGACAACTGGGAAATCTTCCGGATCGCCATGCGCATCCTCTTTCGTCGCGGACGCAAGGTGCGCGATCGCAAGTACATCTGCTCGGAACTGGTGTACGAAGCGTTCCGCAAGGCCGGCGTACAGTTCCCCTTTCACCGCAACTCGATCAGTCCGGATGACATCTGGAAGGATCAAAGGCTGGTCAGCCAGTTCCGCATCATGTGACGGATCGTCCGCCGCGCGGGGCACTGCCGGCGGCCGCGGTGGGCTTACTGCTGAGCGCCGGCACGCGCCTTCAGCAACTCGATGATCGTGGCTGCGGTATGCTCGATCGAGCCGTCGGTAACGTCGATGATCGGCCAGCCGCAGCGGATGAACAGCCGCTGCGCTTCACGCACCTCGCGGCGCAGCGCTTCGATGTCGGCATAGCTGGTGTTTTCGTCGTCGTGCAGCGCGAGCAGGCGTTGGCTGCGCACGCGCGAAAGATGTCCGGGATCGATCGTCAAGCCGACAACCAGCGTCGAGCGCGCGCGCAGGACCGCGGCCGGTGGCGGGATGCCGGGCACCAGCGGAACATTGGCCGCCTTGATCCCGCGCGAGGCAAGGTACATGCAGGTTGGCGTCTTGGTCGCCCGGGAGACGCCGACGACGATGACATCGGCCGATTCAAGATCGTCGCTGGCGATCCCGTCATCGTGCGCCAAGGTGAACTTCATCGCTTCGATGCGACGATAGTAGTCTTCGTCGAAGGGATCGCGCGAACTCGTCGACGACTGCACATGCGCGCCCGAGTACTCGGCAAGGCGAACGATCAGCGGTTCGAGGGCGAAGTGACAGGGAACGCCGAGCCGACTGCAGCCTTCTTCGAGCGCTTGCCGGACATCGCTATGGGCGATGCTGTGGATGACGTAACCCGGCGAGCGCGCGATGGCGGCGAGGATTTCGGGGACTTGCCCGAGGTGGCGGACCATCTTCCACATTCGACGGTCGACCTTGAGGCCGGAAAGTCGTCCGACGGCGTTGCGCGCCAACATTTCGACCAGTTCGCCCGAGGCATGCGAAACGAGATGGAGAACGATGGTCTTCTTGCTCACGCCGCTTCCCTTTGGGCCGCCGGGTCAGCCGCGCGACTCATCGGTGATAGCCGCCGTCCAGGCGCAGCACGGTGCCATTGACCATGACGTTTTTCAATACATGCAGAACGAGCATGGCGAACTCAGCCGGGTCGCCGAAGCGGTGTGGAAAGGGAATCTGATGAACCAGTCGCGAGTCAAGGTTCTTTTCCATCGCGAATAGCGTCTGCGTGCCGAACAGACCCGGGGCGATGCCGACGACGCGGATTCCCAGCGGACCGAGTTCGCGCGCTGCCGGCAGGATCATGCTGACGACGCCTCCTTTTGACGCCGAATACGCCGCTTCGCCGCTTTGCCCTTCGTACGCCGAAACCGAAGCGGTAAACAGGATCACTCCGCGTTCGCCGTTGGCCATCTGGGGCAGGGCAGCCATATCGGCTGCCGCCAGGCGCATCACATTGAAGGTCGAAATCAGATTGACCTCGACGAGCTGGCGAAAGTCTTCGAGCGGTAGTGGACCCGCCGGACCAAAGATCGGTTCGGAATGCCCGCGGCCAACGCAATGCACCAGTACGCGCGCTGCTCCGTGTGCCTGCCGGGCGGTTGCCAGCGCCTGTTCGGTAGACCTGGCATCGGCGACATCGCAGGCGATGGCCAAGCCACCGATCTCGTCGGCCAGGCGATGCACGCCGTCGCCGTCGATATCGATCAGGCTCACCTTGGCGCCTGCGTCGACCAGAAAGCGCGCCGTCTCGGCGCCCATGCCCGATGCTGCTCCGGTCACCACCGCTGAGCAACCCCATAAATCCATTCTTTGTCTCCAGATCAAGCCGGCCGCTGACCGGCGGCGAGCAGGCGGGCAAGGCGCTTGCCTTGCGCCGCTGCCGGCACGTCTAGCGGCGACCACCCGCCTTGCGTTTACTCTTTCCTGAGCGGCCCTTGCGCTTTTCGACAAGCACTGCCGGTGCCTCGTCAGCGGGCGCCAAGGTGCGCGCCTCCTGCGGCCTGAGTTCGCGTGGCTCGCTGACCGGCGCGATGAAGCTGTTGCTGACCCAGCCCTCGACATCCGGATTGCGTACCACCTCCACCAGGCTCCAGCGGTCGCGGGCTTCCAGCAGATCAAGCTCGGTTCCCTTGCGCAGCGCTGGTGCGACCGGCTCGAAGCTGGCGTCTGGCCCCTTGCGGATGTTCAGGCTGGCCGCCGTGACCAGGTAGCGCGCCGGGGTATCGTGCTCGCGCCCGAGCGCGTGGTTGCGCACCGCGGCGAGCGGGAAAGCCGGGCCGGGGTCGGTCTTGCGGCCGGGCGCGATATCCTCGTGGCCGAGCACATCCTGCAAACCGTAGTGCCCGACCAGCAGGTCGGCGAGTTCGAGTGCGCGTTCGATCTGCGCTTGACTGTAGGCGTGCCAGGGCGACACCGGGCCGCCGTTCCGATGCGCGGCGAGCGTCACCTCGCCGTCGGGATAGACCTGACCAAACCATGACTGATACTGGTTGCCGACCCGCTTCAGCAGACCCGCATTGTCCATTTCTATGCCGATCGAATGCGAATTGAGGCCGACCAGCCCGGCCCAAGTGCTCACACCAGCGTGCCAGGTGACGACGTTGAACGGTGCAAGCTGGACGATCCTGCCGTCGCGACCGAGCACGACGTGTGCCGACGCATTGCCTTGCGGCTTGCGCGTGCACAGCGACTCGACCGAACTCTCAAGCGATCGTCCAGCCGTATAGTGCATGATCAGGTAGCTCGGGCGCAGGCTGCCGCCGCGATTCGGTGTTTCACGGTAGCTCACCAGATCGCCGATGAGTTTGTCGTTTTCGATCCTCAGGCCCATTGTCGTCTCCTCGCTGCAGTTGATTTTGGTGCGCCGGGGTGGCCCTGTCTGGTCGGCCGCCACCGGCCGCGCGGCGTCATCGTAGCATCATCCTGTCGGCACGGCCGCATGCGCGCGAAAAAGGGCGTGGCGAGAGGCGGACGAGGGCGCGCAGCAGCTTGGCGATCGCCGTCCGCCCAGCACCATTGTGTGCGCCTTGCCGACGAATGCTATAGACTAAACACTGGGGTGGTTTGTCGGTTTAAGAGCCACGCCCGGATCACTCGAATAACGACTGAACCATTGGCGGGGGTGTTGACATGGACGATAAGAAGCAGGCGGCGAGCGCAGCGCTGACGGATTTTGACCCGGCGCCTCTCGCCGGGCGTGAGGACAGGCGCACCGGACTTGGTGCGGACGCCCTGAAGCGCGCTTTTCTGGACAAGCTGATGTATGTGCAGGCGCGCTTCCCCGAGGTCGCGACGCGCCGCGATTGCTTTCATGCGCTGGCTGGAGCGGTGCGCGACCGTCTGTTGCATCGCTGGGTGCAAACGGCAAGAACGTATCGCGATCAGGGCAGCCGTACGGTCTGCTACATGTCGGCCGAGTTCCTGATCGGTCCGCAACTGGGGAACAATCTGATCAACCTGGGAATCTTCGAAAGTGCTCGCCAGGCGATGGCGGAGCTTGGCCTCGATCTGGAGATGCTGCTCGACCAGGAAGACGAACCGGGGTTGGGCAACGGTGGTCTGGGTCGCCTCGCCGCGTGTTACCTCGACTCGCTGGCGACGCTCGAGATTCCCGCCATCGGCTACGGCATCCGCTACGAGTTTGGCATTTTCACGCAGGCGATTCGCGATGGCCGGCAGGTCGAACTGACCGATAAGTGGTTCCGGGCTGGCAGTCCGTGGTTGATCCATCGACCAAACATCGCCTTCGACGTGCAGTTGGGCGGCCATACCGAACACGTGCATGAGCCGACCGGCGAACGCCGGACGCGCGTCGTCTGGGTGCCGGCAAAGATCGTCCGCGGTACCGCCTGGGACATGCCGATTCTTGGCTACGGGGTGAATACGCCGAACCGGCTCAGGCTGTGGAGTGCGGAAGCACCCGAGTCGTTCGATTTCGCAGCGTTCAACGCGGGCAACTACTTCCAGGCGGTCGATGCGCAAATTTCGTCGGAAACGATCACCAAGGTGCTTTATCCGAACGACGAGACCGAAGCCGGGCAGACGCTGCGCCTCGAGCAACAGTACTTCTTTGTCACCTGCTCCCTGCGCGACATGATCCGCCTGCAACTGCAAAGGGAAAATACGCTCGAGCGCTTCCACGAGAAATTCGTCGTGCAGCTCAACGACACGCATCCGTCGATTGCCGTCGCCGAATTGATGCGTTTGCTCGTAGACGAGTACGCGATGGGCTGGGACTCGGCCTGGGCGATCACCCAGAAGAGTTTTGCCTACACCAACCATACGCTGCTGCCCGAGGCGCTGGAAAAGTGGCGGCTCGATCTCTTCCGGCGTGTCCTGCCGCGTCACTTCGAGATCATTTGCGAGATCAACGTCCGCTTCCTGGACGAAGTCAGGATTCGCTACCCGGGCGATGACGCGCGCCTGCGGCGGATGTCGCTGATCGACGAGGACGGACCGCGCTTCGTGCGCATGGCGCACCTGGCGGCGGTCGGCAGTTTCGCGATCAATGGCGTGGCGGCGCTGCACACGGATCTGCTCAAGTCGGACGTACTGACCGATTTCTACGACCTGTGGCCGGAGAAGTTCAGGAACAAGACCAACGGCGTGACGCCGCGCCGCTTTGTCCGTCTGGCCAATCCGGCGATGTCGCAACTGATCGATCGCACGATCGGCGGCGGCTGGATTACCGACATGCGGCGACTGCGCGCACTTGAGGCGTACGCCGACGACCCGGGCTTTCGTGCGGAGTGGCGCCAGATCAAGGCACAGAACAAGGAGTGCCTGGTGCGCGAAATCAGACGTTCGGCGCATGTCGAGGTCGATCCGGCCTCGATGTTCGACGTCCAGGTCAAGCGCATGCACGAGTACAAGCGCCAGCACCTGAATCTGCTGCACGTCATTTCGCTGTACAAACGCCTGAAGGATGATCCCGGCCTGGAGGTCGCACCGCGCACGGTGATCTTTGGCGGCAAGGCCGCTCCCGGCTACGCGATGGCGAAGCTGATCATTCGCTTGATCAACGCGGTGGCCGATGTCGTCGGGCGTGACCCGGCCATGCAGGGGCGCCTGCAGGTGGTTTTCTTCCCGAACTACAACGTCAAGAACGCGCAACTGATCTTTCCGGGTTCCGATCTCTCCGAGCAGATATCGCTCGCCGGCAAGGAGGCTTCGGGAACCGGCAACATGAAGTTTCAGATGAATGGCGCGCTGACCATCGGTACGCTCGACGGCGCGAATGTCGAGATTCGGCAGGAGGTCGGCGACGAGAACTTCTTCCTCTTCGGCATGGGCGTTCCCGAGGTTGTCGAACTGCGCCGACGCGGCTACCGTCCGCGCGACTACTACGACGCGAACGCGCACCTGCGCGAGGTGATCGATCTGATTGCCAGTGGTTTCTTCACGCGTGGCGATCGCGAAGTCTTCCGGCCGATCGTCGACCATCTGCTTCATCACGACGACTACATGCTGCTCGCTGACTTCCAGTCGTACATCGACTGCCAGAATCGGGTATCCGACGCCTACCTCGACGCCGACCGCTGGTCGCGCATGTCGATCCTCAATGTCGCGCGCTCCGGGTTCTTCTCGTCGGATCGGGCAATCAAGGAGTATTGCGACGACATCTGGAAGGTGGCGCCGGTACGCATCGACCTCAGGGATTTGTTGCCTGACGAACTGGAGTTCAAGCGCGCGGCGAGCGAAGGGAACTGAGAAGGGAACTCGGCGCCGCGCGGCGGATCGCGCGCGCATTGCGCGCGCTCCGCCGCGTGACGACGGCTACCAGCGCCGTATCTTGATGATGTGCGCCATCTTGCTGGGCGGGCCAAGCTCGACGTAGGCGGTCGGTCCCTGCCAGCGGTAGCGCTCGTCCGAGAGCAGGTCATGCGCCTGGTACTGCTCTTCGGCTGCGATCCCGAAAGCGTCCAGTGGGATGTCGAGCAGCGCCGCCTGCTTGTGGTGCGGATCGAGATTGACCACGCACAGGATGACATCGGATCGGTCGTCGGTCATCTTGGCATAGGCCAGGATCTGCGGATTGGTGGTGGCAATGAACAGAACGTCATTGTAGATCTGCAGGGCTGCCGACTCGTGGCGTATCTGGTTGATCCGCGTGATGATGTCCACGATGTTGCCGGGCGCCAGCCAGTCGCGCACCTTGATCTCGTACTTCTCCGAATCGAGGTACTCCTCCTTGCCGGGAAGTGCCGCGTTCTCGCACAGTTCATAACCGCTGTAAATCCCGTACACGGTCGACAGCGTCGCGGCGAGGACGGCCCGCATGATGAACGCCGGCCGACCACCGTGTTGCAGGATCGGCGGCAGGATGTCCGGCGTGTTGGCGAAGAAGTTGCCGGTGAAGTACTCCTTCATCGGCCCGCAAGTCAGTTCGCTGACATACTCGGTCAGTTCGTGTTTGCTGTTGCGCCAGGTGAAATACGTGTAGGACTGGGCGAATCCGACCTTGGCGAGCAGGCGCATCATCTTCGGCTTGGTGAACGCCTCGGCGAGGAAGATGACCTCCGGGTGTTCACGGTGGACTTCGGCAATCACCCACTCCCAGAAGGGAACGGGTTTGGTGTGCGGATTATCGACGCGGAAAGTCGTCACGCCCTTGCTCACCCAGAACAGGAAGATCTTCAGCATTTCCTGCCACAAACCGGTACGGTCGGCGGTCCCGAAGTTCAAGGGGTAGACGTCCTGATACTTTTTCGGCGGGTTCTCGGCGTACTTGATCGAGCCGTCCGGTCGATGAAAGAACCAGTCCGGATGCTCGGCGACGTAGGGATGGTCAGGCGAGCAGTTCATCACGTAGTCGAGGGCGATTTCAATCCCCAACTCGCGGCAGGTGGCGGCAAACTCGTCCCAGTCGGCCCAGGTTCCGAGCTTGGGTTCGAGCCCCATGTGACCGCCATGCTCGTTGCCGATCGCCCATGGACTGCCGACATCGCCGGGTTCGGCGACCAGGCTGTTGTTCTTGCCTTTGCGGTAGGCGTAGCCGATCGGATGGATGGGCGGCAGGTAGATGACGTCGAAGCCCATTGCCTTGATCGCCGGCAAGCGCCGGATGCTGTCCTGCAGCGTACCGTGCCGGTAGGGCACCGTTCCCTGCGAGCGTGGGAAGAACTCGTACCAGGCGGCGAAGCGAGTGATCGGTCGGTTGACCATGACGCTCAGCGCCGGTACAAGCTGATAGCCTTCGCTGCGATCGGGATACTTGGCCATCATTTCATGCATGACGCTACCGATTCCGAGATCGACCGCGCCCTGCTGTTCGCCGGCGGCGAGTGCGCTCTCTATCGCGGCGATGATGCTTTGCATGCGGCTGCGGTCTTCGCCCTGGGCGAGGGCGGCCGATTTTTTCAGTATCGCGAGGCCTTCGAGCAGTTCGCTGGTGAGCTGCGCACCGGGCACGTTCTTCTTGCCGATTTCGTCAACCCAGGAAAGGTAGCGCTCGGCGTAAGCCTCGATGGTGTACTCCCAGCGACCAATCGAGGTGACGGTGAATTCGCCGTGCCAGCGATCGTTGTCGCCCGGCTGCAGCGGGCTCTCCTGCCAGGTGGCGGTGCCCACCGGGCGAACTTTCAGCAGCGCGGCGAGTTTGTCGTGCCCTTCCTTGTAGATATCCGCACTGACGGCGAGTTTTTCGCCGACGACGCGTTTGACCGGGAAATGGCCGCCATCAATCTGCGGCTCGACCGCTTCGATGATTACACGTGGGTAGTCTTGCGGGACCATTGTTGCTGCTCCTAAGTACCAATTCTCCGGCATGGCCGGAAACCTGTTCTGGTGAATTCAAACGGCATGACTCGTCGGCGGGCGGCGTAGGGCGGCGCGCGCTGGCGCGGTGAACGTCGCCCAAGGACGAGGCGTCAAACCAGCGAGTTGTACAGCGCCTTGGTCTGCTGGGCAATGCTCGACCAACTGAACACTTCGCGCGCGCGCCGCTGACCAGCGGCGGCCATCGCCTCACAAAGCTGCGGATCGTCGAGCACCTTGTTGATCGCAGCGGCCAGGTCGCGCGAGAAGGTATCCGGATCGACCGGTTCGAAGGGTGCGACGTGCAGCTGCTCGAGCGGCACGAGGAATCCGGTGACGCCGTCGATGACGACTTCCTTGATGCCGCCGACGGCACTCGCCACCACCGCCGTGCGACAGGCCATCGCCTCCAGATTGATGATGCCGAAGGGCTCGTAGATCGACGGGCAGCAGAACACCCGGGCGTGCGAGTACAACTGGATCGCTTCCGCTTTGCTGACCATTTCCTGAATCCAGATGATGTTCTTGAAGCCTTGCTGACGAACGTGTTTGACCGCCGATTCCATCTCGGCGAGGATCTCGCGCGTGTCCGGCGCGCCGGCGCAGAGGACGACCTGCGCGTCCGGATTGATGTACTTGACCGCGTTGACCAGGTGGATGATTCCCTTCTGGCGCGTGATCCGGCCGACGAAGAGGACGTACGGCCGATCGGGATCGATGTGGTATTTCTCCAGTGCTTCGCTGTCCGGCGTTGGGTGATACTGGTCGACGTTGATGCCGTTGTAGATGACGCTGATCTTCCCCGGGTCGATGTCGAAGTGCTCGAGGATGTCTTTCTTGGTGCCTTCGGAAACGGCAACCACGGCATCCGCCATGCCCAGCGAGGTGCGCTCGATCCACGACGACATGTCGTAACCGCAGCCAAGCTGTTCGCGCTTCCATGGCCGCAAGGGCTCCAGCGAATGAACCGTATGTACCAGTGGGATGCCATACAGCGTCTTGGCCAGGATGCCGCCGAGGTGGGCGTACCAGGTGTGCACATGGACGAGATCGGCGTCGACCTGTTCGCTCAGCGTTTCCAGATTGCTTTCGAAGGTGTCCAGTGCGCCGCTCAGCTTGCGGTCGACGTGGGCAAAGCTGCCCTTGCCGAACGGAAAGCCCTTTACCCGTACCCCGTCATTTACAGTGTCCTGGTCACCAAAACAGCGGACTTCGACATGCATCAGCTTGGCCAGCTCGCCGGCCAGATACTCAACGTGAACACCGGCTCCGCCGTAGACGTAGGGAGGGTATTCTCTCGTCAATAGCAGTACTTTCATCGGAGGACTTTCTATGCTGTGATTGTGGATGAACGCTCTTCGCGCGCTTTGAGTGAAGGCCATCGCATTGTATCGGGAAAGCGCTCGAACGGCCATCCGGCAAGCGCTGCGCCAGCCCGTCGTGGCGCCCCCGAAGGAGCGCCTGTGCGCCTCGCGCGCGGTGTGCTGAGATGCGCGCCCAAGTGGCGGACGCAGTTGACCAGGAAGGGTAGAATACGGCGCATGAATCTCCTGGCCATCGAGACTTCGACCGAAGCGGGAAGCATCGCCCTCTGCCGTAACGGCGACCTCGTGCGGCGCGCCTGCCCGGCCGGCGTGCCGCATTCCGCGACGCTGCTGCCGCTGATCAGCAACACGCTGGGCGACCTCGGGCTGTCGCTTGGCAAGCTGGACGGCATTGCCTTTGCTGCCGGGCCAGGCTCGTTCACCGGATTGCGCGTGGCCTGTGGCGTGGCCCAGGGACTTGCCGTCGCCTACGACCTGCCCGTCATCGCGGTCGGGACACTGGCCGCGCTGGCCGCCGCGAGTGGTGGCGAGCGCGTCCTCGTGGCACTCGATGCGCGCATGGGTGAAGTCTATTTCGCCGCCTTCGTGGCTGGCCAGCCGGTGACGTCGACCGTCGTCGCGCCGGCCGACAAGATCGAGTTGCCCGCCGGACGCGGCTGGCTGGCCTGCGGCAACGGGCTCGTGGCGCATCCGCCACTACGTGCGCGGTTGGCACCGATCGTCGACGCCTGGCAGCCGGAATTGATCCCCGATGCCGGTGCCGTTGCGCGCTTGGCGCTGGCTGCTCTGGCGCGCGGCGAGGGCGTCGATGCGGCGGATGCCGTACCGGTCTACGTGCGCAACAAGGTCGCGATGACCGTTGCCGAACGGCTCGCCGCCGGGGGGCGCGCGTGAGTGCCGTCGTTGCCGAACGGTTGGCGATGCTGCCAATGAGTTGCGCGGATGTCGATGAGATTCTCGCCATCGAGGAGCGCGCCTACGCTTTCCCCTGGACGCGCGGCAACTTCATCGATTCGCTGGCCTCGGGCTATAGCATCTGGGGTGGACGCCTGCCCAGCCAACTGGTCGGTTACTTCGTACTCATGCCCGTGGTCGACGAGGCGCATCTGCTCAACATCAGCGTAGCCCCCGGCTGCCAAGGTGTCGGCTACGGCTCGCTGCTGTTGGAGCACGCGTTGCGCATCGCCGGCGACGCCGGAGCGGCGAGCCTGCTGCTCGAAGTGCGGCCGTCGAACACTGCTGCTCTGGCGCTCTACGATCGCTTCGGCTTCAGCCGGATTGGCCTGCGGCGCGCGTACTACCCGGCCGCGAACGGACGCGAGGATGCGCTTGTCCTGCGCCGCCAACTCGCCATGGGCGCCAGGTGCGCGCCGTGAAGTCGCCGGGAGAAGGCTTGACGCGCGAGGACATTCTGCACGAGATGGGCTTGTCGCCGATCTGGCGCCTGCGCACGCCGGTTGCCGCCAGCCCGCCGCCGATGGTGGCGGCCGAACCTCCGGCCGTTGACCCGCTGCACGCGGCGCGCGCCGAGCACGCGCTGCCGGCGTCGGACGACACGCCAGGCGTGGCGGATGCTGGGCGAGCCGCGCGCATCGCGGACATGGACTGGCGGGAATTGCAAGTGAGCGTTGCCGCGTGCCGCGCCTGTCAGCTTTGCAGCGAACGGCGGCAGGCGGTGCTTGGGGTCGGCGACGTGCACGCTGACTGGCTGTTCGTCGGCGAAGGGCCAGGCGCCGAAGAAGACGCACGCGGCGAGCCGTTCGTCGGGCCGGCCGGCAAGCTGCTTGATGCGATGCTGGCAGCGATCGATCTGCGGCGGGGCGATGACGTCTATATCGCCAACGCGGTGAAGTGCCGCCCACCGCGAAACCGGACTCCGGAAGCCGGCGAGATGGCTGCCTGTGCGCCCTATCTGCAACGCCAGATTGCCCTCATCCAGCCCCGCCTGATCGTCCTCCTCGGGCGTGCCGCGGCACATGCGCTACTCGGCGAAATCGGCTCGCTTGGCAGCCTGCGCGGCAGGTCGTTGAGCTATTCACCGCCGGCTGGCAGTACGCGGCCGATTCCGCTCGTCGTCACCTATCATCCGGCGTATCTGCTGCGGACTCTGCCCGACAAGGCGAAGGCCTGGGAGGATCTGTGCCGCGCGCGAGCCCTGATGCGCAGCCTGGCGTAGGGCGGCGCGCGGCTTGGCCGGGATGCGGCTGGGTGTGCAGCGGACTGCGCTGGTGCGCTTTGGGTCGGGGTCGCACGTGCGGCCTGTGCGCCTGGCCATGCGTGTCGGCGCGCAGCGCGTGCGACCAGCGGTAACGAGACAAGCGACGAGGTGTGAGGCATACTGCCGGCCACTGGTCGTTGACCATTCGCACTGCGCCACCCTGTTGCGGGCACGTGCTTCTTGCTTCATTCTTCGGAAAGGGAAAACTGTCATGAGCAAACGACTGCTGGCTGTGCTTGTCCTCCTTGCCGGGCTGCTCTCCGGCTGCGGCTACAACACCTTTCAGACCGGCGACGAAGCGATCAAGTCGGCCTGGTCGGAAGTGCTCAATCAATACCAGCGGCGTGCCGACCTGATTCCCAACCTGGTCAGCACCGTACAGGGCTACGCCGCCCACGAAAAAGATGTCCTGACGCAGGTGACGCAGGCGCGCGCGCAGGTGGGATCGATCCAGGCGACCCCCGATCTGGTCAACAACCCGGAGGCTTTCGCCAAGTTCCAGCAGGCGCAAGCCGGTCTGTCGAGCGCGCTTTCCCGCCTGCTCGTGGTCGCCGAGAACTATCCGCAGTTGAAGGCCGACGCCGCTTTCCGCGACTTGCAGGCGCAGCTTGAAGGAACCGAAAACCGCATCACGGTGGCGCGCAACCGCTATATCAAGGCGGTCGAAGGCTATAACGTTTCGGTACGTACGTTTCCGAACAACCTGACGGCGATGGTCTTCGGCTATACGGTCAAGCCGAACTTCACGGTCGAGAACGAGAAGGCGATTTCGGTGGCGCCGCGTGTCGACTTTTCCAAGCCAGGTGCGGCCGGCGGAACTCCGGCGCCGAAAAGCCAGCCGGCAGCCGGCAACTAGGCGATGCGTTACGCGCTCAGCCGTCTTGGCGCGGCGTTCGGCCTCGTCCTGCTGCTCGCCTGCGCTCTCGCCGGCGCGCAGGATCTGGCGCCGGTACCGCGCTTGGCGGCGCGCGTCAACGACACCAGCGGAACGCTGACGGCCGACCAGCGCAGCCGGCTTGAGGAAAAATTGGCCGCTTTAGAGCGCGCAAAGGGCGCCCAGATCGCCATCCTGATCGTTGCCACGGTCAAGCCGGAGACGGTCGAGCAATACGCCTTGCGCGTCGTCGAGAGCTGGCGCCTCGGTCGACGCGGTGTGGACGACGGCGCCTTGCTGCTCATCGCCAAGGAGGACCGCAAGCTGCGGATCGAGGTGGGTTATGGGCTCGAAGGCGTGCTCAACGACGCAACCGCCAAGCGCATCATCAGCGAGACGATCAGCCCGCGCTTCAAGCAGGGCGACTTTTATGGCGGCATCGACGCCGGTGTAGACGCGATGATCAGGATCGTTGCTGGCGAAGCGCTGCCGGCACCGACGCCAGCGGCGGCAAAGCAGCCGATGGGCGCCAGCGACGACGATCGCATGGCGATCGTGCTGTTCGCCGGAGTTGTCCTGGTTTTCGTCGTTGGACGTTTCTTGCGGGCGATCTTCGGCCGCCTCTTCGCCGCGGGAATCGTCGGCACGGTTGCCGGAGTGATCGCTTCAGTGCTGATTTCGTCGCTCATCGTCGGCATCATGGCGGGTGTCGTCGCCTTCGTCGCGGCGCTGGTCGCCGGGCAGGCGCGTGGCGGTCGGCGCGGAGGAGGAGGGGGGTCGTCGGGCGGCATCACTTGGGGCGGTGGCGGTGGCTCGGGCGGCTTTTCCGACAGCTTTTCGGGCGGCGGCGGCAGTTTTGGCGGCGGCGGCGCTTCGGGAGATTGGTGATGCAGATACAACGCGTGTTGCGCCATCTGATACTGCCCCACTGGTGGGTCGGGCGGGTTGTTCCGCCGCCGTTGCTGCAGAGTGTCGAGCGAGCGGTGGCGGCCTCGGAAGCGAAGCATCGCGGCGAATTGCGTGTGGTGATTGAATGCAACCTGCCGCTGCCCGCTTTGCTGGCTGACCAGTCGGCGCGCGCGCGCGCGCTCGAGCTCTTTGCCCAGTTGCGTGTCTGGGATACCGAGGAGAACAGCGGCGTCTTGATTTACCTGCAGCTTCTCGACCGGCGGGTCGAGATTGTTGCCGATCGCGGGATCAATGCCCGGCTTGGCCAGGAGTTCTGGGACGCGGTCTGCCGGCAGATGGAGGCAGCCTTTCGCGCGGGGGATTTTGCCGGTGGATTGCAGTGCGCGCTGGATACGGTGACGCAGGCGCTGTACGAGCATTTCCCGGCGACCGGCGAGAACGCCGACGAACTGCCGAACGCGCCGCTCTTCGTCTAACTTTCGGCGTAACGCACGCGCTTGCTCGGCTTGCCGGGCTGGGTCAGGTGGTCGAGCGGCAGCACGTGCGTCTGCTTGACCTTCTGCAGCGCGATGCTCGTCTTGATGCGGGAAACGCCGGGCAGGTGCATCAGGCGTTTCATCATCAGTTCCGAAAACGCGGCCAGATCGGGAACGACGATGCGCAGCATGTAGTCGGCGTCGCCGCTCACCGAGAAGCACTCGACGACCTCCGAAATCGCCGCGACGGCAGCCTCGAAGGTTTCGCTGGCCGTTTCGCTATGGCGTTCGAGAATGACCTGGGCGAAGGCGGTGACGCCCAGTCCCAGCGCTCCCGGAGCCAGCAGGGCAACGTAGGCGGCGATGACGCCGTCCTCCTCGAGGCGCTGAATCCGGCGGCTGATCTGCGAAGCGGAGAGACGAATCTGTTCGCCGAGCGTCGCGTTGGTGGCATTACCCTTGCGCTGCAAGGCGTCGAGGAGCGCCAGGTCATAGCGATCAATGGTGATCTTTGACATTTTCTTTGCCATTTGTGCAAGAAACGTGCGCAGTATATGCGAATTTCCGCAGCTTTCAACCGCTTTTCAAATGCCCTCCCAGATCCGCACTGCCTCCCGGGCGCTCGCCGAATCGTCGCCGAGGCAGCGCTAACCGCGCTCAGTGCGCGTCGTCGTCGTCGAGATGTGCGACATCGTCGCGAATTCGCTGATTGTTTTCGTGGCGCTGCTTGACCAGGTACATCGTGCCGCTGACGAAGAGCCCGAAGAGCGTGACGACCCAGTAGATCGACAAATCGGCGCGAATCATCACGAAGTACAGCCCGGTCATCGCCAGGATCGACAGGTTCTCGTTGAAGTTCTGGACGGCGATCGAGTGGCCGGCGCCCATCAGGATATGGCCGCGATGTTGCAGCAAGGCGTTCATCGGTACGACGAAAAAGCCGGATAGAGCCCCAATCAGGATCAGCAGGCCGACCGCCAGGCCGAGGTGATGCACCAGGTTCATCAGCAGGACGATGACTCCCATCGCGATGCCGAGCGGGATGACGCGCACCGATTTGCGCAGGGTGATCATTTTGGCCGCACCCACGGCGCCGAGCGCGACGCCCAGCGCGACGACGCCCTGCAGCATGCTCGACTTCGAGAGATCGAGCTGCAACGCGCGTTCCGACCACTTGATGACGATGAACTGAAGCGTGGCGCCGGCACCCCAGAAGAGCGTCGTCACGGCGAGCGACACCTGGCCCAGCCGGTCACGCCAGAGAAGGAGCAGGCAGTGATTGAACTCGCGCAGCAGGTACCAGGGGTTCCTGTGCAGCACACGGTGGTCGACCCCGGTATCCGGCACGTAGAGGTTGAACAGCGCGGCCAGCAGATAGAAGACGGCGACGAAGCAGAGTGCCATTTCACCGGTCGTATCGACGCCAGTATCGATGATTGGGAAGTCGAAGCCGAGCAGGAGCGCGGCGATGTCTTCCTTGATCAGCGTGCCGCCGACCACGACGCCCAGGATGATCGCACCGACGGTCAGTCCTTCGATCCAGCCGTTGGCGATGACGAGCAGGCGATGCGGCAGATACTCGGTCAGGATGCCATACTTGGCCGGCGAGTAGGCGGCGGCGCCGAGGCCGACGACGGCGTAGGCCAACAGCGGGTGCACGTCCCAGTACATCAGCGCGCAGCCGAGGATCTTGATCGCGTTGCTGATGAACATGACGCGCCACTTCGGCATCGAATCGGCAAAAGCGCCGACAAAGGCGGCGAGAACGACGTAGGAAACGGTGAAGAAGGTCTTCAGCAAAGGCTCGTATTCGCTGGGCGCCTGCATCTCGCGCAGCAGCGCGATGGCGACGATGAGCAGCGCGTTATCGGCCAGCGCGGAAAAGAACTGCGCCGCCATGATGACGTAGAAGCCAAAGGGCATGGGAGATGACGAATCGTTCTGTTTTCTTGGTATGTCGTTCTTATACCATGAAAGCACCGACCTTGTTCACTCGACCCGCCGGCTTGCGCCGGGCGGTCGTCCACTCCGCTCCCTGTCCGGCGCGCCGGTTTTGTGTTTGAATACGGATATAAGTCGCTAAGTAGAACAAGGGGAGTTGGCCTATGGCTGATCGTCGGTTACAGGTGTTTCACGCCGTGGCCAAGCATCTTTCGTTTACCAAAGCGGGCGAGGCGCTGCACATGACCCAGCCGGCGGTGACCTTTCAGATCAAGCAACTGGAGGAACGCTTCAACACGCGCCTGTTCGATCGGGGTGGCGGCCGCATTTCGCTGACGCCGGCTGGCGCACTTGTTCTCGACTACGCCGAACGGATTCTCAGCTTGTCCACGGAAATGGACATCCGCGTCGCCGAGATGACCGGGCAGATGAGCGGCAGCCTGCTCGTCGGCGCCAGCACGACGATCGCCGAGTTCATCCTGCCGCCAATCCTCGGCGAATTCAACGTCCGCTATCCGCAGGTGCGCGCGCGTCTGATCGTTGGCAATACCGAAGTGATCGCCAACGCGATCGCCGCGCACACGCTCGACATCGGCCTGATCGAATCGGAAGTGAGCCATCCGACGCTGCAGTGCGAGGTTTGCGGTGACGATGAACTGCAGGTGATCTGCATGCCGACGCACCCACTCGGACAGTACAGCGAAGTCGACGCGCGCAGCCTGCTGGCACACGAATTCATTGCCCGCGAAGCAGGTTCGGGAACGCGCGAGGTCACCGACGACTATCTGCGTGCCTGCGGCGTCGAACCGGGGTCGTTGAAGGTCTTGATGGAGCTGTCGAGCCCGGAAGCGCTGAAAGGCTTTGTTGCCACCGGACTTGGCTTTTCGATCGTCTCGCGCGCCAGTTTCGAGAAGGAAAGGCAGCTTGGAACGCTGGTTGCCATTCCCCTGCGTCCGCGTCTGAAGCGGGCGATCTCGTTGATCTATCCGCGCGAACGCTTCCGCTCGCGCGTCGTTCTTACCTTCGTCGAGTTCGCCCGCGGCAAGCTACGGGAAATTTCGCTCTGATGCCGCGCCCGATCGAAGCCCGCATCGACCTGGCTGCACTGCGCCACAACTATCTGCTGGCGCAGCGGCGGGCACGCGTGGGCAATCCGGCTGCGCAAGCGTGGGCAGTGATCAAGGCCAACGCCTATGGTCACGGCTTGCTGCGTGCCGCCGGCGCGCTCGCCGATCTCGCCGACGGCTTCGCCCTGCTCGACCTGGCCGATGCTGTCAGCTTGCGCGAAGCCGGCATTCGGCAGCCGATGCTGCTGCTCGAGGGCTTCTTCGAGCCCGCCGATCTGGAGATCTGCGCACAGTATCGCCTGACCGTGGTGGTTCATCGCCTGGAGCAGTTGTTGATGCTCGGCCGCGCGGTGCTGCCGGCCGCCTTGCCGATCTATCTCAAGCTGAATACCGGTATGAATCGCCTGGGTTTGAGCGACGACGAGTTGCCGGCGGCGTGGCGCGAGATTGAGCGGGCCTCGACGATCGGCCCGGTGACGCTGATGAGCCATTTTGCCGAGGCCGACGGAACTGAACGCGAACGCTGCATCGACTGGCAACTGCAGCGTTTCGCCCGGATGATCGAGGGCTGCGCGGCAGCCGCCGGTTTGCCGGTCTCGCTCGCCAACTCGGCGGCGATCCTGCGTTACGCCAGGACTGCCGGCGCTTGGGTGCGTCCCGGCATCATGCTCTACGGCGGTAGTCCGTTTGCCGACGAAAGCGCGGCGCAACTGGGACTGGCGCCGGTGATGACGCTGCGCAGCCGGATCATCGCCGTGCAGCATGTCGAGGCCGGCGAACGCGTCGGCTATGGCGGTACTTTCGTTGCGCGGCAGCCGACGCGCGTCGGCATCGTCGCTTGTGGCTACGCCGACGGCTACCCGCGGCACGCCGGCACCGGCACGCCGATTCTGGTCGCCGGCGAGCGCACGCAGACGCTCGGGCGGGTGTCGATGGACATGCTGGCCTGCGACCTGAGCGAGTTGCCGACGGTCGGCGTCGACGCGCCGGTCGTCCTCTGGGGTGAGGGCATGCCGGCCGACGAGGTGGCGGCGGCGGCCGGAACGATCAGCTACGAGCTCTTCTGCGCGCTGGCCCGTCGCGTTCCGCTGGTCGTCGTCTGAACATGGGGCAGGCACCCGGCAGCCGCAAGACGGTCTTCTGCTGCAGCGCGTGCGGAGCGGTTGTCGGCAAGTGGCAGGGGCAGTGCCCGGGCTGCGCTGTCTGGAACACGCTGGTCGAAACGCCAGCAGAAGCGCCTGCTGGCACTCGCCAGCCCTATGCCGCGCTGGCTGGCAGCAGCGGCGTGCAGGTGCTCGGCAACATCGAAGTCCGCGAGGAAGCGCGGTTGCCGACCGGCATCGGCGAGTTCGACCGTGCGCTCGGCGGCGGCCTGGTTGCCGGCGGCGTCGTGCTCATCGGTGGCGACCCCGGAATCGGCAAGAGTACCTTGCTGCTGCAGGCGCTCGCCGAGATGTCGGCACGCCACCGCGTGCTCTACGTCAGCGGCGAGGAGTCTGCCCGGCAGATCGCGCTGCGCGCCCAGCGCCTGGCGCTGTCTAGCGGGGAACTTCCCCTGCTCAGCGAAATCCGGCTGGAGGCGATCATCGCCACGTTGCAGTCGAGCGCGCCGCAGGTCGCCGTGATCGACTCGATTCAGACGCTATGGTCCGAACAGCTCAGCTCGGCGCCCGGCTCGCTGGCGCAGGTGCGCGAATGCGCGGCGCAACTGACGCGCCTGGCCAAACAGGCGGGAACGACGATCGTTCTCGTCGGGCACGTGACCAAGGAAGGCGCCCTCGCCGGGCCACGCGTGCTCGAACATATCGTCGACACGGTGCTCTATTTCGAAGGCGATACGCATTCGAGCTTTCGCCTGATTCGCGCCGTGAAGAACCGCTACGGCGCGGTGAACGAGATTGGCGTTTTTGCCATGACCGAGCGCGGGCTGAAAGGCGTCAGCAACCCGTCGGCGATTTTTCTCTCGCAGCACGCGACCGAGGTTGCAGGCTCCTGTGTGCTGGTCACCCAGGAGGGGACGCGTCCGCTGCTGGTCGAGATTCAGGCCTTGGTCGACCAGGCGCACGGCAACCCGCGCCGGCTGACGGTCGGTCTCGACGGGCAGCGCCTGGCGATGCTGCTCGCCGTTCTGCACCGGCATGCGGGGATTGCCTGTTTCGATCAGGACGTCTTCCTGAATGCCGTCGGCGGCGTCCGGATCAGCGAGCCGGCGGCTGACCTGGCGGTGTTGATGGCCATCGTTTCGTCGCTGAAAAACCGGGCACTGCCCGAGAAACTCGCGGTTTTTGGCGAAGTCGGTCTGGCCGGCGAGGTGCGCCCGGCGCCGCGTGGGCAGGAGCGTTTGCGCGAGGCCGCCAAGCTCGGGTTCACGCACGCGCTGATCCCCGCCGCGAATGCTCCGCGCCAGGCGATCGGCCGTCTCGAATTGATCGCGGTGCGGCGAATCGAAGAAGCTGTACGGCGCCTGCGCGAACTTGCCTGAGTGTGCACTCCGAGCAGACCGTTACGCAACTTCATCGGACAAGAGGAAAGCAGCAATGAGCCAAGCTAAGGTCTTCGTGGCAGGTGTCGGTACCGTCCCCTTCGGCAAGCCGGGCGCAACCGAGAGTTACGATCTGATGGCCGCCGCGGCAACCCGGCGGGCGCTGGCCGACGCCGGTTTGCGCTACGCCGACGTGCAGCAGGCGATCGCCGGCTACGTCTATGGCGATTCGACCTCCGGGCAGCGTGCGCTGTACGGTGTCGGCATGAGCGGAATTCCGATCATCAACGTAAACAACAACTGCTCGACCGGATCGACCGCACTTTTCCTCGCCCGCCAACTGGTCGAGGCGGGTGCCGCGGATTGTGTGCTGGCCCTGGGTTTCGAGCAGATGCTGCCGGGTGCGCTGACCGAACACTGGACCGATCGGCCTTCGCCGTTTGCGCGCTTCGACGAGCTGTGCGCCGAGATTGCGCCCTTCGAGGCGCCGCTTGCTCTGCGCTACTTCGGCGGCGCCGGGCTCGAGTACATGGCGCGTTACGGCGTCAAGGCGAATCTGTTCGCGAAGGTGCGAGCGAAAGCCAGCCGGCATGCCGTACGCAACCCGACCGCGCTGCTGCGCCAGGTGGTGAGCGAAGAGGATGTCCTGGCCGCGCCGCTGATTTGTCCCGAGGCCGGAATGACCCGCCTGATGGCCTGCCCGCCGACCTGCGGCGCGGCGGCGGCAGTGCTCGTTTCGGCGGACTTCGCCGCGGCGCGCAAGCTCGATCGGCGGGTGGTCATTGCGGCGCAGGCGATGACCACCGATCGTCCGGGGACTTTCGACAAACGCAGCATGCTCGCGCTGGTCGGCGCCGACATGAGCCGCGCAGCGGCCGATCTGGTTTATCAGCAGGCGGGCGTCGATCCGTCCGAAATCGATGTCGTCGAGCTGCACGATTGCTTTGCCCAGAACGAAGTGATCACCTACGAAGCCCTGCGCCTGTGCCCGGAGGGTGGCGCCGAAAAATTCGTCGCCGACGGCGCCAACACGTATGGCGGTCTGATCGTGACCAACCCTTCTGGCGGTCTGTTGTGCAAGGGTCACCCGCTCGGTGCCACCGGCCTCGCGCAATGCGCCGAGCTCGTCGAGCAGTTGCGCGGGGAGGCCGGCGAAAGACAGGTCGGCGGCGCGCGCAACGCGCTGCAGCATAACCTCGGCCTCGGCGGTGCCTGTGTCGTGACGCTCTATCAGCGGCTGTGATGGCGGCCTATGGCAGCGAGCGTGCCGGTCTCGCCAACGCATCGACGATCAGCGACCAGGAGTTCGCGCTGTTTCAGCGCCTGATTCACCAGCTTGCCGGGATAAGCCTGGCCGATTCCAAGAAGGTGCTGCTGGTCGGCCGCCTGCAGCGCCGCCTGCGCGAGTATGGCCTGAACGATTTCGGCAGTTACTATCGCCTGCTGGTCGGCGGACAGCATCCGACGGAACTGCAGACGATGGTCGATCTGTTAACGACGAACGAGACGTATTTCTTCCGGGAAGCGGGTCACTTCGACTTTCTGCGCGATGCGGTCCTCGCCACACGACGTTCGACCAGCACCTTTCGCATCTGGAGCGCCGCCAGTTCGACCGGCGAGGAAGCGTACAGCATGGCGATGGTGCTCGCCGAAGCGCTGGCCAACTCGCCCTGGGAAGTCTTCGCCTCGGACATCAGCACGCGCGTACTGGACAAGGCGCGCAGCGGTCTCTACGCGAACACGCGCACCGAAGGCATCCCGCCCGCACTGCGCCGCAAGTATTGCTTGCCCGGTGATGACGAGCGCAGCTTCTGCATCGCGCCGCAGATTCGTCAGCGCGTCCGCTTCCAGCAGGTCAACCTGACCCGTCCGATCGATCCGCGGGTGGGCTCCTTCGACGTCGTCTTCCTCCGCAATGTGATGATTTATTTTGATACAGAGACCAAACGCCAGGTCGTCGGCCATCTCCTGCCACGCCTGCTGCCGGGCGGCTATTTCATCGTCGGCCATTCCGAGTCGCTGAGCGGAATCGGCGTTGGGCTCGCCGCGGTTCGCCCGACGATCTATCGCAAGGTCTGAATCGGGGCGGCCGGCGACCACCCGTGGCGCTCGTGCGCCGCGCGGCGCCGCCTTGCGCTCTTTCCGCCATTCGAGCTCTTCCACCATTGCGCATCTCTGCATCCAGTCGCGCAGCCGCTGCGTATCCGGATCAACTGGGGGAGAATGCGTTCATGACAGCGTCTGACTGGAGAGAAGCGATCGACGAATTCGACAGCATCGACGATGCCGCCGCCGGCGCGGGCGAGGCTGGAGACCGTGGGGCAATGCTGTTGAATTAGGCCATGGCGATTCGTTTGCCTTTATCGACCTGCCATTTGGAGATGGGCTTCTTTGATACGCGAGGCTGCGAAGGCCGAGGCGTTCGTGGGGGGTAATAGCGCACTC
>NZ_JAPUVR010000081.1 GCF_029255125.1 Accumulibacter sp. | reverse complement strand
GCGGCTATCTCCCGAACGTATTCCAGCGCATCACCTTCCCACAGCCGCTTCGCCAGATCCATAGGCGAAACCATAACGAAAAACCGCTACGGTGTCCAGCGGAGATCTGGCGAAGGGTAAGCTGTACCAGGTCGGGCAGCGGCAGGACGCCAAGATAAATCGTCGGGAAGCCTTTGGCCGAACTCATCAGCCAGCCAGAGAGCGGAATGGCGAGCATCAGGACATAGAGCAGCAGATGCACTCCTCGCGCCAAGACTTCCTGCCAACGCGGCAGGCTGACCGGCCAGGCCGGCGGCCGATGCGCGAGTAGCCAGCCTAGGCGGGAAAGCGCGAGAAGAAACGCACTGATGCCGGCCCATTTGTGCCAAGCGTAAAGCCTCAGCTTCTCTGGCGACAGCGGCAACTCGTGCATGTAGGTGCCGAGACAGAACAAGCCGACCAGGACGACGGCCATCAGCCAGTGAAAGGCTATCGCCGTACGAGTGTAGCGTGCCTCGCGCATGCGTTTACGCGTTTACCCTGCTCAGGCCAAGGCCGCGCCTGGCAACTGTGCTCCGCGTGGCGACCGTGCACCGCTCGCTGATGGCGACAAACCGGCGGTCACCAGCGCCCTCACAGCCGGACGCTGTCCGCGCACCAAGCGAGGTCAAAGTCGTCCTTGATCGCAGATGAGCATACGGCCGTGCGGGCAAGCGAAGGCGCTCCGAGCAAGGTTCAACCGCCAGTGATCGACATGAAACGGACCAGTTGCGGAGCGTCCAGGCGCTGGCCGAAATCGTGCCCACGCGCCTTGAAGCCCATGCTCTGCGCGATGGCCGCACGTACTAGCGCGTCGTCCGCCGGGTGCGCGCGCAACAGCGGCAGCAGGTGCACGGCGTCGTTGCTGCCCAGACAGGGAAACAGTTCGCCACGCGCAGTGACCCGGACGCGGTTACAGGCAGCGCAGAAATTGTGACTGTGCGGGGCGATGAAACCGACCCGTGTCGTCTGCCCCGGGATCCGCCAGTAGCGCGCGGGGCCGCCGGTCGTTTCCGCCGACGGGACAAGGACGAAATCTGCCTGCAGCAAGGCGAGGGCTTCGTCACTGCTGAGAAAGCTGGGCCGGCGTGAATGGCCAAGCTCGCCGAAGGGCATCTGCTCGATGAAAGCGATGTCGATTTCCTGTGCAACGGCGAAGTGGACGAGGTCGCTGATCTCGTCGTCGTTCACCCCGCGCAGCAGCACCGCGTTGATCTTCAAGCGTTCGAAGCCGGCCGCACGAGCCGCTGCAATGCCTGCCAGCACGCGCGACAAATCGCCGACCCGGGTGATTTGGCGAAATCGCTCCGCGCGCAGCGTATCCAGGCTGATGTTGATCCGCCTGACGCCGGCTGCGCGCAGCGCCGGCGCGTAGCGCGCAAGCTGTGAACCGTTGGTCGTCAGAACCAACTCGCGCAGGCCCGGCAGGCGGGCGAGTCGTTCAAGCAGCCAGATGGCGTTGCGCCGGACGAGCGGCTCGCCACCGGTGACGCGCAGCTTGCTGACGCCCAAGTCGACAAAGACGCTGGCCAGGCGCAAGCACTCTTCCAGCGTCAGCACCTGCGCGCGCGGCAGGAACTCCATTTCCTCCGCCATGCAGTAGTGACAGCGAAAGTCGCAACGATCGGTGATCGACAGGCGCAGGTAGCTTACCTGCCGCCCGTACTTGTCCACCAGAACGGCATCCGCCGGTCGCGCTGCGCCGATCAGCGGCGGCGTTGGAGCCAGCATCGTATCAGGCCAGTTCTGCGCACCGGGCAGGTCGTTTGGCATCGGCAATGGTCTCTGGAAAGCGCAAGCAGTGAACCCTGACTGAGGTCAGGCGGGCGATTATAGCCGACTTCAACCTCCGCCTGCCCGTTCGCTGCCGCCCAAAACCAGCGCCGGAACCGATGGCCGATCGGTTCCGGCGGCGCGCTTGGCGAGTTGCCAATCAGCGCGCGTTCTGCAGCGCCGCGATGCGCTCCTCGATCGGCGGGTGGCTCGAGAACAAGGCCATCCAGCCGGCGCCTCCGGTGATTCCGGCGGTGGCCACGTTCTGTGGCAACTCACCGGCGGAGAGGCCGCCCAATCTCTGCAGTGCAGCGACCATCGGCTGCGGCGTCCCGAGCAACTGGGCGGCACCCGCGTCGGCACGGAATTCGCGCACGCGTGAGAAGTACATCACGATGATGCTGGCCAGGATGCCGAAGACGATGTCGCAGATGACGACCGTGATCGTGTAGCCGATTCCCGGGCCGGCCGACTCTTCGCTGCCGCGGCGCATGGCGGAATCGACAACCCAGCCGACGACGCGCGCCAGGAAGATGACGAAGGTATTGACGACCCCCTGAATCAGCGTCAGGGTCACCATATCGCCATTCGCGATGTGCGCTACCTCGTGCGCGATCACCGCTTCTGCTTCCGAGCGCGTCATGCTTTGCAGCAATCCGGTGGAGACGGCGACCATCGAGCTGTTACGACTCGCGCCCGTTGCGAAGGCATTCGGCTCGCCCTCGTAGATGGCGACTTCCGGCATCGGCAAGCCGGCCTTCTCGGAAAACCGGCGGACCGTGTCGACCAGCCAGAACTCGGTCGAGTTCGCCGGAGTTTCGATGACCTGCGCGCCAGTACTCCATTTCGCGATGGTCTTCGACATCCAGAGCGAAATGAACGAACCGCCAAAGCCCATGATCAGGGCAAAGAACAACAGCTTGCCCAAGTCCAGACCGGCCCCGGAAAAGAACCGGTGTGCTCCGGTGAGCGTGCTGACGACGCCAAGCACGAGCATAATCGCCAGGTTTGTGGCGATGAGCAGAAATACACGTTTCATCGTTTACCTCCAGAAAGTAGCCTGTTCGGTGATGCCGGGCCGCTATGCGAGCGTGCTCAGCGCGGAACGCTGGCCAGGTAGCCGTCGTCGTGTCGGTATTGTCGCTGGCGCGCGAGTCGGCGCGCCAGCGTGCGCCCGGCACGGTCGGCAGCGCGGTCTACTGCAACATGGAGGTCGGCCTGCGTATCTTCAACCACCAGGTCGAGCGCTTCGTTACCGATGACGCGAATTCGACATCGCTTGTCGTTGCCGCCGCGCGGTCCGTTGATATCGGACAGGACGACGTCAACGTTGGCAATGGCGTAGCTTGCCCAGTCGAAAGCGAAGCGCACGCGGCGGTCGACGTGGTCGCGCAAGTCGGCGGTAAGTTCGACACCCCTGGCCTGAATGGCGATCTGCATGGAAGGACTCCCCAAAAGAAAAAATGCGAGCAGCGAGAAGGAACGAGACACGGAGCTAGTCTAGGCGATGCAAAAGCATCCGACAAATCGAATATACTGAACTGATGATTCCATTTTTCCGACCATATCGAGCATGCCCACGCTGAACTACAAGCACCTGCGCTACTTCTGGATGGTCGCCAAGTCAGGGAGCATCGCGCGCGCCTGCAAGCAACTGCACCTGACACCGCAGGCAATCAGCGGTCAGTTGCGCGAACTCGAACAGACGCTGGGCGTGGAACTGTTTCATCGCATTGGCCGCGGGCTGGAAGTCACCGACGCCGGACGACGGATTCTCAGTTACGCGGACGAGATTTTCGCTCTCGGCGACGAGCTGCTCGATATCGCACGCGACCAGACAACCCGACGAAGCCTGCCGTTTGCCGTCGGGATCGCCGACTCGGTGGCCAAGATGGTTGCTCATCGTCTGATCGAACCGGTCTTGAGCCTACCCGAAGCGGTGCGCCTGATTTGTCGCGAAGGACGATTGACGCCACTGCTCGCCGAACTGGCTGTACATCGGCTCGACATCGTGATCGCCGACCAGCCGATGCCGGCCAACCTCAACGTGCGCGGCTTCAGCCACCTGTTGACGGAAAGCGAACTGAGCGTCTTCGGCGCCGACGCATTGCTCGCCAAGCTCGATGGGGACTTCCCTGCCCTGCTGCAGGGTGCGCCCTTTCTCCTTCCCGGCGACGATGTGGCGATCCGCACCCGCCTTGAGGAATGGTTTGCCAGCCAGCGTCTGCACCCACGGATCGTCGGCGAGTTTGACGACAGCGCCCTGCTCAAGGCTTTCGCCCAGGGCGGCGCGGGCTTGTTCGCTGCTCCGAGGGCGATCGCCGGACACCTCACCGAGCAGTATCGCGTCCGCGCGCTCGGCCGCATCGAAACGATCAGCGAACAGGTCTACGCAATCACCACCGAGCGCCGATCGAGTCACCCGGCCACCATCGCGATCATCGAACAGGCGCGCTCGTCAGCCATTGGCAGTGCCAGGCGAGGCCGGCGAACGACGTCCGAGGTTGGACGTGCGCTGCCCGGTGGTGCTCTCACTGCTCTGCCACAATCGACCTCCTCGGCCGGCGACTCCATTTCATCCTGATCGGACAGCGCGCCAACACCTGGTGCGAAGACGGCGAAAGACCAGGGCAAGCGCCGAGTTTCGACGGAATTTTCGAAGTATCATTACAAAATATTCTGCTTTTCGTTCGACTGTGTGCTCTTTATGCTAGCTCCCGTTCCACCCCTGAACCCCTTACAGGAGAAAATCATGAAAGTTTTTTCGATGCTGGCAGTCGTTCTTGCGCTCGGTCTGGCGGTAGCGACCGGCGATGCCGACGCGGCAAAGCGCTTCGGAGGCGGCAAGTCCTCCGGCATGCAGCGCGAGTCGGTCAGTGCCCCGCAGGCGCCCTCCTCTGCTGCGGCAACCAGTGCCGCGCAGCGGCCGATGGCTGCGCCAGCCTCGCCGGCACAGCCGAAGCGATCGTGGATGGGACCGCTTGCGGGTTTGGCAGCGGGCCTTGGGCTGGCGGCGCTCGCCGCGCATTTCGGTTTCGGTGAGGAACTCGCCTCGATGCTGATGATCGGACTGCTCGTCATGGCAGCCCTCGCGCTGGTCGCGTTCATCATGCGCCGAAAGGCTGCGTCGCAGGCGCCGGCGAGCGGCGGGCTGCAGTACGCGACGGCTGGTGCGCCGTCTGCCTTGCCTGAGCACCGCCCAGGCGAGCCGGCAATGTTCTCCCCCGGCAGCGCACAACCGGTGCTCGATGACAGTCACCAGCCGGGGAACATCCCGGCTGATTTTGACGCAGCCGGGTTCGTGCGTAACGCGAAAGTCAATTTCATCCGCCTGCAAGCGGCAAACGATGCCGGCAACCTTGACGATATCCGCGAGTTCACGACACCCGAGATGTTCGCCGAGATCAAGATGGACATCAGCGAACGCGGTAACGCCAAGCAGGAGACCGATGTCCTCGAGATCGACGCTCAAGTGCTCGATGTCAGCGAAGAGAGCAGCCGCTACATCGTCAGCGTACGCTTTACCGGCCTGATCCGCGAAGAAAAGGATGCGGCCGCCGAGCGGGTAGACGAGGTCTGGCACATGATCAAGCCGCGCGATGGCCGCACGGGCTGGGTGCTGGCCGGGATTCAGCAGATGCAGTAAGGCAGGGCAAGCGCCGGCGACGACCTCGAGTGTTATCGCCGGCGACGGCCTTGGTGAAATCGCCGGCGACGGCTCAGGCAGCGACCAGAAAATCGCGGCTGATGCCGTCGCCAAGATCGTAGATCCGATCCATGAAGTCGCTCAGGTAGGCGTGCAGGCCGCCGGCCAGAACGTCATCGATGCGGGCGAAGTGCAGGCGAGCGTGCAGCACGCCTGCCTGTCGCTCGGTCTCTGCCGACACACTGTTGGCAATCAACTGGAGCATCCGTACGATACCGTCGGCGCACGCGTGCAGCGACCGCGGCATGTCCATGCGCAGGATCAATAGTTCAGCGACGCGTGCCGGCGTGATCGCCTCGCTATACACCTTGCGATAGACCTGAAAAGCCGACACCGAACGTAACAACGCGCTCCAGCGGTAGAAGTCGGTTGCGGCTTCATCGCCGTTCTGGCGCAGGACATGGTACTGCATGTCGAGGATGCGCGCCGTGTTGTCGCCGCGCTCCAGGAGCCCGCCGAGGCGGATGAAATGCAGTGCGTCGTCCCTGAGCATCGTCCCGAAGGTCACGCCGCGGATGAGCGCCGAACGCAACTTGACCCAGTCGAAGAACTCGCTGATCCCGCGCGCAAGAATGTGATCGAATTGCTGCTGGCGCAACTCAAGCCAGGTCGCGTTGACGCTTTCCCACATTTCGGCGGTCAGCGTGCCGCGCACCGCATGCGCGTTTTCGCGCGCGGCACGCAGACAACTCTGGATCGACGACGGGTTGGCGGGATCGGAAACCATGAAATGGAGGACGTTTTCGACGTTGACTTCGTCGTAGACTTCGGCAAAGGCGTCCTCAAGGCTGTTCAACGCCAGAATTGCGCGCCAGTTCTCGTTTTGTGAGGCAATCGACTGCGGCAACAGCGACATCTGATAGGAAACATCGAGCAGGCGAGCAAGATTTTCCGCCCGCTCGGTGTAGCGGGCCAGCCAGTAGAGGTGATCGGCAGTGCGACTAAGCATTTTCGCTCTCCAGAACCCAGGTGTCTTTCGTTCCGCCACCCTGCGATGAGTTGACGACCAGCGAGCCGGCGCGCAGGGCGACCCGGGTCAGGCCACCGGGTACCATGCCGATGCCCTTGCCAGAGAGCACGAACGGCCGCAGATCGAGATGGCGCGGCGCGATGCCGGCGTCGACGAAGGTCGGGCAGTTGGACAAGGCGAGCGTCGGCTGGGCGATGTACTTGTCGGGTGCGGCGAGTATGCGCGCACGGAAATCATCGATCTCGGACTTGCTCGCCGCGGGACCGACGAGCATGCCGTAGCCACCCGCACCGTGCACCTCCTTGACCACGAGTTCAGGCAGATGCGCCAGAACGTATGCGAGATCATCCGGGCGGCGCAGGATCCACGTCGGCACGTTGTTCAGCAGCGGCGTTTCACCGAGATAGAAGCGAATCATTTCCGGAACGTACGGGTAGATCGACTTGTCGTCGGCAACGCCGGTCCCGATCGCATTGGCCAGCGTGACGCGACCTGCCCGGTAAGCCGAGAGTAGACCGGGAACGCCCAGCATCGAGTCCTTGTTGAACGCCAGCGGGTCGAGAAAGTCGTCGTCGAGCCGCCGATAAATCACGTCTACGCGTTGTGGACCCTGTGTCGTTCGCATATAGACGGTGTCGTCGCGCACGAACAGATCGCGCCCTTCGACCAGCTCGACGCCCATCTGCTGGGCAAGAAAAGTGTGTTCGAAGTAAGCGCTGTTGTACGCACCGGGCGTCAGCAGAACGACCGTCGGGTCGCCGACTCCCTTCGGTGCGACGGTTCGCAGGTTTTCCAGCAGCATGTCGGGGTAGTGCTGAACGGGCGCGATCTTGTGGCGCGAAAACAGCTCGGGGAAAAGCCGCATCATCATCTTGCGGTCTTCGATCATGTACGACACACCCGACGGAACACGCAAGTTGTCTTCGAGCACGTATGAGTCGCCGCCTCCAGCGCGCACGATATCGACCCCCGCAACGTGCGCGTAGATCCCGCTGGGCACGTCCACTCCGATCATCTCGGGTCGGAACTGCGGGTTGCGCAGCACCTGTTCGGATGGAATGAATCCGGCGCGCAGGATCTCCTGGGCGTGATAGATATCGTTCAGGAAGGCATTCAACGCCGTGACGCGCTGCCAGAGTCCGGCCTGCAAGGCTTGCCACTCGCCGGCCGGAATGATGCGCGGGATGATGTCGAATGGAATCAGCCGCTCGGTTCCGGCTTCTTCGCCATAGACGGCGAAAGTGATGCCGACCCGGTGAAAGGCAGTGTCGGCCTCGGCCCGCTTGCGCGCCAGTCGCTCCGTCGGCATGCTCGCCAGCCAGTCGGCAAACGCGCGGTAGTGCGACCTGAGGTTTCCCTCGGCGTCGACCATTTCATTGTAGAAGTTCACTGTCATCGCATTTGGCCATCAGCACCTGTTTCTGCGTGACAAGCAAACCGCATGCCATCCCTTCGGAGCGCCCACGGACGGGCTTTCCCGCGGCACGCGAGGCCACACGCGCCGGCTATTGGTGCATCAGGTACCTCGATGCACTGCGCTGGTGCTCGACGAAGTCGCTGCAGACGGCCGGCGCCGCAGCGATCGGGTGACTGCTTCGCCGTCTCGCGTCAGGTGCGCAGAAAATGCTCGCGGTAATACCTGAGTTCGGCGATCGACTCGCGAATGTCGGCCAGCGCCGTATGCTCGCCACGTTTGCGCAAGCCACTGGCCAGATCGGGCCGCCAGCGCCGACACAACTCCTTCAACGTGCTGACATCGAGGTTGCGGTAGTGAAACCACGCTTCCAGGCGCGGCATGTACTTGTACAGGAAGCGCCGGTCCTGGCCGATCGAGTTGCCGCACAGCGGACTCGTCGACGGCGGGACGTGTGCCTGGACAAAAGCGAGCGCTGCCGCTTCGACGCTTGCTTCGTCGAGCAGCGAAGCCCGAACGCGCTCGATCAGGCCTGAGCGAGCGTGCGTCGTACGATTCCACTCGTCCATCGCTTCCAGGCAGGCATTGTCCTGGTGCACGACCCAGACTGGCGACTCGCTGATCGTCGCCAGGCTTTCGTCGGTCACCACGATCGCCAGCTCGATGATCCGCTCGCGCTCCGGATCGAGACCGGTCATCTCCATGTCCAGCCAGACGAGGGAAGTCACAGCCTGTGTCATATAATCCGCCTCAAACCGTACGAAGCCGCCATTCTGTCACAGCCCCATGCCCAACACGTTCTCTTTCGTCTTCCTGGCTGCCTGCCTGCTCACCGCCAGCACGCGTCTTTGGCTGGCGCAGCGTCAGATGGCGCACGTCGCCGCACACCGCGCTCAGGTTCCGGCCAACTTCAGCGCCCGGATCGAGCTTGCTGCGCACCAGAAGGCGGCCGACTACACGCTGGCGCGGACATCGCTTGGCCGGGTCAGTCTCGCGCTCGATCTGGCGATTCTGCTCGCCTTGACGCTTGGCGGCGGGTTGCAGCGATTGCACGAACTCTGGTCGGCCGAACTTGCCGGAGTGGCCTACGGTGTGGCGCTGATTTTCAGCGTACTCGCGCTTGGCGCACTACTCGACCTGCCGCTGGCGCTTTATCGGCAGTTCGTGATCGAAGAGCGCTTCGGCTTCAACCGGACGAGCCTGCGCCTCTTCATCGCTGACCAGGCGAAGGGTGCGCTGCTTGCCGTGCTCATCGGCATGCCGGTGCTGGGCGTCGTCCTCTGGCTGATGGAGGCGATGGGAGCAAACTGGTGGTGGTCGGTCTGGCTCTTCTGGTGCAGCTTCAATCTGCTCGTTCTTTTCGTCTACCCGAGCTGGATTGCACCCCTGTTCAACAAATTCTCGCCACTCGACGACGATTCGCTGCGCCGGCGCGTCGAAGCTTTGCTGGCGCGCAGTGGCTTTGCCACTTCAGGCCTGTTTGTCATGGACGGATCGCGGCGCTCGAGTCACGGTAATGCCTACTTCACCGGTTACGGGCGGACCAAGCGCATCGTCTTCTTCGACACGCTGCTCAACCGCCTGCAGCCGGCCGAGGTCGAAGCGGTGCTGGCGCACGAGCTGGGTCACTTCAAGCATCGCCATGTCCTTAAGCGGATCATGCTGCACTTCGCCGGAGCCCTGGCTTTGCTCGCGCTGCTTGGCCAACTGATCGACGAGCGCTGGTTCTACCTCGGTCTCGGCGTGGACACGATGAACACGGCCATCGGCCTGCAGCTCTTCATTCTTGTCTTCCCCGTGTTCACCTTCATGCTCACGCCCTTGTTCAGCCTGGCAGCACGGCGCGACGAGTTCGCGGCGGATCGCTATGCGGCCGAACAGGTTTCGGCAAGCGCGCTGATCAGCGCGCTGGTCAAGCTCTACGAGGATAACGCGGCGACGCTCACTCCCGATCCCGTGCACTCGCTGTTCTACGATTCTCACCCGCCGGCGGGTTTGCGCATCGCCCGCCTGCAGGAGAGCCTTTGAAACTCGCCGGCCTCGTCGTCGCGGCGCACGGACGGCAATACCGGGTTGAGCTGGCCGACCGCACGACGCTGATCTGCCTGCCTCGCGGCAAGAAAAGTGAACTGGTGTGCGGCGACCAGGTGATCGTCGAGCAGGTGAGTCCTGGACAAGGCGTGATTGGCGCGCTCACGCCACGACAGACGCTGCTCTATCGCTCGGACCGCTGGAAACAGAAGCTGATCGCGGCAAACGTGACGCAAATCATCATCGTCGTCGCGACCGAGCCGTCGTTTTCCGATGAACTGGTCACCCGCTGCATCGTCGCCGCCGAAAGCCAAGGAATCGAGATCCTCATCGTGCTCAACAAGTGTGACCTGCTTGAACGGCTGGCTGATGCCAGGGCGCTGCTCGCCCCCTATCGCGAACTCGGTTACCGCGTGCTTGAACTGGCCGCACGCTACGACACGACGGGCATCGAACCCTGCCTGGCGAGGCATACCAGCCTGCTCATCGGGCAATCCGGGATGGGCAAGTCAACGCTGACCAATGCGCTGATCCCGCATGCGCAGGCGGCCATACGTCCGGTCTCGCAGGCACTCAAGACAGGCCGGCACACGACCACGCACGCCAGCCTCTACCATTTCGGCGAGAATGCGACCTTGATCGACTCACCTGGCCTGATGGCCTTCGGCCTGCGGCATCTGTCGCTGGCCGCTATCGCCGAAGCGTTCCGTGAGCTGCGCCCGCTGCTCGGTCAATGCCGATTCCGCGATTGCATGCACGAGCGCGAACCCGACTGCAGTGTTCTGGCTGCGCTGCGCGAGGGTAAAATCAGCCCGCGACGCTACGCGGCTTTTCGTTCTCTCTGCGCAGAGCTGGCGTAACTGCTAAGGACCCGTGACATGAGCGAGATCATCATCCGTCGCCCGCATGGCAAGACCCATGCCGAGGCACGCGCTGCCGCCGAACAGATGGCTGCCGAACTGAAAAAGGAGTTCGCGCTGAACTACGCCTGGCACGGCGATATCCTGCAATTCAAGCGCTCGGGCGTCAGCGGCCAACTGACGCTCGACAGTCGCGAGGTTGCGCTCGATATTCGGCTCGGTTTCCTGCTCGCGGCGTTCAAGTCAACGATAGAACGGGAAATTCACCGCTTTTTCGACGAGAACTTCCCGACCGCTGCCGGCTGATCAGTCGGCCATCTCCGCTTTCGCCGCCTCAACGTCGAGTCGCTCCATCGCGTCCATCGGCTGACACCCCGCCGCTTCGCGATAGAGCCGTTCGGCCTCCTTCATCTTCGCCTTGCCGTACATCATGACCAGGGCGTTGGCGAACTCGATCCGGGCGATAGCCGAGTCCGGATTGAGTTGCAACGCTTTCTCGAGCAGTTCGTGGCCACTGCTTTTCTTCGCTCCGTAGGTCATGCCACCGACCAGCGCGCCCACCTTGTCGATCACCTCGGCATGGTAGGCGCCGAGTGCTGTGTGCGCATCGGCGTGGCGCGGCTGCAACTCGATCGCCCGCGTCAGGCTGTGCTTGATCTTGCCGCCCAGCCCCTGCGCCAATGCCTTGGCCACCGAAATGCTCTGGCTATAGCGACCGAGCGCGTAAGCGTGCAGATACCAGCCGTTGGCATCGGCTGGCGCCTTCGTCTGCAGTTCTTCACAGCGCTTGGCAACCTCGAGCAACAGCTCGCATTTGCGCCGATCGTCGGTCTCCAGATAATTGGCATAGATCGCGGCCGCCTTGTTGGCCGCGTTGTAGCCTGCCAGACCGCACGCGACGCCACTCTCGACGGCCTGCCCGAAGTCGCCCGCGTGATAGCTGCGCCAAGCCTCCTGCACTGCCGGATCGTCGGGAAACGGCTCGCAATCGCCCCGGTGCAGACGTTGCCAGTGGTCGGCGAGAGCCGGTCCGGCATAACGGTAGCGCGTGTCGGCATACGGAAACTTTGTCCACGCCATTCTTCTTCCTCCAGAGTCGTAAGATGGATTGATGCTCGTCTACGGCGCAACGTATTCGCGCGCCAACCTGTCGAACAGCCCCTTCGCGTCGCCAACCAGAAACGGCGAAAGCATCGCCATCACCTGATAGACGCCGCGCCCGAGACGGTTGGTCTCGGCTTTGGCACGCGGGTCACGTGCGTACTCGAAGGACAGCCAGTAACTCGCCAGCACCGCCACGTTGATCGCCAGCGCACGCCGTTCCGGCGCAGTCGCGCGCATCGCCCCGGTAGACACCAGGCCATCGCACAGCGTCTGCGCGGTACGCACCTTGTGCGCCAGGATTCGACAGAAATGGATTTCGAGCAGCCGGTTGCGCGTCAACAAGTCGTTCAAATCACGGTAGAAGAAACGATAGGCCCAGATTTCTTCAAAAAGCAGATGCAGGAATAGCCAGATGTCCTCGACGTTGGCCAAACGCCGTGTCGGCGCGGCGAGTGTTTCCTCGATCTGCCGTTCGAAGACCGAGAAGATCGCTTCGATGATTTCATCTTTGTTATGGAAGTGGTAATACAAATTCCCTGGGCTGATGTTCATCTCATCGGCGATCACCGTCGTCGTGACGTTCGGCTCACCGAACTCGTTGAACAGGCGAAGGCTCGTTTCGATGATGCGCTCGCGCGTTCGCCGCTTGGGTTTTCTTTCCATCCGCCGCCCGCCCTGCCCTACTTCGATGTTTGACGAACGGCCAGCATAGCACCCGGGGCGAGCGCAGGGAACCCCGGCTGTCAGGCACTCTAAATCGGCATTGCGGTCAGGGCTGGCGTCTCTGCAACCAGAGCTCGAGGTCATGCAGCGACGAATCGAGCGCGGCGGCACTCGTCGCCAGGTCTGGTCGCCGCTTGTGCGAGAGCAGCGAGCGACTGTGATCCTTGAGCACAGCGAGATTGAGCCCGATACCGTGGCGCTCGAGGATCGGACGCAATTCGTGCCGCCGCCGGTACAACTCGCTGCGCGTGCGCTGATACGCGTGTTCGCACAGACGGCGGCGCCCGCGATAGCTGAACACGTTGGTGAAGAACATGTCGACGTCGTCGCGCGTCGGTTCGAAAAGGACGACGTCCTTCCCCTTGAACTCCAAGCGATAGCGCTCCATACCGGTGCGCATGCGCGAATGAATGATGGCGCGAAAGGTCTGTGCGAGGACGACCGGCAAACCGCCCTCGACCAGATGGTCGGGGGCCGCCGACAGGTTGCCCTGCGGCGACACTCGGCGGGCAGCCAGACGCGAGTCGAAAGGCACCAGCGGATTGATGCACAGAACAAGATCGGCGCCTTCCTGCAAGGCGACCGAGGCATGCAGCGTCTTGATCAGCGCGCCGTCGACGAAATAGCGCTCGCCGACCAAGACCGGCGGGAAAAGGCCGGGCAATGCGGCGCTTGCCTGCACGGCGACCGAAATCGGGATGTCGTCGTAGCCCGGCGCGCCGAAGGGAATCGACTCGCCTGTATCGAGGTCGGTAGCAACGATGAACAGCCGGTGGTCGAGCTGGCGAAAGTCGTTGCTCCGTCCGCCACTCGAAAAGAGGCGCCGAAGCAGCTGGTCGATCCCAGCGTTGTTGAATACACCGGTCGGAATCGCGTGGCTCAAGCCCTGGAACGCCTCGATCAGTCGCAAGTGCCACGGGTCCGACAGGTACTGGCGAAGCGCCGTCCAGAAAAGGACCGGAACCGACAGTGCGCGCCGGAAGTATTCGCCCAACGCCGGTCTGAGCAGCATTTCCGGATCGAAAACCTCCTCGGTGTCGTCTTCAACCAGCATGCGCGCCAAGCTGCTCGGGGCAAGTCGATTGGCCACCGCAGCCGCAATGAAGGCACCCGAGCTGACCCCGACATAGATATCGAACTCGTTGAAGTCGAGCCCGTCGAGGGCTTCGGCCAGCGCGGCCATTGCCCCTACCTCGTAGATCCCGCCCACCGGACCGCCACCGGCGAGTGCCAGTCCGATCGTCGAACGTCTCGTTGTCGTCGCCATAGCCTAGGGCCTCTCAATCCGGGAAGACTGCGCGAACGCCGCGCGGAACGACTCTTGCGGGTGATTTCCCGCGCGCGTGCCGCCGGGCACACGACTGACCGCAGTCCCCCGGAGACCGGCGGCAGCGTAGCGCCACCACGCCTCCGGACGACTGATCATCATCGGCAGGCAGCCAGGCGCCAGCGCCAGCAGCGCGCCACCGCCCGGCAACGCCGATCCGCTTACTCGCCGGCTTTCTGCGGAATCGTATTCAACACATCAGCCGGCGTCACCGGCGGAACCGCTTTGGCGGCAGCCGCGCGTGGCTTAGCTGCAGCGGGTTTCGCTGTCGCCGGCGGGCTGGCTACCACTTCCGCCTCGGCAACCTCCTTGGCGGCTGGTTTGGCCACGCTGCGCGCTGGCGCCTTGGCCACCGGCTTGCCTTCGGTCAGCGCCTGAACGGCCGCGCTCAACTCGACGACGCGTTTCGACAGCCTGTCGATATCCTGCTTGGTCGGCACACCCAGGCTGCCGAGGGCGCGCGCAACCCGGTCCTCGAAGACCTGCTCGAGCCGATCCCAGGTCCCGGCCGCCTTGCCAGCGACCTGAGCGACCCTCTCGTCGGTCATCTTGCGCGTCTTGGCCTGGATGTTCTCGCCTTCCTTGACCAGCGCGTCGAACACCTTGCCGCCTTCTTCCTGCGCTTTGGCAAAGGCGCCAAGGCCGGCCAGCCAGATTTGCTGCGCCGATTCCTTGACCGTCATTGCCAGTTGGTTGTCCGCCAGTCCACCCGCCAAATCACGCAATTTCTTGCCCATCATCATCTCCTTAACGTCGTTGTCGAAAGGTCAACAAGTTTTTTGCTTGCCCTCAGGAGCTAGTCTAGTGACAATATCTAGAGGACGCACACTAAAGACCAGCAAAGTTGCCCGCCGAGCGTGTGTGTCCAGCCACGGCAGGCTTCGCACGACGACCTTGAGTCCAGGGAGACAAGCATGAACTACTTCGTGACCGGCGCCACCGGTTTCATTGGCAAACGCCTGGTTGCCAAGCTTCTGGCGCGACCGGAGGCCACAGTGTACTTCTTGACGCGCGCCATCGAAATGCCGCGGCTGGCTGAACTGTACGCCTACTGGCAGACGAACGAAGCGCGCGTCATTCCGATTGTCGGCGACCTGACGCAGGCGCAGCTTGGCGTCTCGCAAGCCGACCTGGGCAGGTTGAACGGCCGCATCGACCACTTCTTTCATCTGGCCGCGATCTACGACCTGAAAGCCAGCGCTGCCGATCAGCAGCAGGCCAACGTCGAGGGTACGCGCAACACGGTACGCCTGGCGGAAGCGATTGGCAGCCGGCATTTCCATCTGGTCAGTTCGATCGCTGCCGCCGGACTTTTCGAAGGACTCTTTCGCGAGGACATGTTCGAGGAGGCTGAAAACCTCGACAACCCCTACTTCCGTACCAAGCACGATTCGGAGGCGATCGTGCGCAAGGAGTGTTCGCTGCCATGGCGCGTCTTCCGTCCTGCTATCGTCGTCGGTGATTCGCGCACCGGTGAAATGGACAAGGTCGATGGGCCCTACTACTTCTTCAAGCTCATCCAGAAGATGCGCAAGCTGTTTCCGGCTTGGATGCCGACCATCGGCATCGAAGGCGGGCGCATCAACGTCGTCCCGGTGGACTTCGTCGTTGCGGCAATGGATCACATTGCCCACCTGGACGGCGAGGACGGTCATTGTTTTCATCTGACTGATCCAACGCCGATGCGCGTCGGCGATCTGCTCAACACCTTCGCGCGTGCTGCGCACGCGCCGGAGATGGCCATGCGGATCAATGCTGCATTGCTCGGCTTCATCCCTCGTTCGGTGCGCAAGGCGATGTTTGCCCTGACCCCGGTACGGCGAATCCGCAGCGCAGTGATGAAAGACCTCGGCCTGCCCGACGACATTCTCGAATTCATCAACTACCCGACGCGCTTCGACTGCCGTGAAACGCAACGCGCGCTACGCGGCAGCGGCATTGCCGTGCCGCCGCTCGACACCTACGCCTGGCGGCTATGGGATTACTGGGAACGCCACCTTGACCCGGACCTCTTCATCGATCGCACCCTGCGCGGCCAGATCGAAGGCAAGCTTGTCCTCGTCACCGGCGGATCATCCGGGATAGGCAAAGCCACCGTACGCAAGATGGCGGAAGCCGGAGCCATCGCGGTGACCATTGCGCGCGATGCACAGGCGCTGGAGGAAACCCGGCGCGAATTCGAGGCTGACGGGCTGAAGCTGATCACCTACGCGGTGGACGTTGCGAACCCTGAGCAGTGTGCCGCTTTCGTCGAGGAAATCAGCCGGCTGTACGGGGGCGTAGACATCCTGGTCAACAACGCCGGGCGCTCGATTCGCCGTGGGATAGAAAGCTCGTTCGATCGCTTTCACGACTTCGAGCGGACGATGGAGGTCAACTATTTCGGTGCGCTTCGGCTGACCATGGGCTTCCTGCCGGGCATGATCGCCAAACGCAAGGGCCACGTAATCAACATATCGTCGATCGGCGTACTGACCAACGCTCCACGTTTTTCCGCTTATGTGGCGTCCAAGGCCGCGATGGACGCCTGGGCGCGCTGCGCGGCCTCGGAATTTGCCGACCGCGGAATCGAATTCACGACGATCAACATGCCACTCGTCAAGACTCCGATGATCGCGCCAACCAAGCTTTACGACCAGGTGCCGACGCTCAGCCCGGACGATGCCGCGGAGATGATCGTCGAGGCGATCATTCACAAGCCAGTGCGCATCGCAACGCGGCTCGGAATCTTTGGTGCGCTGCTTCATTCGCTGACGCCGAAAGTCGCCCAGATCGTGATGAACACCAGTTTCCGCATGTTCCCCGATTCGAGCGCTGCGTCGCACGCAAGCGCCGAATCGAAACAGCAAACCGCCGACCAGATCGCCTTTTCGCAGATCATGCGCGGAATTCATTTCTGACCCGGCGGCACGACAAGCGATGAATACCACGAATCCTGGCAGCGCCCATAGCGCGAGCGCGCGTCAGCTCCTGAAAGATTTGCACGACAGCTTCCCTGTCCTGCGCGACTGTCGCCCGCTGGCCATCGGAATAGACAAGCAGTTGCTGGCGCGTCTCCCCGGTCTTGATCGCAAGCACTTGCGCATCGCGCTGGGCATACACACGCACTCCCTGCGCTACCTGAAAGCGATCGAGAAGGCGCAGGTCAGGCTTGATCTGGAAGGTAATCCGGCGGGCGAGATTACGCCTGAACAACGTGTTTACGCCAGCCAACTGGTCAAGGAGCGGCTGGAGAAGCAGGCGGCGCAACGTCGTGTGCAGCGCGAAGCAGATGCTTTGGCGCGACAACACGCCGAGAAACTCGGCCGCCTGGTCGAGAAGTTCGGTCGCCTCAAATAGGCAATGGTGCAGCCCAGGCGGCGTGGCTGGTGCCTGATCGCTCATCAAATCGAATCGCCGCATGAAGCACCTCTTGCGAGACAGCGCACCGATCGAGCTCTATGCGTGGCTGGACGCCGACGCTGAACTACCCGGCTGGGATATCCTGCTCGGCAATCCTTTCGGCAAGTCCTTGCCGGAAGATCAGTTCACGACGGTGCAGAATTACTTTGCCGAGTACCACCTGGAGTACTTCCGGCAACGGCTCTATCAGCACTTTCCCAGCCGCCTGCATGCGCTGCTGCTGTTTGCCACGCGCGTGGACGCCGAAACCTTCCGCCGCAAGCACCCGGCTCGCGTCTGCGGAAAGCTGCTCGTTTGCGCGCGCAGCAAGGGAACGTACACGTGTTCGTTTCACGACTCCAGCTGGCTTGATTACCTGCGGCTGCCGCACAGCCTGAACCTTGCGATGCTCGACGAAGTCGCCCGCCACTACTGGAGCGGTGCGCTGGTCGAAGAAGTTGGCCTGACCTTCATGAACGAACGCTGGCACGAGCCGCCGGTCATCGAAGCGCTCTTCCAGGGAATGCTCGAGCCCCTCGCCAACGCACCCGACAGCGGCTGGCTGCCGGGCTTTGCCTGAGCGTGCCGGTGACACCCTCGCCTTCCCGCGGGCGCTCGCCAGGCGTTCGAACGCCGGGCGGGCTGCAGCTTCGCCGGTGAACCGCCCGCCGATCAGCGGAGTCGTGCTGGCGGGCGGATTGGGCCGCCGCATGGGGGGCGCCGACAAGGGGCTGCAGTTGCTCGCCGGCAAGCCGCTCGCGCAATGGGTCGTCGAGCGCCTGCGACCGCAAGTCGACGAAGTGCTGATCAATGCCAACCGTCAAATCGCCGTCTACGCGGGTCTGGGCTACCCGGTAATCAGCGACCGCGTCCCGGGTTTCGCCGGCCCGCTGGCCGGCTTGCACGCGGCCTTGGCCAGCGCCACGCATCCGCTCGTCGCCTGTGTTCCCTGCGACTCGCCGCGACTGCCCGCCGATCTGGTTGAACGCCTCTACCACGCACTGGCCAGCCAGCGGTGCGACCTGACGCTCGCCCGAACCTGCGCGCAGCGGCAGCCGGTATTCTGCCTCTGCCGGCGTGCCTTGCTGCCCCATCTCACCCAGTTCCTGCACGACGGCGGCCGTCAGCCTGGCCTCTGGTACAGCACTTTGAACGCCTGCGAAGTCGCTTTTGACGACGAAGTCGCGGCTTTCTGCAACATCAACACGCCCGACGATCTCGCTCGTCTGGCGGGTGAAGCGCCTTGGCCCGAAGGCACTTCGGCCTCCGCTGCAGATCAGCTTCAGCCTTTAGCTGCGCGCTGCACGCACTCGAGGTAGGCGACAGCATCGATTGCAGTGCGCTCCCTTTGCGAGCGCCAGAGCGCTTCGCCCAGGCATTCGAGGATGCGGTGTTCTGCCGCGTGCGGGTCGAGGCGCGCGGCCAGGGCCTGAAAAGCCGCGCGGATTCCGCGCGGCTGGTCGATGCTCAGTTGCTCGGCAATCGCCAGATGCAGCGACAGATGAAGAAAGGGGTTGAGCTGTCCGCCCTCGGGCGGATATTCCTGTGTGGCGGCGAGCGCCGGGTCGGCGAGCAAAGCATGATACTCGGGATGGCGGATGATCACATCGACCGCAGCAGCCTCGGCACCTTCCAGCAGCGAACGCTCGCGGTGTTTCTTCCACGCGCGGCAGAAGAAGTCGCGCACCTGCTCTCGCGTCGGATTAAACATCTGACGACGCGAGCGATTGGCCGACCACAGCGTTGTGCGCGCAGAGATCGGCAAGGCAACAGCGCGCGCATTCCGGCCGGCGTGCCTTGCAGACGTAACGCCCATGCAGGATCAACCAATGATGCGCCGACCGCCGGAATTCCTCGGGAACACACTGCAGCAACTCCCGTTCGACAGCCAGCGGAGTTTTTCCGCTGGCCAGGCCGATCCGTCGAGCAACGCGAAAAATGTGCGTATCGACAGCGATTGTCGCTTCGCCGAAAGCAACGTTGAGCACCACGTTCGCCGTCTTTCGCCCGACGCCGGGCAGGGCTTCGAGCGCTTCACGCGTCGCTGGAACCTCCCCGGCGTGCTTGTCGAGCAGTTGCCGGCAGCTTGCGATGACGTTTTTCGCTTTGCTTCGGAAGAGTCCTATCCGGTTGATATAGGGAACCAGACCGGACTCGCCGAGAGCGAGCATGGCGTCTGGCGTCGGGGCATCGGCAAAGAGCGCACGCGTCGCCTGGTTGACGCTCTTGTCGGTCGCCTGCGCCGACAGGATCACGGCAACCAGCAGTTGAAACGGCGTCGCGAACTCGAGTTCCGTTTCCGGTTGTTCGTTTGACTCCCGCAAACGGGCAAAGATCCGACCGATGTCAGCCGCGCTCAGGCCTGTCGAATCGGCCATCTCAGGCACCGCCGACCAGCTTGCCCAGCGTCGTTGCCGACTGACCTCGGCTGCGCCGCGCCGCCGTCCGTGCTTCGACCCAGTTCTTCCAGGCAATCAGGCAGCCGAGAACGATGAAAGCGCCGGGTGGCAGGATGGCGAGCAGGAAACCCGGATAGTCCTCCGGCAGGATCTGCCATGGACGCAATGCCGGAATGACCATGTCGATGCCCGCAAACAGCGTGCCGCCGCCGATGAACTCGCGCAGGCCGCCGAGCAGCGCCAGCGTCCACAGCATCCCGACGCCCATGAAGACGCCGTCGAAGGCCGACTGCAGCGGGGGATTGCGGTTGGCAAAAGCCTCGACGCGCGCCAGTACGATACAGTTCGTGACGATCAGCGGAATGAAGATGCCGAGCACCTGATACAGCTCATGAAACTGTGCGTTGAACACGAGATCGACGACGGTTACCAGAGCGGCAACGATCAGGATGAAGACCGGAATCCGAATTTCGTGTGGTATCAGGTTGCGCAGGGCGGCCACCGCAACGTTGGCAATCGCCATGACCAGAATCGTCGCCAGCGAGAGCATGACGCCGTTGACCATGTTGCTGGTTACCGCGAGCAAGGGACAAAGGCCGAGGATCTGGACCAGGCTGGTATTCTGGTGCCAGACGCCATTATCCCGGATCTCCTTGAACTCAGCGCGGCTGATCATCGCTTTTCTCCTCTCGGGTGCCGTCGGCCAACCACTCCGCGCGGTGTTTGGCAAAATGCTGCAAGGCTTTGTGTACCGCGCGGATGATTGCCCGCGGCGTGATCGTCGCGCCGGCGAGCGAGTCGAAGCGTCCGCCATCCTTCTTCACCCGCCAGTCGTGCTCGCCCAACGCAGCCAGCGACAGGCCATCGAACTGTCTGATCCACGGATGTTCCTTGTTCTTGTCCTTGCGCGGCTCGATGTAATCGCCCAGCCCAGGTGTTTCCTTGTGCTGAGTGACGCGCACGCCGAGCAGCGTTCCGTCGGCGGCTACCGCGATCAGCAGGCGGATCTTCCCCGAGTAGCCGTCAGGCGCAACGGCCTCGAAGACGAGTGCGGTGATCACACCCTGCCGGCGTGCCCGATACGCCGCCGATTCCTGCTCGAGGCCCAACTCCGGCGTCGCCGCCAGTGGCCGGACATCGCTGAGAAAGTCATTGTCATACAGCTCGCTGGGCAGCACCTCGCTGATCAGTTTCATCTTCTCAGCCAGCGCCGCCGCTTCGACCGCGGGTCGTGTCCATTGATAGGCGGCTGCCAGCAGACCGGTGAACGCGATCACGAAGAGAAACAGGATAAGTGCCGTGCGCGCGGCCATCCTGAGCGGACTCGGTGTCTTCGCCGCCGAGCTCATCGCTCTTTTTTCATGCCGAAGATCGGCGGCTGAGTGTACATGTCGATCAGCGGTACGCAGAGGTTCATCAACAAGACAGCGAAAGCGACGCCGTCAGGATATCCGGCGAAGACGCGGATGACGTAGGCGAGAACCCCGGCAGCAAAGCCGAAGACGAGCCTTCCCTTGGCCGTCGTGCAACCCGATACCGGATCGGTCACGATGAAGAAGGCGCCCAGCATCGCGCCACCCGAGAAGAGATGGAACAGGGGATTGGCGAAGCGCTCCGGCTGCCATGCCCAGAGGGCTGCGGCGAGTAACGAGAGGCCGGCGATGAAGGCGAGCGGCGCCTGCCAGCCGATCACCTTGCGCTGCCATAGCCAGAGGCCGCCGAGCAGGTAACCGGTGGTCACCCACTCCCAGCCGCGCCCGGCAAAGTTGCCGAACACCTCTTGCGTCGCGAGCAGCGTCGGCACATCGACGCTACCCTCGCTCACCTTCAGTGCGGTCTTGATCGCATCGAGTGGCGTTGCTCCGCTCATCACGTCGATGCGCGGCGCCAGCCCGGCGACCAGCTCGAACTGCTCGCGCAGCGAAAGTTGCAGACCGATGACCGGCCACTGTGACATCAGCGCCGGAAACGAGACGATGCACGCGGCGAACGCGACCATCGCCGGATTGAAAGGGTTCTGCCCCAGCCCGCCGTACAGGTGCTTGGCAATGACGATGGCGAACAGGCTGCCGACGACGACCAACCACCACGGCGCCATTGGCGGAACGGTCAGCGCGACCAGCCACGCAGTGACCACCGCGCTGCCGTCAGTGAGAAACATCGCCATCGGTCGGTTGCGCAGCCGAAGCATCAAGGCTTCGCCAGACAGCGCAGCAATCGTTGCCAGCAACAACTGGAACAGGATGATCGGTCCGATCAGCCAGACGTAGGCGGCGATTCCCGGCAACAGACCGATCAGCACCTGCAGCATGATGCGCCGCACGCTGGTGCGCTCAAGCAGCAGATAAGGGGGAGTCGAGAAGTCCATCGCTCAATCGCCCGATCCGGCAGAATCGGACGAGCGCTCAGGCGGCGCGGGCGGCGCACTGGCGCTGCTTGCCTGCCGTGCCCGGCGCGCGTCGACGGCGGCGATTTCCTTCGCCTGCTCCGGGGTGAGGCGGTCAGTATTTCGCGCCGCTTGTCCGGCGCGTTGGGCGCGCGCTCGTTCCATCGCAGCCTGGATCGTCGCCTTCTTCAGCGCTTCAGCGTCGAGTGCGCCGGCGCTGTCGGCCGCTTCGCCGGTCGCCGGCGGCGTGTCCTGCGGTTCGAGCGCGCGCGGCGTGCCTGCCGCGTCGCTGTTGGTTTGCGCCACCACGGTCTTGCGTTCAGCCGCCTTGGCGGCAGCCGCTTTCGCCAGCCGCTCGGCCTTTTCCTCCTTCTCGCGTTCCTCGCGCGCGTTGCGCAATTCAAAACGCGCCTTGGCGGCGTCGGCCGCCTTCTTCTCGCGCTCGCGTGCCCAGATTTCGCTCTTGGCAAAACGAAAATACTGGACCAACGGAATGTGCGACGGGCAGACATAGCTGCAGCAGCCGCATTCGATGCAGTCGAAGATGTGATACTCCTGCGTCTTGCCGAAGATCCGGGCCCGCGAAAACCAATACAGCTCGAAAGGCTGCAACTCGTGCGGACATACGTCGGCGCACGCTCCGCAACGGATGCACGGCATCTCGGGCGGATTCGGCGGAAATAGTCCGGCCGAGCCGGCGATGATACAGTTGGTCGCCTTGACCACGGGGGCGTCGAGGCTGGGCAGGGCAAAGCCCATCATTGGCCCGCCCATCAGGAAAGCGTTCGTATCGCGCTGCGGCTCACCGAGCGCTACGAAGTCGCGCAGTGGCGTCCCGATACGGACGTCCCAATTGCGCGGATGGGCGACGTTGCCGGTGAGCGTGACGATGCGCGAAATGACCGGCTCGCCGAACTCGAGCGCGCGGTACGCCGTGTAGACGGTGGCCACGTTGAAACATTGCACACCGAGTTCGGTAGACCGCCGACTGGCCGGCACCTCCTTGCCGGTCAGCACGCGAATCAACTGCTTGGCACCACCTGCCGGGTAGCGCGTCGGAACGGCCACGACCGCATAATCGAGGCCCAGGTGCGCGACCGCATTGCGCATTGCGGCGATCGCTTCCGGCTTGTTGTCCTCGATGCCGATCAGCACGCGCTGCGCCGCCAGCAACTCGCGAAAGATGGCAATACCGCGCACCGTCTCCTCGGCCCGCTCGCGCATCAGCATGTCGTCGCAGGTCATGAAGGGCTCACACTCGGCGCCATTGATCACCAGGTCTTGCACCACCACGGACTTCGCTGGCGCCAGTTTGGCATGGCTGGGAAAGACCGCGCCGCCCAGGCCGACGACCCCGGCGTCGCGCAGGGCCTCGCGTACGCGTTCAGGTGGCTGGCTCCGGTAATCGATCGGCTGGCGCTCCGCCCACTCGTCGCAGCCATCGGGCTCGATGACAACGCTCAGCGTAGTCAGCCCCGAGGGGTGCGTCGCGACATGTTCTTCAACCGCCAGGACACGACCCGAAGTCGGCGCGTGCACCGCCGACGACATCCAGCCGTCGGCACCGCCGATCAACTGGCCTTTGCCCACCTTTTCGCCCGGGCGGACGAGCGGATTGGCCGCCCCGCCGATGCTCTGGTGCAAAGGCACGTAGAGGCGCGCGGGCAGCGGCGCGAAGCCGATCGCTTCCTGTACCGACGGGCTCTTGTTGGTCTGTGGCTTGACGCCGCCTTTGAAGCTGAACAGTCGCTGCAGCATCAGCCGGCCCTAGGCAGCCCGCCGAATCTCGAAGACCGGGTACTTCCACTTCCAGTTATCGAGATTCTCGCTCAATGGCTCCATGCGGATACATTCGACCGGACAGGGCGGGATACACAGTTCGCAACCGGTGCAAAGCGGCCCGACGATCGTGTGCATCTGCTTTGCTGCGCCGACGATGGCGTCCACCGGGCACGCCTGAATGCAGAGCGTGCAGCCGATGCACGTCTGTTCGTCGATGATCGCCACCTGCTTCGGCTTCTCCTCGGCGGCCAGGGGCTTGACCTCGCGGCCGAGTAGATCAGCCAACTTGCGCACGCCGTCCATGCCGCCAGGCGGGCAAAGGTTGATTTCCGCTTCGCCCGACGAGATCGCCTCGGCGTAGGGTTTGCAGCCGGGGTAGCCGCACTGGCCACACTGCGTCTGCGGCAGGATGGCGTCGATCTTTTCAACCAGCGGATCACCCTCGACCTTGAACTTGATCGAGGCGTAGCCGAGCGCAGCGCCGAGGACGATGGCGCCGAGCGCCATGATGGCCAGGCTGGCGATCATTGATACTTGTCCAGACCGACGAAGCCCATGAAAGCCAGGCTCATCAGCCCGGCAGTAACCATTGCGATGGCTGCACCCCGAAAATAGACGGGCACGTCTGCCCCTTCGATGCGCTCACGAATACCGGCAAAGAGAACGAGAACGAGCGAGAAACCTGCCGCGCTGCCGGCCCCGAAAAGCAGTGACTCGACGAAATTGAAACGGTTGGCGACGTTCAGTAGCGGCACCCCGAGGACGGCGCAGTTGGTGGTGATCAGTGGCAGGTAGATACCGAGCACCTGGTGCAGGAGTGGGCTGGTCTTCTGAATGACCATCTCGGTCAACTGGACGATCGCCGCGATCGTCACGATGAACGACAGCGTGCGCAGGTATTCGAGCCCGAAAGGCATCAACAGGTAATGGTCGATGACGTAACTCGCTCCCGTCGCCACGGTGAGCACGAAGGTGGTCGCGGCGCCCATCCCGAAAGCCGTGTCCAGCTTCTTCGAGACGCCCATGAACGGACACAGACCGAGGATCTTGACGAGAACGACGTTATTGACGAGGACGGCGCCGACGATGATGAACAGGTAATGGGTCATGGCTGTGGCATGGACGCTGGGCAGCACGTTCCGAAGCGGAGAGATTATCCCGGGCGCGAGCCCCGTACGCAAGCGCCGTCGAGCGCGCTGCGGTCATCCCTGCCGCAGGCTGGCAATCGCCTTGGCCGCTTCGGCGACCAGTTGGGGACCGCGATAGACGAAACCCGTGTAGAACTGGACGAGACTCGCTCCAGCAGAGATCTTCGCGGCCGCATCGGTACCGCTCATGATCCCGCCGACACCGATGATCGGCAGCTCTCCCGCCAAGGCTTGCGCCAACTGACTGACGACCGCGGTCGAGCGCGCAAACAGTGGTTGCCCGGAAAGTCCTCCTGCCTGATCCGAGTTTGGCAGGCCCTCGACCCCGCTACGCGCGACCGTCGTATTGGTGGCAATGACCGCGTCGATCCGGTGCCGGCGCAACAGGTCGGCGATCAACTGGACTTGCCCATCTTCAAGATCAGGCGCGATCTTCAGCGCGAGCGGCACGTAGCTGCCGTGCACATCGGCCAGCCTGGTCTGCGCTGCTTTCAGGCGAGCCAGCAAGGCGGCGAGCGCATCGTCCTTCTGCAACTCGCGCAGGTTCTTCGTGTTCGGACTCGAAATGTTGACCGCAACGTAACTGGCTGCCGGATAGACGCGATCAAGGCAGATCAGATAGTCATCGGCGGCCTGCTCGATCGGCGTGTCGAAGTTCTTCCCGATATTGATGCCGACGATACCGCCGCCGCGTTTGAACCGGCTGCCGGCAACATTCGCCAGCAAGCGGTCGACGCCATCATTGTTGAAGCCCATGCGATTGATGATCGCCCGCTGCTGTGGGATACGGAACAGACGCGGGCGTGGATTTCCCGGCTGTGCGCGCGGCGTCACCGTGCCGACCTCGATGAAGCCAAAGCCGAGGCTGGCCAGCGCATCGATGTGGGCGCCGTTCTTGTCCAGCCCGGCGGCCAGACCGACGCGATTGGGAAAGTCCAGCCCCATCACCCGCAGCGGGTCGGCTGCTACCTTCCCGCTCAGTACGCAGCCGGCACCGGTGGCCGCGAGCAGATCGACACCCGCCAAGCCAAGCACGTGTGCGGTCTCCGCGTCGAGCGAAAAGAAGAAGCGGCGAATCACCGGATAGAACATGGGCGCATTCTAGCGCATCGCAACATGCCAGGCGACCGCTGTTTTCCGGGTCAGACGGCAGCGGCGACGCGCGCTACCTCGAACGTCTTTTCGCGCCTGAGCACGCTCGACTGGCCGACGCGCAAGCAGAAGTCACTTACAATGTTGTGTTGCTGTCCCCCGACTTCATCAACGAGAAAGGATCAACCATGTCATATTCCGCTTTCGTGCAGGCACGTGATTTCCTTCTGGCGCACCGTACCGACTATCAGACCGCCTACGACGGCTTCAAGTGGCCGGAACTGACCGAGTTCAACTGGGCCATCGACTACTTTGATGCGATGGCAGCCGGTAACGATCGGCGAGCGCTGTGGGTGGTCAACGAAGACGGATCGGAACAGACAAGGTCGTTTGCCCAGATGTCTGCTCGTTCGAATCAGGTCGCCAACTGGTTGCGCGGACAAGGCGTGCGGCGCGGTGATCGAATCCTGATGATGCTCGGCAATGAAGTCGCGCTCTGGGACACCATGCTCGCCGCTTTCAAACTCGGCGCCGTGCTCACGCCAGCGACGACGCTGCTCGCACCGGACGATCTGCGCGACCGCCTCGACCGCGGTCAGGTGCGGCACGTCATCATCGGCCATACGCACGTCGACAAGTTCGCCAACCTGCCGGGCAACTACTCGCGCATCACGGTCGGCGGCGCGGTGAGCGGTTGGCACGCGCTGGAAGATGCCTACCAGGAGTCGAGCGACTTCCGGCCGGACGGCGCGACGCTGGCGACCGACCCGATGCTCCTCTACTTTACCTCCGGCACGACCTCGAAGCCGAAGCTGGTGCTGCACAGCCATCAGAGTTATCCGGTTGGCCATCTGTCGACGATGTACTGGCTCGGCCTGCAGCCCGGCGATGTGCACTGGAACATCAGTTCCCCGGGCTGGGCAAAGCACGCCTGGAGCTGTTTCTTTGCGCCGTGGAACGCTGGCGCGACGATCTTCATCTACAACTACTCGCGTTTCGCCGCGTCGGCGATTCTCGACACGCTGGTGCGCTGTTCGGTCACCACGCTGTGCGCCCCGCCAACCGTCTGGCGCATGCTGATCCAGGAAGACCTGGGCAAGTACCCGGTCAAGGTGCGCGAGTTGATCGGCGCTGGCGAGCCGCTTAATCCGGAAGTCATCGACCAGGTCAAGGAGGCTTGGGGGATCACGCTGCGCGACGGTTTTGGCCAGACCGAGACAACGGCGCAGGTGGGCAATTCGCCGGGCCAAGCAGTCAAACTAGGGTCGATGGGACGACCAATGCCGGGCTACCAGGTTCGCCTGGTCGACAGCGACGGTCATGTCTCGGATGAAGGCGAAATCTGCCTCGACCTGAGTGCACGCCAGCTTGGCCTGATGATTTCGTACGCCGATGACCCGGAAAAGACGGCCGAGGTGATGCGCGACGGTTTCTATCACACTGGCGATACCGCGTCGGTCGATGCAGACGGCTACATCACCTACGTCGGACGCGCCGACGATGTCTTCAAGGCTTCCGATTACCGGATCAGCCCGTTCGAACTGGAAAGCGTGCTGATCGAGCATGAGGCCGTCGCCGAGGCAGCCGTCGTCCCGAGTCCGGACCCGCTGCGGCTGGCTGTTCCGAAGGCTTTCCTGACGCTACGTGCGGGTCATGAACCCAGCCGCGAACTGGCGCGCGACATTTTCGTCTTCCTGCGTAGCCGCCTCTCACCTTACAAGCGCGTCCGCCGCATTGAGTTCGGCGAGTTGCCGAAGACGATCTCGGGCAAGATTCGCCGGGTCGAGCTGCGCAAGGGTGAGCAGGAGAAGGCGGCGGCACCGCAGCGCGGCGCCTTCGAGTACTACGAAGACGATTTCGAGTTCTGAGGCGTCCCCGGCTGGTCGAGCGAATGACCGCCTGACCAAGCCAAAGCCGAATCTGCCGCTCCGCTGGCCAGCGCCGCGGCAGATTCGCTGACCTTACCTGGTGCAGATCGACCGGGGCGTGCGGGTTGAGCGAGCGGCCACCATCCGCGTCGGCCCGTGGTGCGGACTGCGGCGTCGGGGTTTGCCACGAGGGCGATCAGGCCGGGCGATCGAGCTTTGCCGCGAGTTGGTCGCCGCCGCGTGCGTCGCCCGCCTTGCCGACCAGCTGTTGCTCGATTCCCTCGAGCAGTCCGCTCGCCGCGTCTTCGATCATGTCGAGTACGAGGTCAAAGCCGTGCCCCAGACCATAGTATGGATCCGGGACTTCGTCGTCGTCGAAATTCTTTGAGTAGCTCATGAACAGACCGAGACGCTCATGCTTGTCGGGCGGACAGATGCGCTTCAAGGCGTCGAGATTGTTCTGATCCATGGCCAGAATCAGGTCGAAGTAATCGAGGTCCTGCGCGGCAACCTTGCGCGCGCGCATGTCGGAGAGATCGTAACTACGGCTTGCGGCGGCCCGCTGCGTCCGTTGATCGGGAGCCTCGCCAACATGGTAGCCGTGCGTCCCGGCTGAATCGACTTCGACTTTGTCCTCGAGGTTCTTCTGGCGCAGAAGATGACGGAAGACGCCCTCTGCAGTCGGCGAGCGGCAGATGTTTCCCATGCAGACGAATAGAACCTTGATCACCCTCGACCTTCCAGTTTTGTTTCCACTTCGGCGCCGCGCCGGCTCGCGCGGGCGGCACCGCCTGTCCACGCGTATCTTATAATGAATTGCTTCTTTTCCGAAACTCACCGAGTGGCGGGCGGGCGGCTACCCGCCTGCTGCTCCACGCCGGTTGCTTGGCTGCGGGCACCCATCGGTGTGGCCTGCGCCGCGTAGACGGGGCTACGGGCAGGCTGCACCTACCCGTCAACGGCTGCGCGGCGGCGGCTTCGTTTGGGCAGGGGATGGCTTTGTGCCGACGCCGCCCCCCGCTGCTCGTGCTTGGCTGCTGAGCTTCGCGTGCGCGCCGCTCGTCGGTCCGTCAGACTCGCTCGCCGGACGCCGGCCGGCCGATGCCTTGCCGCTCTTTTCCGCTTTGTCAGAATGGTCGTTCTTCTCGCTGGCAAAGGGATTGATCGACACGTTGAACTGTATGCGCAGCGGTGTCCCCTGCAACTCGAAAACGCTGCGGAAAGTGTGCTCGAGATAGCGACGGTACGACGCGGGAACCTTGTCGAGGGCGTTGCCGTGGATGACGATCAGAGGCGGGTTACGGCCACCCTGATGCGCATAACGCAGCTTCGGGCGAAACTGGCCGCTGCGCGGCGGCGCCTGACGCGCAACGGCGTCGATCAGGGCGCGCGTCAGCTTCGGCGTTGGCAACTCGGCGCTGGCCGCACGATAGGCGGCGTCAACCGAGCGAAAGAGCGCCTCCAGCCCGTGCCCACGCAGCGCAGAAACGTAGTGGAAACGAGCAAAGTCGATGAACAAGAGCTGCTTCTCGAGGGTTTCCTTGATCTGCTGGCGACGATACGAGTCGAGGTCATCCCACTTGTTGACCGCGACGACCAAGGCTCGACCGGCCTCGCGAATGAACGCGGCAATGTGCGCGTCCTGATCTGCAATGTCCTGTCGCGCATCGAGCACGAGAATCACCACCTGGGCTCCCTCAATTGCCTGCAGCGTCTTGATCACCGAGAACTTTTCGATGGTTTCGAAGACCTTGCCGCGACGCCGCAGACCAGCCGTATCGATCAGCGCATAACGACGCCCGCCGCGCTCGAAGTCGACCACGATCGAGTCGCGCGTTGTGCCTGGCTGATCGAAAGCAATCACCCGCTCCTCGCCGAGCAGCGCGTTGACCATCGTGCTCTTGCCGACGTTCGGTCGCCCGACGATGGCCACCCGGATTGCCGAATCCGCCTCGGCTTCCTCCTGCAACTCACCAAAAGGCGCCAGCGCCACCTCGAGCAGGCTGGCAACACCTTCGCCATGCGCGGCAGAAATCGCCCGCGGTTGGCCCAGACCAAGCTCGTGGAAATCGGCGCCGACCACAGCGGCGATCATGCCCTCCGCCTTGTTCACCGCGACCACCACGCGCTGCCCGGACCTGCGCAAGCGGATGGCGATCTCCCGGTCGAGCGCAGTCACGCCGCTGCGCCCATCGACAACGAGAATGACGACGTCCGCCTCGTCGATCGCCTGCTCGGTCTGGCGCGCCATCTGGTAGCTGATTCCCTCTTTCGCCAGGGGCTCGAAACCTCCCGTATCGATCACCAGGAACGGCTTACCACCGAGGCGGCCGTGCCCGTAGTGCCGGTCGCGTGTCAGTCCGGGAAGATCGGCGACCAGCGCATCGCGGGTGCGCGTCAGGCGGTTGAACAAGGTCGATTTGCCGACGTTCGGCCGGCCGACGAGAACGATGTTGGGCTTCACTCGACGCCTATCGCGAGGACGCTACCCGCGCTCGTCTGCAGAATCAGATCTCTTGTTGCGAAAAGCTGCGGCGCCGCAAGTACCGGACTCCCGTCGCTACGTACGCGTGCGGCGAATGAACCATCCTCGCGGTTCAGGAAGTGTACCGTCCCCTGTACGTCGGCGACGGCCAGCAAGCCGGAGAGCACCAGCGGCGCAGTCAGCCGGCGCAGGAAGAGCTTGTCCTGCTTCCAGATACTTGCCCCGCTCGCCCGGTCCAGCGCATGCAATGCGCCTTTATCGTCGGTCACATACACGTAGCGGTTATCGAGCGCCAGCCCGGCGGCGCTGGAAATGTCGCGCGTCCACATCAGGTTGCCCGAACCGAGGTCGAAACACGCGACGCGTCCCTGGTAGGCGGCCGCACAAACGGTGCGCCCATCGATCACTGGAACACTGGTCACATCGGCAATCCGGTCGAGTTCGGTGGCTCCTTTGGGCAGCGCAACCGTTCCTTCCCACAAGGGCGCGCCGTTGTCCAGCCCCAAGGCAATCAGTTTGCCGCCGGGAAAACCAACGAAGACGTATTTGTCGACCAGCACAGGCGGCGCCGTGACACGCAGCGACAGCGGCGGGTTTGGGCGCTGGTAGATCCACTTGCGTTTGCCGTCGAAGGCATCGTAGGCGGTCAGCCGATGGTCGCCGCTGCGTACGATCACCAACCCCGGCCCAAGGACCGGCGGCGCAATGATCTCGCTGTTGGTCGAGGTCTTCCAGAGCAACTTGCCGTCGGCCGCGGCAAAAGCAAGCACCTCGCCCTTTGGCGAACCGACGACGAGCATTCGCTCGTCGGCCGCAACGCCGCCCGACAAAGGTCGCTCGGCCTTGATCCGCCAGCTTGCCTGTCCGTCGTCCAGGCGAACGACCGTACCGTTGGCCGCCGCTGCGTAAACCGACGACCTGACGACGGCCGGCACGAATGCCTGGCCATCGCCCTTGCCGACATCGTACTGCCAGAGGACGCGCGCCGCGACTGTCGCCTGAATAGGTTCCAGCGAGGCCATCTTCGGGCCGCTGCTGGAGAAGGGATTCAATGCGTCAAGCAGTGAACAGCCGCTGGCCAACAAACATAGCAGCAAAACGGCGGCCGCCCGCCTCATCAACCGCCCTCCCCTTGCCCATCGAGCTTCTGCTGGACGAGTTCGCGATAGGCAGCGGCTGCCTGTCGATCCTGCACGCCCGCCGCCCGGCCATCCTTTTTGGCCGTTTCGTCAAGCCGGGTCAGCGCCGCCTGATACGCCGTGCGGGCTTCCGCTTTCTTCCCCTGCGCGGCAAACACGTCGCCGCGCACTTCGGCAACGCGCGCGGCGAAACCACCCGCCGTCGCCCGCTCGAGTTGTGCCAGCGCTTCGTCGTAGGCCTTCTCGTCGATCAGCAAGGTGGCCAGGCGCAAACGCGCCAGATCGCGCAGGTCATCGCTGGCGCGCTCGGCGACCCATTGCAACTGCAGCTTGGCCGTTTTCGTGTCGTTCGCGGCGCTTGCCATGTGCGCTGCTTTCAGTGCCGCCAACGCGGCGTACGTCGTGCTGCCGTACTTCTCGAGCAGTTCGCCGCTCGCCGCCTTGATGCGCTGCGCGTCGTTGTCGAGCACGGCTTTCTGGAGAACGGCGTAGGCGGCCGACGCCTGCACCGCCTGATTGCGCTGATACCAGTTCCAGCCCTGCCAGGCGATGACGCCCAACGACGCGACCGTCGCCAGCGTCGTCACCAGGTTGCCGTACTGCTTCCACCACGCCTTGAGTTCGGCGATCTGCTCCTGTTCTTCGAGGTCATAGGTAGCCATCAACACTCATCCCGATCCAGATCCAGTAAATAACTTCTGATTGCTTCACCCACGCTGTCGGCTGCGACGCGCTGCTGGGTCGTCGACTGCTCGTGAGCGCTGCGCAGCGGCTTGAGAGTCACCTCGCCGGCTGCTGCTTCGTCGTCGCCAACGATTACCGCAAAGGCGGCGCCGGAGGCATCGGCCTTTTTCATCTGCGCCTTGAAACCGCCGCCGCCGCAGTGAAAGAGGACATTGATTCCCTGGTCGCGCAGACGTTCGGCGATGCCCACGGCAAAGCGCGAAGCGGCGCTGCCCTGATGCACGAGGTAGACCTCGACGGCGTCGCCCCGGGTCTCGCCGCCGGCCTCGCGGACCAGTGCCAGCAAACGTTCGACGCCCAGGGCAAAACCGCAAGCCGGCGTCGGCTTGCCACCGAGTTGTTCGACCAAGCCGTCGTAGCGCCCGCCGGCACAGACCGTCCCCTGTGCGCCTAGGCGATCGGTAACCCACTCGAACACCGTCAGATTATAGTAGTCCAGTCCGCGCACCAAGCGCGGGTTGACGACGAAGGCCTGACCAGCATCGTGCAGCACCTGTTGTACGCCGTCAAAGTGCGCCCGCGACTCGCTGCCCAGGTGATCGATCAGCCGTGGCGCGCCCTGCAGCAGGTCGTGCAGTGCCGGATTCTTGCTGTCGAGGATGCGCAGCGGATTGCTCTGCAGGCGGCGCCGAGAATCGTCATCGAGCGCCTGTTCGTTGCGCGTGAAATAGGCGATCAGTTCACTGCGATGTCGCGCGCGCTCGTCGGCCTGCCCGAGCGTATTGATTTGCAGGCTGATCCCGTCCAGGCCGAGATCCGCCCACAAGCGCGCACCCATCAGGATCTGCTCGCCATCGATATCCGGCCCGGGCAGGCCAAGCGCTTCGACGCCGACCTGGTTGAACTGCCGGTAACGTCCTTTCTGTGGCCGCTCATGCCGGAACATCTGGCCCATGTACCACAGGCGCTGCGCCTGCTGAGCGGCCAGGTTGTGCTGAATGGCCGCCCGCACGCAACCGGCGGTACCCTCCGGGCGGAGCGTCAGCAGCTCACCGTTCAGGCCGTCGACGAAGGAGTACATCTCCTTTTCAACGATGTCGGTGACCTCGCCGATCGCCCGCTTGAAAAGCGGCGTCGGTTCGACGATCGGCAGCCGAATCGGCCGGTAGCCATAGCGCTTCAGCCAGATACGGACGGCGTCCTCGAAAAGCTCCCAGAACTCCGCCTCATCGGGCAGGATGTCGTTCATCCCGCGGACGGATTGAATCTTCGGCGCGTTCATTGCCCGGGCAACTTTCTCCGATAGGTGCGTGCAACATAGGCGTCGACGATGGCGGTAAACTCTTCGGCGATATGTGCGCCGCGCAGCGTCACACTCTTGACGCCATCGACAAAGACTGGGGCTGCCGGTGCTTCGCCGGTGCCGGGCAGGCTGATACCGATGTTGGCGTGCTTGCTCTCACCCGGACCATTCACCACACAGCCCATAACGGCCAGCGTCATGCTCTCGACGCCGTCGTGATCGATTCGCCACTGTGGCATCTTCGCCCGCACATGCGCCTGAATCGACTGGGCAAGTTCCTGGAAGAAACTGCTCGTCGTGCGGCCGCACCCGGGGCAGGCAACGACCATCGGTGTGAACGCGCGCAAGCCCATCGTCTGCAGCATCTCCTGCGCGACGATCACCTCCTGCGTCCGCTGCCCCCCCGGCTCGGGCGTCAGCGAAACGCGGATCGTGTCGCCTATCCCCTCCTGCAGCAGAACGGCCATCGCTGCGGTCGAGGCGACGATTCCCTTCGAGCCCATACCGGCCTCGGTCAGACCCAGGTGCAGCGGGTAGTCGCAGTGCTGCGCCAGTTCGCGATAGATGGCGATCAGATCCTGCACCCCGGATACCTTGCACGAAAGGACGATCTGGTCGCCCGCGAGACCGATTTCCTCGGCCCGCGCCGCCGATTCGAGCGCTGAAGCAACCATCGCCGTGCGCATCACCTCAAGCGCCGGCATCGGCTGCGCGCGGCTCGCGTTCTCGTCCATGATGCGGGCCAGCAGATCCTGGTCGAGACTGCCCCAGTTCACCCCGATACGCACCGGCTTGCCGTAGCGGCAGGCCAGTTCGATCATTTGGGCAAACTGCTCGTCGCGTTTTCGCCCGTGTCCGACGTTGCCCGGATTGATCCGGTACTTGGCGAGCGCTTCGGCACAGTCGGGATGCTCGCTGAGCAGACGATGCCCGTTGTAATGGAAATCACCGATCAGCGGTGCGTCGATTCCCATCCGGTCCAGATGCGCGCGAATCTTTGGCACGGCCAGCGCGGCCTCCGCTGTATTCACGGTGATCCGCACCCACTCGGAACCCGCGCGCGCCAACTCGGCGCACTGGATCGCCGTGCGCAGCGCGTCGGCGGTATCGGTGTTCGTCATCGACTGGATGAGCACCGGCGACCCACCACCGATCGCCGTCTGTCCGACGCGAACCTGCCGGGTCGGCCGCCGCCGGCCGGCCGTGATGCCGCGGCTCACGCCTGCCTCGTCGTCGACTGGCCGATCATTCGACATTCAGCCGCGCGACCTCGCCCTTGTTATACGGCGCCAAATCGATGATGCGCCCCTGATACTCCAGTCTGACCTGCGTCGCGTTGCCAACGACCAGGGCAAAGGGCGGTTGCCCTTCGACCTCACGCTGACTACCCGCCGGATTGTTGTCCGCGACGATGATCTGTCCGCGGCCATCGCGCACCTGCAGCCAGGCGGGCTGAGCAAAGGTGAACTTGAGCCGGTTGGTCGCCGGTCGCTGTTCGCTGCCCGCCGAAGGAGGTGCCGGCGTCGCCGTTTCCGACGAGAGGACGGTCGCGTTGGGTGCGCTCACCGGAGTTACCGATTCGCCGGCAGCGGGTGGTGTGCTCGCCTGCGGCGTCGCAACCTGAACGGCGGCTGGCGTCTCCGCGGTCCGTGCCTCGGCCGGCGCCGGCGAGCGCTCGGCCGGTGCTGACCGGCCAAAACTGCTGATCAGTCCGGCCATCCTGTCGTGCCAGGCCTCAGCCGGGACGTAGAAGTAGATGAGCAGAGCCAGAACGAGGAGCAGCAGGCCACCCACGATGGCCAGAAAGTCGCGTCGTTCGACCCGGTTGGCAACATGCGGCAAGCTGGCGCTGGTTCCCGCGGAGGCCTCGAGTCTCGGCGTTTGTTGCAGTTGTGCAGCGTCCAGCGCACGCATCAGTCCTTCCGAATCCAGACCGAGCAGCCGCGCGTAGTTGCGGACAAAACCGCGGATCATCGTATTCCCGGGCAAGGCCGACCATTCCTCGGCTTCCAGCGCTTCAACCTGTCGCGGTGCCAGCTTGAGCGACTGCGCGGCTTCGCTGACGCTCAGGCCGCGCGCTTCGCGTGATCGTCGCAAGCGCTGCCCAACGCCGCCGACTTCGGCGCTCGCCGCCAGGATCTCGTCCGCGGAAAGCGCCTCGCCAACACCGATCGCTGTCTGGTCGGCTGCATCCGGGTGGACAGAACGGGTTTCTTCACTCATTCGAAGTTGCCTTTCAGCAGTTCCTGAGTCTCGCTCGACAACGGAAACCTCCGTTTCAATAGGCTGGCGTAACGCGCTTCCGCCTGACGGTTGCCCAAGTTCCGCTCGATCCGGACGATCAGCCATAGCGCATCGGCGCTCGGCTCGGCGACGCTGAGCAGGCTCTGCATCTGCTGCCTGGCCAGTGCGAAGTCGCCGCGACGATAGCTGATCTCGGCCAACTGCAGCAAACCAGCCGGATTATCCGGCTTGATACGCAAGCTGTGCTGAACGAAATCCTCGGCTTGCGCAAGATTGCCGAGTCGGGTGTAGCAGGCACCGGCATTCAGATACGCCATATCGGGAGTTCCGTACAAGGGATTGCGGATTGCCCGTTGAAAGAAGGCGATGCCTTCCTTCTCCCGGCCCACCTGGCAGAGAAACCATCCGTAGTTGTTGTGGACTTCGGGATCGTTCGGTTCCAGGCTCAGCGCGCGCTGAAAGTCGCGCTCGGCCAGCTCCATTTCCTTGATGTGGTAATGGGCGAGCCCACGCGCATTGTAGGCCTTGGCGTAATCAGGGTCGATCGAGATGGCAATCAGCAGTTCCTCGAGCGCCACGGCAAGCTGGCCTTCCTGCAAGTAGAGCGAGCCGAGTTCAACATGCAGCTTGGCACGCGTTCGCGTGTCGCGCGGAGCGGTGGGTATGCGTGAATCGCTCGCCTCGTCAGCTTTCGCTCGGCTACCCGGGGCGAGTACACCGGTCGAGCATGCGCTGGCCGACAACACAATCAGCAGGAGCAGCGCCGTCCTCGTCATTGTGGCAGGCCGCTGTGGACGAGGTGAACCGCATACTGTCGGGTACGCTGCGTGCGATCGTGCACCTGGCCCGCCAATTGCCCACAAGCTGCGGCGATGTCGTCACCGCGCGTCTTGCGGGTCGTCGTGACGACGCCGGCGGAGAGCAATATCTCGGCAAAACGCCGGATGCGCGTGGCTGGCGAACGGCGATACGAAGTGCCTGGAAACGGATTGAAGGGGATGAGGTTCAGCTTGCAAGGCACCTCACGCAGCAGGGCGAGCAGCTCGTGCGCCTGCGCGTCCGAGTCGTTCACGCCGTCGAGCATGATGTACTCGAAAGTAACGAAATCTCGCGGCGCCCGTTGCAGATAGCGCAGACACGCCGCCAGCACGCTGGACAAAGGGTACTTGCGGTTGATCGGAACCAGTTCATCACGCAGACGATCGTTCGGCGCGTGCAGCGAAACCGCGAGCGCTACCGGACACTCCTCGCGCAGGCGGTCGATCGCCGGGACGAGGCCGGAAGTTGACACGGTGACCCGGCGGCGCGAGAGACCGTAGGCGTTGTCGTCGAGCAGCAGGCGCAGGGCGACGATGACATTATCCAGGTTGGCCAGTGGCTCGCCCATCCCCATCAAGACGACATTGCTGATTACCCGCTCCCCGGCTGCCTCCCGGCCCGAGTAGGCGCCCAGTGCGTGCCTGACCTGCCACAACTGCCCGACGATTTCGCCGACGCTCAAGTTGCGATTGAAGCCTTGCTTACCGGTTGCACAGAACGAGCAGTCGAGCGCACAGCCGGCCTGCGTTGAAATGCACAAGGTTCCGCGCTCGACCTCGGGAATGAAAACCGCTTCGACCGCGTTGCCGCCACCAACGGCGAAGAGAAACTTGCGCGTTCCGTCTTCGCCCAGACGGTCGGCCACGATCGCCGGCGGACTGATGATCGCGAGCGTAGAGAGCTTTTCCCGCAGGCTTCGGGCAAGATCGGTCATGTCGGCGAAGTCGACCTGGCCGCAACGATGCAACCAGCGCAGAACCTGGCGGGCGCGGAAGGCGCGCTCGCCATGTTCGGCGAAGAGTCCGGTCAGCCCGGCGGCGTCGAAATCGAGCAGATTGATCGCCATGTGCCCGCGGGTCAAAAATCAGCGGCCGGTATAGACGCTCATTGCCGGAAAGAAGAAGGCGATCTCGGTGCGCGCCGTCTCCTCGCCATCGGAACCGTGTACGGCGTTGGCATCGATCGACTCGGCAAAGTCCGCGCGAATGGTTCCCGGATCGGCCTTCTTCGGATCGGTCGCACCCATCAATTCGCGGTTCTTGGAGATGGCATTTTCGCCTTCCAACACCTGGATCATCACCGGACCCGAGATCATGAAGGACACCAGATCCTTGAAGAACGGGCGATCCTTATGCACGGCATAGAAAGCACCCGCCTCCTGCGGCGACAGCCAGGCCATTTTCGCGGCGACGACCTTCAGGCCGTTCGATTCGAAGCGGGAATAGATCTTCCCGATGACGTTCTTGGCAACGGCATCGGGTTTGATGATTGACAGGGTACGTTCGCTAGCCATGAGCAACTCTCCCAACGGGGGTGGACGAAAAAGGACGGCAAATCATGTCTCTAGAAAGCTAATCCGAGATTATACCAACAGTCGCGGCGTTCATGCCGGAATTGCCAGGCGCAGGCGGCGCAATCAAGAGTACGCCTGACGGCAGAGCGAGGTGGTATGCCAAGGCATTCGGCCTGTCGACAGCAGCCTGGACGATCACGCTGGCCCGGGTTCCGCGTTCCGCTTCACCCGCAGCCTCGCTGTTCACGGTCCACAGGTTCTGTCGACGAACACAAGGAAGTGTTGCCGACCTTGCGCCTCGTGCGAGGACTCCTCTCGAGCAAGGATGCGCAGACACACGCCTGTCCGACATACGCGCGCGACAGGGGATCTGGGTGGGATCAGGCGTCAGCGAACCGGTAGGCATTGCGCCAGCCGGCTAACTCGGCCGAGCGCCGGTCCCCGGTTCGTGGGCAGCACGACAAGCGGTACGAACGGCTGCCGCGGCGGCTTCAACAGGAGCAGGAGCATGACAAACACGGACGCTACATGGTGCGCGGTGCGATCACATCGCCGCCCGTGCCGATTCCAAAGGGGAACAGTCCCTGCCGGCACGGCGTTGACCAACGCGACAGCGCATGTCCCCACCACACCTACGCACGGTACCCGCACGAAGCGAGCCGGCGATCTTTCGTGCGTCTACAAAGTTCACCTGGCCGCCGAGGCCAGTCCGCGCGTTACAGCGGCTACCCCTTCGTCCGCATGAAGTGGCCGAATCGACAAGTGTTGGAGCAAAGTCGCTTCGTTACTCCCGAATACGAGCAGGGTTGCCAACCACGGTTGCGCCGGCCGGTACGGACTTGGTGACCACGGCACCCATTCCGATGACGGCACGCTTGCCAATGACCAGCGGATTGCCTGGACTGCCCTGTTTGATGATGGCTCCCGTGCCGATGTAGGCGTGCTCTTCGACGACTACATTGCCGTTTACCTTCACCGACGGCGCCAGTGTGACAAAGTCCCCAAGCACGCAGTCGTGCGCAACGGAGGAGTAAATGTTCGCGTGGAAGTAGCGCCCGATGCGCACATTGGAGGTCACCGTGGTGAAGCCACAAAGGATGGCACCCTCTCCAATGGCGTTGCAGTCGAGCACACAGGCGTTGGCAGCGACCACCTCGAACGGTTCTACGCCGTCCGCAACGCACTGTGCCGCCAAGCGCTCGCGCACGCTGCTATTGGCAATGGCCAGAGTTGCGCTGCGCCGCCCGGCTGGCTCTGCCAAAAACTGAGCATAGGTGAGCAAGCGGTGCCCGTTGACCTCACCACACGCGTAGCCGTCATCCACGAACACCAGTTCGATCGTGTCGTCGTCACCGCTTGCGGCACGCGCGCTGTGGCGCGCCAGGGGCATGACTTCGCGCCCACAGCCGCTGGCGCCGTACACAGCAATGAGGTGTTTCACAGTGTCTCCTTACCAGGGTGGCTACCTTCGAATCCGGCCCCGTCGCGGGGCGCGCCGTCGGCGGACGCTCCTGCACGGCCGCAACACGCGCCGCACGGTGAGAAGGCAGCCTTTCAGGTCGAAGACGGCAGAGCGATGGTCAGCGACGGATAGGAAATCCGAGGTAGGCGGCGCAGTGTAGGACTCTCGCAGCGCGCTCGTCAAGCTGGAATCCGTTCGCGCAACCCTGACGCCAGAAACCAGGCAAGCGAAGCGACTCCGCGGAAAAGACGCGGTTCCGGAAAGCAGGACAAGCGGATGAGTCATCGCCCTCGCCCGTCAAAGGGCTGCGGCAGCAGCTTCAACCATGGCGGGAACATGACAAGAAGGGCGAGGCGGAGCCACGCCCGGCACAGGACGCTGCCCGATCGCTCAGCCCATACGCGCCTGATCGCCGGAGTTCCCGTTTTGTGTCATCGGGTTTCCCGCCACAGCAAGGCCAGCTTGGCCGTTGATCAGGAAGTAGGCCGCACGGCTTCGATTCAGTCCATACCCGCTGGATATCAGGACATCGGTTGGCTGCGTGTTTGCCCCGGGGCAAGCCACGTGTGGGACTGCCCCGGGGCACAGGCGTCGACGGGCGGCCTGATTGATAGTCGCGCTTCCAATTGCGCACCGGTCACAGAAAGCGGAAAACGCGTGCCGGTCGCCCGACACGCGCTTATTGGGGACATCGGCAGTATCTGCTGCGTGGCTGCGCCGCTGGCAGCGGCGCAGCCACGGCCTGTCGCTACATCATTCCCAGCGTCTTCGGCAACCAGGTCGACATGATCGGCACATAGGTGACGGCGACCAGGAAGACGAGCATCGACAGCAGCCACGGCCAGACGGCGACGGTCAGTTCGGTGATCCCCATCTTGGTGATCCCCGAAGCGACGTAGAGGTTGAGCCCGACCGGCGGGTGGCACATGCCGACTTCCATGTTGACGGTCATCAGGATGCCGAAATGCACCGGATCGATTCCCAGCTTCATCGCTACCGGAAAGAGAATCGGGGCAAAGATCAGCACGATCGACGACGGCTCCATGAAGTTACCGGCGAGCAGCAGGATGATGTTCACCGCGAGCAGGAAGGCAATCATCCCCAGGCCATGACCCAGCATCCAGTCGGCCAGCGCCTGCGGGATGTTCTCGTTGGTCATGATGAACGAGAAAAGGACGGCGTTGGTGATGATGTAGAGCAGCATCGCCGACATGTTGGCCGAGTTCAGCAGGACGCGTGGCACGTCCTTCATCGTCAGGTCCTTATACACGAAGACCGCGACGAAGAAGGCATAGACGGCGCTCATCGCCGCCGCTTCGGTCGGGGTGAACATACCGCTGTAGATCCCGCCCATGACGACGACGATCAGGAACAGACCCCATACCGACTCGCGAAACGCGCTCACCCGTTCGCCGAAAGACGCTTTCGGCATGCGCGGATAGTCGAACTTGCGCGCGCGGAACCAGGTGACGCCACCGAGCACGGAGGCGAGAATGATCCCCGGAATCACGCCGGCCATGAACAGCGCGCCGACCGATGTATTGGTTGCGACCGAATACATGACCATCACGATCGATGGGGGAATCAGGATTCCCAATGCCCCTGAAGTGGTGATCACCCCGGCCCCGAACTTGTTCGGGAAACCCGCCTTGACCATCGCCGGCATCAGGATCGAGCCGATCGCGACGACCGTCGCGGGCGACGAACCGGAGACCGCGGCAAACAGCGCGCAGGCCAGCACGCCAGCCAGACCGAGGCCGCCGTACCAATGGCCGACCATGCTGGTGGCAAACTTGATCATGCGTCGGGCAACGCCGCCGTGGGTCAGGAAGTTGCCGGCCAGAATGAAGAACGGAATGGCCATGATCTCGAACTTCTCGATTCCGGTAAACAGCTTCAGCGCAACCGATTCGAGCGGCACCTGGGTAAACATGAAGAGGAAGCTGAGTACCGTCAGGCCGAGCGAGATCGAGATCGGCATGCCGGTCAGCATGAGGACCAGCAGGATCAGGAAGATGATGGTTGCATTCACTGTTGTTTTCCTCCCTTGTTCGACGGATTGCCGGCATCGTCCTCCGGATGGCGCTTCCTGTAGGTCAGATCGTGCGGATGCAGGTTGTCCTCCATCTCGTAGGGCGTGATCTCGTCGGCCGGCGGCGTTTCGTCCAGACCGTCAACATGCCCATGATCATGGTGTGGCAGCTCGCCGGTCTGGATGAAACTCACCGCAACCTGCAGGAAGCGGAAGCACATCAGGCTCGAACCGAGCGGGATCGCGCTGTAGACGATCCACGTTGGCCACTCGAGGTCAGGCGTCGTCGGCCCCTCGGGAACGTCGCCCGGATCCCAGCCCAGCGAGGTGTACAGCCAGTAGTGGAAACCGTTTTCCCAGACGAAATTGGCGCCCAGGGTGCCGACGATTCCGGTGAACAAGGCGCCGGCGAGCAGACCGAAAACGACGAACTTGGCGCGCGTACGGCCAGTCATCCGGTTGATCAGCACATCGACGCCGACGTGTATGCCGGTGCGAACGCCGTAAGCAGCGCCGAACTTGGCCATCCAGACGAACATGATGATGCACAGCTCCTGCGCCCAGCCGAAGTTCAGTCCGAGCAGCCAGTCCTGCAGCCCGGGAATCGGCATTCCCGACAAATAGCGATGGGCAACAGAGAAGAAGATGATCGTCGTCGCAGCCCCCATGAGGAAGGTGATCAGCCACTCCTCGAGGTGATCCAGAATTTTCATGGCAATGACTCCCCCGCCTGCCTGAAAAGAAGCCCGCCGGGATCAGGCCCCCCAGCGGGCTATTGCGTGCTCTTCCGTCGTGCTCAGAGCTTGTTCGGATCGAAACCGGTTTCCTTATAGACGGCTTGCAGCAGATCCTTCCCGATACGCGATTCCATCTTGGCGTGCACCGGGGCGAGCGCCTTCTTGAAGGCCAGTTTCTCTTCCGCACTCGGCACATACACCTGCGTCTTGCCCGACTTCTTGACGCCTTCCAGATCCTTCTCGTTCTGTTCCTTGGCGATCTTGTTGGCGTAGGCGGTCGATTCCTTCATCGCCGCTTCGAGCTGTCCGCGCACATCAGCCGGCAGTCCCTCCCAGAATTTCTTGTTGACGATGACGGCGTAGCCGAGATACCCATGCTCGGTCATCGTCAAATACTTCTGGACTTCATGCATCTTCTGCGTGTAGAGGTTGGAAACCGGGTTCTCGGTGCCATCGACGACGCCCGTCTGCAGCGCCTGATAGACTTCCGAGAAGGCCATCACCTGGGGCAGCGCGCTGAGCGCGCGGATCTGCTCTTCCAGCACCTTCGACGACTGAATGCGCAGCTTCTTGCCCTTCAGATCAGCCGGCGTCTTGATCGGCGTGTTCGCCGAGAACGACTTGAAACCGTTGTCCCAGAAAGCCAGGCCGGTAACGCCCTTGGGCTCCAGCTTCTTGAGCAGGCTTTGCCCGACCGGCCCCTGCGTTACCCGGTGCAGTTCGGTGTAGTTGTCGAACACGTACGGCAGATCGAACAGCTCGAACTCCTTGACGCCGAGCGGGCCGAATTTGGCCAACGACGGCGCCAGCATCTGCACGGCGCCCAGCTGCAGCGCCTCCATTTCCTCCTTGTCCTTGTACAGCGTGGAGTTGGCATAGACTTCAACCTTCACCTTGCCTTTGGTCATCTCGCCAGCCTTCTTGGCAAAGAATTCGGCGGCCAGACCCTTCGGTGTGTCGTGCGCCACCACATGGCTGAACTTGATGACAATCGGCTGCTGCGCGAGGGCGCCCAAAGGCAGTGCGGATAGCGTGCCAGCCAGCAGACCGAAAAGCAAAGCAGATATCTTCATGGTGTCTCCTCCTGAGTTTCTGGGTTGAAAACGGGCCAAGCCCGGGGTACCGCGTCAATATCACAAATCGCTCGCACGTTGCATATTGTGGAAATCCGCAATCTGTGGAAACCCACAATCGCGCCCGCCTGGGGCGAGCCGGCGCCACTCGCCGGGCGCGCAGGAGCTACCGATCGCGCAACAAGTTGGCTATGATGGCCCGTCATGTACGACACGTCCACTCCCCTGGCGGCGGACCGCCGGCCGCTTGCTCCGCTGAAGTGGTCGAACTGGTACCTGTCGATCCTGCGCCTGGCGGTCGGACTGCTGCTCGCCCTGCTCATCGCCCTGCTTTGGCTATTGCACCGCAACGAAGTCGAAGAGCAACGCGCAACGCTGATTGCAGACGTGCTGTGGCTAGAACAGAGCCTGCGCTTCCACCTCGACGGGCACTCGGAACAACTGCAGCAACTCGCTCTCGATCTGACGCAAACGCGCAAACCGCATCCGCTCTTCGATCTCCGCGCGCGGCATATTCTGAAGAACAATTCCGAGCTGCAGCAACTGCTCTGGATCGATGCCAGCGGCAAGACGGTGGCCGGCATGCCCAACCCTGCCCTGCCGCGCGTCGAACCCGGGCCTTTTGGCGAGGACCGGGTGAGCCGATCGCTCGAGCTCGTCCGCTTGGGCAACCCCGTCTATAGCGATGCCTACGCGCTCAATGATGCCGTCCAGTTCGAGATCTACGTTCCCCTCTTTCGCGGCGGTCGCCACCGAGGCACGCTGCTCGGCGTCTACTCGCTGAACGGTCTGCTCAAGCATCAGGTCCCCTGGTGGTTTGCCGAACGCTATTTGCTGCGCATCCTTGACGGGAATGGTCAGACGCTGGCCAGCAAGTCGAAGGTCGACGCTTCGCCGACGACGCTGACCTACGCGGTCAGCTTCGAGCCACCAGGTTACGGCATGACGCTCAAGGCCACTGCCTATCGCGCTGCCGACAATCTGGCCCAGACACTGATTTCGACGCTGATGGTGATTCTTGCCGCGGCGGTTTTCTGGAGCCTGTGGGCGGTGCGCGGATCGATACAGCGACGCCTGCTGGCCGAGCAGGCGCTACGCTCGGAGTACGCCTTCCGCAAGGCGATGGAGGATTCGCTGATGGTCGGCATGCGGGCGCGCGACCTCGCCGGCCGGGTCACCTACGCGAACCCGGCATTCCTGCGCATGGTCGGCTTCCGCAGTGACGAACTGATCGGCCGCGATCCGCCGATGCCCTATTGGGCGCCGGAAGAAATGGAACGTACGCTGCACCTGCACAATTCCGTGCTGGAGGGTAATGCGCCACACGAAGGTTTCGAAATCCGCCTGATGCGCAAGGATGGCAGCCGCTTCGACGCGCTGGTCTATGAAGCGCCGCTGATCGACAGCGACGGACGACAGACCGGCTGGATGGGATCGATCATCGACGTCACGGCGCGCAAGCGTGCCGAAGACCTCGCCCGCCAACAGCAAGAAAAATTGCAGATCACCGCTCGCCTGGTCACCATGGGTGAGATGGCGTCAACACTGGCGCACGAGTTGAACCAGCCGCTGGCCGCCATCACCAGCTACACCGCCGGCTGCATGAACAAGCTGACCACGGGCAACTTCACGCCCGAGCAGCTCAAGGAAGCGCTTGGCAAGCTGGCCGTGCAGGCGCAGCGCGCGGGCCACATCATCCGCCGCGTGCATGACTTCGTTCGCAAGAGCGAGCCCAAGCTGGCGCCCTGCGACCTTGCCGAGGTGATCGACGACAGCATCGGCTTCATCGAAGGCGCCGCCAAGAGTCGCGGCGTACGCATACAGCGCGAGATCCAGGGAATGCGTCCCGAACTGCCGGCCGATCGGGTGATGCTCGAGCAGGTTCTGCTCAATCTGATGCGCAATGGCATTGAGGCGATGAGCGAAATGCCTGCTGAGCGGCGCCGGCTGACGGTCAAGCTGAGCCAGGTCGAGCAGCAGATGGAGATCCGGGTGATCGACCACGGCCTGGGAATTCCGCCCGAAATAGAAGAGAAACTGTTCACGCCGTTGTTCTCGACCAAGGCTGACGGAATGGGGATGGGCCTGAGTATCTGTCGCTCGATCATCGAGTTCCACCACGGCCGCCTGTGGGTTGAAGCGAATCCCGCTGGTGGTTCGATTTTCGTCATCACACTGCCGATCGGAAGACAATGACGCCCTGCGCCTACCTGGTTGACGACGACGAAGCGATCCGCGATTCACTCGCCTGGTTGCTCGAATCACGCGGCGTCTGTTGCCGAAGCTTTCCGTCCGCCGAGGATTTCCTCGCTGCCTGGGAGCCGGCGCTCGCCGGCTGCCTGCTGCTCGACATCCGCATGGACGGAATGAGCGGTCCCGAACTCTTCGACGCGCTGAACGAACTCGGCAACCGCATGCCGGTCATCTTCCTCACCGGCCACGGCGACGTGCCGATGGCCGTCTCGGCGCTCAAGAAAGGCGCTTTCGATTTCGTCGAGAAACCGTGCAACGACAATGAACTGGTCAATCGCGTCATCGAAGCACTGCAGCTCGATGCCAACCAGCGTGCCGCGGCGAGCGGCGCCGATTCGGTCAACGAACTGCTCAACCAGCTCACGACGCGCGAACGGCAGGTCATGGAACTGATTCTCGCCGGAAAACTCAACAAGCTCATCGCCGACGAACTGCAGATCAGCATGCGCACCGTCGAGGTCCACCGCGCCAAACTCTTTGACAAGATGGGCGTACGCACTGCCGTCGAGCTGGCCCAACTGCTTGCCGGGAAGCGCTGACCGGCCGCCCGGCTCCGGCGAACCTAAGCCAAACGGTGCACCGCCCGGCCAGCGCGCCGTGCCCGACGAGCAGCCGGGCGAGGCGCTAACGCCAATCGCCGCGCAGCCCGGCAACCAGGCTCTGCAGCCGTTCGGGCGTCGCTGCGCCGGGTGCCACCGGCGCGCCGATGTTGAGGCAAATACGCGAAAACATGCCGCGCCGCAGCGGTCGACTCATCGCCGGTCCGTCCTTGCGGCTGAAGAAGCTTCCCCAAAGCCCCTGCAGCGCCATCGGAATCACCGGCACCGGCGTGCGCGCAACGATGCGCTGGACGCCCGGACGAAACGGGTAGAGCTCGCCGGTATCGGTAATCCGCCCTTCGGGAAAGATCGCGACCAGTTCGCCGGCGCTCAGCGCATGCGCGACCTCTTCGAAAGCCGCTTCCATCATGCTTTCATCTTCGCGCGCCGGCGCAATCGGAATCGCATGCATGTGCCGGAAAACGAAACCGATCAGCGGCTGGCGATAAATTCGGTGGTCCATCACGAAGCGGATCGGACGGCGGCAGGCGGCGGCAATGACGATCGGGTCGACGAAGCTGACATGGTTGCAGATGAGCACCGCGCCACCCTCGGCCGGGATGTTTTCCAGTCCCTGCTGACGCAGGCGATAGACCGAGTGCACCAGCAGCCAGGCGACGAAACGCAGCATGAACTCGGGAACCAGGCTGTAGATGTAGACGGCCACGGCCGCATTGCAGAGGGCGGCGATCGCGAAGAGGACGGCAATCGACACGCCGCTGCTGAGCAGGCCGGCGGCGGCGAGCGCACCGCAGACCATGAACAGGGCGTTGAGGATATTGTTGGCGGCGATGATTCTCGCCCGTTGTTCAGGCGCGCTGCGCAACTGGATCAGCGCGTAGAGCGGGACGACGAAGAAACCGCCGAAAAGTCCCAGGGCGAAGAGGTCGAAGAGGACGCGCCAACTGGCATGCAGCGCCAGCAGGCGGGTCAGTTCCAGCGGCGCGCCGAGCGGCAGTTGCGCCGGTGACGCGAAGGCCAGATCGATGCCGAAAACGGTCAGGCCGATTGAACCGAAGGGCACCAGACCGATCTCGACGTGTCCGGCCGACAGTCGCTCGCAGAGGAGAGAACCAAGGCCGACGCCAACCGTGAACACGGCCAGCAGCAAGGTAACCGAAGCCTCGTTGCCGCCAAGCACGTTCCTGGCGTAGGCCGGAAACTGTGCCAGAAAAAGCGCACCGTAGAGCCAGAACCATGAGATGCCAAGGATCGACAGAAAGACCGTCCGGTTCTGCCGGGCAAAACCGATGTTGCGCCAGGTTTCCGAGAAAGGGTTCAGCCCGACGACGAGTTGCGGAACCGGCGCCGGCGCGGCCGGAATGCCGCGGCTGAACAGATAGCCGAGCGCCGCGACGAGCAACCCGGCGTAAGCGACCCAGGTCGGATGCGCCGCCGCGCCGGCAAGGAGGCCGCCCGCCAGCGTGCCGAGCAGGATGGCGACGAAGGTTCCTGCTTCGACCAGCGCGTTGCCCCCGACGAGTTCGTGGTCGCGCAGATGCTGCGGCAGAATGGCGTACTTCACCGGTCCGAAGAACGTCGAATGCAGGCCAAGCAGGAAGAGAGCGACGAGCAGGATGGGCAGGCTGTGGCTGACGAAGCCGAGCAGCGCGACGCCCATGATCAGCACCTCGAGCAGCTTGACGAGACGCGCCAGGCGGGCTTTGTCGAACTTGTCGGCCAACTGCCCAGCGGTGGCTGAGAAGAGAAAGAATGGCAGGATGAAGATACCGGCAGCGATGTTGGTGAGCACTTCCGGCGCCAGCGTGGTCCACGCTGCCGCCTGGAAGGTGAGCAGCACGACGAGTGCATTCTTGAACAGGTTGTCGTTGAAGGCACCGAGAAACTGCGTGGCGAAAAACGGCGCAAAGCGGCGCGTTCCGAGCAGCGAAAACTGTGAACTCATGCCGTCCTCCTGTCAAAAAAGCGGCGCGTGGCGAAAACTCCGGGCGGAAAGCGATGCCCGTTCGACGACAGATGACGCTTCAGAACGAAATCGAAAAGCAGCGGATTATGCTCCCGGATGAGTTCCAGCCGGGCGACCGCCGACGCTGGCAGCAGGCCGCGCGCAGCAAGGTCGGCCGGCAGGATCAGCGGCACGACGCCGGGCAGAGGATAGTCCGAGCCGTTGAGCAGGCGAGCGTGCCATTCCTCGCGCTCGAGCAGGACGCGCAAGGTCTCGGGTGGGCGGTTGCGCAAGGTGAGCGCCGAGATGTCGGCGAAGAGCAGCTTGGCGTAACGGGCTTCGCCCATCATCCGGGCAAACAGATCGAAACACGCTACCGGCGCCGCGTGCGGACCACGATCGAGGTCGGCCGCCATGCCCAGCGACGCGCAATGCGCGACGACGACGCGCACGCCGTGGTCCAGCGCTCGGCGCAGGAGTAGCGGATTGCCGAGCGCTTCGAGTTCGGCACCGTGTACCGCCTTTTCTTCGCCGGCGTGCGTAATCAGCGGCAGATCGTGCTGCGCCAGCGCCTGGTAGAAGCGGTCGCAGCGCGGCGACGATGGATCGATCGCCATGGCCGGCGGCAGCCACTTCACTGCACGCGCGCCACCGCGCACCGCCGCCGCCAGTTCCTCGACACAGTCTGACCGGTACGGATGGATCGAAGCGGCCCACTCGAAGTACTGTGGATGGCGCTGCACGACGGCCTGCGCGTAGGCGTTCGGCAGGTAGAACGAACTGTGTTTGAAGTCCGGCCGACCCTGCTCGTCATACGCGCGCTCGAAGGCCAAGAGCAAGAGCTTGGCGCCCGGGCGCAAGCCATCGACCAGATTCTGCATGCGCTCGAGGTAGCTCGCGTCGACGCGGCCGGGTGCATTGTGCACGCAACCGGCGTTCAGGTAGAACAGGCGCTGCGCGTACTGCAGCGGGTGAAACAGACTCTCCATCTGCGGATTGACCTCGATTCCGCTACCCGAATCGCCGGTGCCGACCAGATGGACATGGCAGTCGACAAACTCGGCCGGGTCGATGCCCTGCCAGGCAAAACCAATCAGTTCGTCGAGCGCCGCGTCCGCCGGCAACCGCGCGCGACACGAGTTGAACAGAGTCGCGGACCCCAGGCTCATGCAGGCGGCCAGCGCTGTGCCGCCGATCGCTGCCCCGCCCAGCAGGAAGCGGCGCCGACTGCGTCTGCGCGCATCGTCTGTCGGCAAGCGCTCGCGCTTCATTGCACCGACTCGCGCAGGTAACGCAGGACGTTGCTCAGACACTCCTCGAGAAAAGCGTGGTTGATCCAGAAATAGACTTCCTTGCCGAGCTTTTCCGAGGCGAGCACTTCGGCCTCGCGCAAGGTCTTCAGGTGGTGCGAAACAGTCGATCGGGCAAGTGTTGAAACGTCCGCGATCTGGCTGACGTTCAGCCGTTCACCGGGTTCGAAAAGCAGCAGGATTCGCTGCCTGTGCTCGTCGCCCAGCGCCGTGAAGACCTTCGACATGGCACTCCACTCGGGCGGAATCCTGCGGCCGTAATCGCCTCGCATCAACGTACCTCCAGCACGTTTCAAAATATGTCGATGAGTGTAGGCACATCGATATAAAAGTCAAGCAGAATGTTGTATCGTGCCTCACGTTGTGAGGGAATGACGATGAAGGACGATGCAGAACTGACATTCGATCATCCGGCAGGGACGCCCGAGATGACGTTGCTTGAGGTCGGCGAATGGCTGCGCGGGATCGGCACCTGGCAATGGACGATAGGCAGCAATGTGATCGTCTGCACGCGCGGATGGCTGAGCATTCATGGCTGTCGCCAGGTTCCGAGCTCGCTCGCCGAACTGGTCGGTCTGGTACACGCAGACGACTCGCCGGCTTTCACGCAAGCGCTGCACGCCGCTCTGCTGCGCAGCACGCCGCAGGCGCTCGACTACCGCATCGTGCGCCAGGACGATGGCAAGACGCGCCTGCTGGGCGCGCGTCTGCAGATCTTCGAGCAGGCGGACGGTTCACAGCGCCGTCTGGTTGGCGTGGTGCAGGACCTGGGCGCCGATGCGGCGCACGGCCGCGCGCAGGCGCTGGGCGAACTCGACGACGCTCGGCGATCGGAAAGGGAACTGCGCGAGCTGACCGAAAGCCTGGAAGCCCGGGTCGAAGAGCGCACACGGCAACTGGCCGAGGCAATGCATAAGGCCGAAGCGGCGAGCAAGGCGAAGAGTGCCTTTCTCGCCAACATGAGCCACGAGATTCGCACCCCGATGACCGCCATCCTCGGCCTCGGCGAGCTGATGAAACGCGAAGGTCTGCCGCCGCGTCAGGCCGAGCGTCTGCAGAAAATGAACGATGCCGCGCAGCATCTGCTCGGCGTGCTCAACGCTGTCCTCGACCTGTCAAAGATCGAAGCCGGCAAGCTCATCCTTGAAGAGACGACGATCGACATCTGCGCCATCGTGGACAGTGTCGTCGAAATGACCAGCGAGGCTGCACAAAGAAAAGGTCTGCGGCTGGACAGCAACTGCCAGGGGATTCCCGGCCCGCTGCTCGGCGATCCGACGCGCCTGCGTCAGGCGCTTCTCAACTACGTCAGCAACGCGATCAAGTTCACGGAGCGCGGAGGGGTTGCTCTCGAGGTGGACGTCCTGGAAGACCGCCAGGAAAGCGTCCTTTTGCGCTTTGCCGTGCGCGACAGCGGAATCGGCATTCCCACGGGCACGCTGCAGCGCATCTTCGAGCACTTCGAGCAAGGCGACAATTCCCTGACCCGCCAACACGGCGGCAGCGGCCTTGAACTGGCGATCGTCAAGCAGATCGCTCAACTCATGGGAGGCGAGGTCGGCGCGCAGACGGAACCGGGCAAGGGCAGCACCTTCTGGTTCACCGTACGCCTGAAGAAAGTCATGCAGAAGCGGTCGGCCGCACCACCGGCCGCCACGCCGAGCGACGAGACCGGCGAGCGTCGGCGCCAGGCGAGCCGGATTCTTGTCGTCGATGACGAACGGGCCAACCGTGAAGTGATCGCCGCCATGCTGACCACCGTCGGTCTGGCGATGGACTGTGCCGTGAACGGGAAGGAAGCGGTCGAGCTCGCGCTGACGACGCGCTATGGATTGATTCTCATGGATCTGCATTTGCCGCAGGTCGACGGCCTTACGGCGGCCCGGCTGATTCGCCGCAAGTCCGCGAACCGGCACACGCCGATCCTGGCTTTGACCGGCAACGTCGTCAGTGGCGTCCAAGAGGCCTGTCTTTCAGCCGGGATGAACGGCTTCATCGGCAAGCCGTTCGCCATGGACGTCTTGCTCGAAGAAGTTACCCGGTGGCTGCGCACACCGCCGGGCGCCTGAGCGTGCGACGAATTCGCGGCGCTGGTTCAGCCAAGGCGCGCGGTGTTGGCCGCCGGCCGCCTCGCCGTACCGTCTTCTGGAAACACGTCGGTCGCGGCACCGGCTGGCCTCAGCGGTCAGCCGCGGGCCTCGGCTCGATCGGCAGGAAGACGGCAAGCTCGCAGCCCCCGGCGGCTGGGCTGACGAGCTGCACATGGCCGCCATGTAAATGCGCCAAGCCATGCACCGCGGTCAAACCCAAGCCGATCGCGCCAATCTCCCGACGCGTCGTGAAGAACGGCTCGAAGACACGCTCGTGCAGCGCCAACGCGATCCCCGGCCCCTGGTCGCGCACCGCCAGGCGGACGAAATCGCCGGCGATCGCCTGCCGACATGAGGTGCAGGTTTCTCCCCGAGCAGACCGCACGACACGCGCCGAGAGGATGACCGAACCCGGGCTACGCATCGCGTCGCGGGCGTTGCGGCACAGATTGGACAGAATCCGGTGCGCGTGCACGCGGGGGATCGCCAGCGGGGGCAGATCGTCGTCGATCACTATCGCCACGCTCACCCCGGGGGCAAAGGAATCCGCCAGCTGCTCGACCAACTCCCGGGCAAGCAGCGCGAGCGAGAGCAGATCGCCCTGCCCGGGTGCCTCGCGCGCCAGCCTGGCCAGTTGCTCGACCAGCGCGCGCGCGCCCTGGCCGGCCGCTTCGATCTCGCCGAAATACGAACGCAGGCGCGGCAGCGCGTCGTCGCTCGCCGGCAGACTCCTGCCGAGTGTGGCGAAACCGATGATCGATACCAGCAGGTTGTTGAACTCATGGACGACACCAGCCGACACCGCGCCCATCGTCAAGAGCCGGTCGAGACGCTGTTGCAGAGGCGCTGCCGCGGCGCCTGGCTGCTCGTCGTTTTCTGTGCGGGGCAGCGCCGCGCTTATCGAATTCCTCCCTCGCGTCATCGATCATCCCTCCAAAGGTTCCTGGCAGCGCATTCTCCCCTTTTTGCGGCGCGCACGTATAATCGAGACCCCTCGCGTCCGATCATGTTGGAATTCGGTCGACCGATTCGCCAAAGTGCCATGACTCAATCCATGCGGCTCACCACCGTCTGCATCGTCGACGACGACGTACAGGTTAGGCGTTACCTGGTCGATGTACTGACCAGCATCGGCCTCACCACGCTGGAGTTTTCCTCGGGCGAGGACTTCATGCGGCGCTGGCGACCCGGTGAAACGGGTTGCGTCCTGCTTGACATCCGCATGCCGCGCATCACCGGACCAGAAATCCACGACTGGCTCCGCCAGCGCAGCCCACAACTGCCGGTGATCTTTCTTTCCGGATACGCCGACGTTCCGACAGCCGTGCGCGCGATGCGCCTCGGCGCTTTCGATGTCATCGAGAAGCCTTTCAACGTTCAGCACCTGATCGAGCGCGTCAACACGGCCCTGCACCTGGCCGAGGAGCGGCGCGTCGCCGAGACGACATCCGCCAACAGTTGGCGGCAGTCGCTGACGCCGCGCGAGCACGACATTCTGAGCGCGATCATCAGCGGCAAGCGCAACAAGCTGATCGCGGCCGAACTGGGAATCAGCGAACGCACGGTCGAGAGTCATCGAGCCAGCATCATGGCCAAAGCCAAGGCACACAGCACGGCCGAACTGGTCGCCATGGTCGTCGGCCAAGCCCCCACGAGCTGAACCCACCGCCTGCGCTGGGCGGCGCTCGCTGATCGTCGTTCGCAGCGCTCGCCGGCCACGCGCGCCGCATGCCAAGCGCATGCTGCTGGCGGCCCGCTCCGGCCGCATCTGCGGCGCCGCAAGCGAAAGAGGACCATCCGAGGCCTCTCGCGGGGTGAACAATTCCCTCATTAGATCGAGTAGTAGGCCGGCGCGCGCCGGTGCCGATCGAAGATCGAACATCCGTATTTCTACTGAGGCGTGCGTGTATTTGCGGATTTTCATCCGGCGTTGGTCCGGCTAGGCTCCAGCCTCGACAAACCCAGCGCGGCGAGCTTGCTCGTCGCACACGTTTCGACGAGCCCAAATGCCAACGACACTATTGATGCCGGCCACTCCCGCCCCGGTCCCGACAGCTTTTCAGCCCAATAAGGAAGGAACGTGATCAAGAATCTCCGTATCGGCGCCCGTCTCGGGCTGGGTTTCGGCATCGTCCTCGCCCTGCTCGCCACCCTCGCCATCGTCTCCTACAACCGCACCCAACTCCTGGCAGATGGAATCGGCGAGTTGGTCGAAGACCGCTTTCCGAAGACCGTCTGGGCGAACGACGTGATCGAGCAGATCAACGTCGTCGCCCGTGCTGCGCGTAATGCGATCATTCTCAGCGAACCGGCCGAGGTGCAGAAGGAACTCGAGCGCGTTATCGAGGCACGACACACAGCGAGTGCAGCGATCGCCAAACTGGAGAAGTCGAGCAATACCGAAACCGGCAAGAGACTGCTCGGCAAGATGATCGACGCGCGTAAGGCCTTCGCCGCCGAAATGGATCAGCTCATCGCCAACGCCAGAGCGGGCAAGCGTGACGAAGCGAGGGCGCAGTTGGTGGGCAGCTACCGCAAGGTGCAGAACGACTACCTGGAAGCGACGCGTAACTTCATCGAGTTCCAGGTCTCAGTGATGAATGAGACCGGCGCCCGTGCCGAGAAGGACGCCAGGCAGGCCGCCTTGATCATTCTCGGCCTGTCTTCCGGCGCCTTCATCGTCGGCATTGGCTTCGCCTTCTGGATCACCCGTTCGATCACCCGACCGATCAACGAAGCGGTGAGCGCAGCGAATTCGCTGGCCGGCGGCGACCTCGCGGTCGACATTCGCTCGGACAGCCAGGACGAAGTCGGCCAATTGCTCGCGGCGATGCGCGCGATGGTCGGCAAGCTGGGCGAGATCATCGGTGAGGTGCGGACGGCTGCCGACAACCTGGGCAACGCCTCCGGCCAGGTTTCGGCGACCGCACAGTCGCTCTCGCAATCGGCCAGCGAGCAGGCTGCTTCGGTCGAGGAATGCACCGCCAGCATGGAAGAAATGAGCGCTTCGATCGTTCGGAACACCGAGAGCGCACGGGTCACCGACGGCATGGCGGCGAGCGCCGCGCGCCAGGCGGCCGAAGGTGGCGAGGCCGTCGGGCGTACGGTCGCCGCGATGCGCAGCATTGCCGAGAAGATCGGTATCGTCGACGAGATCGCCTACCAGACCAACCTGCTGGCACTCAACGCGGCGATCGAGGCGGCGCGCGCCGGCGAGCACGGCAAGGGCTTCGCGGTCGTTGCGGCCGAAGTGCGCAAGCTCGCTGAACGCAGCCAGGTTGCCGCTCAGGAGATCAGTAACGTCGCCCATGACTCGGTCAAGCTCGCTGAGCGAGCCGGGACGCTACTCGGCGACATGGTGCCGTCGATCACGAAGACGTCCGATCTTGTCCAGGAAATCGCTGCCGCATCCCGGGAGCAGTCGGCCAACGTCGGCCAGATCAACGGCGCGATGGGCCAGTTGAACCAGGCGACGCAGGAAAACGCGTCCGCCTCGGAAGAACTCGCCGCCACGGCCGAGGAACTCGGTGGGCAAGCCGCCCAGTTGCAGGAGTTGATGACTTTCTTCCGCCTTGCCGCCGCCTCCCGCTCGCCGGCCAGCGCCGGGGCAAGCACGCCCGCTGTGCCCGCCGGACGCAAGGGCACAACGCTCACGCGTCGGCTGCCGCTGCCGCCGGCCGCTGGCGCAGCGCCGTCAGAACATGATTTCGAACGCTTCTAGCCCGCCTACGAGGAAGGCCACCGCCAAGGCCCACTCCAGCAATGCTTTCGTCAGCGAGTTGACGCGCCCCCTGCAACTCCCGGCTGCCGTACCGCTTGATTCGCGGCAGCGAGGAACAGGCAAGCGGCGTGTACGCTCATCCGGAACTGCCCTTGACTCGGGAGAAAACCATGTGCACAAGAAGCTTTGAGTTGCCACCCACCGTGAGCCGCGTTTCCGTTGCGCACTCGACGCGACCGCGTCGACTTCGTCAGCCGGATGCAGCCGAACGTCTGCCAGTCCGTCATCCAGCGCAATATCGCTGGCGCACCGTGGTGCGCGGAAACCGCTGCCCTTGCCGATGCCGCTAAGCTGGCCCGCCACCGAGCAGGCGTCAACGAAGCAATTCAGGCGAGTCGCACAGTAACGCCCCCCTTGCCGGCGTAGCGAGGGAGCGCGCCCGGCTGCGCCCCTGCCGGGAAAACTCGCGCCTGCCGCGCACTACCCCGGGGGCGCGCTCGCCACTGGCACTTCTCCGTACTTCTACTGAGCCCTGCGTAGATGTCCGGATAGCCGAAGCGCAGCGCCTCGACTAGCCTGTAGTCATCAGCAAAAGTACGCGACGGCCTTGCCATCGCGCCCTGGTAAAGGACTGACCATGGCGAAAACGATCTTCCTCGTCGACGATTCGACGACCATCCTGCTCAGCGTCTCGAGCATTCTGGGCAAGGCGGGCTACGCCGTCGAAAAGGCCGCCAACGCCGAGGAAGCGCTGAGGAAGTTCAACAGCGGGGTGAAGGTCGACCTCCTGATCACCGACCTCAACATGCCGGGAATGAACGGCATCGAGCTGATCAAGAAAGTTCGTTCGCTCACTGCCTACCGCTTCCTGCCGATCCTCTTCCTGACCACCGAGTCGCAACAGAGCCGCAAGGCGGAAGCCAAAGCGGCGGGCGCCTCGGGCTGGATCGTCAAGCCGGCGACCGCCGACGACCTGTTGAACACCATCAAGCTTGTGCTCAAGTAAGACGAAACGCGCGCCATGGCTACCCCGCCGAACGAACTCTACCGCCAATTCCGGCAGCGCACGCTGCTCACCGGTATCGCGGCGACCCTCGCCGCGGTCCTCGCGGTCTTTCTCTGCCATGGCCTATACAACCACCTGCTCGGCCGCGTTTTTGGGCTCGGCGACCGCAGCATCGACACGCTGATGACCTTCTGCGGGCTGCTTCTGTTCGTTGCCGTGCAGCACCTGGCCTCACGCCTGCTCTATCACGACGCGCACATGGGAATCGACTCGCAGCTCAAGGACGAACGCCCCCCCTGCCCGTCGAACAAGGTCTGCCAGCGCGTCGCCCTGCCCGAACTGCGTGACGTTCCGCGTTTCAACCAGATTCTCGTCAGCCACTTGCGCAGCGTCGTCGAGCAGACCGAGAAGGCCGCTTTCGACATGACTTCACGCCTGCAGACGATCGACGACGTGGTCACCGAGCTCAGCGGCTTCGTCTCCGCTGCCGCCGCCGAGGCCGAGTCGGTGGCACAGCATTCCGAGGGCGCGCGCGTCGCCAATCGCCAGTTGATCCACCGCCTGAAGGCCTTCATCGCCCAACGCATCGACGAAACGGCGGCCGATGCAGCGCGCAGCGCCGACGCCGTGCGCGAAGCAAAGGCACTGCAAGCGCTGGTCGACCTGATCCGGCACATCGCCGGCCAGACCAATCTGCTCGCCCTCAACGCCGCCATCGAGGCCGCGCGCGCCGGCGAGGCAGGGCGCGGCTTCGCGGTCGTTGCCGACGAAGTGCGCAAGCTCTCGCACGAAACCGAGACGGCAGTGAAGAAGATCAACGACGGCATCGCTGCCGTCGCGCGCATCATCGAGAGTCAGTCGTCCGAACGCGTCGCGCGCTCGCACATCGACGAGGAGCGCGACAGCCTGGAGCGTTTCGCTCAGCAGCTCGAGGCGCTCGGCACCAGTTACGAAGACCTCACCGCGCGCGAGCGCAGCATCCTGGCAACGATCAACCAGAGCAGCGGAAAGCTTGCTGCGATGTTCCTCGACGCCCTGGCCAGCGTGCAGTTCCAGGACGTGACGCGGCAGCAGATCGAACAGGTGATCGGTGGCATCGAGCGCCTCGACCGCCAATCCGAAGCGCTGGCCGGTGTGCTGGAAGCGGGCGTCGACGTGCGCCGCGAGGACGCCGTCGAACCGCTGGCGAAGCAGATGGAACAGGTCTTTTCGAGCTACGTGATGGATCAGCAACGCAGCGCCCACCAGCAGGCGATGCGCGCTGCTCCCGCCAGCCAGGCGCGCTCAGCCACGCGCCCGGGCGCCGGGGCTGGCGCTGACGCGGCGGCGCGCGCCGCGCCGAAGCCAGGCAACGTCGAACTGTTCTGAACTGCATCAGCCGCTCACCAAGGAGGGCATCACCATGGACGACTACCCGGCCAAGCCTCTCGTCATCGACGACGACATGACGATCTACCAGGCGTTGGCACAGAAGGAACAGTTGCTTGCCGCGCTGGCCGCGGCCGACCACCTCGAACTCGATCTCGCCGGCGTGGCGACGATGGACACCGCCGGCCTGCAACTGCTCATCCTGCTCAAGCGCGAAGCGCTGCAGCAAGGCAAGCGGCTGACGATCAGCCGACACAGTCCGGCTGTCCGTCATGTCCTCGATTTCTGCAATCTGGTCGCCGCTTTCGGCGACCCGCTGATCATCCCGGCGAACGCCTGAAGCCGCCGACCGCGACGATCGAACGACCCAACCAGGAGCCCAGCCGATGGACGAACTGACCAGTACCTTCGTCACCGAAAGCCGCGACCAGTTGCTGGCGATGGAGGACGGACTGCTCAAACTCGAGCAGGCGCCCGACGACGCAAGCAATCTCGGCGCCATTTTCCGCGCGGCGCACACCATCAAGGGCGGTGCCGGCGTCGTCGAATGCCACTACATCGAAGCCTTCACGCACAAGGTCGAGAACGTCCTCGACAAGCTGCGCAATGGCGAGATTCCGGTCAGCAGCGAACTGTCGACCGTCCTCCTCGAATGCTGCGACCACCTTGGCGCACTGCTCGACGCGCTGGCCAACGGCCTGCCGCAGCCCGAGGCGGCCGTCCAGCAACGCGGCGACGCCTTGCTCGCCGAACTGAGCCGCAAGTTTCTCGGCGAGGACGCAGCCGGCGGCGCCTTGCCCGTCGAACACGAGGCAGATCTCGCCGCCTCGGGTGGCGGCATCGTCGTCACCGACGCCTGGCATATCTCGCTGCGCTTCGGGCCCGGTGTGCTCAAGAACGGCACCGACCCGCTGTCGTTCCTGCACTACCTCACTTCGCTCGGCGAGATCATCGCGCTCACCACGCTCGCCGACGCGATGCCGGGCGCCGCTCAGATGGACCCCGAGTGCTGCTACCTGGGCTTCGAGCTGCGGTTTCAGACGCGCGCCTCGAAAGCGCAGATCGAAAGCGTCTTCGACTTCGTGCGCGACGAGTGCACGCTGCACATCCTGCCGCCGAACTCGAAGATCGAGGAGTACCTGAAGCTGATCGACCAGTTGCCCGAGGACAGCATGCGCCTGGGCGAGATTCTCGTCCGCTCGGGCGCCCTGACGCAGTCCGAACTCGAGGCCGGCCTGGCTGCCCAGTCGGGCGCCGCGGCAGCCGGCGAAATGGCGGCACCGCCGCCGATCGGCGAAATTCTCGTCGGCCAGAAGGTGGTCCATAAGGAAATCGTCGAAGCGGCTGCCAATCGGCAGGCCGCCGTCAACGAGAAGAAGGCGGGCGAGGCACGCATGATTCGCGTGCACGCCGACAAGCTCGACCAGTTGATCGACCTGGTTGGCGAACTCGTCATCGCGGGCGCGGGCACCAGCCTGCTCGCCCAGCGCAGCGGCTACTCCGAGCTGGTCGAATCGACCTCGGTGCTGCGTCGTCTGGTCGAGGACATCCGCGACTCGGCGCTGCAACTGCGCATGGTGCAGATCGGCGAGACCTTCAACCGCTTCAACCGCGTCGTCCGCGACGGCTCGCGCGAACTCGGCAAGAGCATCGATCTGCTGATCACCGGCGCCGAAACCGAACTCGACAAGTCGGTGGTCGAGAAGCTCGGCGACCCGTTGATGCATCTCGTGCGCAACGCCATCGACCACGGCATCGAAACGCCCGCCGTGCGCGCGCAGCGCGGCAAACCCGAAAACGGCACCGTCCAGCTCAACGCCTATCACGACTCGGGTAGCGTCGTCATCGAAGTGATCGACGACGGCGGCGGACTGCCGAAGGAGAAGATCCGCGCCAAAGCGATCGAGCGCGGCTTGCTCGACCCGGCCGCCACGCTCACCGAGCACGAGATCATCAACCTGATCTTCGAAGCCGGCTTCTCGACCGCCGACCAGGTGACCAACATCTCCGGCCGCGGTGTCGGCATGGACGTCGTCCGCCGCAACATCCAGGGCCTGCGCGGCAGCGTCGAGGTGAGCACGAACGAAGGTCAGGGCTCGACCTTCACCGTTCGCCTGCCGCTGACGCTGGCGATCATCGACGGCTTCCTGACCGGCGTCGGTAAAGCCGCCTACGTCGTGCCGCTCGAATCGGTCGTCGAATGCATCGAACTGACCGAGACGACCGCCGGGCGCAACTATCTCAACCTGCGCGGCGAGGTGCTGCCTTTCGTCCGCCTGCGCGAGCTTTTCGAAATCGGCGGCGAAGTCCCCGCGCGCCAGAACGTGGTCATCGTGCACTACGCCGGTCGCAAGGCCGGGTTGGTCGTCGATACGCTGCTCGGCGAGTTCCAGACGGTGATCAAGCCGCTCGGCGTCCTCTTCCGCCATCTGCGCGGGATCGGCGGCTCGACCATCCTGGGCAGCGGCGAGGTCGCGCTGATCCTCGACGTACCCGCGCTGGTCGGCCTGGTCGGCAGCAGCGAGGAACGGCGACTCGCCGCGCCGCGCCGCGAAACGGCGCTCACCCCGTGAACCGCCAAAGCCATCCGTTCGCTGTCGGGCGCGTGCCTGCGTGCCTGCCCCCGGCCAGCCTCGCCCGGAGCAGCGGTGCCGATGACCCCCCGCGTCTGCCCCCTGCCCCGAGCGAGCTGGCGCCGGCGCCCCGGCGCCATGCCGCAAGGCTTTGCCCGTTCGCCGCGCGCGCTGGCGCGTTGCCCGGTAGAACGTGCCAAGTGTTTGAACGATCGCTCGCCGATTGGCTGCGCGATCTGCTTCTGAAAGTGTTGTACCAAGACGGTCCGGACCATTGCGCTGATCGCCCGGACCCGCATCACCGACCGCATGCGTGCCGACCCCGTCCAGGGCAAAGGCAGATTCGCCGGCAGGCCCACGCCGTCCGCGCCAGCAACCGCCGGTTGCTGCCACGCACCCGGCGTGAACTGCTGGCGAGTTTGAGCAGCAAGGGCAGCCCGCCGCTTGTGCCACCGAGATGCTCGCCGTGATCAACGCTATTGTTATTCGAATCAAAGGAGTCCGTCATGCTTAACAATCTGCGCATCGGCGCGCGTCTGATTGCCAGCTTTGCGCTGGTCATCGTGATTCTGGTCGCCATCAGCATCCTGGCCGTCGTGCGAATGAACGACCTGAACAATTCGATCAACGAGGTGGTCGACGTCCGCTATCCACTGACCGCGCTGGCCGCGGACGCCATCCAGGAAACGCTCGACAGCGGGCGCGAGATCCGCAATGCCGCGCTGGCCGGCAACCTGCCCGAGGCCGAAAAGGCGCTTGCCGGGATCGACAAGAACCGCAACGATCTCAACAGTGACCTGGGCAAGATAGAGAAACTGGTCAACACCGAGCGCGGTCGCGAGCTGCTGCGCGTCGTACGCGAAAAAGAGAAGCGGCTCGCCCCTGAATTCGACGAAGCGTACAAGCTGGCGCGTAACGACCGGGCGGCGCTCGCCGCGTTCATCCGCAGCAACATTGCGCCGAACAACAACGCGCTGGTACAGGCCCTGCAGGAGTTCAGCCAGTTCCAGGCCAAGATGATGGAGAAGGCCGGCCGGGATACCGACGTCATGTACGAGACCGGGCGCAACCTGGTCGTCGGCGGCGCGATCATCGCCACCTTGTTGTCCGCGCTGCTCGGTTTCCTGCTCGCGCGTTCGATCACAAGACCGATCGGCGACGCCCTGAACGCCGCCAACGCGCTTGCCACGGGCGATCTGACGGTCGACATCCAGATCAAGGGCAAGGACGAGGTCGGCCAACTGATGAGCGCGATGCACGCCATGGTCGGCAAGCTCGGCGAGATCATCGGCGAGGTACGCGGCGCCGCCGACAACCTCGCCAACGCCTCCGGCCAGGTCTCGGCGACCGCGCAGTCCTTGTCGCAGTCAGCCAGCGAGCAGGCTGCCTCGGTCGAGGAAAGCACCGCCAGCATGGAACAGATGAGCGCCTCGATCGTCCAGAACACGGAGAATGCGAAGGTGACCGATGGCATGGCCTCGACCGCCGCCCGCCAGGCTGCCGAGGGCGGCGAAGCGGTCGGCCGGACGGTCGAAGCGATGAAGAGCATCGCCGAAAAGATCGGCATCGTCGACGACATTGCCTACCAGACGAACCTGCTGGCGCTCAACGCAGCGATCGAGGCGGCGCGTGCCGGCGAGCACGGCAAGGGCTTCGCGGTCGTCGCCGCCGAGGTGCGCAAGCTGGCCGAACGCAGCCAGGTCGCCGCGCAGGAAATCGGCAACGTCGCCAAGGATTCGGTCAAGCTGGCCGAACGCGCCGGAACGCTGCTCGGTGAAATGGTGCCTTCGATCAAGAAGACTTCCGACCTGGTGCAGGAAATCACCGCCGCGTCGCAGGAACAGACAGCCGGCGTCGGGCAGATCAACGGTGCGATGAGCCAGTTGAACCAGGCGACGCAGCAGAACGCCTCGGCCTCCGAGGAACTCGCCGCGACCGCCGAAGAACTCGGCGGTCAGGCCGGTCAGTTGCAGGAACTGATGACCTTCTTCCGGCTGGCCGACAGCGGCCGGTCGCCAACGACCACGCGGCGAGCCGCCGCGGCCGGTCGAACGCCACGTGCCAGCGCGCCGCCGCCAGCAGCGCCGCGCGCCCGCTCCGGCGGGCGGCCAGCCGCTGCAGCAACGCCGACCGCTACCCACGACTTCGAACGCTTCTGAGGGAGAGCCAACGATGAGCCTGATCGCCCACAACCAAGCGCCGGCCGGGCCCGCCAACGCACTCGTCCGAACAGGCGCCGGCAGCGTCCGTCTGGCCGCCGCCGACGCCCCGCAGCAATACCTGACCTTCCTCCTGGGCGGCGAGATGTTTGCCGTTGCCATCCTGAACGTGAAGGAAATCATCGAGTACGGCAGCCTCACCGAGATCCCGATGATGCCGCCGTTCATCCGGGGCGTGATCAACCTGCGCGGCGCCGTCGTGCCGGTAATCGACCTCGCCGCGCGCTTTGGCGGCACGCCGAGCCGGGTCGGCAAGCGTTCGTGCATCGTCATCCTGGAAGTCAGCGAGGGCGACGCGCGACACGACATCGGCGTCATGGTCGATGCCGTATCCGAGGTGATCGAGATTCCCGGCAGCGAGATCGAACCGCCACCGACCTTCGGCGCCAGAATCCGCGCCGACTTCATCCAGGGAATGGGCAAAGTGTCCAACCGCTTCGTCATCATCCTCAACATCGTCAAGGTGTTGTCGGTGGACGAGATCGTCCTCCTGGCACAGGTCGCCAACAGCGAAGCGGGCGGCACGACATGCAACTAGAGTCGGCCTCGGCCAGGCTCGGGCGAGCTCGCTCAGGCGCGCGCTGACCGGCGAAACAGGCGCCTCGCCGCAACTTCCGGCGAGGGCGCCGCGGCCGGCCCCGGCCGCCCGACGAAATGCTTCGGAGTGGTGCTCAGCGCGCGCAGTGCCGCACAGTTTCGACGCAATTGTGAATTCATAGCACCACACCGAAAGGGACACGCGATGAACAAGACGCTCACGATCAGGCAGGTTTTCATCGCGCTCGGCTCAACGACCGCCGTCCTCATGGGCCTGCTCTGCCTCATCACCTACCTGACCAACGCAGCCTATCAGGAGGTGCGCCGGGCCGACGAGTCGCGCTACCACTCGTATCTGCTCGCTGACGAGTTGCGCCAGTCGTCGGACGACCTCACCCGCCTTGCGCGCACCTTCGTCGTCACGGGCGATGCTCGCTATGAACAGCAATACCTCGACATCCTGGCAATCCGCAACGGGAACAAGCCGCGCCCGCAAAGCTACGAGCGGATCTACTGGGACTTCGTCGCTGCCAACGACGCGCCGCCACGCCCGGACGAAAAGGCAGTGCCCCTGCTCGATCTGATGCGCGCCCAAGGCTTTACCAGCGATGAACTGGCCAAGCTCGAGCAGGCGAAGGCCAATTCCGACGCCCTGGTGAAGACCGAGACGCTGGCGATGACCGCAGTGCGCAACGCAGCGCGCGAGGCCGGCGGCAGCCAGGCGAAGACCGCGACCAAGGATGCGGCGAACACCCTCTCGCGCCAGCAGGCGGTCGAGATGATGCACGACCGCAACTACCACATCAACAAAGCCAAGATCATGAAGCCGGTCGATGAGTTCTTTGCCATGCTCGACAAGCGCACGTCGACCGCCGGGCAGCCAGCCGCCGAGATTGCCCACCGCCTCCAGCTCGCCACCTACGCCGTGCTGGTTCTGGCGATCGTCGTCCTTGCCGCTTCGCTCCTCTTGACCTATCGCTGGCTGATGAAGCACTTGGGCGGCGAACCAGCAGCGATTGGCGCAACGATGGAGCGTCTGGCCGCCGGCGATCTCTCGGTCGAGGTCAACACGCGCAGCGACGACACGAGCAGCGCGGCCTGGTCGATCAGGACGATGGTCGAGCAGCAGCGCGAGATCATCGGCAAGGTGCGGATCGCCGCCGACAACCTGTCGAATGCCTCCGGCCAGGTCTCGGTGACCGCGCAGTCGCTCTCGCAGTCGGCCAGCGAGCAGGCGGCGTCGGTCGAGGAAAGCACGGCCAGCATGGAGGAGATGAGCGCTTCGATCGTGCGCAATACCGAGAATGCCAAGGTCACCGACGGCATGGCGGCGGCGGCCGCCCGTCAGGCGACCGAGGGCGGCGAAGCAGTCGGCCGCACCGTCGAAGCGATGCGGACGATCGCCGAAAAGATCGGCATCGTCGACGACATCGCTTACCAGACGAACCTGCTGGCACTCAACGCGGCGATCGAGGCGGCGCGCGCCGGCGAGCACGGCAAGGGCTTCGCGGTCGTCGCGGCGGAGGTCAGGAAACTCGCCGAACGCAGCCAGGTGGCCGCGCAGGAAATCGGCAACGTGGCCAAGGAGTCGGTGAAACTCGCCGAACACGCCGGAGCGCTGCTCGGCGAGATGGTGCCAGCGATCCGGAAGACGTCCAACCTGGTGCAGGAAATCGCTGCGGCGTCGCAGGAGCAATCGGCCGGCGTTGGCCAGATCAACGGCGCGATGGGGCAACTGAACCAGGCGACGCAGCACAACGCCTCGGCCTCGGAGGAACTCGCCGCGACCGCCGAAGAACTTGGCGGGCAGGCCGCGCAACTTCAGGATCTGATGACCTTCTTCCGTCTGGCCGAAGGCGAACAGTCGACCAACAGCGCCGCGCGCCGCACGACCACCGCCAGCCGCACGCAGCGCGCTGCCGCCGCACCGCCGGCCGCCGCGACGCGCGCCCGTGCGCCAAGGCGCGCCCCGGCCGCCAAGCCCGCCAGCGAGCACGACTTCCAACGCTTCTGAGCCCGCGGCAGCGATGAACCTGATCATCCACCGGCGCAACATGTCGCCGCCGACGGGAGGCGGGCGTAGCGGCGCCAGCAACGGCCGGAGATGACTGAAAGAGAGCGCGAGCGGAACGATCCTGGAGGCCGCTCGCCAGCCTTCCACGCAGGGCGAAGCCAAGCGGCTTGCCCGTGCGCCGGGAACGAACACGCGTTGCAAGATGGCGACCTGCTGCCGCCTGAGTTGTCAAACTGACCAGACTTCATGCCATGAATGTTGCCAGCAGAGCCAGACTCGAACGTCACCTCGTCGCCGGAATCGACAGCGCTTCGCCATGGGCAGCGATTCTCGACCAGGCGGGCGTTGCCGTTGCCGTACTCGACGCCGACTTTGCCTTCCTGGGTGTCAGCCCGAGCTACGCCGATGCGATTGGCAAACCGGTAGCGTTCTTTCCTGGTCGCAAGTATTTCGAACTCTTTCCACACGCGGCGAGCGAAGCGGTCTTTCGCCAGGTGCGCGATTCCGGCATCGCACGCGCCTGCTCGGCTCGGCCCAGCCGCTGGCAACCCGGACACGGCGGCGATCTCGATCGCTGGAACTGGTCGCTGACACCCTTCGCCGAGCATGCCAAGTCCGACGGCACGCGCTATCTGGTGCTGACCATTCAACACCCGGCCGCACGGCCGGACGCTGCGCCGCGCGAGCCGGGCGACGGCAGCGTTCCAGTGGCCGGCGAAAGACGCTTCCGCAGCCTGTTCGAAACGCTCACTTCGGGCTTTGCGCTGCACGAGATCGTCCTCGACGCGGAGGGCAAGGCGTGCGACTACCGTTTCCTCGAAGTCAATCCCGCCTTCGAAGCGATCACCGGCCTCGATCGCTTGCGCATCGTCGGTCGTTGCGCCAGCGCGGTCGTCCCGCAGCTCTACAGCCGTTGGCTCGAACGATACCAAGTCGTTGCCTTGAAAGGAGACTGCGCACAGTTCGACGATTTTTCCAGCGATCTCGGGCGCCACTACCGGGTGACCGCCTACTGTCCGCACTATGGCCAGATCGCGGTCATCTACGACGATGTGACCACACTCCGGCGCCCAGGTACTTGCCCGGCGCCGGCGCCGGACAGCCAGCAGGAGGGTCGGTGAGCGATCCGCGCGAGCTCGAGCGGATGGCGCGCACGGTCAAGCCTGGCGGCTGGGCGGTCGAAAGCGAACGCCCGATGTCCACCCTGCTCGGTTCTTGCGTCGCCGTCTGCTTGTGGGATCCGGTGCTGCACGTCGGCGGCCTGAACCATTTCATGCTGCCGCGCCATGAGAAGTCGAGCAACCGCGACCTCGATGTGTTGCTCTGTGGCAACTTCTGCATGGAAGCGCTAATGAACGGCATGCTCAACCGCGGCGCGCAGAAGAGGCGCCTGCAGGGCAAGGCCTTTGGCGGCGGCAACGTGATTTCGTCGCTCACTGGCGTCAGCATCGGCGAACGCAATGCCGAATTCGCCCGCGAGTGGCTGGCACGCGAGGGAATCCAACTGCTCGCTGCCGACCTGATGGGCCCGTGGTCGCGCAAGGTCATCCTCAACCCGCAGACGGGCGAGGTCTTCTGCAAGCGCGGACAAACCAGTCAGAGCATCGTCGAAGCCGAGAGGTCGTACGCCAGCACGCTGCTCGCCGCGCCGAAGAAGACTGACATCGAACTTTTCTGAGCACCGATGAACACCGTCCGCCCCGCCATCACCGATCAGGAGTTCGCCCTCTTCCAGCGGCTGATCTATCGTATCGCCGGGATCAGTCTGTCGGACGCCAAGCGTGTGCTGCTCGTCGGCCGCCTCGGCCGCCGGCTCGACTACTACGGACTCGCCACCTACGGCGAGTACTACCGGCTGCTGTCGTCGGACGAAGAACCGAACGAACTGCAGACGATGGTCGATCTGCTGACGACCAACGAGACCTATTTCTTTCGTGAGCCGCAGCACTTCGACTTCCTGCGCGACCTGGTGCAACAGGAGGCGGGTGCTGGCGGTCTCTTCCGCATCTGGAGCGGCGCCAGTTCGAGCGGCGAGGAAGCCTACTCAATGGCCATGGTCCTCGCCGAGTACTGCCCGCTGCGCGCGTGGGAGGTTTTCGGCTCGGACATCAGCATGACCGTACTCGCGCGCGCGCAGGCGGGCGTCTACTCGCTCGAGCGCATCTCGGGGATTCCGCCGGCGTTCTTGCGCAAGTACTGCCTGAAGGGTGTCCGCTCGCAGGAAGGGAAACTTCTGATCGACGGCCGGCTCCGGCAGCACGTCCGTTTCGCGCAGGTCAATCTGACGCAGCCGATCAGCGGCGTCGGCCAGTTCGACGTCATTTTCCTGCGCAACGTAATGATCTATTTCGATACTGAAACCAAGCGCAAGGTGGTTGCGAACATGCTGCCCAGCCTGAAACCGGGCGGCCACTTCGTTGTTGGCCATTCGGAATCGCTCAACGGTCTGACCACCAACCTGCTGGCGGTCAGACCGACGATCTATCGCAAGCCAGCCGGATGATCGGGCAAGGAACGATGAGTAAGCCAAGAATTCGCGTGCTCGTGGTAGACGACTCGGCGGTCGTTCGGCAGGCGGTGGCGCGAGCGATCGGCGAAGCGGGCGATATCGAACTGCTGGCGACTGCCGCCGACCCGCTGTTCGCGATGGAGAAAATGCAGCGCGCCTGGCCGGATGTGATCATCCTCGATATCGAGATGCCGCGCATGGATGGCCTGTCGTTCCTGCGCGCGCTGATGGCCAAGCGACCGACGCCGGTGATCGTCTGCTCTTCGCTGGCCACCGCCGGCAGCGATGCCTTGACGCAGGCGCTGGCAGCCGGCGCCTTCAGCGTAATTAGCAAACCGAAACTCGGGCTGAAAGCCTTTCTGGAGGATTCGTCGGACGACATCGTCGCCGCTGTGCGTACGGCCGCGCGGGCCAACGTCAACGCGTTGCGCGCAACGGCCAGCACCAGCGGTACGACACGTCTCGTTGCGCCACCAGCCGCGAGTCAGCCGGTCAACCGGGCAGACGTGATTCTGTCTGCCGGAACGGCGCCGGTGCTGCAAACGACCGACAAGGTGATCGCCATCGGCACCTCGACGGGTGGCACGCAGGCGCTCGAAACGGTCCTCACCAGCCTGCCGAAGACGGTGCCGGGAATCGTGGTCGTCCAGCATATGCCCGAGCGCTTCACCGGAATGTTTGCCGCCCGGCTCGACTCGCTGGCCGCGATCGAGGTTCGCGAAGCCCGCTCGAACGATCGCGTCCTGCCCGGCCGTGCGCTGATCGCACCGGGCGGCAAGCACATGCTGCTCAAACGCAACGGCGCCCAATACCACGTGGAGATCGTCGATGGGCCACTGGTCAATCGCCACCGACCGTCGGTCGACGTGCTTTTTCGTTCGGTGGCCCGCTTCGCCGGACGCAACGCACTCGGCGTGATCATGACCGGCATGGGTGACGACGGCGCGCGCGGTCTGAAGGAGATGCGCGAGGCCGGTGCGACAACGATCGCCCAGGATGAAGCGTCGTGCGTCGTTTTCGGGATGCCCAGGGAGGCAATCAAGCTGGGGGCCGTCGAGCAGGTCCTGCCGCTATCGCAAATTGCCACGGCGCTGGTCGCTTCCGAACGCTGAGCAGCGCCCGGTGAAGCCGCCAGGAGCCCGGAGATCAACGTGGAACGATATGAGATCCTCAAGACCATCGCGGCGCAGATCGAGCGCGCCGAAGTCAGCTTTCCAACCAGCGCCGTAGTCGCCCTGAAGCTCAAGAGCACGCTCGACGACCCCGACTGCTCGCTCGACCAGGCAGTCCGGCTGGTCCAGGCGGAACCGCTGCTGGCGGCGCGCGTCGTCGCCGTTGCCAACTCGGCAGCCTGCAATCGTTCAGGCCGACCGATCACCGACGTACGAACGGCGGTCATGCGGCTCGGCTTTCGCTACCTGCGCGCACTGGCCAGTGCGGTCGTCAGTCGGCAATTGGCCGTATCGGCGACAGCGCGCGACCGCGAACTGGCCGAGCGACTGTGGGAGCATACCGCGCACGTCGCGGCCTTGGCGCAGGTGCTCGCCCGCCGGGTGACCCGACTCGACCCGGAAACGGCGCTCTTCGCCGGCATCGTGCACGAAGTCGGCGCCTTTTACCTGATTTCGCGCACGTCCGACTACCCTGGCCTGCTCGATGAAGACTTTCCCGCCTGGAGCGAAAGCGGCGAGGCGGAAGTCGGACGAGCCGTGCTCAAGGCGCTGGCGGTCCCGGCAGTGATCGTCGATGCGGCCGAAGTCTGCTGGCAGGGTTTCCTTGCCATGCCGCCAATGACGCTCGGCGATACCCTGCTCCTCGCCGACGAGCTGGCGCCGGTCGAAAGCCCGCTGCGCGACCTCGACGGTTGTCCGCGCGAGGGGATGGCGGCGACGATCGATCTCGTTGTCGGTGAGGAAACCCTGCGCGAAATCATGCGTGAGTCGGCCGACGACGTTGCCTCGCTGGTCGCCGCTCTGCGCCACTAGGCCGTCACCACAACGCACGGTCGCGTGCGGCGGTCGTGGCCCCTCCCCGCCTGTGGCAGGGAAAAAAAGCGTGATCGAATGCACGATCAGGCGGTCGAAAACAGGGTAAATTGTCTCTCGCCAGCACTGACGCCGATTGTCGCGGCGATCAGCCTGGCCGTTTGACGAGCGGGATCGGCAAACGCCAACTCCCGGCTGGCAACCCTCACGAGCCATCGATCATGACATCCATCTCCTTCGCCAGCAGCCAAGTCGAACGGCAGATTCTGGGTGGCCTGGCCACCGACTCGCCCTGGCTTGCGATTCTCGAGCACGCGGGTCTGGCCATCGCCGTGCTCAATGCCGACTTCGATTTCGTCTACGTCAACCGCCATTTTGCGCTCGCCAATGGCAAGACGCTGGAACTGCTGCGCGGCCGCAACTACTTCGACGTCTTTCCCCAGACGCGCGTCGAACAGGTGTTCCGCCGGGTCCGCAGTTCGGGAATGGCGCACGTGCACACCGCGCGTCCGTTCCTGACCAATGTCAGCCCAACCGGCGAACCGGGCGACTGGAACTGGTCGCTACGTCCGATTGGCGATGCCGACTACCCGTTGACCGGCAACGCGCGCCATCTCCTGCTCAGCATCCAGGCGGCGCAATTCACGCGCGAATCAGCGGTTCGCCACACACCCGAATTGCGCGAGACGGTGCTCGACGGCTTCTGGCTGACCGATCTGACCGGCCGTCTGCTCGACGTCAACGAGACCTATTGCCGCCTTTCCGGCTATACGCGCAGTGACCTGCTGCAACTGACCACCCAGCAACTCACTGCCGGCCCCACCTGCCCGATGGCGGCGATCGCCGGCGATGGACTGCCGCCCGCCGGCAACGAGCGCGTGCTCACCCGCCACCGCCGCAAGGACGGCACGACGTGGGCAGTCGAAGTCACCACTTTCCACTCACCGGATTCTGGCGGGCGTCTCTTTTCGCTGCTCCGCAGCACCGGAGAGCAGAAGCGCGACGAGGTCCGATTACGCGCGCACGATCGACTGAGTGAACTGGCGGCAAGTGCTGACCTCGAGGCGCACCTGCAGATTGCCCTGGAAAGCGCAATCGAGCTTACCGGGAGCACGAGCGGGACGATCGAGATGCTCCCGACCCGGCCACCCGCCGCTGGGCAGAAGGCGGCGTCGGTGCTGCCCGACGAGCGTCGAGCAGAGAGCGACAGCAATGAGCGCGTGTTGGCCGACAAACACCCGGCCGCTACCGAGAGCAGCGAGCGGCACAACGAAGCAAGCACCCCGTCCAGGGAAATGGCGCTGCCGATCGTGCACGAGGAAAAGGTGCGCGCCCTGCTCAAGCTGGCCAATCGCTGGGGTGGCTATTCCAGCGACGACATCGCGAACGTTTCTGCGCTCGCCGAATACGCGGTCAAAGCCTTTGCCAGCAGACGTGCCGAGACCGCGCTGCGCGCATCCGAGCGATGCCTGCGCAGTCTCTTCAACGCGATGACCTGTGGCTTCGCCGTGCAGGAAATCCTGTTCAGCGCCGACGGCATACCTTACGACTACCGCTTTCTCGAGGTAAACCCGGCGTTCGAGGCGATCGCCGGTCTCACCCGGGCAGAAATCGTGGGCCAGCGGGTGAGCGAGGTCATGCCGGGGATCGACCCGCGCTGGATTGAACGCTTTGCCGCAGTCGCCGTGAGCGGCGACGACGCGCACTACGACGATTTCACCAGCGATCTCGGACGGCGCTACCGGGTCACCGCCTATCGCCCATCGGGCGGCTGCTGTGCGGCCGTTTTCGACGATATAACCGCGCTTTGGCAGGACGAGGAAGCAATTCGGCGCGCCGCGACGGTCTTTGTGCACAGCCGGGATGCCATCCTGATCACCGATGCGGCAACGCACATCGTCGCCGTGAACGGCGCCTTCAGCGAGATCACTGGCTATAGCAGCGAAGAAGCGATCGGCCGCACCGTTGGCATGCTCAAGTCCGGCCATCATGGCGCGACCTTCTACGCCGCTTTGTGGAGTCAGCTTTCCGAGCACGGTTTCTGGCAGGGTGAGATCTGCAACCGCAGGAAGAACGGGGAAACCTATCTGCAGTGGTTGACGATCACCGCCGTAGTCAACGAAGCGGGGGTAACCGAACGTTACATTGGTGTATTCACCGATATCACGCGTCTGCGCGACTTCGGCCAGCGCGCCGAATTCATCGCTTGCTACGACCCCCTGACCCACTTGCCCAACCGCACGCTGCTCAACATCCATTTCGAACACGCACTGACCAAGGCGGAACTGATGAATGCCAGGCTGGCGCTGCTGGTTCTCGACGTTGACCACTTCAAGGAGGTCAATGAGCGTTTCGGCTACGAATCCGGCGACCGCCTGCTGACGGCCATTGGCGAACGGATCAAGTCACGCCTGCGCGACGGCGATACGCTGGCGCGCCTGCCCGGCAACGTCTTCGCGATCCTCATGGAAGAAGTGGAGAACGCCGACGACGCTGCCGTGCTCGCGCGCGACCTGCTCGAGGTGCTCGCCACCCCCTTCCGCATCGGC
>NZ_JAPUVR010000080.1 GCF_029255125.1 Accumulibacter sp. | reverse complement strand
GCCGCCCTCCTCGACGAACTCACCCAGCAGGAATTCCCACATCCGGAAACCGGAGCCAGAATGACCTTTGCGCTGGTCTAACGTGCCATCCGGGTTTCCTTCGAGATCCGGAAATCTGCAGTTTCGCTGCGATCGGCGCCCGCGTCGCAAGTTCTTCGCTGCAGGCAAAAGTCAGGCTGCTCACCTGGATGATTGTCGGTGTCATGAGCGTGGCAGTCCTGACCAGCCTGGTATGCGCCCTGTTTGCCATTGCCCAGCGACCGCACATGCTCGAGCATCAAGCGCAGGCGCTGGCAACGCAGCGACTGCTGATGGGCTTGCAGGACAGCATGAGCGCCATGGGCACCTTCATGAGCACGCCCAACGAGTCGACCTGGCAAGCGTACGAGGACCAATTCACCAGTCTTACCAAAGGTCTGGAGCGCCTGAAGGGCGAGGTCGATGACGCATCGGTGAAATCCGAGATCGAGGAGTTCCTCTCCTTCGATTTGACGCTGATCAGCTCGATACAGAACGAGATCAGGGCCAACTCGCTCAAGGGCGAGCGCGAACAGGCGCTGCGATCTTTCGTCGACGGGTATCTCCCGGCCGTCACGAAAATTCGCAACACGCTGGGCAACACGGTCGAGCTCACCTCGAAAAGCGTCGGCAACGCGTTTGCGCGGGCGCTTGGTTCAATCACCCTCGGCACCTATGCCGCGGGTGTAGCGTTCGCCCTGGCCGTGGGCGTTTCGGCATGGCTTGCGCGCCGACTGAGCGGAATGATCGGCCGCCCGCTCGAGGGCGCCGTCAATTCACTGCTCGCGCAAACGCAGGAAACGCAAGCGACCGTCGACCATCTGGCGCACTCGGTCGTTGCCTTGCAGGACGTCGCGCGTGCGCAGGACGAGGCGCTGCTCCGCGCACAGGATTGCTTTGCGGTGATCGGCCGGATTGTCGACCAGAACGGTGCCTCGGCCGCGCAGTCCGATCGCCAGGTGCTGGAAGCCACCCGCGCCATGAGCGCCAGTTCGCAATCGATCGAACGTCTCGACGACGCCGTGTCGGCGCTCGTCCAGGGAGCCAACGAAATGGCCGGCGCTTCGCGCGAGACTCAGGAGGGAATCGTCAAGATCGACGCGTGGTTCCGCGAAATCGCCGAAAAAAACAAGATGATCAACGACATCGCCACGAAGACCAAGCTCCTGGCGCTGAATGCCGCGATCGAGGCGGCGCGCGCTGGCGCATCGGGCGCCGGGTTCGCGGTCGTTGCCGATGAGGTGTCGCGCTTGGCTGCGCTCAGTGACAAGGCGGCCGTCGAGATCAACGCCATGGCCGCCGACGCGCGGACCCGGCTGGCCGCGGTGAGCCACGAGTTCAAGTCGAGCATCGACCAGCGGGCGCAGAAACTCGAACAGCAGATCGAACTCAGCCAGACCGATCTGGCCCAGGCGAGAGCGCAACTGAGCGCCACGCTGCGGCTGGTGGGCGAACTTTCGTCCTCGTTGTCGGACATCGCACATTCATCGACCGATCAGGGCAGACAACTGACTGCGATCAACGACATGTTCCGCGAGCTGGCCGAGGTTGGCCGCCGCGGCGCAGCGTCGACCGCCCTGGTTGCTCAGGCGAGCGAGGTGCTGGCGCACAGCGAGGAAGGGCTGAACCGGATCGTCTCCGAGGTTCGACGAGTGACCGATGGTGCAGCGGAAAACGCCGCGGCGACCGCCGGCGGCGTTCCCCTGCAGCCAGGTGGGTACTAGCCGGCGACCAGCGCTCGTGCGGAGTGCTCGCCGCTCGATACGGACGAACGCGACGACTGCACAGCCTGGTTCCATCGGCGCCGTGAAGGCACTTTGGCCACCCGATCAAGAGAACGGGCGTTCAGGCCAGGACCAGGCAGCGACAAGCTGTCGCCAGCACGCTGCTCTGCCCTGCCCCCAAGCTACGACAGGAGCATCGCTGCGCTCGCCCCTCTGGCCCGCCCGCAGCAAGGAGAACTGTAGTATTCTAGGGGTCGAGGGTAGACGCCAACGTTCAACTTCCAACTCCGGGGGTAGCCCATGAGCAGCGCAACAGGCCTTCCCGACCAGCGTTTTACGGTCGACCGAGCGGTCCTCATCAGCCGTTTGCGCGCTGTGCTCCCGGCGCATGCGCTGCTCGCCGACGAAGAGGAGATGCGGCCCTACGATTGCGACGGGCTGACCGCGTATCGCCACCTGCCGCTGCTTGTCGCACTGCCCGAGGACGAAGCGCAAACCCAGGCCGTCCTGCGCATCTGCCATGCGCTGCACGCACCGGTGGTGGCGCGTGGAGCGGCGACCGGCTTGTCGGGTGGCGCCACGCCACACCCTGACGGCGTCGTCGTTTCGCTGGCCAAACTCAAGAAGATCGTCAAGCTCGACCCACTGGCGCGGACGGCGGTGGTCCAACCGGGCGTGCGCAATCTGGCCGTTTCGGAGGCGGCCGCGCCTTACGGGCTCTATTACGCACCCGACCCGTCATCGCAGATCGCGTGCACGATCGGCGGCAACGTCGCCGAGAACGCCGGCGGCGTGCATTGCCTGAAGTATGGTCTGACCGTGCATAACGTCCTGCGCGTGCGTGGTCTGACGATCGAAGGCGATGTGGTGGAGTTCGGCAGCGCGGCGCTCGATGCTGCCGGCTACGATCTGCTCGCTCTGATCAATGGTTCGGAAGGCCTCCTCGCGATGATCAGCGAAATCACCGTCAGGCTGACGCCCAAGCCGGAACTTGCCCAGGTGGTCATCGCCTCGTTCGCCGACGTGCGCAAGGCGGGCGACGCCGTGGCCAGCATCATCGGCGCCGGGATCATTCCGGCCGGCCTGGAAATGATGGACAAGAAGGCCATTCACGCCGTCGAACCCTACGTCAACGCCGGCTACGACATGAACGCCGAGGCCATCCTGCTCTGCGAATCCGACGGTACGCCGGAAGAGGTCGCCGAGGAAATCGGCCGGATGACCGCGGTCATCGAAAAAAGTGGCGCCTCGATGATCCGCGTGTCACAGAACGAGGCTGAGCGCTTGAAGTTCTGGGCCGGCCGTAAGGCGGCTTTTCCGGCCGTCGGCCGAATGACGCCGGATTATCTGTGCATGGATGGAACGATTCCGCGCAAACATCTGGCAGAGATGCTCGAGGCGATCGGCCACCTGTCCGAAAAATACGGCCTGCGCTGCGCCAACGTCTTCCATGCCGGCGACGGCAACCTCCATCCGCTGATCATGTACGACGCCAACCAGCCCGGTGAACTGGAGCGCGCGGCAGCTTTTGGCGCCGACATCCTCGAACTGTCGGTGCGCTTCGGTGGAACGATCACCGGCGAGCACGGCGTCGGCCTGGAAAAGGTGATGCTGATGGCCGAACAGTTCAGCACCGCCGAAATTGCCGCCTTTCATCGCCTGAAGGCCGCCTTCGACGAAGCCGGCCTGCTCAATCCCGGCAAGGGAATTCCGACGCTGGCGCGCTGCCGCGAATACACGCAGGCGCGCGCCGGAAACGCAGCCGGCGCGCCGGGGCAGGCATGAGTACGCTGGTCGAGGAGTGGTCCGAGCAAGTCCGCGCGGCGGCCCGTTCCGGCGCCCACCTGGCGATCCGCGGCGGCGGCAGCAAGCGCTTCTACGGCGGCGAAGAGCGCGGTGAAGTGCTCGCCGTTGGCGGCTACCAGGGAATCGTCGCCTACGAACCGACCGAGCTGGTCGTCACCGCGCGCGCCGGCACGCTGCTTGCCGAGCTCAACCAGGTTCTCGCCGAGCGCGGCCAATGGCTGGCCTTTGAGCCGCCGGCCTGCGGGCCGACGGCAACCGTCGGCGGCATGCTGGCGAGCGGCCTCTCTGGACCGCGCCGCCAGACTTCCGGCGCCGTGCGCGATTTCGTCCTCGGTGTCCGGATACTCAATGGCTTGGCCGAAGTGCTCTCGTTCGGTGGGCAGGTGATGAAGAACGTCGCCGGCTACGATGTGTCGCGCCTGATGGCCGGCAGCCTGGGCACGCTCGGCCTGGTGCTGGAGGTCTCCTTCAAGGTCCTCCCCTTGCCGGTAGCCGAGAAAAGCCTCCGTTTTTCACTCGGCGAGGCGGCTGCGCTGGAAAAGCTCAATCAGTGGGCGGGTCGTCCCTTGCCCATCTCGGCCTCGGCCTGGCACGACGATGTACTGACCTTGCGTCTATCGGGCGCCGCCGCAGCGGTCACTGCGGCTGGCCGCACACTTGGCGGCGAAGCGCTCGACGACAGCGCCGCACTCGCCTTCTGGCAAGCGGTACGCGAGCAGCAACATGCGTTTTTCGCCGGCGAGGCGCCACTCTGGCGGCTTTCGCTGCCTTCGCTGGCGCCCTGCCAGAAGCTTGGCCCGACCTTCATCGAATGGGGCGGCGCGCAGCGCTGGCTACGCGGCGGTGACCCACAGGAGATTCGCCGGGCGGCTGAAATGGCCGGCGGACACGCCACGCTGTTCCGCGCCGATGCGGCGCTGAAAGCTGCGGTCGGCGTGTTTCAGCCGTTGTCGGCGCCGCTCGCACGGATCCATCGCCAGTTGAAGCTGGCCTTCGACCCGTCAGGCGTTTTCAACCCCGGCCGAATGTATCCGGATCTCTGAAAGTTCGTCGACCATGCAGACCCATCTGGCCGATTTCATCAAGGATACAGCCGCCGGCCGCGAGGCTGATGGCATCCTGCGCAGTTGCGTGCATTGCGGTTTCTGCACGGCAACCTGCCCAACCTTCCAACTGCTCGGCGACGAGCTCGACGGACCACGTGGGCGGATCTATCTGATCAAGCAGATGCTCGAAGGGCAAGCGGTGAGCGAGAAGACGCAACTGCACCTCGACCGTTGTCTCAGTTGCCGCTCGTGCGAGACGACCTGCCCGTCAGGCGTCAGATACCACCGCCTGCTGGAAATCGGACGCGAGGTTCTGGAAGAGCGCGTGCCACGTTCGCTTGCCGCACGCGCGACGCGCTTCCTGCTCACCGAAGCTTTGCCCCGCCCGTGGATCTTCAAACCAGCGGTCGCCCTCGGCCAACTCTTCCGACCCTTGCTGCCCCGCGTGTTGGCCGATAAGGTGCCCGTTCCGGCGGGCGGCAACGAACAGCCGTGGCCGCGCGCAAGCACGCACGTGCGAAAAATGATCGCCCTCGCCGGCTGCGTGCAACCGACGCTGACACCGAATACCAACGCTGCAACGGCGCGCGTTCTCGACCGGCTCGGAATCACGCTGAGCGAAGTGCCGGGCGCCGCGTGCTGCGGTGCGCTGCGCTACCACCTGCACGCGCAGGAGAAGGCGCGCGACGACATGCGACAGGTCATCGATGCCTGGTGGCCGCTGGTCGAAAGCGGCCAGGTCGAAGCCTTCGTGATGACCGCATCGGGCTGCGGCGAACACGTACGGGTGTATGGCGAGGTGCTCGCCGACGACCCGGCTTACGCCGCCAAGGCGGCACGCATTGCTGATCTGACGCGCGACGTTTCGGAGGTGCTGGCGGGCGAGCGCGAGCGGCTGAACGAATTGCTCGCCAGCAGCAGCCAGGCCGGCGGCGAGCGCGTGGCGTTCCACTCGCCGTGCACGCTGCAGCATGCACAAAAGATTCGCGGCGTGGTCGAAGCGCTGCTCGCCACCGCCGGCTACCAGCTCGTGCCGGTCGCCGATCCTCACCTGTGCTGCGGTTCGGCGGGAACCTATTCGATCAGTCAGCCGGTCCTCGCCGGACAGTTGCGCGACGGCAAGCTGGCCGCGCTGACTGCCGGGTCGCCCAGTGTTCTGGTGACCGCGAACATCGGCTGCCAGACCCACCTGCAAAGCGGCAGCAGCCTGCCGGTACGCCACTGGATCGAACTGATCGACGAACGTCTGAACGGCGTCGACTGAGCAAGCCGCGGCGGGGGAAGTCGAACAAGCAGGAGAAGGCGCTCGGTGAACCCCGAAAAAACGATCCCCGATCATCAGGAAACGCACGCGCGCTGCGCCGGGCAGGCAACGCAGCCGTTCAATCTGGCAGTCGACCTCTGCCAGCACTGGGCCGCAGACCGTGGTCGCCTGGCACTCTACTACGACGATCCGCATGGCCAGACAAGCGCCTATAGCTTTTGGGACCTGCAACGCGAGGCCAACCGCCTGTCGAACGTCCTGGCCGCCCTCGGCACGCTGGCTGGCGACCGTGTCGCGATCATCCTGTCGCCGCGCCCGGAAGCCTTGATCGCTCCGCTTGCGGTCTGCCAGATGGGCGCCGTCGCCGTGCTACTGGCGAGCGATCTTCCCGCCCCGGCGATCGCGCGCTGCCTGCACGACTCGGCGGCGCATCTGGCGATCGTCGACGCGGCCAGCCTGCCCCGGATCCGCGCGCTGCGCCAGCAACTACCCCACCTGCGCCAGATCATCAGTATTGCCGGATCTACCGGAGACAGCGGCGTTCACAGTTGGCCTTGCGTCTGCGAACACGCCTCGCCGCGCTACACACCGCGGGCCACAACGGCCGACGACCTGGCCATGCTCGTCTATCCCGACACGACGAACGCGGTTGCGCCGCGCGCCTTGCCCATCGCGCACGGCGCAGTACTCACCGTACTCGACAAACACGTTGATGCGCACGATGCCTTTCCGCAAACCGGCGACCTGCTCTGGTCGCCAATCAACTGGGCATCGGCGGTGTGGCTGAAGAGCGTCGTCTTGCCGACCTGGCACTTCGGCGTGCCGCTGCTGGCCGCCAACGCGGGTGGCGACGCGCACCGAATTTTCGCGCTGCTCGAGAAGTATGCCGTACGCAATGTCGTCGTCACGACTGAAACGCTGAACGCGATGTTGTCCGCGGCACCCAACGCGCGTTCGGCCTACGATCTCGAACTGCGTACCCTCGCGTGCATCGGCGAGCCACCCGGCCAACCCGTGGTGCACTGGGCGCGCGAACAACTTGGCGTAGCGCTTGCGCAAACACCAGCCGATCACCGCATGCCGGCGTTCGGTCCGACCAAGCGCCAGGAAAACGATGGCCCACACTGAGCGAGATAGAGATAGAATTGTCTGATGGCGAACAAATAAGAACAAACGCCTTGGGGGAGAGTATCAGGGAATGCCGATTTCGATCGACGCGTGCGTCGCGCAGCATCAGGGCGACCGCCGCGAGCAACAGGACAGAGTAGCCATCCTGCCGCATCCGCGCGGTGGGGGTGTGGTTCTTGCCGTCGTCGCCGACGGCATGGGTGGCCATACGGGCGGCGTTCTGGCGGCGCAACAGGTGATCCACACTGCGCGCGACAATCTCGCCCGCTTCTCGGCGCGCGCCGAGTCTGCGCGCACCCTGCTCGAATCGTGCATCAACGAAGCGCATACTCTGATCAGAGCCTCGCGCTTTCTGAATGAGAAAGAACCACACAGCACCGTCGCGATGCTGCTGCTGCAACCCGACCGAGTCAGTTGGGCGCATTGCGGCGACAGCCGCTTCTATCATTTCCGCGGCGACCAGTTGGTCTTTCGCAGCACCGATCACTCGTACGTCATGCAGCTCGTACTGCAGGGCAGAATCACGCCCGAGCAGGCGCTCGCGCACCCCAATCGGAACATCCTGCTGACCTCGCTCGGTGGCGCTCAGGCACCGAAGATTGCTTTCGGCGAATGCCTCGGCCTGCAGCCGGGCGACACCTTCCTGCTCTGCTCGGATGGCTTGTGGAGCTACTTCAGCGATCAGGAATTCGCCTGGGTGATCAATGGCTCAGCGTCGGTCCGCGAGGCGTCCGAGTTGCTCGTCAACCGCGCCCGCGGACTGGCTGTCGGCGACGGCGACAATATTTCGCTCGCCATACTCAGGCTGTTCGAACCGCCACCCACCGTGAAAGCACGTCCACCGGCTGGAACGGCCTAACCGACAAGACGGGTTCTCGCGCTGCTCGTCGCCGCTGCCCTTACGCGGCGCCACGCCGCGTCGGACCCCGACCACGGGGAAGCACAGAGGAGACAATGAACATTTCGATCCGTCAGGCCGAGGCGAACGACTGGCGGCAGATCTGGCAAGTGCTCGCCCCGGTCGTGCGCGCTGGTGACACTTACAGTTACGCGCCGGACATTACGCCCGAGCAGGCGAGGCAGGCATGGCTCGAGCTTCCGGCGGCGACCTTCGTCGCTGTCAAACCCGACGGCGAGGTGGTCGGAACGTACTACCTGAAAGCCAATCAGCCCGGCCAAGGGAGTCATGTCTGCAATTGCGGCTATGTCGTCAGCCCGGCAGCCCGCGGACGCGGCGTTGCGTCAGCGCTCTGCCGCGACTCGCAGGAAAGGGCGATCGCCCTCGGTTTCCGGTCGATGCAGTTCAACCTGGTCGTGTCGACCAATGAGGCGGCGGTGCGGCTATGGCAAAAACTTGGCTTCGCGATCGTCGGCACGCTGCCCGAGGCGTTCAACCATCCGGCGCACGGCTATGTCGATGCGTTCGTGATGTACAAGCACCTGTCGCCGGGTGCGCGATCGGCGCAGACGCGCGCCGCCTGACGCAAGGCGCCGCGGTTGGCGTAAGCCGCCCGGATGCTGGCGATCGGTCGGCAATGCGGACGGTCGCAGCGTGGCCCCTACGGCGCTGCGGCGCGCCCGCAAGCTCGGCAGGTAGCCGACATCCAGGCGCTCTCGATGGTCTGCCGCTGCCCGCTGCGTGCGGCCGGCCGCCGGCTAGTTCCGTCCCAGTCCACCGAGCAGTGCGGCGACTGGCCGGCGCGCCTGACCGGACGTCTTGGTCGCGCCGAGCGAAGCTGCACCGCCGTCGCTCTTGGCGGCGAGCGCCGGATCGGGCAAGGAGCTCTCATACGGCTTGCTGAAATCGAAACCGTCATCAGCGATCAGATTGGCCCGGCCGCCGCTGGGAGATCGCGGCCGCTCGTCGTCCACCCGGCTGACCGCTCCCTCGCGCCGTGCCACGGGGGGTGCTAGCGGACGCGGCGTCGGCCGGCGCCCAGTGCGGCGATCGCCCGGCGGATAGACGTAGTCGTCTTCCGGTTCGAAGCCGGCGACGACGACCTGCTCGATCTGCAACCTGATCAGCTTCTCGATATCGGCCAGATACTGGACTTCGTGCGCAGAAACCAGCGAAACTGCCGTACCCGGCCGGCCGGCGCGACCAGTGCGTCCGATCCGGTGGATGTAGTCTTCCGGCGTATGCGGCAGCTCGAAGTTGATGACGTGCGGCAACTCGTCGATGTCGAGTCCGCGCGCCGCGACATCGGTTGCCACGAGCACGAGAACCTCCCCCTCCTTGAACGCTTCGAGCGCCTTCAGCCGGTCCTGTTGCGTCTTGTCGCCGTGGATCGAATCGGCCGCAATCCCGGCCCGCTGCAAGTCGCGCGCCAGCCGGTTGGTCTCGATCTTCGTCCGTGTAAACACCAGCACCTGATTGAAATCGTTTGACTTCAGCAGCTTGACGAGGAGCGCGCGCTTGGCCGAAACGGCAACCGGATGGACGAGGTGTGTAATCGTCTCGGAAACCGTATTGCGTCTGGCGACCTCGATCAACAGTGGGGAAGCGAGCATGCGGTCGGCCAGCTTCTTGATCTCCTCCGAGAAGGTGGCCGAAAACAGCAGGCTCTGCCGTTGCTTGGGCAGCAGGTTGATGATGCGCGTCACGTCCGGGATGAAGCCCATGTCGAGCATACGATCAGCCTCGTCCAGTACGAGCGCCTGCACGCTGCTGAAGTTGAGGCACTTCTGTTCGACGAGATCGAGCAGACGACCGGGCGTCGCGACGAGGACCTCGGCGCCGCAACGCAATTCGGCGATCTGCGCCTTGATGTCGACCCCACCGTAGGCGCAACAGCTCTTCAGCGGAACGTATTTGCTGTACGTGCGTACCGATTCGTGGACCTGAATCGCCAGCTCGCGTGTCGGCGCCAGCATCAACACGCGCACTGGATGGCGGGCCGGTGACGGGCTGGCGTTGGCAAGCGGCAGGATTCGTTGGAGCAGAGGAAGCGTGAAGGCGGCCGTCTTCCCGGTCCCCGTCTGCGCCCCACCCATCAGGTCCCGCCCGGAGAGAACGATGGGTATCGCCTGCGCCTGAATCGGCGTCGGTTCCGTGTAGCCCTGCTCGGTTACGGCGCGCAACAGCTCGGGGGCAAGTCCGAGTTCGTCAAAATGCATGTGCGAGGCCCCTATATTGGTCAAAAATCCATAGAATTGAAAGAATTATACCGTGATCGGCGAAGCGCAAGCGTTTTCCCCGGGAGAGTCGTGGCGGTCACCGCGGTGCGGCGCCGACTGGCCGTACAGCACGCGCTCTGCCGGCCTCGCCCGGCGTCGATTCCTGGCCCCGCCCCGGCCCGGCCGATGGCTGAAAAAGCGCTCGATTGGTGTATCGTAGGCGACCAGAAAGACACCCGCGCGACAGCGCGGGCGGCCCCGCTTACGGCGCGCCGGCGACAGCGGCCGACCGCCCGTGCGCAATGCCCCGCGCCGACGCCGCGACCAGCACAGCACAAGAGGGCTATGAAACCAACGCATGGAGGCAGCATGAAGACCAGCAGGCTGGGTGGCAGCACCCTTGAAGTATCGGCGATCTGTCTCGGCACGATGACCTTCGGCCAGCAGAACAGCGAATCCGACGCACATGCGCAGCTCGACCGCGCGCTCGCCGCCGGGGTGAATTTCATTGACACCGCGGAGATGTATCCCGTCCCCCCGCGCGCCGCCACCTGTGGGCGCACCGAGGAGATTGTCGGCACTTGGCTGGCGCGGCAGGCGCGTGACCGAATCGTCGTGGCCAGCAAAGCCGCCGGCCCGGGACGCAGTCTGAACTGGATTCGCTCCGGCTGCCTCGACTTCGATCTGGCCAGCCTGCGCGCCGGGGTCGAAGGGTCCTTGCGCCGCCTGCGCACTGATTACATCGATCTCTACCAATTGCACTGGCCGGCGCGCAACCAGCCCATGTTCGGCCAGTGGCAGTTCGATCCGGCGCGCGAATGCGCAGCAACGCCGATCGGCGAGACGGTCGCCGCGCTTGCGACCTTGATCGACGCAGGCAAGATCCGCCATTACGGCCTGTCGAACGAGCATCCCTGGGGAGTCATCGAGTTCCTGCGGCAAGCGCGCGAGCAGGGTGTGCCGCCACCGGTCTCGCTGCAGAACGCTTACAACCTGCTCAACCGCGTCTATGAGAGCAGCCTGGCCGAGATCTGCTACCGTGAGAACGTCGCCTTGCTGCCCTACTCGCCGCTCGCCTTCGGGACGCTTTCCGGCAAGTACCTGACCGATCCGCAGGCACGCGGACGGATCAGCGAGTTTCCCGGTTTCGGCCAGCGCTACGCGAAGGAAAACGTCGTCCGGGCGGTCACCGCCTATGTCGAACTGGCGCGCGCCAACGGCCTGACGCCGAGCCAATTGGCGCTCGCTTTCGTTTACTCGCGCTGGTTCGTCGCCAGTACGATCATCGGCGCGACCAGCCTCGCCCAGCTCGAAGAGAATCTCGCCGCACTCAGCGTCGAACTCTCGCCAGAGGTATTGCGCGAGATCGACGCCATCCACCTGCGCTACACGAATCCGGCGCCATGAGCCAGAGCGCCAAGCGCCCGCGCCAAGAGCGGGCGGCAGGAGCCGGCAGCGGCAGCTAGTGCTGCCCGCCGCCTTTCGCCTCGCCTTTCGCCTCGCCTTTCGCCTCGCCTTTCGCCTCGCCCTTCGCCTCAGCCTTGGCGCCGTCGGCGGCGCCTTCCCTGGCGTCTCCCCCGGCTTCGCCCGCGGCATTCGCGCGCGCGACCGCTGGCTTGGCCTTCTTGCTACCCGGCGGCTGCGGCGGTGGCAGTTGCGGTTCGACCGTCGGCAGCTTGTTCTCGCGCATGTACACATCCATGTCGCGCCAGCCTTCATAGATCGCCGCTTTCGGCAACCAGGAGTAGATCGAATAGCAGTCTTCGATGGCGCGGCCCGACTGCCGGCATGCCCCGCCAACCGCCTTGCCCTCGCCGTCCAGGCGCGCCGCCTTGGCAGCCGGCGCTTCGATACCGAGCTTCTGCTGGATCGCATCGCAACCGCTCAGGGCAAGCAACAGCCCGGCGCTGAACAAAAATGAACGGATCTTGCGGACAGGCTGAGCGGACACGACAATCTCTCGGCGGTGGAATGAACAGGACGAAAGCAGCCCGCATTCTACCTACAATCGACTGGCGCGCTCGACAAAAGCTGCGCCGGCGACGCTCACCCGGCGACCCGCAGCCAGCGCTCAGTCACCCAGATCGTCGAGCTTGATCGGCTTGCTGGGAGCGCCGGTGCGACGCGGCAGCAGCAGCGAAAGGAGACCGGCGACGAGAACGAAAGCAGTGGACGCCCACAGACAGGCGATCAAGCCGTCGGCGGGTCCGCTTTGCACGCCCCATTGGTAAAGCGCACCGGAGAGAACCGTCCCCGCCAAGCGACCCATCGCGTTGGCCATGTAATAGAAGCCGACGCTCATTGCCACCTTGTCGCTGTCGGTATAGGCCAGGATGAGGTAGGAGTGTACAGCCGAGTTGAGCGCAAAGACGACGCCGAAGACGATCAGGCCAACGACCACCACCCTCGCCGGCGCCAGTCCGGCACCAAGACCGAGCGCAATCGCTGCGGGCAGCGATGCGAGCACGAAGGCGAGGAGCGTTGCCGTCTTCCCATCGGGCTCGTGCTGCCCCTCGACACGGCTGCGCAGCAAGCCGGGCGTGGCCGCCTGCACGATCCCGTAGCCGATCACCCAGATCGCGAGGAATCCGCCCGACTGCCAGAACGTCCAGCCGAGCACGCTCGACAGAAAAACGGGCAGACCGACGACGAACCAGACGTCGCGCGCGCCAAACAGGAAGATGCGCGCTGCGGCAAGCTTGTTGACCGCTGCGTTGCGCGAAAACATCTGCCCGAACTTGGCTTTCCGGTTGGCCTCGCCAAGACCGCCGCGGATCAGCAGCGCCGCCAGGAAAAGCGTGCCGCCGACCAGCGCGACGAGCAGCCGGAGCGCCGTCTGGAAGTCGAGCAGCGTCAGCAGCAGGCCGCCGAGGAAAAAGCCGACGCCTTTCAGCGCGTTCTTCGACCCGGTCAGGATGGCCACCCAGCGGTAGAGCGTCGCCGAGGCATCGGCCGGAACAATCAGCTTGACCGCGCTCTTCGAACTCATCTTGGTCATGTCCTTGGCGATCCCGCTCAGCGCCTGCGAGGCCATGACGTAGGCGACGACCAGCCACGACTGCGGGGCGAAGGCGAGCATCGACAGGGCAACGAGCTGCGCGCCGAGGCCGATGAACAGCGTCGTCTTCAGCCCGAAACGGGCGCCGATGTAACCGCCGAAAAGGTTGGTCAGAATGCCGAAGACCTCGTAAAAGATGAACAGCAAGGCGACGGCAAGTGGCGTGTAACCCAGGTTGTAGAAATAGAAAAGCACCAGCATGCGCGCGGCGCCGTCGGTCACCGTATCCGACCAGTAGGCGGCAGTGACCAGAATGTAGTTGCGTAGACCCGCGCGCGCGTTGTCGCTTCCGGCGGTTGGCGATCGATCGCTCATGGTTCCCCTCCCTCTCCCTCCTCTCAGCTATGGATGCGCGCCGCCGCTACCGTCGCCCGCCATATGCTGCGTCGCGCTCGCGGCAGCGCCTGCGCAACGCCGCTTACAACGAAGCAGCGAGCTTGCGCGCCAGTTCGACATAGCGGTTGGCATAACCCCACTCGTTGTCGTACCAGGCGTAAATCTTGACCAGCGTGCCGTTGATCACCAGCGTATGCGCCGCATCGACGATCGACGAACGCGCATCGCCACTGTAATCCATCGACACCAGCGGCCGCTCCTCGAAACCCAGGATGCCCTTCAGCGCCCCCTCGGCGGCGGCTTTCAACAGACCGTTGACCTCCTCGACGCTCGTCGGGCGCTGCATCTCGAAAACGCAGTCGGTCAGCGAGGCATTGAGCAGCGGCACGCGTACCGCGTGTCCGTCGAGCTTGCCTTTCAGCTCGGGAAAGATCAGCGCGATCGCCGTCGCCGAACCGGTCGTCGTCGGCACCAGCGACAGACTCGAGGCGCGCGCACGGCGCAAGTCCTTGTGCATCTGGTCGTGCACGCTCTGCGTGTTGGTCGAACTATGGATCGTAGTGATCAGCCCGTGCGAGATTCCGATCGCCTCGTGCACCACTTTGACCACCGGAGCCAGACAATTGGTGGTGCATGAGGCCGCGGTAACGATGTGGTCGCGCGCCGGATCGTAGAGCTGATCATTGACGCCCATGACGATGTTCAGCGTATCGCCACCCTTCACCGGAGCGGCAACGATCACCTTCTTGACGCCCGCCGCCAGATAAGGCGAAAGCTGGTCGACGGTACGCCACTTGCCGCTCGCCTCGAGCACGATGTCCACCCCAGCCTCGCCCCACGGCCCCCCCGCGACATCTTTTGCCGTGCTGTAGCCGATCGTCTTGCCGTCGATCACCATCTGTCCGTTGCTCACGCCGACTTCGTGCGACCAGCGACGATGCACCGAGTCGAACTCGAGCAGCAAAGCGGCCGCATCGACCGGACCGTTGGGCTCATTGATGTGCACGAACTCGAGTTCCGGCCACTCCCACGCCGCGCGCAGCGCCAACCGGCCGATCCGACCGAAACCATTGATGCCAACCCTCACCGTCATTTCTCGTTCCTCCCAAGGATAAGTGGCGCTCGACTGGACAGCCAGCGAGCCGAAAATAGCAACGTATCGCGCAACGCTCCTTTGCTAAACATTTTTATATTGCTAGAATCATCGAATTTTGTAAACCCGTTTCGCCGCCGCCATCGCAAGGCAACAGCCATTGCGCGATCAGCCCCCGATCAGCCGGCCACCCGCCTTTTTTCCTGGCGGGACGGCAGGCGAAGGCGGCGCTACTCGCGCCCGCGGATGATCGATCGACGAAACCTCGCAGCCGGAGCATGAGATGGGCACCGTGAGCAGGAAACTCTCCTTCCTCGACCGCTACCTGACGGTCTGGATCTTCGCTGCGATGACGCTCGGTGTCGGCCTGGGCTTCTACGTTCCCGGCGTCGAGGACCTGATCAACTCCTTCCAGCTTGGCACGACCAACATCCCGATCGCTCTTGGCCTGATCCTGATGATGTACCCGCCCTTCGCCAAGGTGCGCTACGAGGAACTGCCCGACGTCTTCGTCGACCGCCGAGTCCTCGCGCTGTCGCTGATTCAGAACTGGATCGTCGGACCGCTGCTGATGTTCGCGCTGGCCATCGTCTTCCTCCCCGACAAACCCGAATACATGGTCGGTCTGATCATGATCGGCCTTGCGCGCTGCATCGCCATGGTCATCGTCTGGAACGAAGTCGCGCAAGGCTCGACCGAGTACGCCGCCGGGCTCGTCGCTTTCAACTCGATCTTCCAGGTGCTCTTCTACAGCGTCTATGCCTGGATCTTCGTCACCGTGCTGCCACCGCTGTTCGGTCTCTCCGGTTCCGTCGTAGACGTCTCGCTGGGGCAGATCGCCGAGAGCGTCTTCATCTACCTCGGAATCCCGTGTATTGCCGGCGTCATGACGCGAGTGATCATGCTGCGCTTCGTCTCGAAGGAGTGGTATCACCAGCAGTTCGTGGCACGGATCAGTCCGCTCACGCTCATCGCGCTGCTGTTCACCATCGTCGTCATGTTCAGCCTGAAGGGCAAGCTGATCATCACCATCCCACTCGACGTGGTGCGCATCGCCCTGCCGCTGCTCATCTATTTCGTCCTGATGTTCCTGATTTCCTTCTACATGAGCCGCAAGGTCGGCGCCGGTTACGGAAAATGCGCCACCCTCTCCTTCACGGCCGCCAGTAACAACTTCGAACTGGCGATCGCCGTCGCGGTCGCCGTTTACGGTATCAATTCGGGCGCCGCCTTCGCCGCCGTCATCGGCCCGCTGGTCGAAGTACCCGTGATGATCGGCCTGGTCAGAGTTTCGCTTTGGCTGCGCGAGCGCCACTTCGCTGGTGAACCGGCACAAAGGCGCTAAGAGCAGCCGCCGGGCCGCCGGCCGTGGACAAGTCTGGCGCTTTGACCAGCGCGCGTTCCTGCGCCGACCAGATCCACCGAGGACTATCCGATTCAAATGAAATCCTGGAAGGTCAAGAGCAACCGCATCACCGGTCGGCCGGCCGGAACTGGCAGGGCTCCACTTAGAAAGAGCCTTTGCTGTCCAAACAAACGGCGCTCGCTCTCTGGGGTCGATTTGCGGGGGGAGGTCGGTGATCGATCTGCCGCGACACTGGCGCCAACGGTGGCCGCGGCCGCACCAGAAATCCTGAGCGCACGAGCAGCTTGCCAGAGAGTAGCCTCTCCACCCCTGTCGATGCACGCTCTTGCCGAGCCACGGCAAGCTCGCGTGCAACCCTGATGAACGCCCTGACGAGCACATCCCCGCAAGCGCAGTTGCCCCTGATCGACGCCATGAAGATGGTGGGAACGCAATTGATCGTGCTGCATCATCTGGCGTTTTACGGGCCGCTCTCCGACTACGCGCACAGCCTGGCACCAGGCCTTTTCTCCTGGCTCAGCGCGCATGCACGCCTAGCGGTGCAGATATTCCTCGTCGTCAGCGGCTTTCTTGCCGCGCAATCCGTTGCACCCGGCGGCGCACTGACCCAGCGGCCGCTTGGCCCGCTCTTGTGGGATCGCTATCTCAGACTGGTGCCACCTTGCATGGTGGCGATCGTGCTGGCCATCGGATGCTCGGCGCTGGCACGTGCGCTGATGAGCCATCATTCGATCCCGGATTCGCCCACCTGGCCACAGATTGCAGCGCACCTGCTGCTGCTGCAGGACATTCTTGGTTACGATGGGCTCTCCGCCGGCGTCTGGTTCGTCTCGATCGCCGTGCAATTGTTCACGCTATTCCTGGCCGTCCTCTGGGTCGCCCGCGGCGTCGCGGGCGACGGCGCGGCAGCCGAACGCGCCACACTCGCGCTGACCGCTGCGCTGGCCTTCGCCTCGCTGTACTACTTCAACCGCGTGGCCTACTTGGACGCGTGGGCTCCGTACTTCTTTGGCGCCTACGCGTTGGGCGCACTCGCCTATTGGACCGCCACTTCCACACGACCATGGTGGTGGCTTTTGCTGGTCGGCACCGCGGTCGCCGGCGCGCTGGTGCTCGACTTCCGCTGGCGGATCGCAGTCGCCTTTGTCGTCGCCTTGACGCTTGCTGTCGCTCGCCGCTACCGCGTCCGTTGGCCGGAATCGCAGGCGATCAGATTCCTCGGCACGATCTCGTACTCGGTGTTTCTGATTCACTTCCCGGTCTGCCTGGTAATCAGCGGCGCCTTTACCCGCTTCGCTCCGCATCATCCCTGGCTCGGACTGCTCGCCATGATCCTTGCCTGGCTGGCCAGCGTTGCTGCCGGCGCGGGCTTCTACCAGCTCGTCGAACGCCGCAGCCAACGACTGTCGGCCGTTGGCTGCGCAGTGCTTGCGTTCAGCCGACGCCGCCGCTGAGCTCGGCCGCCGCCTGCAGAGCAGGCTACCTCAGCATGCCGTCGGACTCGACCCACGCGACCATCAGGCATGTCGGACGGCACAACGACGACGGCGCCCGCTTGCGCAGGAAGCAAAGCCTGGCGCGCGAGCCCCGCCAGCGCGTTTCATCGTTGCGCACGTATCGCTGTGGGCCGGCAGGGTTGAACGCAAAGAAGCAGATCAGCATCCTCGACACCACACGTTCGGCGATAACGTCAATCGATAGAACAAATGGAACAGTCGCCAGGAAAAGGAGAAGCAACCCAGGCACCGGTGCCAAAGCCCATGAGCTTCGAGAATCCGCTGGCGTCGCGACGGACCACTGCAGGCCACTGGCCGGAAGCACTTCCCCGCAATCCCCACGCTTTCCGGCGCGATCGGCAACGACCCCGAACAAGCCGGACATTGCGTTGGAGAACCTGGATGGCAGGCAACCAGGGCGAGGTTGATTCCAAGCGGAAGTCGAGCAAACGAGAAAGACTGCAGCGAATTGCCTCGGTATACGACGAGTTCGCCGCCAGCCGGGGCGATCTGCAGAGCCAAGGCCAAGTCTACATCGCAGCTAATGATTTCGCCGCCGAACGATTCGCCGACATCGCCCGCAAGAACGCCTATCGTCAAGGCTTCCTGGCCGGCGCGAACAGTCTCGATCTGGAGTCGCTTCATCGGGAAATCTGGCCTGGCGAGGAGGCATGAGCATGTTGGCGTACCGGTTGGCGGTTGCCGATAGGGTATGAGAATTCCTTTTTCAGTTCGGCGCTTGCTCCGCCGGATGCGCGCCACCGCGTCCAGCAGGCGCGACCTGCCCTGCCAGGATCGACTTCGAGACCACGCCGGCGAGCGAAATCGGTTACGCTGCGCGCGCTTCCACGTTTTCCTCCGGCCATGCTCGCCCAACAATCCCGCCTGATCGTCGCGCACGCGGCACCGATTCTGATCGCCCAACTGGCGTCGATGGGAATGATGGTGATCGATACGGCATTGCTCGGTCACTACGGGACCGACGACCTGGCGGCGGTGGCGGTCGGCGGCGGCGTCTACATTTCGGTCGTTTTTGCGTTCGTCGGCATCCTGCAGGCGGTGGCGCCCACCGTCGCGCATCTGCACGGCGCCGGTCGCACGGCGGAAATTGCGCCAGCGCTGCAGCAGGGCTTCTGGCTGGCGGTGTTTCTTGCCGTGCCGGGAGTCGGTCTGCTGCTCTACCCCGACCTGCTGCTCGGGCTTTCGCGTATCGATCCGCCGGTCGAGCAGAAGGCGCGCGCTTACCTGGCGCTGCTCGCCGGCGGTCTGCCCGCGGTCTTGCTTTACCGGACGTTTCACGCCTTCTGCAACGCGCTTGGCCATCCCCGTCCGCTGCTCGTCATCAGTCTGGCGGCGACGCTGCTGCACGCGCTGCTCGCCTGGCTGCTGGTCACCGGGAGCGCCGGCGGTGCGCCGCTTGGCGTGCTCGGTTGCGGTTGGTCGAACGTCGCCGTCGCCTGGTTCTCGCTCTTCGCGGCCAGCCTCACGCTACGCGGCAGCGCACGCCTGCGACCCTTGCGCGTTTTCGCCGGCTGGCAGTTGCCGCGTCTGCGAGCACTGGTCGAGCTCCTGCGTCTCGGCCTGCCGATGGGTTTCTCGAACTTCGTCGAGATCTCGTCGTTTACGCTGATGGCCTTGTTCGTCGCGCAGCTCGGCGCGACCGTCGTCGCCGGTCACCGCATCGTCGCCAACCTCGCGGCGCTGTGCTACATGCTGCCGCTGGCGCTGGCGATCGCGACCTTGGCGCAGGTCGCTCAGGCGGCCGGAGGACGCGATTGGGCGCGCGCGCACGCCTCGATCAAGGCGGGCTTTCTCTGGGCCGGTGGTCTTTCGGCCGGGCTCGGCGTCCTCCTCTGGCTGGTCGCCGAGGCGGTGACCAGCGTGTGGACCGACGACGCGGCGGTGTCCGCGGTGGCCGTCGGCCTGCTCGGCTATGTCGCGGTCTATCAGGTTTTCGACGCCGTACAGACGATCGCGGCGCACGCGCTGCGCGGCTACAAGATCACCTTCGTGCCGATGTTCGTGCACCTGGTCTGCTTCTGGGGCGTCGGTCTGCTCGGCGGCTGGTGGCTGGCTTTTCACGCCGCGCGGCCGCTCGGCGTGGCCGGCTTCTGGCTTGCCTCGCTGCTCAGCCTGGTGCTCGCGGCGATTCTCCTCGGCGCCCTGCTGCGCCGCGCGATGCGCGCCGCAAGCGCCTGAAGCCGCCCGCCGGCGGCCGCCGTCTCAGGCCGTTTTCAGGCGCACGCGCGCGGCGTGCGCCATCAAGGCGGCGATGACGCACGAGGCAATGCGCGTTTCCGCGGTGTCGGCGCGGCTGGTCAGGACGATCGGCACGCTCGCCCCGAGGACGATGCCGGCGGTCAGTGCGTTGGCCAGGTACTCGAGCTGCTTGGCGATCATGTTGCCCGACTCAAGGTCGGGGACGACCAGGATGTCGGCCCGTCCGGCCACCGCCGAGGTGATTCCCTTGGTCTTCGCGGCGACCAGCGAAACCGCGTTGTCGAAGGCCAGCGGCCCATCGAGCAGGCCGCCCTTGATCTGGCCGCGGTCGGCCATCTTGCACAGCGCCGCCGCGTCGAGCGTGGACTGGATCTTGGGATTGACCGTCTCGACCGCCGAGAGGATGGCAACCTTGGGTTCCGGAACGCCGATGACGTGCGCCAGTTCGATGGCGTTCTGGATGATGTCGACCTTTTCAAGCAGGCTGGGCATGATGTTGACCGCCGCGTCGGTGATCATGATCGGCCGCGGATAGGTGGGCACGTCCATCAGGAAGACATGGCTGATCCGGCGGTCGGTACGCAGACCGGCGCTGCGCGAAATGACCTCGGCCATCAGTTCGTCGGTGTGCAGACTGCCTTTCATCAGCGCTTCGGCGTCGCCGCTGCGGACCAGCGTCACGGCCATCGCCGCTGCGTCGTGGCTGTGCCGGACATCGACAATGCGGTGCGGCCCGAGGTCCAGCCCGTGCTCTTCGGCAACAGCGCGAATCTTCTGTTCGGGACCGATCAGGATGGGGTCGATCAGCTTGGCGTCGGCGGCGAGCAGCGCACCGCGCAGCGACTCGCGGTCGCAAGGGTGAACGACGGCCATGTCGATCGGTGCCAGGCCTGCGGCGCGCTGCACGAGTACCTGCAGGCGCGCATACTTGTCGGAGATGGTGATTTCCGGCAGTGCGGCGCGCTTGGTGCGAACTTTTTCGGTCGGCGCCATCACCTCGACGCTGCCCGAGACGACGACCAGTCCGTCCTGGTTTGCCCCAACGCAATCGAGAATGATGTGGTGGTTATGGGCAAATTTCTGGCGTACCGTCACCGTGAAGGTGATCGTGTCGCCGATCGTCACCGGCCGGGCAAACTGCAGCGAGGTCTCCATCAACGCGGTTCCCGGACCAGGAAACTGCGTGCTGAGGATGGTCGACAGCAAGGACGCGATCCACATGCCATGCGCAATAAAGTCGCGGAACAGGCCGCTGTGCCTGAATTCGGTATTCGCCAGGGCAGGATTCATGTCGCCCGACATCAGGGCGAACAGCTTGACGTCCTCAGGACGCAGTGTGCGCACCAGCGCCGACGTATCGCCGAGGTTGAGCTCGTCGTAGGTGTGGCTTTCGAGGAATTCGAGGGACGTCTCAAAATGCATGGTCGTGCTCCGAAAAATGCTGTCCATGACGGCCCGCAAACCACCCAGCGTTCGCCTACGCAGGACCCGCCTGCTTCACTCTACGCGGCCCGAGCCAGCCGTCGTCAATACCGGCAAACACCGCGCCTGCCGCGCCCCGGCTATTGAAGCATAGCGGAAAATTTGCTGCATTGCGCCATGATTTTTCCCTGACCGACCGAGCATCAGGCGAAGCGCGCCGGGGGCGACTTGCGCGCATTCCTGCCCACCGTTGACGTGCGTCAGTTCGCCCCGCCAAGAGACCTGCTATGCTGAATTCGGCGATCTGAATTTGGACGCTTTTTCGCCAATGATCACTCGCAGGAGGTTCGCGTGAGTCAGGACTACGCTGAGGCCGGGCAGCTCGACAGCCGGCTGCCGCCCATTTTCGAGCGCTATCGCTACGAAGCCAGGTACCTGGTCCAGATTTTGCGCGAAGTGCAGGATGCCCTCGGCCATCTTCCGGCGGCAGCGCTGAGCGCGGTTGCGCGCGCGCTTTGCCTGCCGCGCGCACGCGTCGAGGGAGTCGCCGGCTTCTACTCGTTCTTCCACCTGACGCCGGTCGGCCGTTACCGCGTCCTCTTCTCGGACAACATCACCGACCGCATGCTGGGCAGCGGCGAACTGATTGATCGGCTGTGCAACAAGCTGTGGGTCGAACGCGGCAAGGTCTCCGAAGACCGCCTGGTCAGCGTCGATACGACGTCCTGCACCGGCATGTGCGACCAGGGACCGGCGCTGCTGGTCAACGGCCGTCCGCTCACCCGCATGTCGGCCGAGCGCATCGACCGGATCAGCGAACTGATCCGCAAGCAGGCGCCGTTGAGCGACTGGCCGCGCGAGTATTTTCTGATCGAGGACAACATCCGGCGCTACGACGAGTTGCTCGGCCGCCAGTGGCCGAACGGCGAAGCACTCAAGGCGGCTGTCGCGCGCGGCCGGGAGGCGATGCTGGCCGAGATGAAACTGTCCAATTTGCGCGGTCGTGGCGGCGCCGGGTTCACCACGCACATCAAGTGGGAGTCGGCGCGTCGGGCGCCATGCGCGGGCGAAGCGCCGGCACGCTACGTCGTCTGCAATGCTGACGAAGGCGAACCCGGTACGTTCAAGGACCGCGTCCTGCTGAGCAGCTACGCCGACCTGCTGTTCGACGGAATCAGCATCGCCGGGTTTACGATCGGCGCCACGCTGGGGCTGGTCTATCTGCGCGGCGAGTACGCCTACCTCCTGCCGGCGCTGAACGAAAACCTCGCCCGCCGCCGACGCGATGGACTGCTCGGCACACGGGTGCTCGGCGAGGACGACTTCAACTTCGACATCGAGATCCACCTCGGCGTCGGCGCCTACGTCTGCGGCGAAGAAACCGCCCTGCTCGAATCGCTCGAAGGCAAGCGCGGCGTGCCGCGCATACGGCCGCCCTTCCCGGCCACCGAAGGCTATCTCGGCCAGCCGACGGTGGTGAACAACGTCGAAACGCTGTGCAAGGCGGCGCTGATCGCGGTCAATGGCGGCGCCTGGTTCGCCGGCCTGGGGACCAAGCAGTCTACCGGAACGAAGCTGCTGTCGATCTCCGGCGATGTCGAAACGCCGGGAATCTACGAATACCCGTTCGGCGTTTCGGTGGCGCAGGTGCTCAACGATTGCGGCGCCGGCAATGCGCAGGCAGTGCAAGTCAGCGGCCCATCCGGAACCTGCCTGGCGATGCACGAGTTCTCGCGCCGGATTGCCTTCGAGGACGTACCGACCGCCGGCGCTTTCATGGTCTTCGGCGAACACCGCGACATGTTCGAGGTGGCGCGTAATTTTGCCCATTTCTTCGCGCACGAGAGTTGCGGTTTCTGCACGCCCTGCCGCGTTGGCACCTCGCTCGTCGCCAACTGCATGGACAAGATCGCGAGCGGCCAGGGTTCGCAGCACGACATCAACGAAATCTTCAAGATCCACCGGCTGCTGCACGCCGCCAGTCATTGCGGGCTCGGCCAGTCGGCGTGCAACCCGCTCTTCGACACGCTGAACAAGTTCCGCCCGGCCTATGAGCGACGCCTGCGCTCGCTGGCCTTCAAACCGGCGTTCGACCTCGATCAGGCGCTGGCCTCCGCCCGCCAGATGACCGGGCGCGATGACCCGGCCGCCCACTTTGGTCTGGCGGCCGGCTTGCCGGGAGTCGAAGCATGAGCACGCAGCACATCCTGCTCGACGGGCTGCCCGTTTCCTTCACCGACGGGCAGACGATCATGCAGGCCGCGATGGCCGCCGACATTTTCATTCCGCACCTGTGCCATCACCCCGAGTTCAAGCCGCAGGGAAGCTGCAAGCTGTGCACGGTGAAAGCCAACGGGCGCTACGTCTCGGCGTGCACGATGCCGGCACGCGACGGAATGGAGGTCGAAAACAATTCCCCCGACCTGAACGACAAGCGACGGACGATGCTGCAGATGCTTTTCGTCGAAGGCAATCACTTCTGCCCCTCGTGCGAGAAGAGCGGCCGCTGCATGCTGCAGGCGCTGGCCTACGAACTGGAAATGCTGACCCCGCACTTTCCGCAGTTCTATCCCGATCGGGCGGTCGATGCCTCGCACCCCGAGGTTCTGCTCGACTTCAACCGCTGCATTCTCTGCGAGTTGTGCGTGCGCGCCAGTCGCGACGTCGACGGCAAGAACGTCTTTGCCCTCTCCGGGCGTGGCATCAGCAAGCACCTGATCGTCAATGCCGAATCGGGGCGCCTGGCGGACACCGACTTTTCGCTCGCCGACAAGGCAGCGCATGTCTGCCCGGTCGGCGTCATCCTGCGCAAGCGGCGCGGCTTCGCCGTGCCGATCGGCAGCCGGCGCTACGATGTTCAACCGATCGGCATGCAGGTCGAGCGCCTCGCCCGGCGCACGACGACCGAGGAGGTGTGAGATGAACGCTGCTGTCGAGAGCCGCAAGCTGCGCGTCGCGACGACTTCGCTCGCCGGCTGCTTCGGTTGCCACATGTCTTTTCTCGATATCGACGAGCGCCTGTTCGAACTGCTCGAACATGTCGAGTTCGACCGTTCGCCGCTCACCGACATCAAACACTGCGGCCCCTGTGACATCGGCCTGATCGAAGGCGGCATCTGCAACGCGGAAAACGTGCACGTTCTGCGCGAGTTCCGGCACAACTGCAAGGTGCTGATCGCCCTCGGCGCGTGCTCGGTGAACGGCGGGCTGCCGGCGCAGCGCAACCACCTTGATCTCGGCCAGTGCCTGCAGGAGGTCTACCTGACCGGGCCCGGCATCGTCGGCCGCCAGATCCCGAACGATCCGGAACTGCCGCTGCCGCTCGACAAGGTCCACCCGATCCACGAGATCGTCCGCGTCGACTACTTCATCCCGGGTTGCCCGCCTTCCGGCGAAGCGATATGGAAGTTCCTGAGCGACCTGCTGGCCGGCCGCACGCCGCGCCTGGGGCACCCGCTGCTGCATTTTGATTGATCCGGCAAGAGTTGAAAGCGAGCATGGCCATGGAAAACACAGGCTTCGCCCTCGAAACCGCCGCCAACCCGGGCACACTGCGCCGCGTCGCGATCGACCCGGTGTCGCGGGTCGAAGGACACGGCAAGGTGACGCTGCTGCTGGACGACAACGACCAAGTGCAACAGGTACGCCTGCACATCGTCGAATTCCGCGGCTTCGAGAAATTCATCCAGGGGCGCCCGTACTGGGAAGTTCCGGTGATGGTGCAGCGGCTGTGCGGCATCTGCCCGGTGTCGCACCACCTGGCCGCGGCCAAGGCGCTCGACCGGGTGGTCGGCGTCGACCGGCTGACGCCGAGCGCCGAGAAGCTGCGCCGGCTGATGCACTACGGCCAGATCCTGCAATCGCACGCGCTGCACTTCTTTCACCTCTCGGCGCCCGACCTGCTCTTCGGCTTCGAGAGCGACGCCGGCAAGCGCAACATCGTCGGCATCGCGGCCGCATACCCGGAAGTCGCTCGCCAAGGCGTGCTGCTGCGCAAGTTCGGCCAGGAGATCATCCGGCTGACCGCCGGCAAGCGGGTACATGGTACCGGCGCGATCCCCGGCGGCGTCAACCGCGCACTGACACGCGCCGAACGCGACGAACTGCTCGCCGAAATCTACACGATCATCGCCTGGAGCCGTCAGGCGGTGCAGCTCGTCAAGCGCCTGCATGAATCCGAACCCGAACTCTACGACGAATTCGGCAGCTTCCGCTCCAACCTGCTGTCGCTCGTCGGCCCACGCGGCACGCTCGATTTCTACGACGGCCGCCTGCGCGCGCGCGATGCCGACGGCAAGCTCCTGGTCGACGGCGTGCCCGTGAACAACTATGCCGAACTCATTCACGAGGAAGTCAAGCCGTGGAGTTACATGAAGTTCCCCTTCCTCGCCGCATTCGGCACCGAGGACGGCTGGTACAAGGTCGGCCCGCTCGCCCGCGTGCAGAACTGCGACACGATGGCGACGCCGCTCGCCGAAGCCGAGCGGCGTGAGTTCATCGACCACGGGAACGGCAAACTGATCCACGCGCCGCTCGCCTACCACTGGGCGCGCATGCTCGAAATGCTGCACGCGGCCGAGACGATCAAGGACCTGCTGCACGACGACGACCTCTCGGGCAGCGACCTGGTCACCAGCGGCCCGCGCCGGCGCGAAGGCGTCGGCGTCATCGAAGCGCCGCGCGGCACGCTGATCCACCACTACCGTGTCGGTGACGACGATCTGGTCAGCACGTGCAACCTGATCGTGTCGACGACGCACAACAACCAGCCGATGAACGAAGCGATCCGGCGCGTTGCCCAGCGTTACCTGAACGGCCGCCAGCTCAGCGAAGGACTGCTCAACCGGATCGAGGTTGCCATCCGCTGCTTCGACCCCTGCCTGTCGTGCGCGACGCACGCGCTGGGCAAGATGCCGCTGCAGCTCGAACTGCTCGACGCCGACGGAACGCTGCTCGACCGTCTGCAGTCGCCCTCGCCCGAGCTTTCGGCAAACGTCGGCTGAAGCGAACTGGGTGGCGAGCGCGCCCGCCCCGATCGTCATCCTCGCCTGCGGCAACCCCAGCCGCGGCGACGACGCGCTCGGCCCCCAGCTCCTCGAACGCCTGCACGACTGGCTGCTCGCAGCAGGGCTGAGCGAACGCTACGAACTGATCGGCGACTTCCAGTGGCAGATCGAAAATGCCCTCGATCTCGCGGCCAGAGAACTCGCGCTGTTCATCGACGCCGACCAGCAAGCCGCGGCGCCGTACGCCTTTCGCCGCGTCGAAGCACGCGACGCGCCGAGTTTCGCTGCAAGCTCGCACGCGCTGAACCCGGAGACCGTGCTCGCCGTTCTCGCCCGCCTCGGCCAGGCAGCGCTGCCCCCGACCTACGTCCTCGGCGTTCGCGGCGACAGTTTCGTGCTCGGAGACGAACTGAGCCCGACAGCGCGCGAGCACGCTGAAGCGGCCTTTGCCTTCCTGCAAGCCTTTTGCCGCGCCCCCCAGACGGCCGCCTGGTGCGCGGCGCAGGCGGGCTGACGGCGGCCGACAGCACGCACGCGCGCAACAATCCCCGCGCAAATCCGTCGCCAGCCGCGCCCACCGGCCCACCGGCGTAGCGAGATTGCTGCCACAACCGATCGCCGGCTGAAAAAATATTTCTTCCGGCCGTGCCCAGTCGCACGTGGTGAGACTCGCCCAGCGTAGAGTGTTCCTGAACCAACTCACTGGAGACGAACATGCCCACTGCCGACCACCTCGACCGACTCATCTTCGCAACGGCCATGGTCACCCTGGTGATCAGCCTGATCACCTGGTAGCACATTCCGCGCTACGATCGCGGTAAATGACCAAGCCAGATTGAATCGGGCAGAAGACGGTGGAACGTAACGAACGCTTCGCAAGAATCCAGCGGCTGCTGCAAACCCGGCCGGTCGTCCGCCTGAGCGATCTGTGCTCGGCGCTGGAAGTCTCGCGCGCCACGATCTTCCGCGACCTGTCGCATCTGACCAATCGCGTTGGCCTGCCGATCGTCTTCGATCGCGAGCGCAACGGCTACTGCCTGAACCCGGCTGCTGCGCGCTCGGAACTGCCCGGCCTGTGGTTTACCCCGGGCGAGATCTACGCTTTGCTCAGTATGCAGCGCCTGCTCGCGTCAGTCGACCGCAGCGGCGTACTCGGAGAACAGCTTGCGCCGCTGCACGAACGCTTGCTCACGCTCCTCGAAAGCCAGAACGATTCCGCGATCGAGGTTGCCCGGCGCGTGCGCATCGTGAGCGCGGCAGCCCGCACCTACGCGCCACAGCACTTCCAGACGATTGCCAGCGCCCTGCTCGAACGCCGGCGCATCCGCCTGACCTATGTCGCAAGACGCAGCGGCGAAGAAACCGAGCGCGAAGTTTCACCGCTACGCCTGACGCATTACCGCGACAACTGGTATCTCGACGCCTGGTGCCATTTGCGCAGGCAGTTGCGCCGCTTTGCGGTCGACGCGATCGAGTCGGTACGGGTGCTCGAAACCCTCGCGCACGAGATCGACGAAGCCCAGCTCGACGCAGCGCTCGGTGCTGGCTACGGCGTGTTTGCCGGCAGCGCAGTGCGCTGGGCGACGCTGCTCTTCAGCGCCGATCGCGCACGCTGGGTCGCCGCCGAAGACTGGCACCCGCAGCAGCGCGGGCGCTTCCTGCCGGACGGACGCTATCAACTGGTGCTGCCGTACAGCGACGATCCCGAGCTGATCATGGATGTCCTCAAGTACGGCCCCGACTGCACGGTCGTCGCACCCCCCGATCTGCGCGCCAAGGTCAGGCAGCGCTTGCAGGCGGCGATCGACCATTACGCCGGCGACTGAGCATGCAACCCGAGTTTCTCGCGCATGTGCGCAGCGAGAATGGACGCGTAATCGCGCATTCGCTGCCCGCGCATCTGGACGCCGTAGCGCACTTGGCCGCCGGTTTTGCCGCCGCGTTTGGCGCCGCGCCATGGGGTGAGCTCGCCGGCCGCTGGCACGATCTCGGTAAATTCCGCGCCGGTTTTCAGCGCTATATCCGGCAGTCGGGCGATGCCGACGCACACATCGAAGGCCGCGTCGCCAGCGCCGACAAGACGCACTCGGCGGCGGGCGCCTTGTGGGCGCAAGCGCATCTGGCCGCAGTCGACCGGCGCGCCGGACCCGTGATTGCCCGCGTCCTCGCCTACCTGATCGCCGGTCACCATAGCGGACTTGCCGACTGGTCGGGCGACAACCACTCGCTGCACAACCGCTTCGCGCGCAGCGAAACGCAGCAGGAACTGCTTGACACGCTGGCCGCCGGGCCTCCACCCGAACTGCTGCATCCTCCGCCAGCCTCGCTGCCCAGCCTGGACGACTTGCTGCGCTACCGCGACCGTGACATCCCCGGCCGTTTCGCACTATGGCTGCGGATGCTCTTTTCCTGCCTGGTCGATGCAGACTTCCTCGACACCGAGTGCTTCATGGCGCCGGAAAAAGGTCAGCGGCGCAGCGGCTTTCTGAGCCTCGAGGAAATGCACGCTCGCCTGCTCGATCACCTGGAGCGCTTGGCGCAAACGGTCAACGAACGGGGAGAAGCCGCTTCGACGGTCAATCAGCGGCGCGCACACGTGCTGCACGCCTGCCTTGAAAGGGCCAACTGCCCACCCGGCGTGTTTCGCCTGAGCGTACCCACCGGCGGCGGCAAGACGCTTTCCAGCCTGGCTTTCGCGCTACGTCACGCAAGTGTGCATGGCAAGCGCCGCATCGTCTTTGCGATTCCCTATACGAGCATCATCGAACAGACGGCGGAAGTCTTTCGTGACATCTTCGGCGACGAGAACGTCGTCGAGCACCACAGCAGCCTCGACCCAGACCCGCGCCAGGAGACGCATCGTTCCCGCCTTGCCTGCGAAAACTGGGACGCACCGTTGATCGTCACCACCAACGTGCAGTTGCTCGAGAGCCTGTTCGCCCACCGCACCGGACGCTGCCGCAAGCTGCACAACCTGGTGGGTAGCGTCGTCATCCTCGACGAAGCGCAGTTGCTGCCGGTGCACTACCTGCAACCGGTGGTCGACGTGCTGCGCCTGCTGGTCTTCGACTACGGCGTCACGCTGCTCCTGTGCACCGCCACCCAGCCGACGCTCGAAATGCCGGCGAGTTTTGACCTGGCGCGCAGCCTGCGGGGATTTGCCGCGGGCGAGGTACGCGAAATCATCGACGACGTTCCTGCGCTCTACGCCGCCCTGACGCGCGTTTGCGTGCAGCGCCCGGCCAACTTGCAGCAGCGCTGCACGTGGCCCGAGCTGGCGCGAGAAATCGCTGCGCACGAAGCAGTGTTGACCATTGTCGGTCGCCGGCAGGACGCGCGCGAGCTCCACGGCGAGCTTGCGCAATGCAGTGGCCGCGACGGACTCTGGCATCTCTCCGGACTGATGTGCGCCCGCCACCGCAGCGACACGATCGGCGCAATCCGACACGCGCTCGCGCACCGGCGGCGCGCGCTGGCCGAAGGTGAGCCGGCGCCGCCGGTACGCGTCGTCACCACGCAACTGGTGGAGGCCGGCGTCGACCTCGATTTCCCGGTGGTTTACCGCGCGCTCGCCGGGCTCGACTCGATCGCGCAAGCTGCTGGCCGTTGCAACCGCGAAGGCCGTCTGCAGCTCGGCGAGGTGCATGTCTTCGTGCCGCCCACAGCGGCACCACCCGGCCTGCTGCGCATGGCCGAGCAGGCGACGCGACTCGTCTGGGCAACGCTGCCGGCCGACGCTGATCCGCTCGCGGTCGATCTCTTTGCCGACTACTTCCGCCGCCTTTACGGCGACGCGCAACTCGACGCGCACGGCATCTGCGACCTGCTGCGCGTCGCAGCCGGCGCAGAGGTCAATTTCCGCACCGCCGCCGAGAAGTTCCGCCTGATCGACCCGGATGAAGGCGCCACGGTTTTCGTGCGCTATCGCCGCGACGCCGACGACCAGCACGTCGACGCGCTCCTGCACAAGTTGTTGCACGATGGCCCCGAGCGCTGGTTGTTGCGCAAGCTGCAAACCTACGGCGTCACCATTTACCAGCACGACTTGCACCGGCTGCTCGCCAGCGGAGACGTGCTTGCTCTGCCCGGCGACTGCGCTGGCCTTTATGTGCAGTCGCCGGACAACGATCTGTTCTATGACCCGACGCTGGGCGCCAACCTGTGCGGCGCACCGGGCGATCCGGGAGGCCTCGTGTGCTAGTCGCACCCCTCTATCCTCGATTCGATGACTGCTGCACTGCCACCTTGGCGATTCTGAAAGGAAAAGGACAATGACCAGTTTCTGCCTGGAAGTCACCGGCGATTTCGCCTGTTTCACCCGCCCGGAGATGAAAGTCGAACGGGTGTCTTACGACGTGATCACGCCTTCGGCGGCGCGCGCGGTTTTCGAGGCGATCCTCTGGAAACCGGCCATCCGCTGGCAGGTCAACAAGATCGAGGTGCTTGAACCGATCCGCTGGATCAGCGTGCGGCGCAACGAAGTGGCAGCCAAGGCGTCGGTACGCAACGCCCAGACGGCAATGAGGGACGGTCGCGGTCACCTCGCGCTCTACGTCGAGGACGAGCGGCAGCAACGCGCCGGACTCTTTCTGCGCGACGTAGCCTATCGCCTGCACGCCGATCTGCTGCCGGTCGCCGGCGACGCGCCGGGCAATCCGGTGAAGTATCGTGAGATCTTCCAGCGGCGAGCCGAAAAGGGTCAGTGCATCAACCAGCCCTACCTCGGCTGCCGCGAGTTTGCCGCCCGCTTTCGCCTGGTCGCCGACCCGGCGGCCGAACGGCCGGCGCTGCACGAAACACGCGACCTCGGCTGGATGCTGCACGACATTACCTTTGGCGCCGACCCGCAGCCGCACTTCTTTCGCGCCGCGATGCGCGACGGCGTGATCGATCTGACGCAGGCACAGGTGAGCCAATGATTCTGCAATCCTTGTACGACTACTACCAACGCAAGGCGCTCGACCCCGATCCCGCACGCCGCCTGCCGGCCTTTGGACTGGAGGAAAGGGAGATCCCGTTCATCATCGAGTTGAGCGCGGACGGCCATCCGCTGGGAATCACCGACACGCGCCAGAGCGAAGGCAAGCGGAAGACGGCGCGCCGTTACCTGGTGCCGCAGAGCGTCAAACGGGCTTCCGGCGTCGCCGCCAATCTGCTCTGCGATACTGCCGAATACGCGCTGGGCGTCGATGCGCGCGGCAAAGCGCAGCGCGTGCTAAAGCAGCACGCCGCATTCCGTCGCCGTCTCGAAGAACTGCCGCCTGCTGCGCTGGCCGACGCCGGTGTGCAGGCAGTCCGTGCCTTCTATGCCGGCAACGGCGCTGCCGCGCTGGCCAACGACCCCTGCTGGCCGGAAATCGTCGCCGGCAATGCGCTCGTCACGTTTCGCCTGCACCCGCAAACGGAACTGGTCTGCCAGCGTTCGGCGGTGATCGCCGGCCTGGCCGACGAATCGACGCCCGCCGTGGCCGGCCAGCGCGTCTGCCTGATCACCGGGCAGCCGGCGACCGCCGCGCGTCTGCATACGGCGATCAAGGGCGTCTGGGGAGCACAGACGTCCGGCGCCAACATTGTCTCGTTCAATCTCGAAGCATTCACCTCGTACAACAAGGAGCAGGGGGATAACGCTCCGGTCGGCCAGGCGGCGGCGTTTGCCTATACCACGGCGCTCAATCATCTGCTCGATCGCAACTCGCGCCAGCGCCTGCAGCTTGGCGATGCATCCACGGTATTCTGGGCGCAGCAGGAAGACCGGGAAGCCGAAGACGCTTTCGCGGCAATTTTCGGCCAGGACGATCCCGACGCACGCAGCGGCCTGATCCGCAGCCTGCTCGCTGCGGTGCGCAGCGGACAGTTCGACGGCGGTCGCGGCGACAACCGCTTTCACGTTCTCGGACTGGCGCCGAACGCGGCACGCCTCTCAGTGCGTTTCTGGCACGCCGCGCCGCTGCACGAAATCGCCCGGCAGATTCGCCAGTGGTTCGACGATCTCGCGATCGCGCGTTCGGCCGACGACCCGGAATACCCCAGCCTCTTCCGCCTGCTCACCGCCTGCGCTGTGTTGGGCAAGGCCGAAAACATTCCGCCCAGGCTCGGCGGCGAGATCATGCGCTCGATCTTCGCCGGAGAGCGTTTCCCGGCAAGCTGGCTGAACGCTGCCGTCATGCGCAGCCGCGCCGAACAGAGGGTCAACTACCACCGCGCAGCGGCGATCAAGGCGTGCCTGAACCGCCAGTTGCGCTTCACTAGCTCTTCATTCCCAGCAAAGGAGTTGCTGCCCGTGCTCGACCTCGACAACGACAATCCGGCGTACCGCCTCGGACGCCTGTTTGCAACACTGGAAAAGATCCAGGAAGAAGCCAGCCCTGGACTCAACGCCACCATCCGCGAACGCTACTACGGCGCTGCGTCGAGCACGCCGGTCAGCGTGTTCACCACGCTGCTGCGCCTGAAGAACCATCATCTGGCAAAGATCGAGCAACGCGGCCGCGCCGTCCAATTCGAACGACTACTCGGCGAAATTCTCGGCGGCGTGGCCGAATTCCCGAAACACCTCAGCCTGCCCGAACAGGGGCGCTTTGCGCTGGGCTACTACCATCAGCGCCAGGCATTTTTCAGCAAGAACAAACCATCGAATGAAACCAGCGAAGGAGAACCCGCATGAGCCTGCATAACCGCTACGACTTCGTCCTCGTCTTCGACGTGCGCGACGGCAACCCGAACGGCGACCCCGACGCCGGCAACCTGCCGCGCCTCGACGCCGAGTCCGGCCACGGCCTGGTCACCGACGTCTCGCTCAAGCGCAAGGTGCGCAACTACGTCGGCCTGAGCAAAGCGGAAACGCCGCCATACGACATCTACGTCAAGGAAAAGGCGGTGCTCAACGAGACCCACGAAAAGGCCTACCGAGCGATCGGCGCCGAGAGCGAGTTGACCGGCGACGAGAAGAAGCGCAAAGGAAGCCCCGACACGGTCGATCGGGCGAGAAAGTGGATGTGCGAGAACTTCTACGACGTACGCACTTTTGGCGCCGTGCTGTCCACCGGAATCAACTGCGGACAGGTGCGTGGTCCGGTACAACTGACGTTCGCCCGCTCGGTCGACCCGATCATCGCACAGGAACACTCGATCACCCGCATGGCGGTGGCCACCAAGGCCGATGCGGAAAAGCAGAAGGGTGACAACCGCACGATGGGCCGCAAACACACGGTACCTTACGCGATCTACGTTGCACACGGCTTCGTCTCGGCTTTTCTCGCCCGGCAAACAGGCTTCGGCGAGGACGACCTGACGCTGCTCTGGGAAGCGCTCGAGCAGATGTTCGAGCACGACCGCTCGGCGGCGCGCGGCGAAATGACAACGCGCGGTCTCTACGTCTTCCGGCACGACTCCGAGCTCGGCAAGGCGCACGCGCACGCGCTCTTCGACCGCGTCACCATCCGCCGGAAGGAGGGAGTCGACTTCGCCCGTCACTTCGAGGATTACACGGTTTCGGTCAACGTTGAAGATCTGCCGCCGGGAGTGAGCCTGATTCAGCGCATCTGATCGCCCGCCGCCACCGCGCGCAACGAGCGGTGGCGGCCGTGCGACAGCAGCGACACCTCCGACGAAAGCCAACGATGTCCAGCGAGCTCCGCGATCCAATCCCGCTTTCCGCTCTGCAGCACTGGTGCTACTGTCCGCGCCAGTGCGCGCTGATTCACCTCGAGCAGGTCTTCGCCGACAACCTCTACACGCAACGCGGGCAAGCCCTGCACCAGCGCGTAGACGAGCCGGGTAGCGATCTGCACGAGGGTCTGCGCGTCGAGCGTTCGCTTCCCCTGTTCAGCGACCGTCTCGGCCTGGTCGGCAAGGCGGACATCGTCGAGTTTCTGCCGGACGGCACGCCCTACCCCGTCGAGTACAAGCACGGCTCGCGCAACAAGCATGCGGACATCGCGGCTTGCGACGATATCCAACTGGCGGCACAGGCGATCTGCCTGGCCGAGATGTTCCAGCGCCCGGTACCGGAAGGCGCCTTGTTCTATGCCAGCTCGCGCCGACGACGATGCGTCGTCTTTTCCGATGCACTACGTGCTGGCGTCCATGCCGCCACCGAAGCCGTTCGCCAGATGCTGGCGAGTGGAAGCACACCGCCAATACGCAGCGACCACCGCTGTCGCGCCTGCTCCCTGCGCGATCTCTGCCAACCAGAAGCGCTGGCAGCGCAACACGAACACGCGGCGGCACTCGGCGCGCTCTTCGACCCGGAGTGCTGACATGCAATTGCTCAACACACTCTACCTCACCACACCCGACAGCTACGTGCATCTGGAGAACCAGACGATCCGCGTCGAAGTCGCTCACGAAACGCGCTTGCGGGTACCGCTGCATCACCTGGCAGCGGTCGTCTGCTTTGGGCATGTCGCCGTCTCGCTACCACTCATGCACCGCCTGGCCGACGAAGGAATAGCGCTGGTCCTGCTCGACGGAAACGGCCGTTTCAAGGCACGCCTGGAGGGAGCGGTTTCCGGCAACGTCCTGCTGCGGCAAGCACAGCATCGACTCGCGAGCGATGACTCGTTTGCGCTGCGCGTTGCCCGCAACATGATCGCCGGCAAAGTGCGCAACTGCCGCCAGGTGCTCCTGCGCGGCGCGCGCGAAGCGAAAGTCGCGGACGACGCCCAGCCGCTGGCGCGCGGCGCCGACAATCTCGCCGCTGCCCTGCGCGCGCTCCCCCAGGCAGCCGACTTCGACACCCTGCGCGGCCAGGAAGGCGAAGCAGCAAGGCAGTATTTCGCGGCGCTCACCCACCTTGTCCGGAACTCTGCACGCGAGGCCTTCAGGATGAATGGGCGCAGCCGTCGACCGCCGCGCGACCGCATCAACGCACTTCTGTCCTTCCTCTACTCGCTGCTGATGAATGACTGCCGATCAGCCGTAGAGGCCGCAGGCCTCGACCCACAGATTGGCTTCCTCCACGCCGTCCGCCCTGGACGCGCCGCACTCGCGCTCGACCTGATGGAGGAGTTCCGTTTCTCCGCTGATCGCCTTGCCCTCACCCTGGTCAACCGCGCTCAACTCAACCCCGGCGACTTCGATGAACGCGAGGGCGGCGCCGTCCTGCTTGCCGGCGAAGCGCGCAAGACGGTCCTGGTCGCCTATCAACAGCGCAAGCAGGAAAGCGTTGCCCATCCTCTGCTCTCCGAACCCATCCCGTTCGGCCTGCTGCCGCACCTGCAAGCCCGGCTCCTCGCCCGGACTCTACGTGGTGACACCGCCGACTACCTGCCCTACCTGATGCGCTGATGCTGGTCATCGTCTGCTACGACGTCAACACCGAAACCCGCGAAGGACGCCGCCGCCTGCGCAAAGTGGCGCGCGTCTGCGAAGGTGTCGGCCAGCGCGTACAGAAGTCGGTTTTCGAGTGCCAGCTCGATCGTGCCCAGTTTGAAGCTCTGGAGCGCCGACTGCTTGCCGAAATCAAAGCCAGCGAGGACAACCTGCGCCTTTATCGCATCGCCGAACGGAAAGGCTACGAGGTTTGCGAACACGGCTGCTTTCGTGCAGCCGACTTCGAATCGCCTCTTGTGCTATGAGCCTGCGCGAACCCCAAGCTCCCGCCACCCGACGGGGAGTTCCGCGCGCACTGCAGTGGATTGTTTTCACTTGTCTTCCCGTTTCGCTACGGCATGCTGTAGACTCACACCTTGCCCATCCACCGAAGGTTCGCGCAACCGAGGCAAATTGCCCATTGTTTTCCAGCGTTTGGCGCAGATGGGATTCGCCCTTCATCACTGAGGGGCGTGGATTGAAACCGGCTTTACCAGGAGAAGATCGGAGCATTCGCCGGATTCGCCCTTCATCACTGAGGGGCGTGGATTGAAACAGTGCGTCGAGAACACCATCCTTTGGCATAGAGAACGATTCGCCCTTCATCACTGAGGGGCGTGGATTGAAACCAGCGTTACCGAGCATGCGCCCGTACGTCTGCAGGATTCGCCCTTCATCACTGAGGGGCGTGGATTGAAACGTCTCTGCTGCCGCAGCGTCGGGCGGAACGCTGGAGATTCGCCCTTCATCACTGAGGGGCGTGGATTGAAACCCACGCAAAAACATCTGGCTGGGCGTGTCCGTCGGATTCGCCCTTCATCACTGAGGGGCGTGGATTGAAACCATGCTGACCCTGACGGCCTCGCGCGCCTCGCGGGATTCGCCCTTCATCACTGAGGGGCGTGGATTGAAACATCCTTGAAAGCGCCATTGCGACGACTTCTTCAAGCGATTCGCCCTTCATCACTGAGGGGCGTGGATTGAAACCGGTCTGGTCGTCGGTCGCCGGCGAGTTGAGCTGCGATTCGCCCTTCATCACTGAGGGGCGTGGATTGAAACGTCTTCGGCACGCACTACCTGCCGCACGAGGCCGGATTCGCCCTTCATCACTGAGGGGCGTGGATTGAAACAGTCCACGATCCGTATGTGCCATCTGAGGACGGAGGATTCGCCCTTCATCACTGAGGGGCGTGGATTGAAACGAAGCGAAAAAAGACGCGGCCATCGAAGCCCTCACAGATTCGCCCTTCATCACTGAGGGGCGTGGATTGAAACTGCGTGGAGATTCAACCGCCCGCTACGGCAACTACGGATTCGCCCTTCATCACTGAGGGGCGTGGATTGAAACACAGGCATATGGCTACTGGACAGAGTGGGGAATCGATTCGCCCTTCATCACTGAGGGGCGTGGATTGAAACATGACAAACTCCTTTTTCAATGACCACGGCCCATGATTCGCCCTTCATCACTGAGGGGCGTGGATTGAAACGGGGTCTTTAATCGCGTCCTCGAAAGTGGTCCCCGGATTCGCCCTTCATCACTGAGGGGCGTGGATTGAAACCTCTCCAGGCACAGCCTAACGCAGAAAGCTGCCGCGGATTCGCCCTTCATCACTGAGGGGCGTGGATTGAAACCAGTCTTTGCGCAGCTCGTCCGATGCCGCCTTGTGATTCGCCCTTCATCACTGAGGGGCGTGGATTGAAACCCGCTGCCGCAGGAGGAGATAGCCCTGCTGAAAGGATTCGCCCTTCATCACTGAGGGGCGTGGATTGAAACCAGCTTCTGCGCACGGGCCAGCGGCGATATGTAGCGATTCGCCCTTCATCACTGAGGGGCGTGGATTGAAACGTCTCCATCGCGTATCATGTGGGCGTACTGTGCTGGATTCGCCCTTCATCACTGAGGGGCGTGGATTGAAACCGCGAGCGGGCCAAGCAGTTCGCTCCCGATCCAGGATTCGCCCTTCATCACTGAGGGGCGTGGATTGAAACGCACAGCCGGGCGGAGAAGACCCCGGCGCCGAGAAGATTCGCCCTTCATCACTGAGGGGCGTGGATTGAAACAGGGAACCATCAAGGCGCTCGAACAGGACGAGCGAGATTCGCCCTTCATCACTGAGGGGCGTGGATTGAAACATTACGCAGCATCGCCACCGCGGGCTGGATATTCTCGATTCGCCCTTCATCACTGAGGGGCGTGGATTGAAACGCCACGCTCAAGGCGCTGCCGGCCGGATTGCCGGAAGATTCGCCCTTCATCACTGAGGGGCGTGGATTGAAACTACGTAGTCGACGGGATCGGCGTCGAATTGTAGGGATTCGCCCTTCATCACTGAGGGGCGTGGATTGAAACTTAGATGCGATCCGATCGCGGATCAGAAACACGGGGATTCGCCCTTCATCACTGAGGGGCGTGGATTGAAACAGTTGATGGCACTCGGTGGCTACACTCAGGGCGTGGGGATTCGCCCTTCATCACTGAGGGGCGTGGATTGAAACGTGGATGACTATCGGCAGGAGTTTTTTTGGCGACGGATTCGCCCTTCATCACTGAGGGGCGTGGATTGAAACCAGCCGGTGACGTACCACCAGCTACGAGCCTCGTGGATTCGCCCTTCATCACTGAGGGGCGTGGATTGAAACGACAGCTTCTGCCACGGATCGGGGAGCAGCTTGATGATTCGCCCTTCATCACTGAGGGGCGTGGATTGAAACATGGCGCTGATCGGGAAGCTGCTGCCGACACAGATCGATTCGCCCTTCATCACTGAGGGGCGTGGATTGAAACAAGCGTCGAGACTGGAGTCGCTCTTGCGGCAAAGCGATTCGCCCTTCATCACTGAGGGGCGTGGATTGAAACTTCCTTGATCGCATCGACCGTGCGGAACAGTTCGTGATTCGCCCTTCATCACTGAGGGGCGTGGATTGAAACAAACTGGGTGGTCATCTCAATCTCCTTTAATTATGATTCGCCCTTCATCACTGAGGGGCGTGGATTGAAACCGGCAAGAGTTTTCGGCGGGGCCATCTCAGAAGGGATTCGCCCTTCATCACTGAGGGGCGTGGATTGAAACCATACCGAGCGCCTGGGCTGCGACCAGTGCCTGGCGATTCGCCCTTCATCACTGAGGGGCGTGGATTGAAACATCCGGCGATCGGCAACTGCGTTGCACTTCTCGGGATTCGCCCTTCATCACTGAGGGGCGTGGATTGAAACGTTGAAGATTGCCGGCTGTGCCGGCCGTTGTAC
>NZ_JAPUVR010000079.1 GCF_029255125.1 Accumulibacter sp. | reverse complement strand
CTGCCATGGGTTTCGCTCCAGGTTAAAGTCACCCATCGCTATTTACCTCACCTCCGCTCATTTGTCTAGTGCCGAAGGCCAATGCCGACCACCCCGGCGCCAGTCGCACTTTCGATTGCACCCTGGCCTGTCCCCGTGCCGCGAACTGACGTAGAATCACTGGCTTTTTCGCTGCTTCCTTCGCCGCAAGAGACTGCGCCAATGATGCTTTTTCCAGAGCGTTTCGATGTCATCGTGGTCGGTGGCGGGCATGCCGGTACCGAGGCGGCGCTGGCTGCGGCGCGCATCGGGAGCAAGACGCTGCTCTTGACGCACAATCTGGAGACGCTCGGCGCGATGAGCTGCAATCCGTCGATCGGCGGCATCGGCAAAGGGCATCTGGTGAAGGAGATCGATGCTCTGGGCGGCGCGATGGCGGCGGCCTGCGACGAGGCGGGGATTCAGTTCCGCATGCTCAATTCGAGCAAGGGGCCGGCGGTGCGAGCGACGCGCGCGCAGGCCGACCGCGTTCTCTATCGGCAGGCGATTCGTCGCCGGCTTGAGGAAGAGGCCAGGCTGACGATTTTTGCCCAGGCCTGCGACGACCTGATTCTCGACGGTGATCAGGTGGCCGGGGTGGTCACCCAACTCGGCATCCGCTTTTCGGCGCGGGCGGTCGTCCTCACCGCCGGGACCTTCCTCAACGGGCTGATCCACGTCGGGTTGGCGAACTACACGGGCGGGCGGATGGGCGATCCGCCGGCGGTTTCGCTGGCGGCGCGCCTGCGCGAATTGCAGTTGCCGGTCGGTCGGCTGAAGACCGGCACGCCGCCACGCCTGGACGGCAGGACGATCGACTTTGCGCGCCTCGCCGAGCAGCATTCGGACGATCCGCTGCCGGTGTTTTCTTTTCTCGGCGATGCCGGCCGACATCCACGCCAGGTGCCGTGCTGGATCACCAGCACGAATCGGCAGACGCACGACATCATTCGCGCCAACCTCGATCGCTCGCCGATGTATACCGGGGTCATCGAAGGCGTCGGGCCGCGCTACTGCCCTTCGATCGAGGACAAGATCCACCGCTTCGCGGGCAAGGACAGCCACCAGATCTTCCTCGAACCGGAGGGGCTGACGACCCACGAGATCTATCCCAACGGGATTTCGACGAGCCTGCCCTTCGATGTGCAACTGGCGATCGTGCGCTCGATCGACGGTCTCGGCAATTGTCATATTCTGCGTCCGGGCTATGCCATTGAGTACGACTACTTCGATCCGCGCGGCTTGAAGGCTTCGCTCGAGACGAAGGTGATCGGCGGGCTCTTCTTCGCCGGGCAGATCAACGGTACGACCGGCTACGAGGAGGCAGCGGCGCAGGGACTGCTTGCCGGGACGAACGCGGCGCGCCTGGTCCGTGAGGAGGAAGCGTGGACGCCGCGGCGCGACGAGGCTTATCTCGGCGTTCTCGTCGACGATCTGATCACGCGCGGCGTGTCGGAGCCGTACCGGATGTTCACCAGCCGCGCCGAGTATCGCCTTTCGCTGCGCGAGGACAACGCGGACGCGCGGCTGACCGGCGTCGGGCGCCGCCTGGGTCTGGTCGATGACCAGCGCTGGCAGGCGTTCAGTGAGAAACAGGAGGCGATCGCGCGGGCGCAGGAACGGCTGAAGTCGACCTGGCTGTCGCCGCGCAGCCTGGTCGAGGCGGACGCGGTGAGGCTTTTCGGCAAGCCGCTGGAACGTGAGTACTGCCTGTACGACCTGCTCCGGCGGCCGGAGGTGGGGTACGCGCAACTCATCGGCGTGTGCCCGGGCGAGCTCGGGCTGAGCGAGGCGGTGATCGAGCAGGTCGAGATTCAGGCCAAGTACCAGGGTTACATCGAGCGCCAGCAGAGCGAAGTGGCGAAGGCGCTGGCGCATGAAGACGCGCTTTTTCCCGACGACTTCGACTTTGCCGCGATCAGCGGTCTGTCGCGCGAGGTGCAGCAGAAGCTCGCGACGCAGCGGCCGCAGACCTTGGGGCAGGCCTCGCGCATTCAGGGAGTGACGCCGGCAGCGGTTGCCATCCTGCTCGTGCATCTCAAGCGCGGCGAGGGCGAACGCGCGCGTCAGCGCGCCGGCGGTGCGGCCTGATGCAGCCAGCCGAGCAACTCGCGAACGGCCTGGCGCGGCTCGGTCTCGAACCGGCGCCCGGGGTCGCAGCGAAGCTGCTCGCCTACCTTGATCTGCTCGCCAAGTGGAACCGGACGTACCGCCTGACCGCGGTGCATCAGGTGGCGCCGGCGATCAGTCAGCATCTGCTCGATTCGCTCGCCATCCTGCCGCACCTGGTCGGGCCGACGCTGCTCGATGTAGGCAGCGGCGGCGGCATGCCTGGCTTGCCGTTGGCGATCTTCCGGCCGGATCTGCGCGCAGTGCTGCTCGACGCCAGCGCGAAGAAGGCGGCGTTCCTGAAACAGGCGGCAATCGAGCTGGATTTGACCAATATTGCCGTACACTGCGGCCGTGTCGAGGACTACCGGCCGGCAGCCGGTTTCACCACGATTACCGCACGTGCTTTTTCGACGCTCGCCGAATTCGTCACTGCCTCGCATCACCTGCTGGCCGATGGCGGCCGTTGGCTGGCGATGAAGGGCGTGCGGCCGACTGAGGAAATGGCGCATTTGGCGGCCGACGTGCACGTCGAGGCGGTCCATCGCCTGGTCGTCCCGGGCGTTGCTGGCGAGCGGCACCTGGTCGTGCTGGCCAGTCGGCGCGCCGGGCAAGAGGGGGAGAGGTAATTTGACGAAGATTCTTGCGGTAACCAACCAGAAGGGCGGCGTCGGCAAGACGACGACCGCGGTCAACCTGTCCGCCTGCCTGGCCGAATTGGGCCAGCGCGTGCTGCTCGTCGATCTTGACCCGCAGGGTAACGCGACCACCGGTTGCGGCGTCGGCAAGCGAGCGGCCATGCCGACCGTCTATCAAGTCCTGATTGGCCGCTCGACCGTGGCGGAAACGCGCGTGCAGACGGCATTCGCTTTCACCGTGCTGCCGGCGAATCGCGACTTGGCAGGTGCGGAAGTCGATCTGATCGAGCTCAAGCAGCGCGAGTATCGCCTGCGCGATGCTCTCGGCGCGGTTCGCAGCGAATACGACTACATTCTCCTCGACTGTCCGCCGGCGCTCAACATGCTGACAGTGAATGGGCTGGTCGCAGCCGATACGGTGATGATTCCGATGCAGTGCGAGTACTACGCTTTGGAAGGCTTGACCGACCTGGTCGCAACGCTCAAGAGGATTCGTGCCAATCTGAACCCGGTGCTTGAAATCGAGGGGCTGCTGCGCACGATGTTCGATCCGCGTTCGACCTTGACCCAGCAGGTGTCGCGCGAACTGGAAGGGCATTTTGGAAGCAAGGTCTATCGGTCGATCATTCCGCGCAACGTGCGACTGGCTGAGGCGCCGTCGTACGGCAAGCCGGCGATCGCTTTCGATCGCGCTTCGAAGGGCGCCCAGGCGTATCTGCTGCTGGCGCAGGAGATCCTCGAACGGCGCTCGGCGAACCGCCCGGTGGCGACCGACCAGCGGCAGCAATCAGGAGCTGAGGCATGAAACTGAAGGGTCTGGGGCGTGGTCTCGACGCCCTGCTCGCCGGCAACGAGGCGCAGAACAGGGAGCAGCAGCGAACGCTGCCGGTAGACAGCATCCAGCCCGGCAAATACCAGCCACGCACCCGCATGGACGCCAACTCGCTCGAAGAGCTGGCCGCCTCGATTCGCGTGCAGGGCCTGATGCAACCGATTCTCGTTCGTCCGCTGAACGAGGATCGCTACGAGATCATCGCCGGCGAACGCCGCTGGCGGGCGGCGCAGATGGCCGGTCTGAGCGAGGTGTCCACGCTGATCCGCGACATCCCGGACGAAGCGGCGCTGGCCATGGCGCTGATCGAGAACATCCAGCGCGAGGACCTCAACCCGCTGGAAGAGGCGCTCGGCCTGCAGCGCCTGATTGACGAATTCTCGATGACTCATCAGGAGGCGGCGGACGCCGTCGGGCGCTCTCGTCCGGCCGCTTCCAACCTGTTGCGCCTGCTCCAGTTGGCGCCGCCGGTGCAGGAATTGCTGATGGCCGGCGAACTCGACATGGGCCATGCGCGTGCGCTGCTGCCGCTCGCCGGTGCCTTGCAGGTGCAATTGGCGCAACGCGTCGTGCTCAAGGGTTTGTCGGTACGCGAGACCGAGCGTCTCGTGCAGTATGCGCTACGCCCGCCGAAAGAGGCGGCGCCGAGCAAGCCGGACCGCGACGTGCTGCGCCTGCAGGAGGAACTGTCCGACCTGCTCGGTGCTCAGGTCGCCATTCGCGCCAACCGGCGGGGGGCCGGCAAGCTGCTCATCGAGTTCGCCGACCTCGATCAGCTTGAGGGAATCATGCAGCGTCTGCGCGCTTGACGCGTCGCACCATATCGGCTTGTCGCAAGCTCGTCCGGAGTGCCTGAAAGGCGCGCTACAACAAGGAATCGAAACTTTTTTGCATGTGCGGTTTGCGTCCGCTATGCGAGTCTGTTATGCTGCTAACGTTTTGGAGGAACTGGCCGTGCATCCTCAAGTTCGTTGGGTTTTGCGCAGCCAGTTGCTGGTAACGTTGCTCGCTGGGTTGGTGGCGGGACTTACTCTGGGGATGAACGCAGCTGTGTCTGCTGTGCTGGGTGGCGGCATCGCAATCGCAAGTGCACTGGCCTACGCCTGGCGGGCATTACGCTCAGCGAGGGTGGCTGTCGACGCGAGAAGGGCACTCAACGCACAGGTGCTGGGCGAAGGTTACAAGTTCGCCGTCACGCTGCTGCTCTTTTCCCTGGTGTTCACTGCTTATGCCGCGCTGGTCCCCTTGCCCTTCTTCCTCGCGTATGCAGCGACAATCGTTGTTTATTGGATCGCGCTGCTGCGGCAGCGCTAGGCGAACAGGGGGAAATTATGGCTTCGGGCGGAGCGCTGACGACCAGTGAGTATATTGTCCACCACCTGACCAATCTGACAGTCGGGCACGGCTTCTGGACGTTTCACCTCGATACGCTGATTGTCTCGGGGCTGCTCGGGCTGCTGGCCTTTGTCGGCATGGCCAAGCTTGCCGCCAGGGCGACTTCCGGGGTTCCCGGGAAATTGCAGGCGACGGTCGAAATGGTCCTCTCCTTCGTCGACCAGCAGGTCAAGGATACCTATCACGGCAAGAGCCCGCTGGTCACGCCGATGGCCATCACGATCTTCGTCTGGATTTTCCTGATGAACGCGATGGACCTGATCCCGGTCGATTTCCTGCCGCTCCTCCTTGGTTTTGCCGGCGTGCATTACTTCAAGGCAGTGCCGACGACCGATCCCAACCTCACGTTCGCTGCCGCGCTGACCGTGTTTGTCGTCATGATGGTGATGAACGTCAAGGTGAAGGGTGTCGGCGGCTTCCTGCATGAAGTCTTCACCGTACCCTTCGGCGCCAAACTCGCCCCGCTGAACCTTCTTTTCCGGATCATTGAAGACATCGCCAAGCCGATCTCGCTCTCGCTGCGTCTGTTCGGCAACATGTACGCCGGCGAAATGGTCTTCATTCTCATCGCGCTGATGGGTTTGTGGCAGTTGCCGCTGGCTTTGCCGTGGGCTCTTTTCCACATCCTGATCATCACCCTGCAGGCGTTCGTGTTCATGATGTTGACCATCGTCTATCTGTCGATGGCCAGCGAGTCGCACGGCTGATTGCGCCATCCGGTCACCAGTTTGGTTCACGTTGTCCTTGTTTAACCCATTTAGCATGTTTTATTAGGAGAAACTAATGGAAGCCCTGTCCACATTGCTTGGTAACACCGCCATCGCCGTTGCTATTTTGATCGGTGCGGGTGCACTCGGTACCGCTATCGGTTTTGGTCTCCTCGGTGGCCGCTTCCTGGAAGGTGCTGCCCGTCAGCCAGAAATGATCCCGACGCTGCAGGTCAAGATGTTCATCGTCGCCGGTCTGCTCGACGCGGTGACGATGATCGGCGTCGGTATCGCGCTCTTCATGCTCTTTGCCAACCCCTTCATCGCCGTTGTCAAGGCCGGTTGATCGCTTCTTCCTTCGCTTCAACTCTTGTAACAGGAGGTTAGCGTGAACATCAACGCAACGTTGCTTGGCGAGGCGATCTGGTTCGGCGTCTTCATCTGGATCACGATGAAATACGTCTGGCCGCCGGTGCAGAAAGCGATCGCCGATCGCCAGAAGCTGATCGCCGAAGGGCTGGCTGCCGGCGAACGTGGTAAGCACGATCTGGAACTGGCTGGGAAGAAATCTGCCGACGCACTGCGCGAAGCAAAAGCGAAGGCGGCAGAGATCGTTGGCGCGGCCGAAAGGCGCGCCGCACAGATGATCGAAGAGGCGAAAGGGGCAGCCAAGATCGAAGCCGACAAGGTGGTTGCTGCCGCGAAAGCCGAGATCGCTCAACAGGCGGAGCACGCCAAGGCTGAGCTGCGCAATCGCGTCGCCGATCTCGCCGTGGCCGGTGCCGAGCGCATCCTGAAGCGCGAAGTCGACGCCAAGGCGCATGCCCAGATGCTGGTCGCGCTCAAGCAGGAACTCTGACACCATGGCTGAACTCGTCACCATCGCGCGCCCCTACGCCGAGGCGGTATTCCGCGTCGCGCAGGAAAACAACGCGCTGGGGGTTTGGTCCGAGCGGCTTTCGCTCCTTTCCTCGATTGCCCGGGACGAACGGATGCGCTCGTGCATCGGTAATCCCGAACTGTCGGCCGTGCAGAAGAGTGCGCTCTTCAAGTCGCTGATTGGTCAGGCGCTGGGAAGTAGTGAAGCCAATCTGATCGACGTGCTCGCCGCCAACGAGCGGCTCTCGGCCTTACCCGAAATCGCGGGCCTTTTCGAGGCCCTCAAGGCGACCCAGGAAGGCGTCAAGGAAGCGACGATCTATAGTGCGTTCCCGCTCGACGAGGGGCAGCGCAAGGCGTTGATCGCGGATCTGGAAACGCGCTTCAAGACCCGGCTGACAGCCGAAGTGGTCGTCGATCAATCGCTGATCGGCGGCGTCAAGATTGTGGTCGGCGACCAGGTTCTCGATACCTCCGTACGCGGAAAACTGGAGAGCCTGAGCTTGGCGCTCAAGAACTAGGAGAAATTCCATGCAGTTGAATCCTTCCGAAATCAGCGAACTGATCAAGAGCAAGATCGACAATCTGACGATCAGTTCCGATTTGCGCACCCAGGGGACCGTCGTTTCGGTGACTGACGGGATCTGCCGCATCTATGGCCTGACCGACGTCATGCAAGGCGAAATGCTCGAATTTCCGGGCAATACCTTCGGCATGGCCCTGAACCTCGACCGCGACTCGGTGGGCGCAGTCGTACTCGGTGAGTATGACGAGATCAGCGAAGGCGACACGGTAAAGACGACCGGTCGCATCCTGGAAGTCCCCGTTGGTCCGGAACTGCTCGGCCGGGTGGTCAACTCGCTGGGCCAGCCAATCGACGGCAAGGGCCCAGTCAACAACAAACTCACCGACAAGATCGAGAAAGTCGCGCCGGGGGTCATCTGGCGCAAGTCGGTTGCGCAGCCGGTGCAGACCGGCCTGAAGTCGATCGACGCGATGGTGCCGATCGGGCGCGGCCAGCGCGAACTGATCATCGGCGACCGGCAGACCGGCAAGACGGCCGTTGCGGTCGACACGATCATCAACCAGAAGGGCCAGAACCTGATCTGCATCTATGTCGCCGTCGGTCAGAAGGCATCTACGGTTGCCAACGTCGTACGCAGGCTCGAAGAGAACGGCGCGATGGCCTATACGATCGTGGTTGCCGCGACCTCATCCGAATCGGCTGCGCTGCAGTACATCGCGCCCTATTCGGGTTGCACGATGGGCGAATACTTCCGCGACCGTGGGCAGGATGCGCTGATCATCTATGACGACCTGACCAAGCAGGCGTGGGCCTACCGCCAAGTCTCGCTGCTCCTGCGCCGTCCGCCGGGGCGCGAAGCGTATCCGGGGGACGTGTTCTATTTGCATTCGCGTCTGCTCGAACGTGCTGCCCGAGTTTCCGCCGAATGGGTCGAGAAGTTCACCAACGGCGAAGTCAAAGGCAAGACCGGTTCGCTCACTGCGCTGCCGGTCATCGAGACGCAGGCGGGCGACGTCTCTGCCTTCGTTCCGACGAACGTCATTTCGATTACCGACGGCCAGATCTTCCTTGACACCGACCTCTTCAATGCAGGTGTTCGCCCGGCCATCGACGCCGGTATCTCGGTTTCGCGCGTGGGTGGTGCGGCGCAGACCAAGGTCATCAAGAAGCTTGGTGGTGGCGTGCGCTTGGCGCTGGCGCAGTTCCGCGAACTCGCTGCCTTCGCCCAGTTCGCTTCCGACCTCGACGAAGCAACCCGCAAGCAGCTCGACCGCGGGCGCCTGGTGACCGAACTGATGAAGCAGCCGCAGTACTCGCCGCTGTCGATTTCTGAGATGGCGATCACGCTGCACGCGGTCAACAAAGGCTATTTCGACGATCTCGACGTGCGCAAGGCACTCGCCATCGAGAAGCAGATGCACGGCTACATCAAGCAGAAACACGCCGACCTGATCGCGAAGATCGAAACGTCCAAGGATCTTGACGCTGACGCTGAGCAAAAGCTCACCAAGGCGATCGAGGAGTTCAAGGCCACGCTGGCCTGATCGATCGAGGAGATTGCCATGCCTAGCGGCAAGGAAATCCGCAACAAGATCAAGAGCGTCGAGAGTACGCGCAAGATCACCAAGGCGATGGAAATGGTCGCCGCCTCGAAAATGCGCAAGGCGCAGGATCGCATGCGAGCGGCCCGACCCTACGGCGAAAAGATCCGGCAGGTAGCCGGAAATCTGTCGCACGCCCTGACCGACTACCGTCACCCCTTCCTTACCGTCCGCCCGGTGATCAAGACGGTCGGCTTGATCACGGTGACCTCCGACAAGGGCCTGTGCGGTGGCCTGAACACCAACGTGCTGCGCTTGGCGCTGGCCAAGATGCGCGAGTGGGACGCCGAAGGCAAGAAGCTCAATGTAACGGCGATCGGCAACAAAGGTTTGGGCTTCATGCAGCGAGCGGGTGCCAACGTCGTTTCGCATCTGGTCGGTCTGGGCGATACGCCGCACCTCGAAAAGCTGATCGGACCGGTCAAGGTACAGCTCGACGCCTATGTGCGCGGCGAGATCGATGTCCTCTACATGGCGTTCACGCGGTTCATCAATACGATGAAGCAGGAGCCGACGCTCTACCAGGTCTTGCCCCTGTCGGGCGACCTGGTCGGCGGCGAAGGCAACCGCTGGGACTACCTTTACGAGCCCGACGCGCAGGCCGTCATTGACGATCTTCTGGTGCGTTATGTCGAAGCGATGATCTACCAGGCGGTGGCTGAAAACATGGCGTCCGAGCAAAGTGCGCGCATGGTGGCGATGAAATCGGCCTCGGACAACGCGAAGAACGTGATCAGCGAACTCAAGCTGGTGTACAACAAGGCGCGCCAGGCATCGATCACGAAAGAGCTTTCGGAAATCGTCGGCGGCGCAGCGGCGGTCTGACCACGGCATAGTTAGTTCATAAATTAGGGGTACGACGATGAGTCAAGGAAACATTGTTCAATGTATCGGCGCTGTGGTGGATATCCAGTTCCCGCGTGACGCAATGCCCCGCATCTACGACGCGCTTCTGCTCGACAAGGCAGAGGAGTCGGAGATGTGCGAGGCCGACCTGATGTTCGAAGTGCAGCAGCAATTGGGCGATGGCATCGTGCGCACGATCGCCATGGGCTCGTCCGATGGTCTGCGCCGCGGGATGAAAGTGAATAACACGGGTGCGGGTATTTCGGTCCCGGTCGGCAATGCGACGATCGGCCGCATCATGAACGTTCTCGGGCGGCCGATTGACGAAGCCGGCCCGATTGCGACCGAAGAACGGCGCGAAATCCACCAGTTGGCGCCAAAGTTCGACGAATTGTCGCCTTCGGTCGACTTGCTCGAGACCGGGATCAAGGTCATCGACCTGGTTTGCCCGTTTGCCAAGGGCGGCAAGGTGGGCCTGTTCGGTGGTGCCGGGGTGGGCAAGACGGTCAACATGATGGAGTTGATCAACAACATCGCCAAGCAGCACTCGGGCCTCTCGGTGTTCGCCGGCGTCGGCGAGCGGACTCGCGAGGGCAACGACTTCTACCACGAGATGAAGGAGTCGAACGTTCTCGACAAGGTGGCGATGGTCTTTGGGCAGATGAACGAGCCGCCCGGCAACCGGTTGCGCGTTGCCTTGACCGGACTCACGATGGCTGAGCGTTTCCGTGACGACGGCCGCGACATCCTCTTCTTTGTCGACAACATCTACCGCTACACGCTGGCCGGTACCGAAGTTTCCGCGCTGCTCGGCCGGATGCCATCGGCCGTTGGTTACCAGCCAACGCTCGCCGAGGAAATGGGCCGCTTGCAGGAGCGCATCACCTCGACCAAGGTGGGCTCGATCACTTCAATTCAGGCGGTCTATGTCCCGGCTGACGACCTTACCGACCCCTCTCCGGCAACGACCTTCCTGCACCTCGACTCGACCGTCGTTCTGTCGCGCGATATTGCCTCGCTTGGCATCTACCCGGCAGTCGATCCGCTTGACTCGACCTCGCGCCAGCTCGACCCGCAGATCGTCGGCGAAGAGCACTATACGGTCGCTCGCGCGGTGCAGATGACCTTGCAGAAGTACAAGGAGTTGCGCGACATCATCGCCATTCTGGGGATGGACGAATTGTCGCCGGAAGACAAGCTGGCCGTTTATCGGGCGCGCAAGATCCAGCGTTTCCTCTCGCAGCCCTTCAACGTCGCCGAAGTGTTTACCGGATCGCCGGGCAAGTACGTTCCGCTCAAGGACACGATCAAGGGCTTCAAGATGATCGTCGATGGCGAGTGCGACAGCATTCCCGAGCAGGCGTTCTACATGGTCGGCGGAATCGAGGAAGTCTTCGAGAAGGCCAAGAAGCTCTAAACCGGCATCCGTGATTGTCGGCGCCGCACCTCGCATGGTGCGGCGCCGATGCAACAAGGAAAAATACCATGTCAATCAGAGTACATGTTGACGTCGTGAGCGCCGAGGAACTGATTTTTTCCGGGCAGACCGATTTCGCCGTTTTCCCTGGCGAAGCGGGCGAACTCGGGATCTATCCGCGGCACACGCCGCTCCTGACACGGATCAAGCCGGGCACAGTTCGTCTCAAGGTGCCTGATCGCGACGAGTACGAGCTGGTTTATGTTTCCGGCGGTATGCTCGAAGTGCAACCGGCGCTGATCACCGTGCTCGCCGATACGGCGATTCGCGCGCATGATCTTGACGAAGCCAAAGCGACGGAAGCCAAGAAGCGGGCTGAGGAAGCGCTGCGCGATCGCGCGGCGGACATCGATCTGGCGACCGCGGAAGCCGAACTGGCGCAGGCGGTGGCACAACTGCAGGCGATCAAGAAGCTGCGCACGCGGCACCAGTAGGAATCTCGGGGCTGGAATCGCCCCGGCAGCGCAAACCGCCGCGCGCGCTTCAGTAAGCTGGTCTGGCCGATTCGACGCGCTGCAGCCTGCTTTCAAGGCGCCGGCAGTCGTCGGCCAGAGCGTCTACACTCACGCAAAAGCGCTCTACCTCCCGGCGTGTCGCGAGCACGCCGCTTTCCTCGCTGAGATACTCGCCAAGGCTGCTTAGCGAGCGCTGCCTCGCATTCGCCTGCCATTGGCCGAGCGCTCCGATGATTTGCGCCGTGCGCCGGCCGACGATATCGCCAAATAGCAGAGAGAGATCGGACTCGACGTCCCAGCGCAGGTGGCGCATGACGAAGTTCAGCGTCTCCGCCAGGTCGGCGGGGCCGGCGATCTGCGCGCTGGCGAGCAGCGCGGCGCGATCGGTCAGCCAACGGACTGGCGCGTCATCCGGCAGCGTCAGCGTCACGGTGGCTGGCGACAGTGGATCGGCCAGGCCGGCGGCGAGCAAGCCGTCGGCACCGATCGTCACCGCCAGCGAGACGCTGCCAAAGCCGATCGCTACGCTTTGTCCGGCGAAGCGGGCGAGGCGGCTTGTTGCCCAGTCCTCGCTCGCCAGCACATGGTTGGCGAAGGCGAGCAAAGCCCGGAGCAGCATTTCAGAAGCGGAAGCCACGGTGCAAAGCAACGACGCCCATGGCGAGATTGAAGTACTCGACCGACTCGAGGCCGGCTTCTTCCATCAATCGTTTCAGCGTTTCCTGATCGGGATGGACGCGAATCGACTCGGCCAGGTAGCGATAGCTCTCCTCGTCATCGGTGACGAGTTTGCCCAGACGGGGAATCAGCTTGAACGAGTAGTAGTCGTAGGCGGGCGCCAGCGGCGCCCAGACCTGTGAAAACTCGAGCACCAGCAGGCGCCCGCCGGGACGCAGGACGCGCCGCATCTCGCTCAGCGCAAGCTCCTTGTGCGTCATGTTGCGCAGGCCAAAAGCGACCGTCACGCAGTCAAAGTATTCGTTCGGAAAAGGTAGCTTCTCGGCGTCACACTGGGCGACCGGCACGATATAGCCGCGGTCGCAAAGCCGGTCGCGGCCGCGCGTGAGCATCGCGTTGTTGATGTCGGTCAGCCAGGCTTGACCCTCGCGGCCAACCCGCCGGGCAAAGGCGAGCGCAAGGTCGCCGGTTCCGCCGGCCACATCGAGCACCCGCCAGCCGGCCCGCACGCCGCTCTTGGCAATGGCAAAGGCCTTCCACACGCGGTGCAGGCCGCCCGACATGAGATCGTTCATCAGGTCGTAGCGCTGAGCCACCGAATCAAAGACGTCGGCAACGCGCTGCGCCTTCTCCTCCTCGGCAACCTGCTGAAATCCGAAGTGTGTCGTGTTGCTCCCGCTCATGCGCCCGCCTCGTCGCAAGTGCTCAATGCTTGCCGCACCCGGCGTGCTGCGATGGGCGTGCTGCTGTCTCGGGCAGTGCGTCACGGCTGGCTCCCGCCCGCTGCAAGCGCTCGAGGTAGGCTTGCCAGAGCTTGTCGCGCTGCTTCCCCAAGCCGTAAAGCAGATCCCAGGAGTACAGACCGCTGTCGTGGCCATCCGAGAAGACCGGGCGGATCGCGTAGTTGCCGACGGTTTCCAGGCGTTCAATGAAGACTTCGCGCTTGCCGACCTGCAGCACCTCTTGCCCGGGCGCATGCCCGCGCGCTTCGGCAGACGGCGTGAACACGCGCAAGAACTCGTGCGTCAACTCGAAATGCGCGCCGTCCTCGAAGCTCAATTCAAGGAGGCGCGATTTTTGCCGGAGTTTGATTTCGGTCGGATACGGTGTCGTCTCGTCTAGGCCAGCCATGAACGTCCCCAAGCAGCGGTCGATCCGCCACTATAGCGCAAATGGACGCGTTCAGACGATCAGGAAGGTGACGCGGTCGAAGTCGGCTCCATCGCCGACCAGGCGCAACATCTTGACCCGCCAACTGCCGTTGACATAAACCTCGACCAAGCGTTCGGGAGAATACCAGCCTTTGGGAAGGATCAGCGTTCGGTCGACGCCGACGGTCGGCACGGACGGCAGAACAAAGGCGCGGCTGTAGGGATTTTCCTGTCCCGAGACGTGGGGTAGAAGGCGGGCGGCGATGGCTTCCGGCTTGCCCGGCATCGTCGCGATGCCTGCGGTCAGCCCCCCCTCTTCCTCCTGCATGACCCAGACAACGTGGGCGAGCAGGTACATGTTGCTTTCCGGCGGGCTGACTGCCAGCAACTGGCCGGCTTCGATTCGTCTGCCCGCGCTCGAGCGTAACAGGCGGTAGCCGTTGGCGCACTGGTCGAGGACATCCCAGCGGTCGATGGCGAAACCGATCTGGGCATGATGGTTGGCGGAAAACTGTTGCCCCGGGTCAAGCTGGTGGCGGAAAGCGAAGAGCGCTTCGAATTCCTTGCGAGAATAGACGCTGGCGCTCTCCGGCTGAGCGAAACCCTTGCCCGAGAGACAGTAATGTATTCCGGCAAAACCGGTACATACCTTGGTCGCGCCGGAGGCCTTTTGTCGCCGGTATTTGCGCGGAACCTGCATCAACAGCCAGAAGCGCGATAGACGCTTGAGCAGGCGATGGCATTCGACGGCCGTGCAGTCGTCGCCGAGAGCGAGTTGAACCGGGGTGATCCCTTTGCGCAACTGCGATCGCAGTTCATTGATCTGGACGATCAGGCGCGAGGTGTCGAGGCGACGTGCGTTTTCCAGCCGGCCGTCCTCGCTGGGCACCTGCAGGCTGCAATCCTGCATTAGATCGACGACAAAGTGCATCGGTGGTTGTCGCGAATCAATCGGATGCAATTCAGCCAATGCCGACCAGTTGTTTGCCCAGCGCCGGATCAGGTTCACTTCGGCGAAGGAGAGAACCTGTGGGTGGGCAACGTCGAGCAGGAGCACGCTGACATAGGCGGCCGTACAGTGCGTGCTGCGTCCCAGAGGATCGAGTGCATCCGGCACCGGGAGGCTGGCAACGTTCCATTCCTCAGCACTGGCGTAGTAGCCGTGCAGGTCCAGCCAAAGCCCGGCCGCCACCTGCCGGCGGGCGCGATGATGTTCGATGATTGCCATTCCGGTGTAGTAGATACATCGGTGCAGGATCAGCGCCAGCTTCGCCTGGTAAGCCTCGCTATCGTCGGGCGTGAACAACTGCGCGCAGTGCGCGTAGGAATGCGTTACCTTTCGCCAGGTCGCAACCACCTGATGAAACGCTTTTTCCTCGGCTTCGCCGAGCGGCAGCGCACGGTCTGCGAAGCGCCTGGCCAGCGCGTCTTCGATGAAACAGAGCGAGATTCTCGTCTGCTCCAGCAACTGCAGGTAGACCTCGGCCGTCGGCGGGGCATGCAGCAGGCTATCGAGGAACTGCCCGATATCACGTTCAGCCTGTTCGGAGTTGGCGAGTGGCAGGCGGGAAAGGATTCGGTAGCCGGTATCCAGGTCAGGAATTCTCATCGTTACTACGCTCTTGGCTAGGGCTGCGCACATTTCTCGCTCGCCTGGTTATGATGTTCCGCTGCGCTGCACGTGGCGCAGCGCGCTGATGATCTGTTCGCCGATTTCACGCCCATCGACCGGCTTCCGCTTTGGCGCGACGATGCGCTGGACGCTGCCCCAAATGGGATTGGGGAAGTGTCTGTCGTCGCACCAACGGGGAATGACGTGCCAATGCAGATGTGGCGTCAGATTTCCCAGGCTGGCGAGATTGATCTTGTCGGGCTGGCAAAGGTGGCGAACGGCGGTTTCCACGGCGCACACGACGTTCATCAACTGGCCCCTCTCTGCCGGATGCAAGTCGCTCATTTCGCGCACGTGCCGCTGCAGGATGACGCGGCAGAAACCCGGGTAGTCGGCTTCTTCGACCGTCACGACGCGGCAAAGTGCACTTTCCCAGACGACCTCACCGCCGGGACAATTGCACAACTCGCAAGTCTCAACTTTGTGCTGCATGATTCCTCGACTCCTGCTGACCATCTGTTGCCCGGCGATGACGCGCCTTGTTGGGTCAGAAGATAGCCTGCCGGTCAGGCACGGGCGAGGAACTAGATCACAAAGCGGCGACTCGCGGGTTCCGCACGGCCTAAAGCAGCACTCGTTCGATTCCGCCGCTGTTGGCCTGCCTGACGTAGCTCATCAACCAATCGGCGCCGAGCAGGCGGCGGGCCATCTCGACGACCAGGTAGTCGGCCTCGGTGTCGGTGTCCTGGTTGAAGCGCGACAGGCCCTGCAGACACGAAGGGCACGAGGTAAGCAGCTTGATCTTACCCGAGAAGCCGTCTCCGCGCAGTTTTCCAGCACCCTTTTCGATCTCCTCCTGTTTGCGGAAGCGAACCTGGGTTGACACGTCGGGACGGGTGACCGAGAGTGTGCCGGACTCTCCGCAGCAGCGCTCACAAAGGCTTACCGGCGGCCCAGCGAGCAAGGCATTGGCCACCTTGATTCCGGGCTGGGTGCGCATTGGGACGTGGCACGGGTCGTGGTACAGATAGCGGACCTCGTCGATCGCCGGCAGCTTGACACCTTTCTCCAGCAGATACTCGTGGATGTCGAGCAGGCGGCAGCCGGGGAAGATCTTCTCGAAGTGGTATTTCTCAAGCTGGTCCATGCACGTTCCGCAGGAGACGATGACGGTCCGGATGTCGAGGTAGTTCAGCGTGTTGGCGACGCGGTGGAAGAGCACCCGGTTGTCGGTGGTGATCGTCTGCCCCTGGTTGGCCTCGCCGGCCGCCGTTTGCGGGTAGCCGCAACACAGATAGCCCGGCGGCAATACGGTCTGCACGCCGATCGAATAGAGCATCGCCTGGCTGGCCAGGGCGACCTGCGAGAAGAGGCGCTCGGAGCCGCAGCCGGGAAAATAGAAGACCGCCTCGCCGTCGTAATCCGGCGCGCTTGCTTTCAGTGGGTCGCGGATGACGGCGACCGTCTTCTCGTCTTCGATATCGAGCAGTGCGCGTGCGGTGCGCGCGACCAGTCGCCCGGGCAGCGGCTTGTTGATGAAATGGATCACCTGGCTGCGCAGGGCGGGTGGACCGACCGTCGACGGGGGCTGGCGGGTTTGACGCTGGACCAGATGCAGCGACCGGGCCAGCCGGCTTGCCTGGCGCTGGATGCGGTAACCCAGTCCGATCATCAGGCGGCGGACCAGCCTGATCGTCGCCGGGTCCTTCATCGTCAGAAACGCCATCGCGGCGGCTTTCGCCGGAACGAAGCGTTTCTTCCCCTGCTCGCGCAGCAGGTTGCGCATGTGCACCGAAACGCTGCCGAAATCGATATCGACCGGGCAGGGGGTCAGGCACTTGTGGCAGATCGTGCAGTGATCGGCGACATCGCCGAACTCTTCGAAATGGCGCAGCGATACGCCACGCCGCGTCTGCTCCTCGTAGAGGAAGGCTTCGATCAGCAGCGAAGTGGCAAGAATCTTGTTGCGCGGCGAGTAAAGCAGATTGGCCCGCGGAACGTGCGTCGAGCAGACCGGCTTGCACTTGCCGCAGCGTAGGCAGTCCTTGACCAGGGCGGAAATGTTGCCGATTTCCGATTGCTCCATGATCAGCGATTCGGTACCGAGGAGCGAAAACGACGGTGTGTAGGCCGACGTCAGGTCGGCGCCGGGCAGCAGCTTGCCCTGGTTGAAGTGACCGTGCGGATCGACCTGCGTCTTGTACGCGCGGAAGGCCTCGATCGCTTCGTGGCTGAGGAACTCGAGCTTCGTGATGCCGATGCCGTGCTCGCCGGAGACCACGCCGTCGAGCGCGCTGGCCAGCCGCATGATGCGCTCGACGACGCCGTAGGCGGTTTGCAGCATCTGGTAGTCGTCCGAGTTCACCGGAATGTTGGTGTGCACGTTGCCGTCGCCGGCGTGCATGTGCAAGGCAACGAAAAGGCGCCGGCGCAGGACCTCGTGGTGGATCGCCGCGATCCGCTGGAGCACCGGCTGATAGACCAGGCCGTCGAAAATGTCGGCCAGTTGTTCCTTGAGCTCGCTCTTCCACGATGCACGCACCGAATAATCCTGCAACCGGTGGAAGAGCGTCGGCTGCTCGGCCCGGTTGCGCAGTGGCCCGGCGCGCACGCCGAGCGACGCAAACCGGGGTTCAGCCTCGCTCAGCGGCAGATCCAGGTGGCTCAGCAGCCACGACCAGCGCCGGCTCACGCTCGCCAGCAGTTCGAGCGCTGCCGTGCGTCGGTCGCCGATCAGCACCTCCTTGTCGAGGTCGGCGTCACCCCGGTTGAGCGGCAGGTCGCCGGCCAGAAACTGGCGCAGAGCGGCACACAGGTCGAGCTTGTTGCGCAACGAAAGCTCGATGTTGATCCGCTCGATCCCGTCGCAGTACTCTCCCATACGCGGCAGCGGGATGACGACGTCCTCGTTCAGCTTGAAGGCGTTGGTATGGCGCGAGATGGCCGCCGTGCGCGAGCGATCGAGCCAGAACTTCCGGCGCGTTTCCGCATCGACCGCGATGAAGCCTTCGGCAGCGCGCAGGTTGCCCATGCGCACCACGGCCGACGCCGCCTGCATGACCGCATCCTCGTCGTTAGCGACCAGATCGCCGATGAGCACCATTTTCGGTCGTCCGGCCGTCTCCGCCCGGCGCTTCGCTTTCGTCGCGTAGCCGATGGCGCGCAGATAGCGCTCGTCGAGATGCTCCAGCCCGGCCAGTTGGACGCCGGCAAGCCGGCCGGGAGCGCCGGCCTTGAAGTAGTCGGTGATCTCGACGATGGCCGGCACCGCTTCACGCACCTGTCCGAAAAATTCCAGACAGACCGTGCGCGTATGCGCCGGCATCTGATGCAGGATCCAGCGCGCAGCGACGATCAGGCCGTCCGTTCCCTCCTTCTGGACACCCGGCAAGCCGGCCAGAAACTTGTCCGTCACGTCCTTGCCGAGGCCTGCCTTGCGGAAGGTATGACCGGGAATCGCCAGGATCTCGGGCGGTCGGTACAAGGTCTTGCCATCCTTGCGCCAGCGCCGGATTTCGAAACGCGCGATAGCCTGTTCGTGAATCCTGCCGAAGTTGTGATCAAGGCGGGTGACTTCCATTTCGTGCCCGCTCGGGTCGACCATCTTCCACCAGGCGAGGTTGTCAAGCGCCGTACCCCAGAGCACCGCTTTCTTGCCGCCGGCGTTCATCGCGATATTGCCGCCAATGCACGAGGCTTCTGCCGACGTGGGGTCGACCGCGAAAACGCGTCCGGCGCTTGCCGCGGCCTCGGCTACGCGCGCGGTTACGACGCCGGCGCCGGTTCTGATCGTCGCCCAGGGGCGCGCGCAACCGGGCAGCACGACTTCCTCGACCGGGCCGAGGTTGATCAGCTTCTCGGTATTGATCACGGCGGCGAGCGGCGTCAGCGGAATCGCCCCGCCCGTGTAGCCGGTACCGCCGCCGCGCGGAATGATCGTCAGACCCAGTTCGATGCATCCGCGCACGAGCGGCGCGAGCTCCGCTTCATCGTCGGGGTAGAGAACGACGAAGGGGTATTCGATCCGCCAGTCGGTCGCATCGGTGACGTGGCTGACGCGCGCCAGTCCGTCGAAAGCAATGTTGTCGCGCCGCGTATGGCGGCTTAGCGTTCGCCTGACCCGATTGCGCAACGCGGCCGTCTTGCCGAAGTGTTCGGTGAAGGAATCAACCGCCGCGCTGGCGGCGAGCAGGAGTTCGCTTACCTTGTCGTTGCCCTGGCGACGCTTCTCGATCTCGCGCAAGCGGTGGCGCAAGGCGTCGACCAGCGCCAAGCGCCGCTCACGGTTGGCCAGCAGGTCGTCTTCGAGATAGGGGTTGCGCTGTACCGCCCAGATGTCGCCCAACACCTCGTAGAGCATACGCGCCGAGCGACCGGTGACGCGCTCGGCGCGCAACTGTTCGAGCAAGTCCCACTTGTCCTTGCCGAGCAATCGAATGACGATCTCCCGATCAGAAAGCGAAGTATAGTTGTAGGGGATCTCGCGCAGCCGTGCTTGCATCGCAGCTCTCCGTCGCCGGAAAAAGGCGAATTCTACTCGCTGCGCAGGTGCGCGGCTGGGCGCTGCGCCGACGGCCCGCGCTTTGCTCGCTACCTCGCGCTTCCGGCTGTCGGAAATCTTTACACCGTCGGCTCGTTGGCGCCGGCGTACCGGGCGCCGCAGATCGCCAGGTATCCGGCTTTCAATCGTTTGCTCGGCCATGGCATGCTTGCTGCTTGGGCGATGACTCTCACCGAAACAGTGCCCCGATCGTTCGCTCCGATGCCGACCCGTGATTGCCCAGCGCGATCAGCCATCGACCAGTGCGCCGCCGCAGCGCCGGCTGCCTGGCTGCCGCACGCGCCCTGCAGGCGCGCCTCGGGCGTACTCGGCGGCGCCCTGGCCTGGCTGATCGTCGTCGTTTGCGGCGTCCTCGTCGGGTGCAGCCGGGCGCCACTGCAGCAGCAGGAAGCCTTTGTTTTTGGCACGCGCGTCGAAGTCCTGATTGCCGGCCTGAGCGAGGCCGAAGCACGCCCGGCGGCGGCGGCTGTCCTGCGCGAATTCGATCGCCTGCATCGGGTCTACCACGCCTGGCAGCCCTCCGAACTGAGCGCGTTGAACGCGGCGCTTGCCGCTGGGCAGCGCCAGCCGATCAGCCCGGAGATGGCTGCCGTCCTGGCCGACGCCCGGCGCCTGGCGCAAGCCGGCGACTGGCTGTTCGATCCGGGGATAGGGCGGCTGGTCGAGCTTTGGGGCTTTCACGCCGACGAACTGCCGGTAGCACTCCCCGCGCCGGCGGCCGTGGCGGCCTGGCGGGCAGCGCGGCCTAGCCTTGCCGACCTGGAGATCGTGAGTGGGGCGGGTGGTCAGCAGGCGAGCAGCAGCAAGCGCGCGCTGGCGATCGATCTGGGCGGCTACCTGAAGGGCTTTGCCCTCGACCGTGCGGCCGCGATCCTCAAGGCGCACGGCGTGCGGCATGCGCTGATCAACATCGGCGGCAACGTGCTGGCGCTCGGCAGCAAGAACGGCGAACGTTGGCGCGTCGGCCTGCAGCATCCGCGGCGACCGGGTGCGCTGGCGACGATCGCGTTGGACGATGGCGAGGCGGTGGGGACTTCGGGTGACTATCAGCGCTACTTCGAGGTCGACGGCCGGCGCTACAGTCATCTGCTCGATCCCCGTAGCGGTGAGCCGGTGAGGCATACACAGGCGCTCTGCGTGCTGATCACCGCGCGCCGCGCCGCCGGCACCTTGTCCGATGTCGCCTCGAAACCGCTCTTCATTGTCGGCTCTGAGTGGCCGGAACTGGCGCGGCGACTTGCCGTCGAGCACGTTCTGCGGGTCGATTCCCGGGGTGCCGTTGAGCTCAGTGCGGCCATGCAACAACGGCTCAGTTTTGTCGGTGGCCCGCCGGCGGAACTGGCCGTCGTCCGCTGATCTGCTGACAGCCTCAGCAGTGCTGCCGAGCAGGCGGGAATCACTTAGAATGACGGGCTATCGCGATGGGTGGGAGTGATGATTGGCATACTACTGATTACGCATGGGTCATTCGGCGAAAGCCTGATCCAGAACGTCTGTCATGTCCTCAACAAGCGGCCGCCGCTGATCGCACAGCTTGGCGTCGCGGCACAGGATGACCCGCTCGACATGCTGCCCTTGGCGCGCACGTTGATGAAAGAGGTCGATGGGGGAGAAGGCGTTCTGCTGATGACCGACGTTTTTGGTGCCACGCCTGCCAATCTGGCGCTGAAGCTGCTTGAACCCGGGCATGTCGAAGGCGTTTCCGGGGTCAACCTGCCGATGCTGTTACGCGCGCTCACCTACCGCGAGAAGGGGATGGAAACCATGCTGCAGAAGGCCGTCAGCGGCGCTCGGGATGGCGTCGTCAAGCTGCCGGTCGGATGACGAAAGATAAGAAAAGGAGTGTTCGATGGTACGAGCGGAAACCGCAATCATCAACAAGCTCGGTCTGCACGCGCGCGCTTCGGCGAAGCTGACTCAACTGGCCGGCCGCTTCAGCAGCGAGGTGTGGATGGAGAAGGGGGCGCGGCGAATCAACGCGAAGAGCATCATGGGGGTGATGATGTTGGCCGCCGGCAAGGGGTCAACGGTCGTCGTCGAGACCGACGGCGCTGACGAGCAGGCGGCGAACGACGCGATCCTTGAACTGATCGCGGCTCGGTTCGGCGAGGCGGAGTAGTCGATCATGAGTTTTACGCTGCATGGGCTGGCGGTTTCCGGCGGAATCGCAATCGGTCGGGCGCACCTGATGTCGCATGCAACGCTCGAAGTGTCGCACCTGGTCATCGCGCCGCGCCTGATCGACAAGGAGGTTGCCCGTTTCGATGCGGCGGTGGCGCGCGTGCGCGAGGAATTCGCCGCGCTCAAGGGGCGAGTCCAGAACACGCCGGCCGAGTTCGGCGCGTTCATCGATCTGCACACGATGATCCTCGCCGATCCGGAACTCGCCGAAACGCCCAAGCAGTTGATTCGCGAGCGGCGGTGCAATGCGGAATGGGCCTTGGTGCAGCAGATGGAGACGCTCGTCGCGCAGTTCGAGCGCTTCGATGACCAGTACCTGCGCGAACGCAGCTACGATGTTCGCCAAGTCGTCGAAAGAGTGATCAAGGAACTCGTCGGTCAACCCGGTCGGATGGCCCTGCGCACCGGCAAGGGCGTCAAGGAAGAGAATCTGATCGTCGTTGCGCACGACCTGTCGCCGGCCGACGTGATCGCTTACAAGGAGCATCGCTTCGCCGCCTTCGTCACCGATGTCGGCGGCGCCACCTCGCACACGGCGATTCTCGCCCGCAGCCTGCGCATTCCGGCCGTGCTCGGGCTGCTCATTGCACGGCAACTGATTCGTGACGATGAAGTCCTCATCGTCGACGGTACGCGCGGGGTGTTGATTGTCAACCCCGATCCGCGTGTGCTCGACGAATATCGCTTGCGCAAGAGTCAGATCGAACTCGAGCGCAGCAAGCTCAGGCGGCTGAAAACGGCGCTATCGTCCACGCTCGACGGCGTCGACATCGATCTGCACGCCAACATCGAACTGCCGGGCGACGTGGCCAACGCGCTCGACGGCGGCGCCGAGGGGATTGGTCTGTTCCGTACCGAGTTCATCTTTCTCGATCGCGGCGACATGCCAACCGAGGAAGAGCAGTTTGAAGCCTACCGCACGGTGGTCAAGGGAATGGCGGGACGGCCGGTGACGATCCGCACCTTCGACCTCGGCTACGACAAGGATCTGCACCCGGAGAAAGTGCAGGGCGACCGCATGCAGAGCAACCCGGCACTCGGCCTGCGCGCGATTCGCCTGTCGCTCGCCGAGCCCAAGATGTTTCACACGCAGTTGCGCGCGATCTTGCGTGCGTCCAAGTACGGCAAGATCAAGTTGCTCATCCCGATGCTCTCGCAGGCGTATGAGATCGACCAGACGCTGCTCGCGATCGAGCGCGCCAAGGCCAGCTTGCGCGCCGAGCGCGTAGGCTTTGACGAAGCGATCGCGGTCGGCGCGATGATCGAGATTCCGGCTGCGGCACTGGCCGTCAACCTCTTTCTGCGCCGCCTGAATTTTCTCTCGATCGGCACGAACGACCTGATCCAATATACGCTGGCGATCGACCGCAGCGACGAGCAGGTGTCGCACCTCTACGACCCGCTGCATCCCGCCGTGCTGATGCTGATTGCGCACACCATCGCCAGCGCCGAGAAGGTCAGCATTCCGGTGTCGATCTGCGGCGAACTGGCTGGCGACCCGAACCTGACGCGCTTGTTGCTCGGCATGGGGCTGCGCCAGTTTTCGATGCACCCGGCACAGATTCTGTCGGTCAAACAGCGGATCATGCAGAGCAATTGCAGCGAGCTGGCGCCGATCGTCCGGCGCATGTTGCGTTACGAGGAACCGGCCAGGATCCGCGAGCAACTGGAGAAATTGAACGCACTGAATTGACTTTTTCGCTGGCTGCGAGTAACTTCCGCGGCCTTGGCGCCGATTTGAACGATCAGCTTGCGGGCGCCCTACAAATACGGCTAAAGCGGGTGGAAAACCCAGTCCGCTGCCTTGGCCGACTGGGTTTTTTTCTTGGATCTTGTCCGTCTTTGCTCGCCCCTCCACAGCAATGCCATCAGAGTCATCAGTCGGTGTCGTAGCGCCGCAACGAGCGCATTTCAGCCTGCCCCTGGCGCTCAAGTCGGGTGCCCGGCTGCCGTGCTTCGACCTCGTTTACGAAACCTACGGGACGCTCAACGCCGAGCGTTCGAACGCGGTTCTCGTTTGCCATGCCCTTTCCGGCAGTCACCACGTAGCCGGCATCTACGCCGACGATGCGGAGAACGTCGGCTGGTGGGACAACCTCGTCGGTCCCGGCAAGCCGCTCGACACGCGCAAGTTCTTCGTCGTCGGGGTCAACAATCTCGGTGGTTGCTACGGTTCGACTGGCCCGCTCTCGGCCAACCCGGAGACCGGCAAGCGCTACGGTGCCGACTTTCCGCTCGTCACTGTCGAGGACTGGGTCGCCGCGCAGGCCAGACTGGCCGATCATCTGGCGATCGAAACCTGGGCGGCGGTAATCGGTGGCAGCCTCGGCGGCATGCAGGCGCTCGCCTGGTCGCTGCAGTTCCCGCAGCGCGTCAGGCATGCAATGGTCATTGCGTCGGCGCCCAAGCTGTCGGCGCAGAACATCGCTTTCAACGAAGTGGCGCGCCAGGCGATCACTTCCGATCCCGATTTCCATGGCGGCAACTACGCCGAGCATGGCGTCGTTCCCAGCCGCGGTTTGCGCTTGGCGCGCATGGTCGGCCACATCACATACCTCTCGGATAGCCAGATGGCCGAGAAGTTTGGCCGCCAACTGCGTCACGGCGAGCACAAGTTCAGCTACGACGTCGATTTCGAGATCGAGTCCTACCTGCGCTACCAGGGCAACAAGTTCGCCAGCTACTTCGACGCCAACACCTACCTGATGACCACCAAGGCGCTCGATTACTTTGATCCCGCCTTTGCCTGCGAGGGCAATCTGGCGGCAGCGCTGGTGCCGGCCAAGGCGAGCTTCTTCGTCGCCAGTTTCTCCACCGACTGGCGCTTCGCGCCGGCGCGCTCGCGCGAAATCGTCTTTGCCCTGCTGCACAACCGGCGGCACGTCGTCTATGCGGAGATCGAGTGCGATGCCGGACACGACTCGTTTCTCCTCGACGACCCGCATTACCACGCACTCGTGCGCGCTTATCTGGAGAACATTGTCGTATGACCGAGTACGAGAGAAAGCTCAAGGCGGAGCAGCGGGAACGCTTCGACTTCGCCGTCATCGCCAACTGGATTCCGCCGGGCGAGCGTGTTCTCGACCTCGGCTGCGGCGACGGCCGGCTGCTGCGCTACCTTGGCGAGACGCGCGATGTCGCCGGCTACGGCGTCGAAATCGATCGTGAAAGCGTTCTCGGCTGCATCCGCAACGGTGTCGACGTCATCCAGATGGACATCGAGTGCGGTCTGTCCGGTTTTGAGGACCAGTCGTTCGACCATGTCATCATTTCGCAGGCGCTGCAGACGATGCACGCCACCGAGCGAATTCTCACCGAGATGCTGCGCGTCGCCGCCGAAGCGGTGGTCAGCTTTCCGAACTTCGCCTATCGTGCCAACCGCCAGGCGATCGCCCAAGGACACATGCCGGTTTCCGAGGACCTGCCGTACGACTGGTTCGATACGCCGAACGTACGCTTCTTCACGATCGTCGATTTCGAGCGCCTGTGCCACCGTCTGGGTATCGAGATTCGTGAGCGTCTGGCGCTCGACGAGTCTGGGCGCACCGTCTTTGACGACCCCAATCTGAACGGCAGTCTCGCCTTCTACCGCCTCGGACGCCCGGTCTGATGCCGGACTGGCTGCGCCTGCTGTTCACCCGGCAGATGCTCATCTGCGTGTTCACCGGCTTCAGCTCGGGTCTGCCGCTCTACCTCGTGCTCAACCTGCTGCCCGCCTGGTTGCGCAGCGAGGGTGTCGATCTGAAGACGATCGGTTTCTTCGCGCTGATCCAGTTTCCTTACACCTGGAAGTTCCTCTGGGCCCCGCTGCTCGATCGCTATCACCTGCCGTTGGGGCGGCGGCGCGGCTGGATGCTGTTGTCGCAAGTCGGTTTGCTGCTGGCGATCGGCTGGCTGGGTGGATTCTCGCCGGGCGCCGATCTGCAGCCGGTCATCTGGCTGTCGGTTATCCTGGCCTTCCTGTCGGCGACGCAGGACATTGCGCTCGACGCGTTCCGGCGCGAGATTCTCAGCGAGCAGGAACTCGGCCTGGGCAACTCGGTGCATGTGAACGCGTACCGGGTCGCCGGGCTCGTTCCCGGATCGCTCTCGCTGATCCTCGCCGACTTGCTGCCGTGGCCGCTGGTTTTCTGGATCACCGCCGCTTTCATGCTGCCGGGAATGGCGATGGTTCTCGTCGTTCCCGAACCGGCAGCACCCGGCGCCCCGAAGACGCTGCGCCAGGCGGTAGTCGAGCCCTTTCAGGAGTTCATCGGGCGCAAGGGCTGGCTCGGCGCCTTGCTGGTGCTCGCTTTCATCTTCCTCTACAAACTCGGCGATTCGTTGGCGACGGCGCTCTCGACGCCGTTTTATCTTGATCTCGGCTACAGCAAGACCGACATCGGCGTGATCGCCAAACACGCGGGCCTCTGGCCGGCGGTCATCGGCGGGCTGCTCGGCGGCCTGTGGATGGTTCGCCTGGGGATCAACCGTGCGCTCTGGCTGTTCGGTTTCGTCCAGATGTTTACCATCCTCGGTTTTGCCTGGCTCGCCTGGCGCGGCGTGCAGCCGGTGATCGACGTTTTCGCTCGGGCGTCCCTGGCGAGCGTGATCGCTGCCGAATACCTGGGCGTTGGCCTCGGTACGGCGGCCTTCACCGCGTTCATCGCGCGGGCGACCAACCCGGCGTTCACGGGGACGCAGTTTGCCCTGTTCACCAGCCTGGCGGCGGTTCCGCGCACCTTCATCAACGCCAGCGCCGGCGCGCTCGTCGAAGAGATGGGCTGGGTCAGCTTCTTCATTCTGTGCTTCACGCTCGCCGCGCCGGGCATGCTTCTGCTGTTCAAGGTGGCCCCATGGAACGAAGCTGCGCCATCGCTGAAAGTCTGAGCGCAGCGGCCCGCGACTTGTCAGCGCGGCTCGCGCAATTGTCCTTTGCGCCGCCGGTCAGCCATGTCTACGATCCGTTGAGCTACGCCTGGCAGGCACACGAGACCTACCTGCGGCGTTATGCGGCGAGCCGTAAACGCGTGATCTTTCTCGGCATGAACCCGGGACCTTTCGGCATGGTGCAAACCGGTGTGCCTTTTGGTGAGGTTGCCGCGGTGCGCGATTGGCTGGGGATCGAGACGGGCGTCGGCAAACCCCTTGCCGAGAACCCCAGGCGACCGGTCGAAGGCTTTGCCTGCCAGCGGTCGGAAGTCAGCGGGCGGCGCCTGTGGGGGCTGTTTCGCGAGCGCTTCGGCAGCCCCGAGGCTTTCTTTGCCGAGCACTTCGTGGCCAACTATTGCCCGCTGGCCTTTTTCGACGGTGGGCGGAACCTGACGCCGGACAAGCTTCCGGCGCGTGAGGCCGAGCCGCTGCACGCCGCCTGCGACGCGCATCTGCAGGCGCTGGCGGCGATCCTGCAGCCGGCCTGGGTGATCGGCGTTGGCGCGTTTGCCGAAGCGCGCGCGCGCGCCGCGCTCAGCGCGACCGGCGTGCGCGTCGGACGCGTGCTGCACCCGAGTCCGGCCAGCCCGCTCGCCAATCAGGGCTGGGCGAGTGCCGCGGCTGGGCAGCTGGCCGCGCTTGGCGTCTGGGGTTCGTCCGGGTGCCCTGCTGGATAACAGGGGCAGGGGCGGTCAGGCCTGGCTCGCGGCCAGCCGGTGCGCGCGGCGCAGCAGGTGGGCGGCGACCTTGACGCTGCCCGACGGGAGGTCGTCGCCGATCGCGGCGGGCTGCTTCAGAGCGCCGCGATCTTCTGCCGCAGCAGGTGCCAGGTGCGCCAGGCGAAGAAGGCGCGTTTGCTCCAGCGCCAGACGCGCTGCGGTCTGAGGACGACGAGAACAGCGACCGTCGCCCCCACCACGTGCGGGTGTTCCTTGAGGTAGCCGGTGGCGTTGCGCAGCCCGGCGACGATGCTGTCGGCCGTTTGCAGGCTGCCGCTGATCGGCTCTACGTCGCGCGACAGTTGCGCGCGCTGCATGCTGATCCGCTCGAGCAGGCGGCCGCGCTCGATCAGCAGCTCAATGCGTTCCTGCCGCACCTTGGCCGCCTTCGCTGTTGATCTGCCGCAGGTCTTCGTCGAGCTCGCCGATGCTTGCCGCGAAGATGGCGCTTGGTTGGTGCAGCTTGTGCCAAAGAAGGAGTGCGGCAGCGCCGCCGAGCACGAAGAAGACTCCAATGAACGAAGCCAGGACGAGCACCCGGTCGTCCCAGAAGACGATGACGCACAGAGCGACCGCGACGATCGTGCCGACCATCAGGCAGAAAGCGACGAGCTGCGAAAGCAGCAGCAGACGGACGGCGCGCAGCTTCTCCTCGCGGATTTCATTGCCGAGAAGTTCGAGGCGCGTGCGCCCGGCCGACAGCAGTGTCGCAACGCCGTTCCGGGTGGCCGAAAGCAGACCTCTGCGCGCATCGCCGGGAGCGTTGCTCATCGCCGGCAGATGCCTAGCGGCGGCCGATGATTACGCCGAGCAGCAGCCCGATGCCGGCCGCAATGCCGACGGCGCGCCATGGGTTCTCGTGCACGTAGTCGTCGGTGGCGCGGGCGGCTGCCTTGGTGCGGTCGACCAGCGCAGCTTCCGCGTCGGCCAGCCGGATCTTGGCATCGCGCAGCCGTTCGCCGATGCGCTCGCGCAAGTCGCCCATCTTCTCACCGGCGACGCCGGCAGTGGCGCGCAGGATTTCCTCGGCATCGGCGACCACGACCTTCATGTCGGAGACAAGCTTTTGTTTGCTGGCGGTGGAAAGTTCAGTAACTTCGGACATGGGTGACCTCGTAGAGAGAAGGGTTGGAACGGACGGCTGCGTGCAAGGCTCGCGTGTAAGGCAGAATTCGTCGGTACAGCGCTCAGATTATAGAAATCGTCGGCGGGAATCAATGCGCAAACGGGAGGCGCGTGCGAATGCCTCAGATTCTTTACGCTGCGGGCTGGCCGGTGCCATTCGTCAGCCGGTTGTCGGCGGCTCGCCGGCCGCCGACGCCGGCAGTGGCGGGTAAGCGTAATCGATGATCAGCGGTGCGTGGTCACTGAAGCGCATTTCCTTGAATACCTCGGCCCGGCGGGCGGTGGCGGCAATCCCGCGGGTCGCCAGTTGGTAGTCGATCCGCCAGCCGACGTTCCGCGCCCACGCCTGCCCCCGATTCGACCACCAAGTATAGCCCTCGGCCCCCTTTTCCGGATAGAGTTCGCGGTAGACGTCGTGCCAGCCGGCTTCGTTCAGCAGACGGCCAAACCAGGCGCGTTCTTCGGGCAGGAAGCCGGAGTTGTTGCGGTTGCTCCGCCAGTTCCTGAGATCGATTTCCTGATGAGCAATGTTCCAGTCGCCGCAGATCAGCACGTCGCGCCCGCTCGCTGCGAGTTCGACGAGTTGCGGGTAGATCAGCGCCATGAAGCGGTACTTGGCGGCCTGGCGGGCTTCGGAGCTCGAACCGGAAGGCTGATAGAGCGACACGACCGAGAGCGGGCCGAAGTCGGCGCGCAGGTAACGGCCTTCGCCGTCGAACTCTTCGTCGCCGAGAAAATTGGACAGTTTGTCTGGTTTGTCACGGCACCAGAGGCCAACGCCGCTGTATCCTTTCTTCGTGGCGCAGTGGTAGTAGGCGTGCATTCCATCAACAGGCTTTATCTGGCCGACCAGGTCGTCCGGCTGTGCTTTCAGTTCCTGCAAGCAGATAAGGTCTGCTCCACTGTCCTCGGCCCAGGCCAGGAAGCCCTTGCGGCATGCAGAACGAATGCCGTTGAGGTTTAAGCTAATGATGCGTAACATTGCAGCGCAGGATGTTTGGCAGCATCGAGTGTAGAAAAGATTTATGGACTTCCATCAGGAATTCATCGAGTTTTCGGTTAGGCAACAGGTGCTGCGCTTTGGCGAATTCAGGACCAAGGCGGGGCGCTTGTCGCCCTATTTTTTCAACGCCGGCCTGTTCAACCGCGGCGCGGCGTTGGACAAGCTTGCCGGATTTTACGCCCAGGCAATCGAAGCGAGCGGAATTCCCGTCGATGCGCTCTTTGGCCCGGCGTACAAGGGAATACCGCTGGTCGCTGTACTCGCGGTCGAGCTGGCGCGGCGCGGGCGCGATCTGCCATTCTCGTTCAACCGCAAGGAAGCCAAGGATCATGGCGAAGGCGGCAGCATCGTCGGTGCGCCGCTGGCCGGCCGTGTGTTGATCGTCGACGATGTGATCAGCGCCGGCACATCGGTGCGCGAGTCGGTCGAACTGATTCGTGCCGCCGGCGCAACGCCCGCAGGCGTGGTCATCGCACTCGACCGCATGGAACGGGGCAGCGGCGAACTCTCCGCTGTACAGGAAGTGCAGCGGCTCTACGGCATGCCGGTGATTGCCGTGGCGACGCTCGACGACCTGCTGCGTTTTCTTCGGCAGAGTCCCGACTTTCGGCCAAACGAAGACGCGGTCGCGCGCTATCGGCGCACGTATGGCGTTGCCTGAGATGACCATTTCGCTACGCGCACGCTGCCTCCTGCTGCTCGGCATGCTCCTCGCCAGCACGAGCGATGCAGGCCCGCGCATTTTCTGCTGCGCGGATGGCTCTGGCCGACAGGTGTGCGGTGACATTCTGCCGACTGCCTGCTATGGGCGGGCCTACCGCGAACTGGGCGAGTCCGGTTCGACGGCGCGCGTCGTCGAAGCGCCGCTGACCGTCGAGCAGAAGGCGCAGAGAGCGGCCGAGGAACAGCGGCGCAAGGAACACGAGCGCCTGGCTAACGAACAGAAGCGTAAGGACCAGGCGCTGCTCAACACGTATGGCAGCGAGAAGGACATCGAAGCGATGCGCAGCCGCGCCGACCGCGACCTCGTTGCCGCGATCCAGGCCGCCGAGGAACGCATCGTCGACATCCGTCGCAAGCGCAAGCGCTTCGAGGACGAGGCCGAGTTCTACAAGGGGCGGGAACTGCCGGCCGATGTGGCCAAAGGTCTGCGTGACGCCGACTACGAGATCGGTGCCCAGCAGTCGGTGATCGAATCGAAGAAGAAGGACAGGGAAAGCGTGCGCAAGAAATACGACGACGACCTGCGCCGCTACGTCGAGTTGTCGAAGCGCCCGCCATCGGCACGCCCCTGAGCGTGCCCGGCAAGGCGCCTCAGTTGCTCGCGACGCTCAATTCGCGCAGATAGCGTTGCCAGTTGGCGACGTAGTGATCGGCGCTGTGCTGCAGGCGGGCGACTTCGTCCGGCGCGAGCTGGCGCACGATTTTGCCCGGCGAGCCGACGATCAGGCAGTGGTCGGGAAACTCCTTCCCTTCCGGGATCAGCGTATTGGCGCCGACGATCGAACCGCGACCAATGACCACGCGGTTGAGCAGCACCGAGCCGATGCCGATCAGCGATCCGTCGCCGACCGTACAACCGTGCAGCATCACCAGATGCCCGACGGTGACGTTGCGGCCGATCGTCATCGGCACACCTTCGTCGGTATGCAGCACGCAATTATCCTGAATATTGCTGTTTTCGCCGATGCTGATCGGGTCATTGTCGCCGCGTGCAGTGACGCTCCACCAGATCGACGCGTTGCGCGCCAGGCGGACATCGCCAATCACCGTGGCGTTGGGGGCGATCCAGCTGTGCGGATCGATCTGCGGGCGACGTGCGCCGAGTGAGTAGCAGGGCATGGCTTGCACCTCGTTCATTTGGCGCGCGCTCGGGCGCGGCCGGGGTTCATTGGTGGCGCAGCGCTTCGATCGGGTCGAGCGCGGCTGCGCGGTGGGCCGGATAATAGCCGAAAAAGATTCCGATGCCGGCAGCCACGCCGAAAGCGACGAGGACCGCAGCACCGGAAACGACGATCGCCATGTTGGTCAGCGAATTGACCAGCAGGGCGCCGCCCAGCCCGAGGACCAGACCGATCAGGCAGCCGGCGACCGAAATCATCAGCGCTTCGAGCAGGAACTGGCTGAGGATGTCCTTGCGGCGCGCGCCGATTGCCAGCCGGATGCCGATCTCGCGCGTTCGCTCGGTGACCGAGACGAGCATGATGTTCATGATGCCGATGCCGCCAACGAGCAGCGAGACCGAAGCGATCGCGCCGAGCAGGACCGACATGACGCGCGTCGTTTCGGCTGCCGAGTCGGCGGCGGCGGCCAGATTGCGCAGGAAGAAGTCATTGTCCTGTCCGTCGCGCAGCCGATGACGCTGGCGCAGCAGCGCCGTCACGCTGGTTTCGACCGCCGGCATGCTTTCCGGCGAATTGGCCTGGACCATGATCAGGCGCACGGCGCCCGGGAAAGGATTGCCGAACACCTTGCGCTGGGCGGTGGTCAGCGGAATGATCACGGTATCGTCCTGATCGCGTCCATCCAGATTCTGACCCTTCTTGCCGAGCACGCCGATGACCAGGAACGGGCTCTGCCGGATGCGGATCGTCTGGCCGAGCGGATCTTCGGCGCCGAAGAGGTTGGTCGCCGCGGTCTGTCCGATCAGCGCGACGCGCGTTGCCGAGCGCACGTCGGATTCGCCGAAGGGGTAGCCGTCGGTGATCGTCCACGCGCGCGCCTCGAGGTAAGGGGGCGTCGTCCCGACCACCGTCGAGCTCCAGTTGTTCGGACCATGGACGATCTGTTGCGTCCCCTGATGCACCGGTGCGACGTTGAGCACGCCGTCGAGCGTGGCGATTGCCTCGGCGTCGGCGACGGTCAGCGTCGGACCGCCACCCCCGCCGCTGCGCACGCCGCCGGTGCTCGTCGAGCCGGAAATCACGATGTAGAGATTGCTCCCCATCGTGCTGATCGTCTGCGCAACGGCGTACTGCGCGCCCTGACCGATGGCCATCATGAGCACGACCGAGCCGACGCCGATCACCATGCCGAGCATCGTCAGCGCCGTGCGCATGCGGTTGGCGCCCATCGCATGCCAGGCTTCGCCAAGCATCGCGCTCAGCATGCGGCGTCGGCGGTGCGTGGCGTCGGCGCGTCGCTGACGATCAGTCCGTCGCGGAAGCGTACCTGACGCTGGGCGAAAGCGGCGATGTCGTTCTCGTGCGTGACGAGGACGACGGTGATTCCTTCGCGGTTGAGGTCGCAGAAGATCCGCATGATCTCCTCGCTGGTGTGGCTGTCCAGGTTGCCGGTGGGTTCGTCGGCCAGGAGCAGGCGCGGTGAGTTGACCAGGGCGCGCGCGATTGCCACGCGTTGCTGCTGACCGCCCGAGATCCGGCTGGGCAGCGAGGCGGCATAATCGGCCAGACCGACGCGCGCCAGTTGCTGGCGGGCAGCGGCGCGCCGGGCGGCGCGCTCGGCGCCGGCGTAGACCAGCGGCAAGGCGACGTTGTCTTCCAGGCTCATCCGCGGCAGCAGATTGAAGCCCTGGAAAACGAAACCGATCGTCTGGTTGCGCACGGCAGCGAGTTCGTCGCCGGTCAGTCGGGCAACGTTGCGACCGGTCAGGAAATAGTCGCCGCAGCTCGCCGTGTCGAGGCAGCCGAGCAGATTCATGAAGGTCGACTTGCCCGAGCCCGAAGGGCCCATGATGGCAACGAACTCGCCGGCGGCGATCGCCAGGTCGACCCCCTTCAGCGCCGGGAAGTCGCCCGCTGCCGTGGCGTAGGACTTGCCCAGCCCGACCACCCGGATGGCCGGCTCGGTCATCAGAACAGCCTCATCCCGACGCTGCTCGGCTTGCCGCTGGTCGTCGGCAGGTTCTCGCCGACGACCAGCCGGTCGCCTTCCTTCAGCTCGCCGCCGACCAGCTCGGTGTTGCGATTGTCGGTGATTCCCAGTTGCACGCTGACCGGTTTCAGCTCATTGCGCTCGATGACATAGACCGTGCCGCTGGCCGTATCGCGTTTCCTGCCTTTGCCTTTCGCCTCGCCGCCACCGTCAGCCGGCGCGCGCGCGGCGGGCGGTGGCGCGTTGCCCGGACGCTCGCCCGGGATGCTTCCCTCGGCCGGCTTGAAACGCAGCGCGGCGTTCGGAACGAGCAGCACATCGTCGCGCCTGGCGACGCCGATGCTGACGTAGGCGGTCATACCGGGCAGCAGGATGTGCTCGGGGTTGGACAGCGAAACGCGCACGTTATACGTCACGACGTTCTGCTGCATCGTTGGATTCAGGCGGATCTGCTGCACTTCGCCCTGGAAATTGCGATTGGGGAAGGCATCGACAGTGAAGCGCACTTTCTGGCCTTCCCGGATCTTGCCGATGTCGGCTTCGGCAAAACTCGAATCGATGCGCATTTCCGAGAGATCCTGGGCGATCTTGATCAGCGTCGGCGTCTGCAGACTGGCGGCGACCGTCTGTCCGAGGTCGACGACGCGGTCGACGACGACCCCGGAAACCGGCGAGCGGATCGTCGTATAGCGCAGGTTGACCTGATCCTTGTCGGCTGCCGCTTTCGCCTGCGCGAGTTGCGCCTCGGCCGAGCGGCGCGCCTGCACCGCCTGTTCCAGCTCCTGCCGCGACACGTATTCCTGCGCGAAGAGCGCCTTCATGCGCGTTTCGTTGGCGCGCGCCAGATCGAGCGCGGCGCTCACGTTGTGCACGTTGGCCGCGCTCTGGCGGGCTTGCGCGGCGAGCAGCGAATCGTCCAGTTCGAGCAAGGCCTGACCCTGGCGAACCTCGTCGTTGAAGTCGACGTAGAGTTTGGTTACCGTTCCCGAAACCTGCGTGCCGACATTGACCAGGACGACCGGGTTGAGCGTTCCGTTGGCCGAAACGGTCTGCGTGATGTCGCCCTTTTCGACCGCCTGCAGCTTGTAGCGCTGCTCGGCCGACTGCGTTTCATTCTGTTGGTACCAATACGCGCCGCCGGCCGCGAGCAGGCCGAGTCCGACGACGAAAAGCGATTTGCGACGCGCGGGGTTCATGGGCGGTCAAAGGCTCCAGAGCTTTGCGCAGCGAGCAGGCGATGGTCCAGCGTGCCGATCGCGTGCGCCAGCGCGGCGCGCGAAACGTGCCAGTCGAGCATCGCCTGGATGCGCTGCAGGCGAGCGTTGGCCAGCGCACTTTGCGCATTGAGCAGGTCGAGGATATTGCCGACACCGGCCTGGTAGCGGCCGGCAGCGACGCGTTCGGATTGTTCGGCGCTGGCCAGCAGATCGGCTGCCGTGCGCACGGTCTGCGTCGCGGTGGCCAGCGCCTGATACGCTTCCCAGACGTCAAGCGCCACCTGCTGCCGGATTCCCTCACGGCGGGCGGCCTGCACCTCGCTTTTCGCCTGCGCGCTGCGCACACCGTAAGTCGAGGCATAACCGGTAAAGATCGGCAGCGTCAAGCTCAGGCCGAGCGTGGTGCTACGGCTGCTCAGGCCGTCGACCTCCTGCCAGCTCGGACCGGCGTGCAGAGCTATCGTCGGTCGGCCCGCCGCGCGCGCGTAATCGACGTTTGCCTGTGCGGCGCGCAGCTCGGCTTCCGCCGCCTGCAGGTCCGGGCGATTGCGGCGCGCTTCGGCGATCAGCGCTGCGACATCGTTTTCAAAGCTCAACGCCGGCGGGGTCAGCGCGATCTCGTCGAGCGTCAGGCTGCTGTGCGCGTCCAGCCCCATGACGTTGGCCAGCCGGCCGTAGGCGTTGCGCAGGGCGCCTTCCGCCTTGATCCGGTTGAGCGTCGCCTGCGACCACGCGGTCTGCGCCTGCAGGCGGTCAGCCGGTGTGCCGCTGCCCACCTGGTAGCGCACTTCCGCCGCCGACAGGCTGGCGCGACTCGCCCTTTCCGATTCGAGCGCTGCGGCGAGCGCGGCGCGCGCCGCCTGGGCGCCGTAATAGGCCCGCAGCGCGGCGAAGAAGACGCCTTGCACGGTCGAGTCGAGCGAGGCCGCAGCGGCGGCAAGCAATTGGCGGGCGCCTTCGAGCTTGGCCGAGCGGGCGCCGAAGTCGAACAGCAACCAGGACAGCGTGAGTGAAGCAGCCCGCGTCGACACGTTGCGCCCATTGCTTGTCTGCCGTCCGATGCTCAGCCCGCCGTCGACCGCCGGCAGGAAATCGGCCTGCGCCAAGCCGACCTGTTCCGCCGCGACGCGCGCGCTGGCCCACACCTCGCGCGTTCCCGGATTGCGGCACAGCGCCAGGTCGACCACCTCGAGCGCGCCGTAGCGCGTGTTGGCGGCGGGTAGCGGACAAGGCTGCTGGCTGCCGTCCGCCGGGCTGCCGGCGGAAAAGCCCGGACGCGCCGGAACGAGCTTGCCGGTGGCAAAGGGGTCGCTCGTCTCGTCGCTCACCGCCCCAGCCGCGGCAACGACGGCGAGTAGCGCGAGGCAGAAGCGGAGAATCGTGCCGGGCGGCAGCGCCGTGCGACGGGAGGTGGTCTTGGCCATGACCCGTTAGTATAGCCAAGCTCGCGGCGAGCGAGCGCCGCGCCGGGGCCGGCCAAACCCCGCCGGCGAAACAATCTGCAACAGCTCGGCGGGCGACCCGGCGCTTCGCGCGGCGGGCCGGCAGCCGCTCGCCTGGCACTGGCGCACGGCCGGCGACGGCCTGCCGGCGATCGTGCTACGATCGGCTTGCCCGGTGTTCACCGTCGGCGCGCCTGGCGGCCGTCACCGCCAGCGTGGTCGACAAGCGTCCGTGATCCGGTGGCCGGCCGGCACAGTGCGATGCCTGGCCCGCCAGTCGCTGATCCGGCGCGAGCGCGCTGTCAGGACAACGCCTTCGGCACTTTGGGACCTTTTTTGGGACTTTGGGACTTTGCCATGAGCAAGACGCAGGACGAACTCAAGCGGGCGGTTGCCGAGGCGGCACGCGACCATGTCGCCGAAAATCTGCCGGCGGGCGCCATTCTCGGCGTCGGCACCGGTTCGACGGCGAACTTCTTCATCGACGCGCTGGCCAGCATCCGCGACCGCCTGGGTGGCGCGGTGGCGAGTTCGGAAGCAACGCGCGCACGCCTGGTTGCGCAGGCGATCCCGGTGCTCGAACTGAACGAGGTCGTCGAGCGCGACCTGCCGTTGCCGATCTATGTCGATGGCGCCGACGAGATCGACGCCGGCCTGGCCATGATCAAGGGCGGCGGTGGCGCGCTGACGCGCGAAAAGATCGTCGCCGCAGTGGCCGACACCTTCGTCTGCGTTTGCGATGCCTCGAAGCGCGTTGCCGTACTCGGAAGTTTCCCTTTGCCGGTCGAAGTGATTCCGATGGCGCGTGCGCACGTCGCGCGCGAGCTGGCGAAGCTCGGCGGGACGCCCAAGCTGCGCGCCGGTGACCTGACCGACAACGGTAATCTGATCCTCGACGTGCATGGTTTGGTGATCGCCGATCCGGTGCGGCTTGAAGTGACGATCAACCAGATCGCCGGCGTCGTCGCCAACGGGCTGTTTGCCCAGCGCGGCGCCGACCTCCTGCTGCTCGCCGGGCCCGCTGGCGTGCAGCGTCATGCTCGCTGAGTGCGCCCGGGCGCGCCTGCGAATCAGCATCACCTGGCCTGGGTGCTCGGCGAGCCACTGTCAAGGCCGTCGACGGCGAGCACGACCCGAATGAACGAACTGATCATCGGCGGTGCGCGTTCGGGCAAGAGTGCGCTGGCCGAAGAGCGTGCACGCGAAGCGCAGGGCAGTGGCCTGCGCGTCGTCTATGTCGCGACCGCGGAAGCGCGCGACGACGAAATGGCGCGCCGCGTCGCCGCTCACCGCGCGCGGCGGCCGGCCGACTGGGCGCTGGTCGAGGCGCCGCTTGAACTACCGGCCGCCCTGCGCGCACAGGCGGCGGATGACGTCTGCCTGATCGTCGATTGCCTGACGCTCTGGCTCTCCAACCTGCTCTTCGCCGGTCGCGCGGCGATCCAGGCCGAAGCCGGCGAGGCGATCGACTGCCCGCTGCTGACCGGCGCCACCGCCGCCTTGATCGCTGCCCTGCGCGGGCTGCCCGGGCGGGTGACGCTGGTCTCGAACGAGGTCGGCTGGGGAATTGTTCCGCTGCATCCGCTGGCCCGCTGCTTCGCCGACGAGCAGGGCCGGCTCAATCAGCGCGTCGCGCAAGTCTGCCAGCGCGTCATCCTGGTTGCTGCCGGACTGCCGCTCGTCCTCAAGGACTTGCCGGACGCCGGCGACTCGCCGGCCTCGCCGCCTCCGGCTGTGGGCGCGGCTCAGGGCTGGTGAATGCTTCGCCGCGCCACTGCCTGCGGCGCAAGGGCCGGCGACATCATCCGGGCGGCAGGAATCCTGCGTGCAGGCTGAAAGGCGAGGCCGCCGACGCGCTGCCAAGCAGCCTTCGAAGGTCGCGCCGCAACGACGAGGCGCCGGCGTTGGCCCCGAGCCACCTGTCGTCCTGCCTCACGCTCTTCAGCTTGGCCAAGCCTCGCACTCGTCGCGCCCGATGCCTGGCGCTGAGCAGCAAATCCAGATCCGGCGCACCATTCCCTCCGGGTTTGATTCGGCATCTGCCTACGCGCTGCCATGCTCGGTTGCCCCGCCTCAGGTGTCGTTGCGCCGTTCGCCCTGCCGCAGCGAACGATCCGCCAGCGCTCAGGGGAGCAGACCGGCCAGCTTCTCCCATCGGAACGCCTGCTCGACGGCGTCGGCCAGCCGGTCGAGGTCGGCTTCGCGGCGTGCCGCGGCGTCGAAGGGGGCGGCGTCTGCCGGCGCGCCCGCCCAGCGCAACAGTGCGGCCAGCGCTGCCGGTTCGTCGAACAGTCCGTGGCAGTAGGTGGCCAGGATCTGGCCGTCTTCGGAAAGCGCGCCGTCGGCTGCGCCGGCCAGCGTCGCAGCCGGGCGCGCCAGCGCCGGACCGGTGGTCACGCCCATGTGTATCTCGTAGCCGCGGACGGCCGGCCGGCCGGGCAGGTTCAGCGTTCCGACGACGTTCTTCAGTTGCTTCTCACTGGCCAGCGTCGTCGTGCAGTCGAGCAGGCCCAGACCGGCGGCGCTGCCCGGCTCGCCCTCGATTCCCAGCGGGTCGTGCAGGTGACGGCCGAGCATCTGGTAGCCGCCGCAGATGGCGATCAAGCGGCCGGCGTAGCGCAAGTGGCGGCGGATCGCCGCTTCCCAGCCGTTCGCGCGCAGCCAGGCGAGGTCGGCCTGCACCGCCTTCGATCCCGGGAGGACGATCAGGTCGGCGGCTGGCGGCGTCTCGCCCGGGCCGACGAAGCGGAAATCGACCGCCGAGTGGAAGCGCAGCGGGTCGAGGTCGTTGTGGTTGGCGATGCGCGGGAAGGCCGGTGCGATCGCCTGCAGGCGGGCCGCCGCCTTGGCCGTCTCGGCGCGCGGCAGCGCGTCCTCGGCGTCCAGGTAGAGCCCGTGCAGGTAGGGCAGAACGCCGAGCACCGGCTTGCCGGTGCGCTGCTCGAGCCAGTCGAGCCCGGATTCGAGCAGGCGGATGTCGCCGCGGAAACGATTGATGACAAATCCCCGGATGCGCGCCTGTTCGGAGGGCGAGAGCAGTTCCAGCGTGCCGACGAGGTGCGCGAAGACGCCGCCGCGATCGATGTCGGCGATCAGGATCACCGGGCAGTCGACGACCTCGGCGAAGCCCATGTTGGCGATGTCGCGGTCGCGCAGGTTGATTTCGGCCGGGCTGCCCGCGCCCTCGATCAGCACGCAGGCGTACTGCGCGCACAAGCGCTGGTACGATTCGAGCACCGCGGCGAGCGCGCGCGGCTTGTACTCGTGGTAGGCGATCGCGTCCAGACTGTCGAGCGCCTTGCCGTGGATGATCACCTGCGCCTGCCGGTCGCTGTTCGGCTTGAGCAGCACCGGGTTGAAGTCGCTATGCGGCGGCAGACCGGCGGCGAGCGCCTGCAGCGCCTGGGCGCGGCCGATCTCGCCGCCGTCGACGGTGACCGCCGAATTGAGCGCCATGTTCTGCGGCTTGAACGGCGCGACGCGCACGCCGCGGCGTTTCAGGATGCGGCACAGCGCGGCAACCAGCGTGCTCTTGCCGGCGTCGGAAGTGCAGCCCTGGACCATCAGCGCCGGTGTACCGGCAGGCGGGGAGCTTGGTGTTGCCATGGAGTGGCGTTCGCGGGATCGGCACAAGCGTCGGAGGCCGCATTCTCGCACGCGGCGGCCGCTTCGTTCCGGCGCCGGCCGCTGCGGCGCGCTAAAATCCGTCGGCGCGTCGCCGATCGGGCGTTCCGGCCCTGGCCGGCGGCCTGCCCGGCCCGCCCGGCGCATCCGCACCGGCCACGATCGTCTTCACCGCTTGCCCAAGGAACCGCATGATCGGTAAAGCAACACCGCGCAGCCGCTGGCTGTGCCGCAGCGTCCTGCGCGCGCTCGCGCTGCTCGGCTGCGCAGCGGCGACCGCTGCCGGCGCCGAAGTCAGTGTGCGCGACGACCTCGGCCAGACGGTCAGGCTGGCGCAGCCGGCGCAGCGTATCGTCAGTCTGGCGCCGCACCTGACCGAGACGCTGTTCGCCGCTGGCGCTGGCGAACGGATCGTCGGCACGGTCGATTACAGCAATTACCCGGAAGCGGCGAAGAAGATCGCGCGCGTCGGCAGCTATGCACGGCTCGATCTGGAAGCCGTGGCGGCGCTCAAGCCCGACCTCGTCGTCGGCTGGCAGTCGGGCAACGCGACGGCCAATCTCGACAAGCTGCACGGGCTAGGCTACACGCTCTACGTCTCGCAGCCGAACCGCATCGAAGACGTGGCCAGCGAGATCGAGCGTCTGGGCACGCTTGCCGGCACGCAGGGCGTGGCGAGCGTCACCGCGCAGCGCTTCCGCCAGCGGCTTGCCGCACTGCGGACGCAGTATTCGGGCAAAGCAAGTGTGCGCACCTTCTACCAGATCTGGAAGCAGCCGTTGATGACCGTCGGCCGCAGTCAGATCATCTCGGACGCCATTCACCTGTGCGGCGGCGAGAACGTTTTCGGCACGCTGGAAGCGATGGCGGCGAGCGTCACGGTCGAAGCGGTGATCGCCAGCAACCCGGAGGCGATCGTCGCCAGCGGCATGGGCGAGGCGCGTCCGGAATGGCTAGACGACTGGAAGAAATGGCCGCGCATCACCGCGGTGCAGCGCGACAACCTGTTCTTCGTTCCGCCCGACCTGATCCAGCGCCACACGCCGCGCCTGCTCGAAGGCGCCGAGCAACTCTGCCGGCATCTCGAACAGGCGCGCCAGCGCCGCCGCTGAGTCGGCCGCCGGGCTTCAGCGCGGCGGCGGGCGGTAACCGCCGGCGCGGCGGCCAGCGGTTCGTGCCCGGCGCTCAGGCGAGCGCGCGCAGCGCCGCGTCGTAATCGGGTTCGTCCTTGATCTCACCGACCAGTTGGCTGTGCAGCACGCGGTCGGTTTCGTCGAGGACGACGACGGCGCGTGCCGCCAGCCCGGCGAGCGGTCCGTCGGCCAGTTCGACGCCGTAGTCGCGCAGAAACTCACGCCCGCGCAGCGTCGACAGCGTGTGCACGTTTTCCAGACCTTCGGCCGCGCAGAAACGTCCCTGGGCGAAAGGCAGGTCGGCCGAAATGCAGAGCACGACGGTGTTCGCCAGGCTGCTCGCCGCCTGGTTGAACTTGCGCACCGAAGTGGCGCAGGTCGGCGTGTCGATGCTCGGGAAGATGTTCAGGATCTTGCGCTTGCCGGCGAAGTCGGCGAGCGTCGTCGCGGCCAGCGTGCGGCCGACGAGCGAGAAGGCTGGCGCGGCCTGGCCGGGCTGCGGAAAATCGCCGGCGACGGGGACGGCGTTGCCGCCGAGGGTGACAGTGCGGGTCATGGGCTATTCCTTCGTGGGTTGGGATGCGATGGGTCGGACGGTTCGGGACGCTTTACGATCGTCTGGCTGGGGCAACGACGCCGACGGCGACACGCGCCGGGCAGTTCTTGGTCAATCGCTCGCCGGGAAAGTTCACCGCTTTCGGCGTGGCCGGTGGTTGGCCGGCGAGACCGATCAGGAGATGGCAAGCATGCGGTCGAGCGCCAGCTTGGCGGCAGCGCGCTCGTGCGCGGCGACGCTGATCTGATTGACGACATTGCCGTCGGCCAGGTTCTCCAGCGTCCACGCCAGATGCTGCGGGTCGATGCGCTGCATCGTCGAGCACATGCAGACGGTCGGCGCCATGAACCGGACGATCTTGCCCTCGGCGCGCACCTCCTCGGCGAGCCGGTTGACCAGATTCAACTCGGTGCCGACCAGCCAGCGCGTATTCGGCGCCGCCTGCTTGATCGTGCGCACGATGTGCTCGGTCGAGCCGACGAAGTCCGACTGCCGGCAGACCTCGAAGCTGCATTCCGGATGCGAGATCACCAGGCCGTCCGGGTGTTCGTTGCGGAAGCGCAGGATGTGGGCCGGCTGAAACATCTGATGCACCGAGCAGTGCCCCTTCCAGAGCAGCAGGCGGGCGTGGCGAATCTGCTCGGCGCTCAGGCCGCCGAGTTCGAGGTCGGGATCCCAGACGACCATTTCGTCGAGCGGAATCCCCATCTGGTGGCCGGTCCACCGGCCCAGGTGCTGATCGGGAAAGAACAGGATCTTCGGGCGCTGCGCAAAGGCCCAGGCGGCAATGCTTCCCGCATTCGACGAGGTGCAGACGATGCCGCCGCGCTCGCCGCAGAAGGCCTTCAGATCGGCCGCCGAATTGATGTAGGTCACCGGCGTCACCTGCTGCTCGACCTCGAGCACCTCGCCGAGTTCGCGCCAGCAACGTTCGACCTTGGCCAGATTAGCCATGTCGGCCATCGAGCAGCCGGCGGCCAGATCGGGCAGGATCGCCAACTGCTCCGGGCGCGACATGATGTCGGCCACCTCGGCCATGAAATGCACGCCGCAGAAGACGATGTAGCGCGCGTCGGTCTGCGAGGCGAGGCGCGACAGCTTGAGCGAGTCGCCGGTCAGGTCGGCGTACTGGTAGACGTCGGCGCGCTGATAGTGGTGGCAGAGCAGCACAGCCTGCTCGGCGAGGCGCGCGCGCGCGGCACGAATCCGCGCATGGCACTCGTCGTCTTGCAACGGGTTGAACTTGTCGAAGCTGATGGTCGCAGTTTGCATGGGGGCGAGATCCGAAACGGGAGCGAAAAAGAGTCTGAGCGTTTGCGCCGGGCAAGAAACTCGGCGACGAGTGCTGTCCGGCGCCGGTGCGGCGATTCGCTGGCGGCGGCCGAGCCTTCAGCTCTGCCAGGGCAGGCCGGCGTGGCGCCAGCCGCCGACCTTGCCGCGCTGGCCGCGCGCGTCCTTGTTGCCCTCGAAGCCCTCCAGCACGTTGTAGCACTCGCGCTGCCTTGCCTCGCTGACCAGCGCCGCCGCATGGTGCGAGCGCACGCCGCTGCGGCAGATGAACATCAGCAAGGCCTCGCGATCCACCTGCTGTTCGACCTGGGCAAGGAAGTGAATGTTCAGCCGATTGTCGGGGTAGCTCATCCACTCGATTTCGACGGCGCCCGGGATGCGTCCGACCCAATCCCATTCAGCGTGCGTGCGGACATCGATCAGGCGGGCGCCGGGCGCCAGTTGCCAGACATCGTAGGCTTCCAGCGGCGTCAGCGCACCGGCGTAGGGGAGGCCAAGGTCGTGCCCGCGCGCGCGAGCCAGTTGCAGCAGATCGGTCAGTTTTCCCATGGTGCCCGGCGCGTACCCCGTCGATTGGAAGGCAAAAACAGCAGTATAAAGCACTTGCCGGCCGACGTTTCCGGCGGCACGAAGGCGGGGCGCGCCGCGCACCGCCAGGGTGCGTGGCTGCCCGCGTATGCACCGCCATGGTGCGGAAAAAACAGCCGGTTGGCGCGATGCCCTTGTGGCACAATGCTCGATCAGCAATGCAGGGACTGGCATGTTTTCTGCTAGTACCCGAGCGCAAGCTACCTTTTATACTTTCGCCGGCACCCCGGCAACTGCTCTGGAGATTCTGCAATGGCAAGCCCGCAAGACGTGATCAAGATGGTCAAGGAAAGCGAAGCGAAGTTCGTCGACTTCCGCTTCACCGATACCCGCGGCAAGGAACAGCACGTGACCGTTCCGGTGAGCGCGTTCAACGAAGACAAGTTCGAAAACGGTCACGCCTTTGACGGATCGTCGATCGCCGGCTGGAAAGGAATTCAGGCCTCCGACATGCAACTGATGCCGGACCCGAGCACCGCCTACGTCGACCCCTTCTTCGACGAAACGACGGTGGTCATTACCTGCGATGTCGTCGACCCGGCCGACGGGCGCGGCTACGATCGCGACCCGCGTTCGATCGCCAAACGCGCCGAAGCCTATCTGAAGTCGAGCGGCATCGGCGACACCGCGTACTTTGGCCCGGAACCCGAGTTCTTCATCTTCGATTCGGTCGCCTGGAGCGTCGACATGTCGGGCTGCAGCCTGAAGATCTACTCGCAGGAAGCCGCCTGGACGAACGGCGAAAAGGGCGAAGGCGAGGGCGGCACCGGCCACCGTCCCGGCATCAAGGGCGGCTACTTCCCGGTCCCGCCAGTCGACAGCCTGCACGACCTGCGCTCGGCGATGGTCCTCACGCTCGAACAGATCGGCGTCCCGGTCGAAGTGCACCACCACGAAGTGGCGACCGCCGGTCAGTGTGAAATCGGCACGCTGTTCAACACGCTGGTCAAGCGGGCCGACTGGACGCAGATGCTGAAGTACGTCGTGCATAACGTCGCCCATCAGTACGGCAAGACGGCCACCTTCATGCCCAAGCCCATCGTTGGCGACAACGGCTCGGGAATGCACGTGCATCAGTCGATCTGGAAGGACGGCAAGAACCTGTTCGCCGGCAACGGTTACGCCGGCCTGTCGGAACTCGCGCTCTTCTACATCGGCGGCATCGTCAAGCACGCGAAGGCCTTGAACGCAATCACCAACCCGGGAACGAACTCGTACAAGCGTCTGGTACCGCACTACGAAGCGCCGGTCAAGCTGGCCTACTCGGCGAAGAACCGCTCGGCCTCGATCCGCGTCCCGCACGTCGCTTCCGACAAGGCGCGGCGGATCGAGACGCGCTTCCCGGACCCCTTGGCGAATCCCTACCTGTGCTTCGCGGCGCTGCTGATGGCGGGTCTCGACGGCATCCAGAACCGGATTCATCCGGGCGAGCCGGCCGACAAGAACCTCTACGACCTGCCGCCGGAGGAGGACGCCAAGATCCCGACCGTCTGCGCCAGCCTGGAAGAGGCGCTTGCCGCGCTCAACAAGGACCGCGAGTTCCTCACCCGCGGCGGCGTCTTCTCGGACGACTGGGTCGATGCCTACCTCGAGCTGAAGATGGACGAAGTCAACCGCATCCGGATGACGACGCACCCGGTCGAGTTCGATCTGTACTACAGTTGCTGAGCGCCTGGCGTCAGGGCAAGGGAAAAGACGGGCTACGGCCCGTCTTTTTTTTGTCTGCCGGGCGCCGTTCTCCGGCGTTTGTATCGGCTGCCGTGATCCAATACACTTGACGGCCGGCGTGCGCGTGCCAGCATCCCGGTACCTGCGCACTGGCCGGACGGCGGCGACCGAGGAGAACGATGATGAAACCGCAAGCCCTGTGTCTTTCGACTGCCCTGCTCTGGCTGGCGGCAGCACCGGCAGACGCGCAGGACATCTTCAAGTGCGCCGACGTCGACGGGCGGGTTCTCTACTCGAACGTTCCGACCAAGAACTGTCGGAAGATCGTTCTCGAACCGATCAACGTCGCACCGCCGCCGAAAGCGCCGGCCAAGCCGGGCGCGCCGAAGGCCGCAACGGCAACGCCGGCCGATTTCCCGAAGGTCGACGACAAGACGCAGAAGTCGCGCGACGGCGACCGCCGGCGGATTCTCGAAAACGAACTCGCCGGCGAGCAGAAGAACGCCGAGCAGGCGAAAAAGGAACTCGCCGCGCAGCAGGAAGTCGTCCTCCCCAGCGAGCGCGTGCAGGGCGGCGCGATCAACGGCGCCAAGGTGCAGGAACGCCTGCAGGCCTACAAGGACAAGGTCGCCCTGCACGAGCGCAACATCGAAGCGATCCGCAAGGAGATCGCCAATCTGCGCTGAATGCGCCCGCCGCCGCACGATGACTGAGCCGGCAGCCAGCGCCTTCGGTGGACTCGACCTGCTCTCGTCGGCCGTCGTCCTGCTCGACGAGCGCCTGGCGATCCGCTACCTCAACCCGGCGGCCGAAAACCTGCTCGGGATCAGCGGCAAGGTCTTCGCCGACCTGCCGCTGGCCGCTTTCATGGGGTGTCCGCCGGCACTGCTCGGCGCCTTCGACAAGGTGCTGGGTCAGGGCTGGGGCTATACCGGCGAGAACATCGAACTGCGCCTGGCCGACGGCGAAGTCCTGCCGGTCAACTGCGCAGTCAACCCGGTCGATGCCGCCGACGTCCGCCTGCTCGTCGAACTGTGGCCGATCGACCAGCAACTGCGCGCGACGCGCGAAGAGCGCCTGGCCGAACAGCAACACGCCAACCGCGAGCTGATCAGCAATCTGGTACACGAAATCAAGAACCCGCTCGGCGGCATCCGCGGCGCCGCGCAGTTGCTCGAACACGAACTGAACAATCCCGCGCTGCGCGAATACACGCAGGTGATCATCAAGGAAGCCGACCGCCTGCAGGACCTGATGCGCCGCCTGCTCTCGCCGCATCGCCCGATGCAGCCGGGCCCGGTGAATATCCACGAAATCCTCGAACGCGTGCGCAGCCTGCTCACCGCCGAGTTTCCGCTGCTGCGCGTGCAGCGCGACTACGACACCAGCCTGCCCGACCTGGTCGGCGACCGCGAGCAACTGATACAGGTCTTCCTCAACATCGTGCGCAACGCCGCGCAGGCGATCGACCGCCAGCCGGCGAGCGAAGCGCCCGCCCCCGGGCAGATCACGCTGCGCACGCGCGTCGCGCGCCAGGTCACGCTGGCCAAGCGGCGCTACCGTCTGGCGATCGCCGTCGAAGTGCTGGACAACGGCCCGGGAATTCCCGACGACATCCGCGAACGCATGTTCTATCCGCTCGTTTCCGGGCGCCCGGACGGCAGCGGCCTCGGCCTGACGCTGGCGCAGAGCTTCGTCCAGCAGCACCAGGGGACGATAGACTGCAGCAGCCGGCCGGGCCACACGCGCTTCACGATCCGCCTGCCGCTGGCCTGATCCGGTGAGCGGGCAGGCTTCTTGCTTGTCAATTGAGTGACCATCGTCAAGCTGCCTGAGGAATTCATGAAACCCGTCTGGATCGTCGACGACGACAAATCAATTCGCTGGGTCCTCGAAAAAACGCTCACGCGCGAGAAGATCCCTTTCCGCAGCTTCGCCTCGGCGGGTGAAGCGCTGGCCCAGCTCGACGCCGGCGGCGCGCCGCAGGTCCTTGTTTCCGACATCCGCATGCCCGGCCAGTCGGGGCTCGAACTGCTGCAGATCTTCCGCCAGCGCTTTCCCTCGCTGCCGGTGATCATCATGACCGCGTACTCCGATCTGGACAGCGCGGTCGCCGCTTTTCAGGGCGGCGCCTTTGAATACCTGCCGAAACCCTTCGACGTCGATCAGGCGATCGAACTGATACGGCGCGCGATCGGCGAGAGTATGCACCAGATTGGTGCGGAGAGCGAAGCCGGACTGACGCCCGAGATCCTCGGCCAGGCGCCGGCGATGCAGGAAGTCTTTCGCGCCATCGGCCGACTCAGCCAGTCGAACGCCACCGTCCTGATCACCGGCGAATCGGGTTCGGGCAAGGAACTCGTCGCGCGCGCCGTGCATCGCCACAGCTCACGCGCCGACAAGCCGTTCATCGCGATCAACACCGCGGCGATTCCGCGCGACCTGCTCGAATCCGAACTCTTCGGCCACGAACGCGGCGCGTTCACCGGCGCCGCGACGCAGCGCCAGGGGCGATTCGAACAGGCCGAAGGCGGAACGCTCTTCCTCGACGAAATCGGCGACATGCCGGCCGAACTGCAGACGCGCCTGCTGCGCGTCCTCTCCGACGGCCACTACTACCGCGTCGGCGGTCACTCGCCGCTGAAAACCCGCGTCCGCATCATCGCCGCGACGCACCAGGACCTCGAAGCACGCGTCCGCCAGGGCTTGTTTCGCGAAGACATCTTCCATCGCCTGAACGTCATCCGCGTCCGCCTGCCCAGCCTGCGCGAAAGGCGCGAAGACATTCCGCTGCTCGCCCGCCATTTCCTGCAGAAAAGCGCGCAGGAACTCGGCGTCGAAGCCAAGCGCTTCTCCGAAGGAGCCTTGCGCCAGCTCTGCGGGCTCGATTTCCCGGGCAACGTTCGCCAGCTCGAAAACCTCTGCCACTGGCTGACCGTGATGGCGCCCGGCCAACTCGTCGAACTCGCCGACCTGCCGCCCGACCTGCGCGAGACCGTCGCCCCCGGCGCGCGCGCCAACGACTGGGAAGGCGCCCTCGCCGACGAAGTCGATCGCCTGCTCGCCGCGCAGGCCGGTCACGTGCACGAAAAGCTGATCCAGACCTTCGAAGGCATCCTGATCAGCCGCGCGCTGCTGCGCACCGGCGGCCGCCGCATCGAAGCCGCGCAGGCGCTCGGCATCGGCCGCAACACGATCACCCGGAAAATTCAGGAACTGAAGCTCGAAGCGCCCGGCGCGGCCAGCGGCGACGAGCGCGAGACCGGCCCGCCGCCCTGAGGCGCTGGCGGGCGCCGCCGGCACGTCCGCCGTGTCCGCGTCCACCGTCTTCGGCGCGCCCGATCCAGCCGCGCGGCGCGTGTTTGACTTGCGCGCGGCCACCGCTGATACTTGACCCGGTGAACGGGTTCCCCACGAACTCGCCCGGCTGGCGCTGCCGCCCGCCCGGCGCCGCCCCGTGGACCCCGCCCATGCACTTGCCGACAGATCCGGGGGAGGGTTTCGATGGTCAGCGTCTATGTTTCGTACGCGTGGAAAGAGGAAGCGCAGAAGCCGCTGGTCGAAAAGCTGGCTGAGGCTTGCGCCGCACGCGGAATGAAACCGCGCTACGACCGGAAGGAAATGAAATACGGCGACTCGATCCGCCAGTTCATGGACGAGATCGGCGCCGCCGGGCATATTGTTCTGGTGCTCAGCGAGGCGTACTTCACGTCGGAATACTGCATGTACGAGCTGTGCCAGATCTATGATCAATTTGCCAAACATGATCAAGCGGGTTTTCGCGCGCGGGTGAATCCTGTCGTCTTGTCGGGAACACCTCTTTACAACGCAGACGACCGTCTTCGCTATCTTCACCACTGGGAAAGAAGATCTTCTGAACTCAATGTGAAACTGAAGCGACTCAACAGTCTGCGCCACACGCGGCATCTGCAGGACAGTCTGAGAGGCTGTGAAAAAATCCCGAGCCTACCCTCCGGGAACGTGGGACGCAGGGTATAATGACAATGTCAACTACGGACGGTTTCTGGCGATGACTGAATCTCTTTTTCGCGAGGAAGAAGT
>NZ_JAPUVR010000078.1 GCF_029255125.1 Accumulibacter sp. | reverse complement strand
GCCGCTTTGGGCCCCTCCCGGCCTGGGTTGGCGAGCGTCTGGCGCAAGCGAGTGAAGACGAGTTGCAAGCGTGGGGCGAGGCGCTGCTCAGCGCGCCGACGCTCGCCGCGGTGTTCGGCGACGAACCCCGCTGAAAAGCGCCGCTAGGCGGCGCTACCGCGCGATCGACTTTGGCGCCAGCACAGTGCGCGGCGCGCTCGACTGCCCGCGTCTTGCCGCCGCGCGAATCGTCGCCAGTATTCGCCGTTGCCTTGCCCTGCATGTTCACGCGCACGGCCGCTTCGCTTGGCAATCGCGGTCACGTTCCCCGCTACTGGCGAAAATGGGCTCCGTTGCAGCGGTTTTTTTGGGTTTGGCTTTGAGGAGCGGAAGCAACCGGTAAGCGTTGCGCTTCAACACTTCCGACATGCCACTCTGCGAGGGCCGCACGTGGTCGGCAGTCGCCGGCCTTGCCGCTGGCGCAAGGCGGCACCGCCCGGCTCCCTTTACGCGCCCTGCCCCTCACGTCCCAGCTCGCTTGCCCACAACAGGATCAACTCGCGGAACCGCGCGCGGTCCTGGCGGATCATCTGGTCGATGCGCGCCTTGTAATGCGCGAACGGCGCGTCGCCGGCGTGCTCGCCGACCAGACGCATGGGCAGCATCAGCTCGAGCAGTTCGGCGTAGCGCGGGTGCGTGGTCAGCGCGAGTTGCAGATCGGTGAACCTGCGCTGTACCGTCTTCGGCGACAGATCGCGTTCGACGGCAATTTCCTCGACCGTCAGCTCCGGGTCGATACGTGCGTTCGGTTCGAGCGACAACCAGTCACGGAAGATCCGCGCGTGCTCCTCGCTCAGCCGCCGAGGCTTGCGCTGGTCGGCGACCGGCACCGACATGCCGGGAATCTCCCGCGCCACCTGGTCGAGCAGACCAAAGAGCTGCACCTTGCGCAACAGCGTAAAGGCGGCCAGGTCGGGCCGTCCGCCGCGACTCTCCCCCGTCTCGTCGACCGGAACGCGTTCGGCGACGATTCCCACCTCCTCGATGGCCAGCGAAACCACCCGAGCCGGGCCACGTCTCCGCCACTCGTCGCGATACAGGTTGGCGAGTACCGTGTAGACGTAGCTGCGCGAATACGGCTTGTAGCGCAGCAGGCGCTCGACCGCCATCTGCGCCGCATCGTCGCCAGGCAGATCGACGTTGTGAAAATCGCGCTCAAATTTTTTCGCCAGCTTGACCACGTAGCGCCGGCCGCCGGCGCTTTGCAGCCATTGCCGAAAATCGGCTTGCACGATGGCCGTACGGACGTGCCGGCGTGGCGTTGCTGCCGCCGGCGCGGCAAAACGTTCGGTCAGCGTCCATAGGTCGCCATCGACGATCGCCAGCGTTGCCTGGCGCGCAGCCGCCTCGCTGAACAGGAACTGCAGGCGCAGCGGATCGCCGGTTTCCAGATTGCTGCGCGCGTGCTGGTCGTTGAACGCGCCTGGCTTCTCCTCGCTGATCACGAAGCCGTAGACGGCAGTCGCCAGTTCTTCGTCGAGCAGCTCGTGCAGGCCGCGGCACGCCGCGTCGCGCTCGCCGTTCCGCCAGAAATGCACGATCGCCTCTTCCCTGTCGTTGTTCATCGCCTCTCCCCGAGCAATTTTCGCCAACTCGGCCATTTTCTGACCTTGAACGTGCATCGCCTGCGTCTATACCTGCATCACCCCACCGGAGACGCCGCACATGCCCAGCATCATAACCCTTCTGCTTCCCGACGAAGCACTGCACCCGACGCGCCAGCGCCCAGCGGCGCGCCGCGACGCGCTGCTGGAAGTCGTCCTCACGCTCATCGTCGCCTTCGTCCTGCGTCTGGCGGCGACGCCGCCGGTGGCGCGCGGCGGCGCTGCCGATCTCGGCGTGCGCTTCCCGCCGGCGCACGCCGACTGGCCGGCGCTGGCCGCCGTTCCGGCCGACGGCGCAGCGCGCGCCGCCTGGCTGGCGGTGGCCGCGCCCGACTGGCTGCCGGCTGTCGCCATTCTCGGTCTGCCGATGCTCTGGCTGGCGCGCCGCGCGCAGCGCTGGGGTCTGCCGTGGCTACTCGTCCTCTGGGCGGCGATGGCCCTCGCCTGCGGCGTGCCGCCTGCCGGACAAACAGCGCTGCATGAGGCCTTCGGCTGGACACCGCGCGTTATCGCGGCGATCTGGCTGTTCGCTGCCGGCCTGACTGGCATCGTCCTCGCCGGCCTGGCTTCCTGGCTCGCCGCGCGCTCGCCGACGCCGCCCGCGGCTGCCGGGCGAGCGGCGCCGACGAGCCGCTGGCAAGCCTTGCTCTGGCCACTCTGGTGCCTGTTGCTTGGCCTCACCTGGCTGGTCATGGCCGACTTCGCCGCCGGCGCCGATCCGCAAGCGCGCTTCTTCGCGCTGCGCCACGCGGAAGCCTGCTGGCTGGCCAACGGCATCGCCTTGCTCGTCGCCTACGCCCGGCGCGCCATCGGCCGCGCCTGGCTGCGCGGCGTCAGCCGCTTGTCGGCGCTCGCCATCGACCCGCGCCAGCGCTTGCGCCTGCTCGGCGCGGGCCTCGCGCTGGCGCTGCTCGTCGGCTGGCTCGGGCGCAGCGGGCGCAGCGCGACGCTGCCCGGTCTGGCGATGCCGCACCTGAGCGGCGAAGCGCTGCGCATCGGCGTCTGTCTGATGCTCGCCTGGCTGCTCTACCGCGGTGGCGAGTGCGCCGCTTCGCCGGCGCGCCGCGCCCGCCTGTGGCGCGCGCTGTTCTGGGTGGGCGGCCTGGCGACGCTCGGCCTGGCGGTCTCCGCCGACGCCGGCCCGCTGCTCGTGCTGCTGCTCGCCGGCTCGCTGCTGCTCGGCGTGCTGGCGATTCGCCGACTTGCCGGCGAGTGTAGCGGCGTCGCCCTGCTCCTCGCCGGCGTGCTCGCGGTGAGCGCCGTCGCCGTCTGGCGCGGCACGCTGGTCGACCTGCTGCCGCAAGTCAGCGCGCTCGCCCGTCAGCGCGAAGTGGCGCGCGCGACGCCGCAACTCGCCGCGCACGACGACCAGATGCGCGTCCTTTGGCTGATCCAGGCGACCCCGGCCGGCGGTTTCGGCGCCGGACGCACGCCCTGGTGCGGCGCGCCGGCACAGGTCGGCGAAGCCGCCTGTGCCAGCGGACGCGGCAGCCGCGTGCAAGGCGCGCCGCTGCAACTGGTCGAAGACTTTGCCTTCGCCGCGCATCTCGCGCGCTACGGCCGCGCCGCCGCCGTCGCCCTCGTCGGGCTGGCGCTCGTCTGGTGGTTCGCCGTCGTCATGTCTGCGCTGCCTCGCCGCCTGCCGCCAGCCGGCTCGCCGGCAGCACTGGCCATGCAGCGCGCGGCGCTCTTCTGGCTGCTCACCGCAGCCGCCATCGTCGCCCTGGCGCAGACGCTGCTCAGCGTCGGCGGCACGCTCGCCTGGACGCCGATGTCCGGCGTCAACCTGCCGCTGCTCTCGTACGGCAAGGTCAGCCTGTGCAGCGCGGCCGTCTGCTGCGGCCTGGCGCTGGCGGAAAACTGACCGCCAGCGCGCCCCCGCCGCGTCTTCATCCTCAACCCATCAGACCCCGGAGACCCCGCCATGCAAGCGAATCGTCGCTACGCACAATCGCCACTGGCGCGCACCGCCGTTCTTCTCCTCCTCGCCGCCAGCGTGCTCGCCGCCGTGCTCGTCGCCTTGCTCAGCCGACCGACGGCCGGCGAAGGCGCCGACCTGCACCTCAACCAGCCGCGCCTGGAAGCGCTGCGCTGGCTGCGCAACAGCCTGCAGCCCGGCAACGCGCCGCGCGCCGAATGCGCGCAGCCGCCCGCCGTCTGCGCGACGCTCGAGCGGCTCAACCAGCGCCTGGCGCAGGCGCCCCAGGCGCATGCGCTGCAGCCAGCGGCAGCCAGCGACAGCGACGAGGCACAAGCGCCGCCCGCCGCCAAGGCGCTGGCCGACGCGGCCGACTGGCTGCTGCGCGCAGCGCCCGACGGCGATCAACTGCTCGACCGCCTGCGCGCCGCCGACAACCCGGCGCCCTGGTGGCGATTCAACCCCTTCCGCCTGCCCGGATGCCTGTACGCCGCGGCGAGCGCCGGCGCGCCCGCGCCCGCGGCGACGCGCTGCGACGAAGGAACGCCGCTCGCCCCGGGCGACTACCCGCCGCAGGCGAACGCGCTCTTTGCCCTGCTCGGCGACTGGCGCGCGCCGTGGCAGGCGGCCAGCCCGAACACGCTCGCCAACGGACTGCACGTCGGCCGCCACCTGTGGTTGACGCTCGACCCCGGCGTGCAGCAGAAAGCGCAGATCACCGCCGCGTGCTACAGCGGTCAGGCCGCCGCCTGCGCGCGCTGCGGGTGGTGCGTCGCACGGCATGCGCGCGAGATGTACGAGAACGCGCGTGCGCGCAGCGTCGGCATCCTCGTCGTCAAGGCGAGCGACGGCGCCATTCTCGGCCTCGGCAGCGCGAGCAGCGCGTGCTACGTCGAGCGCCAGCAGGGACGCCCGGCGGGCGCCGACTGTCCGGCCCTGCCCGACGACAAGGCGCGCCTGCACCGCCTGGACAATCAGGTCGAGCAAGCCGAAATGCCCGGCTCGCTGAACAAACCGCAGCTCGCCGCCGCCCTGCTCGCCGCGCAGACGCTGCACGCGCAGGAAAGGCGCGCGCTGCCCGACATCCTGCGCAGCTCGGACACCGAAGCGATGATCGACCTCGTCCTCTGCCGCGCCGCCGATTTCGACCTCGCCTGCATCCGCCGCCGGCTCGCCGCGCTCGAGCGCGTTCTTGCCAGCACCGGCTGGAACGCCGGCTGCCGCGCCGGCGAAGCCTGCCGGCCGCAGCTCGACCTGCTCGGCGGACTCGCGCCGCGCGCCGGCGAAGCGCCGCTGCTGCGCGCCGCCTACCGCGAAAACGCGCTGCACGTGCGCAGCGCAACGCTCGCCTACCCGGTCTTTGCCGGCCGCCTGCTGCGCACCGCCGACGGGCGCAGCCTGGCCGAACGTGTCGACCAACTGCGCCCGGAAGACCTGCGCGACTGCGCGCGCCACGCCGGCAAGCAGCGTTGGCGCGGCTGCCAGGGCACCGACCTGGTCAACCTGCTGGCCGAGCTGTTCGGCCAGGGCAACGCGCTCGCCACCCCGCTCGGCATCGCCGAAAGCTGGCTGCACCTGGCCGCCGCGGCCAACGGCGCGGCGCAAGCAGCCGCCCCGCACCTGCTGGCGGCGGTACAGGAAAGCAGCGGCGAGCGCCGCCCGGTCGCGCCGCTGACGCCGACCGGCCTGGCGCAGCACGACGCGCGCAGCATCCTCGGCGCGCTGGAAGGCGTCCATCGAAGCGACAGCGGCACCGCCTTCACCGCCTGTCGCAACGCCGTCAGCGCCGGCGGCGTTCTGCGCTGCGCCGCAACCGGCGGCCCGCGCATCGCCGGCAAGACCGGCACGCCGCTCTTTCCGGCCGACCGCCTGACGCTCGACGAATGGCGCCAGCAGTGCGCCGCCGCGCGCCAGGCGCCGGACAACGCGCAGACACGGCGCGTCGCCGCCGCGTGTCGCCTGCGGCCGATCAAGTGGTTCGCCGCGCTCGCCGCCCCGACGGCGCAGGCGCCCTTCGACACGCTGCTCGTGGTCAAAGTCGAGCGCAACTGGCGGCGTAGCAGCCAGCGCGTCGACGCCGCCGGCGATCGCGGGCCGGACGGCAACGTCGCCGCCGAAATCGGCCTGGCGCTGCTCAACAGCCTGTACACGCCGGCGACCGCCGTCGCCAAGGAGAGTAGCCAATGAACGCCCGACGCCGCAACCCGCCCGCGCGCCCCGGCGCGACGCTCCGCCTTTCCGGAACGAGCGACGCCGGCGACTGGCCGAGCCTGCTGCTCGAACTGCGCGACCTCTTCGCCGAAGCCGCGCACCGTCATCCCGAGGCGCGCCCGACTCGCCTCGACCTCGTCCTCGCGCCGCAGCGCCTGTCGCCGCCGCCGGCGGGCAGCGCGGAACCGCCCGGCTGGCGCGAACTGCTCGCCTGGCTCGAAGCGCGCGCCGCGCACGGCCTGGTTTACGCCGTGCATCAGCCCCGCCAGCGCCGTCTGCCCGCGCATCGCCTGCTCCTTCGCCTCCGCCTGCCGGCCAGGCCGGACAAAAATGTGCCGAAAAACTGGCCGTCGCCGGCCTCCGGCGACGTCTCTACCTATAGCAGCGACACACCCTGCCCAAGGCTTGTTCAACCCACCGGAGACCTCAGCATGAACGCATCGTTCCGACCCCACCCGCAACACCCACCCGGCGAGCGCAGCGCCGGCCAGGCCAAGCCCGCGCCAGCCACCGGCGCCTGGCGCCGCCTCTGCCAAATAATCGAAGACCGCCTCTTCGGCCCGCCGGCCGACTGGCACGAAGACGACGAGCGCCTCGACGAGCCGGCGCTCGCCCCGCAGCGCGTCGCCGAGCCCACGCAAGCGTGGCTGCAAGCCTTCAACAACGCGCTCACCGACGCCACCGCGCTCCTCCTGCGCGACTACGTCGAACCCGTGCATGCCGACGACCCGAGCACCGGCTTCTCGGTGCGCAGCATCGAAGTCGCTCTCCCCGAAGTGTATGCCCCCGGCCTGCGCACGATCGCCCAGATGCCGTCGGAAGCGCGCCAGCGGATCACCATCGCGCGCTGCCTGAAAGCACCCGGCGCCGCCGAGCAGCTCGAGTTCGACAAGTTCCGCGGCCTCAACGTCGTCGCGCCGGAAACGCTGGTCGATGGCTACCTCGTGCACACGCTGCTCGCCGGCGACGGCGCGCGGCTGCACGCCACATTCCGCTTCTCCGGCGACTACGTCACGCTGCGCCGCCGTGCAGCGGGCGGCAGCGCAGCGCCGACCGTCGACGCCAACGCCGACGCCAGCGCCAGCGCCAACGCCGCGCCGGCCACCGCACCCGCTACCGCGCCGACCACCCCGCTGCGCGCACCTGCGTGCACACCCTTGCGCGCCGCTGCGCCACTGCCGGTGCTCTACCTCCGCCTGCTCGGCGACGGCGACGAGCGCCGTCATCCGGTGTATGCCGGCCAGTTCCCGCTCACCATCGGCTGCGCACCGAGCGGCGAACACACGCTCAGCGTGCACGCCGGACGCCGGGACGCCAACGGCAAGAGCAGCTTCGTCTCCGGCGATCACCTGCAGATCACCGCCTACGACAGCAACACGCGCATCGTCAGCCTGCGCAGCCTGGGGCGCAACGGCAGCTACCTGGGCGACGCCGCGCAACCCGAACGCTTCACACTGCTCGCCGGCAGCAGCCAGATCATCTCGCTCGGCGGCGACGGCGGCGAAGGCACCGTGCAACTGCGAATCGAAACCCCATGAAAGGCATAGAATACCGTCCCGAGGCGACGAGCGCGGCGCAGCGCGTGCAGCCGCCAGCCGCAGTTCCTGACCCCGCCAAGCCCACCAGCCCCGCCGACCACCCGAAGAGCGCGATGAACGACGACTTCCCGCCAACGCCCACCGTCCGCTCGGGCACGCAAGACGTGCCCGGCTGGCGCATCGCCTGGGCGCAAGTCACCGGCGTGCGCCACGCGCAGTGCGAAGACCGCATCGCCATCCGCCCGCTGCGCGCGCGCGCGCACGGCGACGCCGTCTTCCTCGCCGTTGCCGACGGCGTCGGCGGCGGCGCGCGCGGCGACATCGCCGCGCAGGCGCTGGCCGAGCACGCCGTCGACCTGCCCGCCGCAGCGCTCGGCGACGCCGGGCAGATCGCCGACTGGATGCGGCGCGCCGAAGACCGCGTGCGCAGCGCGCTGCACGCCGTCACCTTCGCCCCCGGCGCGGCGACGCTCGCCGCCGCCTGGTTGCGCAGCGACGGCAACGGCCACCTGCTGCGTATCGGCGACGCGCGCGCCTACTACCTCGACGACCAGCACGCCGTCGCGCTGACCGAAGACCAGACGTACGAACAGCGCGGCGAAGCGCCGGACGAAGGCGCCAGCGCCGACGACTGCGCGTGCATGGTCGGCACCGGCCACATGGGCGAGCCGGAAGTGCAGCCGCTCGCGCTGCCGCTCGCCGCCAGCCTGCTGCTCTGCAGCGACGGCCTGCACCGCGGGCTCACCGCCAGCGAACTGCACGCCGCGCTCGCGCCGGCGAGCGGCGAAGTCGCCCCGCTCGCCGCGGTCGCCGCCCGCCTCGCCACGGCGGCGCGGGCGGCGGGCAGCAACGACGACATCAGCCTCGTCATCGCCCAACGCCGGCCCGCGCCACCGGTGCGCCGCTGGTGGCAGCGCCTGTTCTGGCGCGCCTGACCCCACCCCGCCACGTACTCGAAGAGCCCAGCCATGTCACCCAAATCACCGCCACGCAAGACGCTCTGGGAACAAGCGCTCGACGCGCTCGACCCGACCCGCCCGATTGCACCATTCGACCACCATTACGCGACGCTGGCGCGTGATTGGATGCCGGATTACGAGAACGGCAAAGCCGTCTGGTGGAAGTGTTACCGCAAGGTGGACGGCGGCTTCGACCTGCGCGAGTTCAACGCGGCCGAGATCGACATGCTGCGCGCGCTGAAAGGCCGGCCGAACTGCTACCAGTTGGTCAGCCAGCGCTCGACCGGCACCCCCCTGCGGCACCTTACCCTTTCCCACAACCCGTCAGCAGACGGTAGCGCTATGGTTTGTTCCTGCAGGAAGAAGGGCACGATGTGCGTTGGCCAAGCTCAAGGCGCTTGCGGTGGGGGCGTGGCGAAGACGCGG
>NZ_JAPUVR010000077.1 GCF_029255125.1 Accumulibacter sp. | reverse complement strand
CGGTATGCGCCATTGCTTGACTTGCGGCAGCAGAACCCATAAAATCGCCGGTCTTTGTCGCGGTCGGCGCGTTTTGTGTTGCGAGCGCGGGTCATGTCTATCGCCAGGGTGATCGTCTGATTGCGCTGGTCTCCTGCAGGTGCCGCTTTTTTGTTCTGCCGGTGACTGCATCGAAAATAGGGGTGGAAGAATGCCAACCATAAACCAGCTCGTGCGCAAGCCTCGGGAAGCGGTACGCAGCAAGAGCAAAGTGCCTGCTCTTGGGAACTGTCCTCAGAAGCGCGGCGTGTGCACCCGTGTTTACACGACGACGCCGAAAAAACCGAACTCGGCCCTGCGCAAGGTGTGCAAGGTGCGCTTGACGAACGGCTTCGAGGTGATCTCGTATATTGGCGGGGAAGGCCACAATCTGCAGGAGCACTCGGTGGTCCTGATTCGAGGTGGTCGCGTCAAGGATCTGCCGGGCGTTCGCTACCACACCGTGCGCGGCTCGCTGGACACCCAGGGCGTGAAGAAGCGCAAACAGGGTCGTTCAAAATACGGTACCAAGCGGCCGAAGGCTGCTTGAGTGGTTGTTGGCGCGAAGGTCGCGCTCGACGCGTAGCCGGGAGGGGCATGCGTGTCCCCCTTCGACTGAATTGTAATTAAGAGAGGTTGTTATGCCCCGTCGCCGTGAAGTGCCCAAACGCGATATTTTGCCCGACCCGAAGTTCGGCAGCGTTGACGTTTCGAAGTTCGTCAATACGATCATGAAGAGCGGCAAGAAGTCCGTCGCCGAGCGCATCGTTTATGGCGCCTTCGACCAGATCGTCAACAAGAGCGGCAAGGATCCGCTCGAGGTGTTCGGCTCGGCGCTCGGCAACATCAAGCCGTTGGTCGAGGTCAAGAGCCGGCGTGTGGGCGGCGCCAACTACCAGGTTCCCGTTGAAGTCCGGCCGAGTCGGCGCATGGCGTTGGCGATGCGTTGGCTGCGCGAGTCGGCACGCAAGCGGTCGGAAAAGTCGATGGGGCAGCGTTTGGCGGCCGAGATGCTCGACGCCTCTGAGAGTCGCGGTGGCGCGGTGAAGAAGCGCGACGAGGTTCACCGCATGGCTGAGGCCAACAAGGCCTTCGCACACTTCCGGTTCTAGGGCACCACTCGCGGCGGCCAGAGCCGCCGTCGATCGTTCTTTATCATTCAAGGCTTATACTGTGGCACGCAAAACCCCTATTGAGCGTTACCGGAACATTGGTATCAGCGCGCACATCGACGCCGGCAAAACCACGGCAACCGAGCGCATCCTCTTCTATACCGGGATCAACCACAAGATTGGTGAAGTCCACGACGGTGCGGCCACGATGGACTGGATGGCGCAGGAGCAGGAGCGCGGGATCACGATCACCTCGGCCGCTACGACCTGCTTCTGGAAAGGAATGCAGCTCGATCGCCCGGAGCACAGAATCAACATCATCGATACGCCAGGGCACGTCGACTTCACGATTGAGGTCGAGCGCTCGATGCGTGTCCTGGACGGCGCGTGCATGATCTACTGCGCGGTCGGTGGGGTTCAGCCACAGTCCGAGACCGTCTGGCGGCAGGCGACCAAGTACAAGGTTCCGCGGCTTGCCTTCGTCAACAAGATGGATCGCCAGGGTGCGGATTTCTTCAAGGTCGTCGAGCAGATGAAGCTCCGTCTGAAGGCGAATCCGATACCGATCGTCATTCCGATTGGGCGGGAAGAACGCTTTGAAGGCGTCGTCGACCTGATCAAGATGAAGGCCATCTATTGGGATGAAGCGTCGCTGGGAATGAAGTTCGACTATCGCGAAATACCGGCCGAGCTGCGTGCCGAGGCCGACGAGTGGCGTGGCAAGATGGTCGAAGCGGCGGCCGAATCGAGCGAAGAGTTGATGGACAAGTACCTCGAGGAAGGCGATCTGAGCGAAGCCGACATTATCGAAGGCCTGCGGCGGCGGACAATCGCTTGCGAGATTCAGCCCGCCCTCTGTGGTACGGCTTTCAAGAACAAGGGCGTGCAACGGATGCTCGATGCGGTCATCGACCTCCTGCCGTCACCGGTAGACATTCCGCCGGTAGTTGGCGAAAAGGACGACGGAAGCTCGACGACGCGTGCAGCCGCCGACGACGCCAAGTTCTCGGCGCTCGCCTTCAAACTGATGACCGACCCCTACGTCGGCCAGCTCACTTTCATCCGCGTCTATTCCGGTGCGCTCAAGTCGGGCGACACGGTGTACAACCCGACCAAGGGCAAGCGCGAGCGGATCGGTCGCCTCCTCCAGATGCACGCCAACAACCGTGAGGAAATCAAGGAGGTCCTGGCGGGCGATATTGCCGCCTGTGTTGGCCTGAAAGAAGTGACCACCGGTGAAACGCTGTGTGACCCGGCGGCGACCATCACGCTCGAGCGCATGATCTTCCCCGAGCCGGTGATTCACGTCGCAGTCGAGCCGAAGACGAAGCAGGACCAGGAGAAGATGAGTGTCGCTCTCGGTCGGCTGGCGCAGGAGGATCCATCGTTCCGTGTGCGTACTGACGAAGAGTCTGGGCAGACGATTATTTCCGGTATGGGTGAGCTGCACCTTGAAATCATCGTTGACCGTCTTAAGCGCGAGTTCGGCGTGGACGCCAACGTTGGCGCGCCGCAAGTTGCCTACCGCGAGTGCATCAAGAAGGCTGTCGAACAAGAAGGGAAGTTTGTCAAGCAGTCGGGTGGACGCGGGCAGTACGGACACGTCTGGCTGAAGATCGAGCCCAACGAGGCGGGCAAGGGCTACGAGTTCGTTGACGCGATCAAGGGCGGAACGGTGCCGCGCGAATACATTCCGGCGGTCGACAAGGGCCTGCAGGACGCGATCACCAGTGGCGTGCTGGCCGGCTTTCCGGTCGTCGATGTCAAGTTCACGCTCTTCGAAGGTTCCTACCACGACGTTGATTCGAACGAGAACGCCTTCCGGATGGCCGCGGCGATTGCCTTCAAGGAGGGCATGCGGCGTGCCGCGCCGACGTTGCTCGAACCGATGATGGCGGTCGAGGTCGAGACCCCGGAGGACTACATGGGCAACGTGATGGGCGATCTGTCCAGCCGCCGTGGGATGGTCCAGGGAATGGAAGATCTGCCCGGCAATATGAAGGCGATCAAAGCCGAGGTGCCGCTCGCCGAGATGTTTGGTTACGCGACGACGCTACGCTCCCTGTCGCAGGGGCGCGCCACGTATTCGATGGAATTCAAGCATTATGCCGAGGCACCGAAGAACGTCGCTGAAGCGGTGATCAACAAGAAATAGGACTTGAGTGAGGAAACGGTAAATGGCCAAGGGAAAATTCGAACGTACGAAGCCGCACGTGAATGTGGGCACGATTGGGCACGTCGATCATGGCAAGACGACGCTGACGGCGGCGATTACGACGATTCTGGCGAAGAAGTATGGCG
>NZ_JAPUVR010000076.1 GCF_029255125.1 Accumulibacter sp. | reverse complement strand
AGGGCGACGAGGCGGCGGGCAGCACGGCGAGCGAGCGCGAGGCCCGCCTGGCCGCCTTCGCGCTCGTCGCCTCGCCGGGTGCACTGGCCACGCTGTCCGCCGATTCCCTGCTCTGCCGGCACCGCGCGGCGGCGCTCGCCGCGCTCGCCGCCTGCGGTCGGGGCGATCTGGCCGAGCTCGAGGTACACCTGCGGGCGATCCCTTACCGCTCGCCGTATCGCGACCTGCGCTTTGTCTTCAAGGCGCTGCTCCTGGTCCAGCGCGATCCCGCGCAGGCCGGCGAACTGCTCGCCCGCATCGCTCCCGACAGTCCGTTCGAGAAGCTGGCGGCGGTCGCACGCGCAGCGATTCTGCCGGGCAATCGCTGGTTGGTCGCCTTGCTCGACCTGGATGCCGAGGGCCGGCAATTGCTCTTCGCGCTCAAGGGTTGCCCGGAAAACCGGCGCGCGCTGATGCTCGAAGTTGCGCAGATCGTGCGTCGCGGAACTTTGCCGAAACCGGGCGAGATTCTCGATCTGCTGCTGCCGAAGTGGCGCGGCGTGCCGAGCGTCGCTTTCTTGTGCCGCCGGCTGCTGCCGCATGCCATGCAGCGCGTGCGCGCCTACGAGGCGGCCTACGGCCGACTGAGCGAGGCCGAGCTCGCCTCGACGCAGGCACTCGCCGACGCCATCGATGGATACCATGGCTCGGCCAGGAAGCACTGGCTGGCCGCGGTTACCGCCTTCACCAAGGAACAACAGCCGCTGCCGGCGGCGCTGATTCTGCGCCATCTGTCAAGCTGGCGGCTCAACGCGAGCGCCGAAGAACCCTTCGATGCGCAGCGTGCGGCCTGGTTGCAGCATAGTCTCGAACTCGATCCGGATGACCGCGCAACGCATGTGCGTCTGATCCGTCTGCTGCGCCAGAAGAAGGATCTCAAAGAAGCGCGCGCCGCGGTCGAGGCGGCCTTGGCGCGCTTTGTCAACGATTCCGAGATCCTGCTCGAAGCGGTGGAAACGGCGCTGGCCGGAAACGCCTTCAAGAAGGCGGTGTCGTTGGCGACCCGCCTGCTCGAACTCGACCCGATCAACTCGCAGGTGCGGGCGGCGATCGGGCAGGCGCACCTGGCGCACGCGCGCAAGCAGTTCAAGGCGAAGCGGCTTGAGGCGATGAGCAAGGAGATCGACCTCGCCGAAAAGTGGCTGCTTACTCCGGCCGAGCGTGGCCGCGCCAGGCTGCTGCGCGGATTGAGCGACAACACGCCGGAGGCAACGCTGCTCCTGCGTACGGCGGTCAGCGAACTGGGCGGCGAGTTGCCGGCGACGCTGCACTTGCTGCTGGAGAACGCGAGACTCGGTGGAGAGCCCGCCGCCGCCTTGCGACGAGCGGCAATCAGCACCGCGCGAACGCCGACAGCGCGCGAAGTGGTCGCTGCACTGCATGTCATCGGGACGACCAGCAAGGCCGACAACCGACATCTGGTGAGCGCCTTGCGCGTGCTGCAGGCGCCGCTCAAGCGTGCTGCCCAGGGCGAGTTCACCTCGGCAGAACTGGTCGCCGTTTGTGAGACCTGGTTGCGGCGCGGCGAGGACGTGCTGCTGCGCATTTACGCGGAAGCCGGTTTGCGCCAATGGCCGGGAATGCCGGCGCTCGTTTACCTGCGCGCGCGCGCTCTGTATGGCCGGAATGCGTACTTCCATCTGCCGGAAGCCGAGGAACGTGCGCTCGACCGCGCCAGTGAACGCGCGGAAAAGGACGGTGATCAGCGTACCGTGCAGAGGATTCGCGAACTCCTGGCGCCGCCAGTGTCGTACAACGACGCTTTCGACGACGACGAGTTCGACGACGACCCGGGCGAGAAGGGCGAGGGCGATGGTCGCGCCGGGGGGCTGCCGTCGATGCCCGAATTGAACCGCATGCTGAAGTCGATGCTCGAGATGGCCGACCCGGCGGACGTCATCAACTTGGCACGCGCCTTCGTTCCCGATGCCGATTTTCGCCGTCTGCAGCGCACGGCCGGGAGCAATGCGCAAAAGTTTGCCCGCTTGCTGATCGATTACCTGTCTCCCGGGGTGGACAATGCCAGCGGCCCGGCTCCGGCGCCACCTCCCACGCATGCGCCGAACGCGGGAAGCCGTCCGCCGGAGGTAGATGACCGCCAGGGACGTTTGTTTGATGATTGATCCTTACCGAGTTCTCGATGTCGATCCCGCCGCCACCGACGATGCGATTCGGGCGGCCTATCTGGCGGCAATTCGTGCCTCGCCGCCCGAGCGCGACCGTGAGCGCTTCGAGCAGGTGCGCAGCGCCTACGAAGCAATCGCCGACAGCCGCCGCCGGGTGGCACACCACCTGTTCGACGGTTCTCCGGCGACGATCGACGACCTCGTGCGTGCGGTCAGTGCCGATTTTGCACCTTCGGCACCGGGTGAACGGAATCTTTTGCGCGTCCTGGGAGCGAAATGAACGCCTGGTCAATAAAAGCTGACGAGGCGCAGCGCGAAGTCCTGGTCGAGGAGTTTCGGAATCGTCTTGCACAGGCGTTGGCGACAACCGAGGACGGTCAGGAGGCGGCGGCGGGCGATCAGTCGGCGGGTGCGTCGCGCGAAGTCGATCTGGCCACGCTGCTGGGCGAGATCGCCATGCTGCGCAACGAACTGCGCCTGCAATCCCGCCAGTTCAAGCAGACGCTCGAAGAGTTGCGTCGCTTCGGTGACGATTTGCGCACGAACAACGAGCGCCTGCAGCGTGACCTCGAACGGGCGCACGAACAGACCTCGCTCGTTGCACAGCAGACCGCGCGCCCGCTGCTGCTTGCCCTGCTCGACCTGCGCGACCGTCTGCAGGCGGGTGTCGACGCTGCCGGACGGATGCCTTCGTCGATCATGACGCGCCTCGTTCCCGGTCCGCAGCGGTTCGCCGCCAGCCTGGCCGAGGGCCAGCGGCTGAGCCTGCAGCGGCTCGACGAATTGCTTGCCGGGCAGCGCGTGCGCGCGATGCGCGTTGAGGGAGAAGCTTTCGATCCGCAACGGATGCGCGTTGTCGGCGTCGAGTCTGGCACGGCGGCGGCCGTCGCCGAAGGTACCGTGCTGCGCGAAGTGCGGCGCGGCTTTTATCACGACGACGGCCTGTTGCGTCTCGCCGAAGTCATCGTCAGCAAGAAGGCAAACCCGTAATGAGTGAGTGGATTGTTGGAATCGACCTGGGAACGACCAACTCGGAAGTGGCCGTTGTACGCGCCGGACAAGTCGAGGTCATCCCGGTTACGGCCGGGGTAAGGATCCTGCCGTCAGTCGTCGGCCTCGGCGATGATGGCAGTCTGCTGGTCGGCGAAGCGGCGCGCAATCAGTACGCGTTGCATCCCGAGCGCAGCGTGCGCTCGATCAAACGCCGGATGGGCGAATCGACGACCGTCCAGATGGGTAGCCAGGAATTCGCCCCGCAGGAGATTTCGGCGATGATTCTGCGTCGCCTGCGCGAAATCGCCGAAGCCCACCTTGGCGAAGCGGTCAGCAAGGCGGTGATCACCGTGCCGGCCTACTTTTCCGACGCGCAGCGCCAGGCAACGCGTGAGGCCGGCGAGATCGCCGGGCTGGATGTCGTGCGCATCCTCAATGAACCCACCGCGGCCGCGCTGGCCTATGAAAGCTCGCGGCGTGGCGCGCGTAAGGCCATCGTCTATGACCTGGGGGGTGGCACCTTCGACGTTTCGGTCGTCAACCTCGAAGGTGATGTCGTCGAGGTGCTCGCCAGCCACGGCAACAACCACCTGGGCGGCGACGATTTTGATCAGAAACTGGTCGAGCACGCCATCGAGCATCTTGCCCAGACGCAGCAGCTCGACGTACGCCAGCAGCCCCTCGTCCTGGCACGCCTGCAGCGCGCGGCGGAAGCAGCGAAAATTGCCTTGTCCGCGCAACCCTTCGCAACGCTCAGCGAAGAATATCTGTGCGAGAAGGACGGTCTGCCGGTGCATTTGTCGTTGGAAATCTCGCGTCGCGCTTATGAGGAGATGATCGCAGACTACATTGGCGAAACGATCGAGGCGGTGCACATCGCCTTGCGCGACGCTGGCCTGGCAGTTGCCGACATCAGCGAGGTTCTGCTCGTTGGCGGGGCAACGCGTACGCCGTTCGTCCAGCGGCGGCTGGAAGAGGAACTTCGCCTGCAGCCGCGCGCCGAGCTTGATCCGGATCTTTGCGTGGCGATGGGCGCCGCCATCCAGGCGGCGGTGATCAGTGGCGCCCAGGCGCCAAGCGTGCTCGTCGACGTGACGCCCTACACCTTTGGTACGAGCGCGCTCGGCGAGTACGAAGGCGAAATGTACCCGTACTGCTACGTGCCCTTGATCCGCAAGAACACGCCGATTCCGGTTTCGCGCAGTGAAGTCTTCCATACGGTCCACGACGGTCAGACGAAAGTCGAGGTCAACGTCTACCAGGGCGAAGACCCGGACGCCCTGAACAATATCTCGATCGGTCGATTTCTCGTCGAAGGCCTGCGCGACGCGCCGGCCGGCAATCCGGTGGTCACCACCTTCTCGCTCGACCTGAACGGCATCCTGCACGTCAGCGCGCGCGAGAAGGAAACCGGTTTGCAGCATTCGATCACCATCGACCGCGCGATCAGCCGTTTCACCAGCGACAAGCTGGACGCAGCGCGCGAGCGCATTGCCGCGATCTTTGCCGATCAGGAAGACGACGCGGCGCCGGCAGCTTCCACCGCATTGCCGGTCGAAGCGGCAAGCGGCGATGCGGATGAAACGGCGCGCCGACTGCGCGTTGAAGCGCGCGCGCTGATCGAAAAGGGCGAGCGCCTGCTCGCCACGGCGAGCAGCGAAGACGCCGATGATCTGGTGAATGGCATCGAGTCCGTCAAGGAAGCGATCACCGGCAGCAGCAGCGAGCTGAAAGCGGCAATCGATGTGTTTGCCGATCTGCTCTATTACCTCGATGCCTGAGGGACTAGAGCGCTGTCCAGCGTGCCGGGCGCATCTCGCCGGGAGCGCCGTCTGCCGGCGTTGCGGTTGCGATTTCTCGCTCGTGCGGCTGGCCGAGGAACAGGCCGAGCGGCGTTTGACGCAGGCGCTGTGCGCTTACGCCGGCGGCGACCTGGCCGGCGCACGTGCGCAAGTCGGCGCGTCCTTGGCCAGCCATCGTCTTCCGCTGGCGCAGGCGTTGGCCGTCGTCATCGACGCCGGGCGCCGCGGCTTACACGCTGACGATCACTGGGAGCGGCGCCATCTCCTTGTAGAGTAGCGCCAGCGGCGCTTTGCGCGAAGCGGTGATGATCCGCGTTCCCGGCGGATAGATCAGATGATAGGTCAGGAAGAGATGGAGCTCGTCGTCGCCGAGCAACAGCGTGCGCAGCGCGGCGTAGCCGGGGTGCGCGAGGACGCCGGCTTCGGAGAACTCGTGGCGGTTCAGCCTGACCGCGTGCGTGGCGAACTCCAGGTGCGGCTCGCTCGTGCCGAGCAGTTCGTGTTGCAGAATACGGCGGACTTCGGGTAGAACGACCAGGCCGACCGAGTCTTCACTGACCAGCCACTCGACCGCACGCCCTTCACCGCCAGGATCTGGCGTGTGATCACCGAAGGCCTGGCACCAGCGCGGAAAGTAAGCCGAATAGCGATGAACGTTCTTCTGCATGGGCGGCTTTTCTAGGTGTCGCGCAGCGCACGATCGATCAGATTACCGACCACGTCGGTATCCGACACGAAACCCTGCAGCTCGTTGTTGTCGATGACCAGCACGCCCTTGACCGCGTACTGGATCATCAGCCGTGCCAGGTAGCGGATTTCGAGGTGCTGCGAGACCTGCAGGGCGGGTTTCTGAGCGATGTCGTAAACGTTCAGCAGGTCGATATCGCCGTCTTCGGCAATGACCGATCGAGCGACATCGCGGTAGGCGATCAGGCCGTAGGCGTCACCCGCGTGACGCTTCTCGACGACCAGTGATCTGACACCGTGTTCCTTCATCACGGCCAGGGCTTCGCGCACGGTAGCGAGCGGGCTGATCGTGATCACGTCCTTCTTCATAATTCCGGCAACCAACATGGCAAGACTCCTTCTGCTCGATCATCGTGTCCTTGACCTGGCCGTGCGGACGCACCGGCGCCGACTACAAATCGTCCGCCACCTCGCGCTGGAAGGCCTGAATCTGCGCCAGGCCAATGCCGACCACGCTATCCAGTGGCAACGAAAAGGCGAGCCCGCCGCCGGGCAGGTCCATTTTCAGTTCGTTTTTGACGGTGCGCAGGATGCGCATGGCAAGCTGCTTTTCGACCACGCACAGGAGCAGTGATTCCTTACGTTCCAGGCCGAGGCCGAGGAAGGTCTTGCGATCGTTATGCCGCAGACCCTTGCCCTTCAGGATGGTAATCCCGGTGGCCCCGGCCCGCTTGACGATGTCGACCGCCCTGTTTTCGTCATCCTCGGGGACGATCAGGAGCACGGCAGAGAACTTCATCGGTTTTTCTCCTTCACTCGGGTTCGCGCGCGCGCCCACCAGGTGGCCAGCATGCCGTAGGACATGACGATCAGCATCGGCAGCAGCGAGGCGAAGGCGATCAGACCGAAACCGTCGATCATCGGGTCTCGGCCAGGGGTTTTTTCAGCCAGGCCGACGCCCAGCGCGGTGACCAGCGGAACGGTCACCGTCGAAGTGGTAACGCCGCCGCAGTCGTAGGCGATTGGCACGATGAAGCGCGGCGCTACCCGGGTCAGTGCGATGACCAGCAAATAGCCGGGAATCAGCCAGTAAGCGATATTCGTCCCGTCAACGATGCGCGCGCAACCGATGACGATGCCGATTCCGACGCCGATCGAAACCAGCGAACGCAGCCACAAACCACGCAACTGCCCGAGGCTGACTTCATCTGCCTTGATCGACAGTGCGATCAGCGCCGGCTCGGCCATCGTCGTCGCGAAACCGATCAGGAAACCATAGAGGTAGAGCACCCAGAGCGCTACGCCATCGCGCAGCAGGCCGCCGGTCATCTCGTCGCCGAGCGGGAAAAGCCCCACCTGCAGGCCTTCGTCGAACATGAACAGGCCGAGCGCGACGAGCGTCATGCCGACCGCCAGACCTTTCGGATCGGCCAGCGGCCGGCGCAGGATGATGAAGCTCGAGAAAAGGACGACGGCGATGATCGGCAGCAGATTGCGCACCATGATCAGAAAATCGACCAGCAGGGCGGCCGCGGCGTACTGGTGCTGGTCATCGCTCGGCAGCAGGACGACGGCCGTTCCGCTCGCCGCCGGCACGAAAAAGAAGATGCCGTAGATCTGGATGATGATCATCGGTGCGAGCGCGCCAAAGGCGATCAGCCCGAAGCCGTCGAGCAGCGGATTGCGTCCGCGGATCGTCGTTGCCAGGCCGACGCCGAGGGCGGTGAGCAGCGGCGCGGTGACCGTCGAGGCGACGACGCCGCCGGAGTCGAAAGCCAGCCCGACGAGTTGCGGCGGTGCGACGGCGGTCAGTCCGACGACGATCAGGTAGCCGGGGACCAGATAGCTGCCGATCGAGTGCCCGAGAACGATGCGCCAGACGCCGACGACGACCGCCAGGCCGACACCGAGCGCGGCGACCATGCGCAGCGTCAGCGCGCGCATGCTGCCGCCGGAAACGGCTTCGGCCTTGTAGGCGACCGCCATCAGCGCCGGTTCGGCGGCGACCGAAGCAAAGCTGATGCAGAAAGCAAAGAGCATCAGCCAGAAGAACGAGCCACGGCGTGCGAAGTCGAAGGCCATCGTTTCGCCGGCCGGAAAGATTGCCGCTTCGAGCCCCTTGACGAAGAGCGCCAGGCCGAGCAGCACGACAGCGAAGCCGCCGACCAGCGCCAGCGGGCTGTCCGGCATGCGCTGGATGAAGAAAACCTGGAAGATGACGACGACGACCAGCGTTGGTGCCAAGTCACGCGCGGCTTCGCGCAGCAATTCGCGAGCGATGCGCAGGACGGAATGCACCGGCCAGGTCATGCGCTAGTTCAGGAGGCGAAATGCCCGGCGGGCGCCGCAGCGTCGCCGGCGGGGGGCGGGAAAGCGGCGAGGCGTCATTCGCTGCAGAGAAACCTGATTGGTGAGAGACGATTCGCGCATGGGCTTGCATCTTGCGGCAAGTCGTTTAGCAACGCAAGTCGCAACGCGATGCGCTGTACCGTCGACGGCGGGAACGCATCAGCGCCGAAAGTGAACCGGCGGGTTGTGCAGCAGCCCGCTGCTCAGCCCTCGGCGATCGACGCGGCGGCGACCGGTGGGTGCGCTGCCACCTCGGCGGTGCGCCCGCCGGTCATCGCCAGCAGTTCCTGCGGCGTCAACTTGAAAACGGCGTGCGGGTGTCCGGCGGCGGCCCATACGGCGGCAAAACGGAACAGATCCTGATCGATCAGAATCGTCGTCTTCGTCAGGTGACCGATCGGGCAGACGCCGCCGATGGCGTAACCTGTGTGCGCCCGCACGAAAGCGGCGTCGGCCTTGCCGAGCGCGCCGACGAGCGCGGCCACCTTGTTTTCGTCGACGCGGTTGGCGCCGCTGGTGATCACCAGCACCGCCGAGTCGTCGTCGAGGCAGCGGAAGACGATCGACTTGGCGATTTCGGCAACGCTGCAGCCGAGTGCGGCCGCCGCCTCGGCGGAAGTTCTGCCGCTGGCCGGCAGAATGACCACCGGGTGCGCGTGCTGGCGGCTGCGCAGCAGGTCGGCAACCCGTTGGGCGCTGGCGGGAAGTTCTGAGGGTCGGTTCATGGGCGGATTCTCCTGTCTTGCTGGGCAAAGCCGGCGCTCTCAGGCGCGCCGCTCGGATGGAATGAACAGGCCGAACAATTGTGCGAGCGACGCGACACCCAGCTTTTCCCGGATGCGCGCCCGGTGGAATTCGACCGTCTTGACGCTGATGCACAACTGCGCCGAAATTTCGCGCGTCGGCAAACCGGCGAGAACGCGGTCGAGAACCTGGCGTTCGCGTCGCGACAAACTGGCCAGCCGGTCGGCCAAGTCGGTTGGCGCAGCAGCCTGTGCTCGGCTTGCCTGGCGTCGTTCGGCGTCGGCGCGCAAGGCGTGTGCGACGGCGAGAATCAGCCGTTCGTCGTCGTGCGGCTTTTCGATAAAGTCGAGCGCTCCCTTCTTCAGCGCGTGCACGGCGATCGATACGTCGCCGTGTCCGGTGAGAAAGACGATCGGCAGATGAATCCGCCGCTTGTGCAGTTCGTCCTGCAGCTCGAGTCCGCTTATTCCCGGCATGCGGATGTCGAGAACCAGGCAGCCGGGTCGCTCGGGGCGCAGTCGTTTGAGAAAGGCTGCGGCCGAACGGAAGATTTCGACGCGCATTCCAGCGGCACGCAGCACCATGCCGAGCGCATCGCAGACGGCCGCGTCGTCGTCCACGACGAAGACCGTCGGTTCGCGTTCGCGCGCGTTCATCTGGGCGTCTCCGGCGGCAGCGTGAAATGGAAAGTGCTGCCGCGGCCAGGGTTTGCCTCGTGCCAGATGCGCCCGCCGTGCGCCTCGATGACCGAGCGGCAGATCGACAGGCCGAGGCCAAGGCCGGTGCTGCGCGTCGTGAAGAATGGCGTGTAGAGCTTTTCACTCGCCGCCTCGGCCAGTCCAGCGCCTTGGTCGGCGACCGAAACGACGATGGCTCCGTCGCTGTTGCGCGCGGTCGACAGACGCAGGCGGCGACATTCCGGCGCCGTGTCGGCCATCGCGTCGATCGCGTTCTGCACCAGGTTGACGACGACCTGAAGGAGCAGTGTGCGGTCGGCGCGCGTCGTCGGCAAATCTTCCGACAAGGTCAGCGCGGTGGCGATCGCGTGGTCGTCGAGCCGCGCCTCGAGCAGCTCGAGCGCCTCGCAGACCAGCGCGTTGATATCGCACTCGGTTGGCGTCGGGTGCCGGCTACGGACGAAGTCGCGCACGCGGCCGATGATCCGACCGGCGCGCAGGCTCTGCGCGCGCGCGCGCTGCAGCGCCGCGACGAGTTCCCGGCGGTCGTGGCGCGGCGCCTGCAGCATGCGCAGACAGGCTCCGCTATAGTTGGCGATGGCGGTCAGCGGCTGATTCAGTTCGTGCGCCAAGGTCGAGGCGATCTCGCCCAGCGCCGCCAGACGGGCCGTCTGATGCAGCATTTCCTGATGCTGGCGGTGGACGAGTTGCGCCTGTTTTTGTTCGGAGATGTCGGTAATCACCTGCAGGCTGACGCGGCGCGCCGAGTTCCAGGGGATCGGGCCGCGCTGCACCAGGTACCAGCGCCCGTTCGTCGCATCGCGCACCTCGCGCGCGACGAAGCCGCCGCCGTGGGCCAAGCTCTCCGCCGCCGGCGTTTCGCCATGGTCGGGCGGCAGACCGAAGCGCCGGGCCAGTTCGTCGGCCTGCAGTGTGCGCGGGTCTACCGCGAGCAGGCGGGCCAGGCTGCGGTTGGCGTAAAGCAAGGCTCCGCTGGCCTGATCGGCGACATAGACGGCGGCGTGCAGCTCATCCAGAACGCGGAAGAAGCGCTGGTCGGCCCGGCTCAGCGCGACGCGGAGGCGGGCGAGCAGAAGAACGAAGGTCATGTACACGGTGATCATCACGATGCCTTCCCAGTAGAAGAAGATCTCGCCCGAGTACGGATGCGTCGAGCGAAAGCTGACCAGCCAGAAGAGCGACGAGACGCCGACGACGCTCATTCCGGCGGTCGTTCCGCCGGCCCAGGTGGCCAGCGCGATCGGCAGCAGGTAGAGAATCGCCATGCGCAACTCGTAGCCGGTGGCATAGTCGAGCGCGGCGACCGCGGTCGCCAGCAGCAGTGCGAGGCCGAGCGCGGCCGCCCGGCTGGCGGCGATGCGGCGCAGCCAGAAGACGATGCCTGCTGCCTGGCAGCGCTGCAGGGCGAGCTGCATCAGCGCGCTCCGCTCGCTGCGGCGCGAGCGCTGCCGCAGGTCGCGGGCACACAAGTCATGTCAGTTTCCATCGCGTCGTGAGTTCCGGATCAGTCCGTACCTTAGCATGGTCGTGTGCGCGCCAGCGCAAAACTAGGGCCAACCCTAGTTCTTTCCGACGCCGCCCGGCCTACACTGCCCGCGCTCGATCACGCGTCGATCGGGCCAACAGATCAACCGGGTGGATGCCGACGACGGGCTGTCGGCAAAGACCGCGAAAGGTGCAACGTGGCAGACCAGATACTGATTTTCCTGCAGGCGCTGCTCGATCAGACCGGAGCGGCGCACTTTTCCTTCGGCAACCTGGTCATGATCGTCATCGGCGCGCTGATGATCTATCTCGCCATCGCCAAGCACTACGAACCCTTGCTGCTCGTCGGCATCGGCTTTTCCTGCATCGTCGCCAACGTCCCGGGTCCGCCGGATGATGTGCCCGGCGGGCAGGCGATTTCGGCGCTGCTCTATGCGGTCAAGGACGGCGGGTTGTTCCACTATGCCTACATGGGCGTCGAGAAGCTGATCATTCCGCCGCTGATCTTCCTCGGCGTCGGCGCGATGACCGACTTCGGCCCGATGATCGCCAATCCGCGCCTGGTCATCCTCGGCGCGGGCGCGCACCTGGGCATCTTCGTTGCCCTGATTCTCGCCAAACTGCTCGGCTTCACGCTCTCCGAGGCGGGCGCCATCGGCATCATCGGTGGTGCCGACGGGCCGATGGCCATCTTCGTCGCGGTCAAGCTGGCGCCGCACCTGCTCGGACCGATTTCCGTCGCGGCGTATTCCTACATGGCACTGATGCCGATGATCCAGCCACCGGTGATGCGCCTGCTGACGACCAAGGCGGAGCGTCAGATCGCCATGGCGCAGGTCCGCAAGGTCAGCAAGCTGGAGAAGATCGCCTTTCCACTGGTCATGGCGATCATCGTCAATCTCTTCTTTCCCCCGGTTGCGCCGCTGATCACGATGCTGATGCTCGGCAACCTGCTGAAGGAAGTAGGCGTCACCGACCGCTTGTCGAAAACCGCCGCCGGCGGACTGATGAACGTGATCATCATCATCCTGACCGTCGCCATCGGTTCGACGATGGCCGCCGACAAGTTTCTCACCGTGCAGACGCTCGAAATCGTCGTCCTCGGTCTGCTTGCCTTTCTCTTCGGCACCGCGTCCGGCGTCGTCACCGCCAAGATCATGAACCTGTTCATGCGCACCAAGATCAATCCGCTGATCGGTTCGGCCGGAATTGCTTCGGTGCCGATCGCCGCGCGCGTTTCGCACATCGTCGCGCACCAGGAGAACCCGAACAATTTCCTCATCTACCACGCCATGGGACCGAACCTCGCCGGCGTTTTCGGTACTGCCATCTCGGGCGGCATCCTGCTCGCCCTGCTTGGCGTGACCTGAGGTGGCGACAACCCGTCTGGTCGTCGTGCGCGCAAGGCGCTCGGCGACTGCGTGCAACCCTCCCGCTTCCAGCCCGCCATGACCGCGATCGTGCCAGATACTCTCCAGGGAGCGCTGATTCTCAGCGTGATCGATTTTTTCCTCAGTTTCGTCATCATCAGCGGGATAGGGGTCGTCCTGGCGCTCTTTCCCTTGCTCAATCGCTGGCATCGGACCTTGCCGAGCGCTGCCGCGACGCCAAAGACTGCCGCGCGCGAAAAGGCAGGCGGAGCGGGCGCCGCAGCGCCGGCGCCGGGTGACGACGACATCGCGGCGATCGCGGCCGCCGTCCTCGTTGCCATGGACGGTGCGCCGCATCGCATCCTGCAGATCGACCCCAGTCAGCGCAGCGCCGGTTGGGTCAACGAAGGCCGTGTCGCGCACCACGCCTCGCACGCTCCGAAGAACGCCTGAGCCACGCCACCAGCCGGCGGCGGCTGGTGGCGCCTGCGGGCCGCCCGGCCCGGCGTGCGCCAGGCGGCGCAGCGACCAACTGCGGCAAACACCGGCGGCCGGCGTATAGTGCCGGCACTCCTCAGTCGCGCGCAAAGTCTGCCCATGCCACCCGCCCTGCTCTTTCTGATCGTCTTCATCGAGGGATTTTGTTCGCTTGGCGCCGAGGTCATCGCGCTGCGCCAGATCATTCCGCACCAAGGCAGTTCGATCGTCGTCACCGCACCGACGATCGGTTTCTTTCTGCTCGCGCTGGCCCTCGGCTACCACGCCGGGGCGCAGGTCGCGACCGATTACCTGAAAATCGTCGCGCGCAACTTTCTGCTTGCCGCCTGCCTGATCGGCGGCGGTCTGTCGGGTGTGGCGGTCGACCTGATCTTCACGCTGCTCCAGCCTGCGCTGCTCGCCTACCTGATCTTCGTCGCCGGCGTCGTCTGTCCGGCGGCCTGGCTGCTCGGCCAGACCGTGCCGATCCTGAGCAACCTGCTGCAGCATCAGCGCGTCGGCGAGGCGAGCGGGCGGGCGCTGTTCTATTCGACGCTCGGTTCGTTTCTCGGTTCGCTCGTCCTTTCTCTGGTCGTCATGCAGTGGCTGGGTGTTTCGGCGGCGGTTGCCCTGTGCGCGCTGTTGCTCCTCACCGGTTTCCTCGTCTTGCGCGGCGGCGCGCGCTCAGCGCTGGCCGCCGCGCTGGCCGGTGCACTGCTCACCGGCACCGCCAATCTCTGGCTGCGCCCGGAAATCGAGACCGCCTACGCCAGCTATCTGGTCAAACCGGTGGCCTACGCCGACGCCTTGAACGGTCGGGCATTCATCAACAACAGCTCGGTCGCTTCGCTGATCGACGACGCCGATCCGCCGCAGTACGCGCGTTACATCCGGCACATCCGCAGCATTCTGCTCGAAGAACTCGGCTTGCGCGAGCGGCAGATACTCGTCCTCGGCGCCGGCGGTTTCACGCTCTCGCACCGCGAACCGCTCAATCACTATACCTACGTCGATATCGATCCGGCGGTGCGCGCCATCGCCGAGAAGCATTTCCTGCGCGAGAAGGCGCGTGGCGACTTCATCGCGGACGACGCGCGTCGCTTCGTCGCGCGCAGCGAGCAGCGCTTCGCTGCCGTCGTGGTCGACGTCTATTCCTCGCACGTCGCGATTCCCGGCCATCTGGTGACGCGCGAGTTCTGGCTGGCGACGCGCCGGGTGATCGAACCGGATGGCCTGCTGATCGCCAATCTGATCCTCGACAGCGCGCTGGCAACGCCCTATGCGCGCAACCTGCTGGCGACCATCGAGCAGGCGTATGGACGCTGCGCGGTTGAGGTGCTGCAGAAGAAGCAGGCCTTGGCGAATGTCGTCGTCACCTGCCGTAACGGGCAACCAGCGGCGGCGGCGCAGGTCTTCATCGACGAGCTGAACACGGCTGATCTTGACCTCGCGCGCTCGCGCTGAGGGCGTTGCCCGTTCGTCGCGCGAGTGGCATGCTAGACTCGCCATTCCGTTTGCCGGACGTGCGCGCCGCCGATCCACACCATGCCCTCAGCCAGTCAGCTCCCGGTATCTTCGCTGCGCGTCTACTTGCGCCTGCTGGGTTATCTGCGCCCGCTGATCGGCTGGTTTGCGGTCAGTCTGCTCGGCTATCTGATCTTCGCCTCGTCGCAACCGATGATGGCGGGCATCCTGAAGTATTTCGTCGACGGGTTGAACGCGGGTCCAGGTGTGACTCGCCAAGTGCTTCCGGTGTTCGGCGAACTGGACCTGATCCATGCTGTTCCGCTCCTCCTGGTGCTGGCCATTACCTGGCAGGGGCTCGGCTCGTTTCTCGGCAACTACTACCTCGCGCGCGTTTCGCTGGGTCTGATCGACGATCTGCGACGCGCGCTGTTCGCCAGTCTGTTGCGCTTGCCGAACGCCTATTTCGACCAGAACAACTCGGGACACCTGATTTCGCGCATCACCTACGACGTGACGATGGTGACTGGAGCGGCGACCGAGGCGATCAAGGTGGTCATTCGCGAAGGTCTGACGGTGATCTTCCTTTTCGCCTATCTGCTCTGGATGAACTGGCAACTGACGCTGGTGATGCTGGCCATCCTGCCGATCATCGGCCTGATGGTGACCCGCGCAAGCCGCAAGTTCCGCCGGCAGAGCCGCAAGATACAGGTCGCCATGGGCGATCTGACGCACGTTGCCGCGGAGGCGATCCAGGGCTATCGCGTCGTGCGCAGCTTCGGCGGCGAGGACTACGAAACGGCGCGCTTTCACCGGGCGAGCGCCGAGAATACCGCCAAGCAGTTGCGCATGGTGCGCACGGCGGCGAGCTATACGCCGGCCTTGCAGTTCGTCACGTTCAGTGCGATGGCCGGTCTGCTCGTTCTCGTCCTGCTCTTGCGCGGCGACGCTTCAGTAGGTGGTCTGGTTGCGTACATCACCGCCGCGGGAATGCTGCCCAAGCCTATCCGCCAGCTTTCGGAAGTCAGCGCGACGATTCAGAAGGGCCTGGCGGGAGCCGAGAGCATCTTCGCGCAGATCGACGAGGTGCCCGAGCCCGACCACGGTCGCGTTGAACGTGCGCGGGTGAGCGGACGACTTGAGGTGCGCGGGCTCTCGTTTACCTATCCGGGCAGTGAGCGACGAGTGCTCAGCGAAGTCAGCTTCTCGGCCCAACCCGGGCAGATGATTGCTCTTGTCGGACGCTCGGGCAGCGGCAAATCGACGTTGGTCAGCCTGATTCCGCGCTTCTACCAGCACGACAGCGGCCAGATCATGATTGACGGAGTCGCGGTCGAGGACTATACCTTGCGCAATCTGCGCCGACACATCGCTCTGGTCACGCAACAGGTCGTCCTTTTCAACGACACGGTGGCGAGCAACATCGCCTACGGCGATCTCGCCAGCGCACCGCGTGCCGCAATCGAACAGGCAGCAGCCATGGCCAACGCGGCGCAGTTCATCGATCGCCTGCCGCAGCGTTACGACACGCCGGTGGGCGAGAACGGCGTGTTGCTCTCCGGCGGCCAGCGCCAGCGCCTGGCGATCGCGCGCGCCATCCTCAAGGATGCGCCGATCCTGATTCTCGACGAAGCGACCTCGGCGCTCGACAGCGAGTCGGAGCGCCATATTCAGAGCGCGCTCGACCAGGTGATGGCGGGCCGGACGACGCTGGTGATAGCGCATCGACTGTCGACGATCGAGAAAGCCGACCTGATTCTTGTCATGGACGAGGGGCGAATCGTCGAACGTGGCACGCATGCCGAACTGCTTGCCGTCGACGGCCATTACGCGCGGCTGCACGCGCGGCAGTTCAGTGAGGCTTCGCCGATTGCGCCAACTGCGCTGGCGGGCGAGCAGGCGTAGCCAGGGGGGATCACCATGCACGAACGGTCATCGCCGCATCCGCGGAAGAACGAACCGCCGTCGTTCTGGGCGCCGCCGCTGGAATTTCTCCGCTATGCCGCATGGTTGATTCTGCTTGCCGCCTTGGGTGGCCTGGCGGCGATTGTCCTGCTCATTCCGGAGCAGCCGCTGCGCGCTTGCGGGCCGGCAACGATGGCCACGGTCGCGCTGCTCGCCTTGCGCCTGTTCTCGGTCGGTCGCCTGCACGCAGCGTTGAGCGTGTTCGTTTGGGGAAGCTGGGTCACGATCACCGGTACCGGGCTGCTCTTCGGCGGTGCGCATGCGCCGCTCACTGCGAGCTACCCGCTGCTCATCCTGATGGGCGGCTGGCTGCTCGGCACGCGCGTGGCCGTCGTCCTGGCCGCGGCGACGATGAGCGCGATCGCCGGTTTCGCCTTGAGTGATGCACTGAAGCTGCTGCCCAGACCGCCGACGCCGGACGCGCTGCACAGCGTCGTACACCTGGCGAATGCCGCGGTCGCCTTGCTCCTGATCATTTTCCTCATCCGCACGTATCAGGGTCGACTTGAGGAGGTTCGCCGCCTGAGTCGCGATCTTGAACAGCGCAGCGTCGAGCTGCAGGTGCGCGAAGCAAGCCTGAATCGCGCGCAGGAGGTGGCACATGTGGGTAGTTGGGTGCTCGATCTGGCCAGCGGTCGCGTCGAATTGTCGGCCGAAGCCTGCCGGATCTACGGTTTCGGCAGCGGGACAGCGCGCGATCTGCACGAGTTCATGCAGCGCATCCATCCGGATGATCGCCGAGCCCTCGAGCACGCCAGCGCAGCCGCGCTGCGCGGCGAAGCGCTCGATATCGAAGTGCGCATCGTCATCGGCGACACGACGCGCTGGGTCGCGCAGCGTGCCGAAGTCGAGTTCGACGAGGCGGGGCGCCCCTTGCGCAGCGTCGGGACGACGCAGGACATCACCGCACGAAAAATGCTCGAAAGCAGCCTGCGCGAGCAGAAGGAGTTCTTTCGCCTGATTTCGGAAAGCATCGGCGAACATATCGCGGTGCTCGACCTGGAGGGGCGGCGGCTCTACAACAGCCCGTCGTACCGCCAGTTTTTTGGCGACGAGCGTCAATTGACCGGCAGCAACTCGTTCGCCGACGTGCATCCGGAAGACCGCGAGCGTGTACAGGCCGTATTTCGCCAGACGGTCGAAAACGGCGTTGGCCAGGCGATCGAGTATCGGCTCCTGCGCCACGACGGCAGCGTCAGCCATATCGCGTCGGCCGGCAAGGTCATCACCAACAAGGAGGGTCGACCGGCGCGCATCGTCATCGTCTCGCACGACGTGACGCAGCGCAAGCAGGCAGAACAATGGGAGCGCATTGCGGCGACGGCCTTCGAGTCGCAGCAGGGAATGTTCATCACTTCGGCCGACGGCGTCATTCTGCGCATCAACCAGGCGTTTACCGACATCACCGGGTACTCGGCCGAGGAGTGCCTCGGGCGCTCGCCGAGCCTGCTCCGCTCGGGGCGGCACGACGAAGCGTTCTACGCTGCCATGCGCGAGTCGCTGGCCCAGAGCGGCGCCTGGCAGGGCGAAATCTGGAACCGGCGTCGCAACGGCGAGATTTATCCCGAGTGGTTGACCATTTCGTCGGTGCGTGATGCCGAAGGACACGTGACGCACTACGTCTGCACGCTTGCCGACATCACGGCGCACAAGAAGGCGCAGGAAGAAATTCAGCAACTCGCCTTCTACGACGCGCTGACCGGCCTGCCCAACCGCCGCCTGCTGCACGAGCGGCTGCGCCTGGCGCTCTCGGCGAGCAAGCGCAATCGTCAGCAGGGCGCCCTGCTCTTCATCGATCTGGACAACTTCAAGACGCTCAACGATACGCTAGGGCACGACATGGGTGACCGCCTTTTGCAGGAAGTGGCGCGTCGCCTGCTCGCCTGTGTGCGCGAGCGCGACACGGTTGCCCGCCTCGGTGGTGACGAGTTCGTCGTCATGTTGGAAAACCTCGGCGAGCGCATCGATGACGCGGCGGCGCAGTGTCGCACGATCGGCGAGAAGATTCTCGCGGTGCTCAATCGTTCATACGATCTGGTGGGCTACGAATACCACAACACGCCAAGCATCGGCGTGGCGCTCTTCGGCGGAGCAAGAGTCAGCACCGACGACCTGATGAAACGCGCCGATCTCGCGATGTATGAAGCCAAAGCTGGTGGACGCAATACGCTGCGCTTCTTCGACCCGCAGATGCAGGCCGTGGTCACCGCCCGCGTGGCACTCGAGAAGGACCTGCGCGAGGCACTGGAGCGGCAAAGCTTCTTTCTCGCCTATCAACCACAGGTCGATGATCGCGGTCGGGTGATCGGGGCCGAGGCGCTCGTCCGCTGGCAACACGCAAAGCGCGGAATGATCTCGCCGAGCGAGTTCATCCCGCTCGCCGAGGAAACCGGGCTGATTCTGCCGCTCGGCCTATGGGTGCTCGAAACGGCGTGTGCGCAGGCGGCCGTCTGGGCCGCACTGCCCGGACGTGAGCAGTTCACCGTATCGGTCAACGTCAGCGCCCGGCAGTTTCGCCAACCGAACTTCGTCGACCAAGTGCTCGCCGTGCTCGCCGCCTCAGCCACTTCGCCGTGCAACCTGAAGCTCGAATTGACCGAGAGTCTTCTCCTCGACAACATGCAGGACGCCATCGGCAAGATGGCCGCGCTCAAGAAGCGCGGCGTTGGTTTCTCGCTGGACGATTTCGGCACCGGCTATTCATCGCTCTCCTACCTGAAACGCTTGCCTTTCGACCAGTTGAAGATCGACCAGTCGTTCGTGCGCGACCTGTTGACCGACGCCAACGACAAAGTGATCGCCGACACGATCATCGCGCTCGCACACAGTCTGGGCCTGGCGGTGATTGCCGAAGGTGTGGAGAGTGACGAGCAGCGCGATGCGCTCGCGGCGCGCGGCTGCAACGCGTATCAAGGCTACCTGTTCAGCCGGCCTTTGCAGGTTGCGGATTTCAACCGCTTCCTGCAGCAACACTCCGCCGATCCTCCTGGCCCGACTGTGCAGCCGGACTGACCGCGAGCGGCTCACCCGCCAATGCGCGGGGCCGATGACCAACTCGACGCTTTCTCCGTATTGACCCAGTGTTGCATTGAGTGTATTAGTGAAAACGGAGCGTCGAAGCGTCGATACTCCGCACATTCCGATCAAGAGAGGAGACACCGAGTGACGAAGAAGGACAAGAAAGACAAGAAGGCTTCGGCAAAAGTGAGGGAAGCGAAGGCGCAACCGGCCGCGGCCGTCGACCCGGGCGCGCTCCAGGCGCTGCAGGATCGCATTACAGCGCTCGAGGAGACCCTGGCCCAGCTCCAACTGAAGGAAGGCCCGCCCGGCCCACCCGGTGCACCTGGCCCGAGCGGAGCCAAGGGCGAACGCGGAGCGACTGGTGCCACAGGATCTGCCGGGCCGGCGGGACCAACGGGGCCGGCTGGTCCGCAGGGGCCGGCTGGCCCGGCCGGCCCGGCCGGCCCGGCCGGCCCGGCCGGCAAGAGCGGTGCCGCTGGTCCGACGGGCCCGCAAGGTCCGGTTGGACCGCCAGGCCCAACGGGCGCCAAAGGACCGGCGGGCCCGAAAGGTCCGCCGGGAGAACCGGCCAGCAAGACGCAGGCTGAGCCGGCCGCCTGACGACCTGCAAGTGTAGTTACCGGCGACGAGCGGAGCGCAGGCGAACCGCCTGCCCGCTCGGTTTGCCATGCTGAAGGCTGAAGACTCGTCGGCGCGGCGGTGAGGGCAGCGCCCGGTCTAGTCTGCTGGATTGCGACGATGTCGCTCGCTACAGCGGTTGAGGAGCAGCCACGCGTAAAGGCCCAGATTGACCACGATGACGACGCCGGCCAAGGCGAACTGGATGTCGTGCGTCAGCCCGACCGGGTAAATCACCGGCAGCAGATAGTGCTCGACGAAGCTTTCCGTGTAGCCTGCCTGCCCCGCGGCTTGCCGCAGGCGGTTCTCGATCGGTGTCAGCGGACAGGTCGAGCCACTCAGCTCGACGAAAGCACCCCAGCCCGCGGCCGGCAGATGAACGACCGCGAGCTTTGGCCAACGCTGGACCAAGAGGCCGCCAGCAACGGCAAAGCAGATGAACAACAGGTGAATGACCACCAGACAGTCGGCGAATACGCGTGCAAGCATTTCCCGTACCTCGGCCCTGTTCCTTTGACCTGTCGAAGCTTAACCCCGAATACCTCTCGTCTGGCTGTCAATGGCAGCCAAAAACCGCCGAAATCTGGCGCGGCCGAAAATTCGGGCACGAAAATTGCCGGCCCGGAGCCGGGTCAAGGGCGGGCGCCAGCCCGGCGCAGCAACCCCTTGACGGGGCGGAGGGACGGGTACGCTGGAGCATGGCTGTAAGCGCGGCAGTTCCGCGCTGGCAGCCATGCTGACCTGCGCTTTTCTGCGCCAGATTGCCGCGGTTTCTCACCGCCATTAACAAGAGCGCTTCCAACATCCCGGTCGTGGCGCAAAATTCCTGGATAAACCATGGATGAAGGCACCGTTGCGCGGTGCGACAAGGGCCGGCGCAGGGTTCGGCGCGAAGCCTGCGCAGATGCTCGCTTCTCAAGACGGGGTGATCGCTGGATGTGCCTTGCTGCCCGTCATCCAACTACGCGACCCCACAATGGCCATAGCCACACTCTCTTGCTCAAACTTGGAATTGATGTATACATACAACTTATACATCGACCAAGTGTCGCCGGAAAGGGCCAAACTGGTTGACTTTAGATGTATACATGCTACATTGAAGTCGCTCTCCAACGTACTCCGAGGAGGAATGAAGATGGCGGCGGGTGGAATCAGCAGGGTAATCCTTCCTTCGAAGGAGGTATTCCAAGGAAGCGCGGGGGACTTCTTCAAGCAGTTGAGCCAGTCGGTGCCCGCGGACGTGGACACGAGTGCCTGGGTCACCGCCAACGCCAGCCGGCGCTGGGTGCAGGACTTTCTGCTCCAGCGGGTCCGCCAGCGATTGGGGCGCTCGATGCAGCGGCTTGGCCACTTCCTTTGCCCGGAGTATGACTATGCTGCGGACATGCTGCGGCCAGATGTCGAGCTGCCTAAGGGAAAGGGACACACATCCTGGGCCTACCTGAGCTATCTCGCCGTTCTGCACAGCCATGACGCCTGGCACCAGCCATGGCACCACGACTTTTTCTCTGCCAACGCCGCGTGGCATGTGCTGAAGTCGACACTGGGAAACGATGTGGCACGTCTGGTCTGTGCGATGATTGCCTTCCAGAATTCGCTTCGCGCCACCCTGTGGAGTCATGGAAAGCCTTCTGAGGTGCTGACCTATCCACATTGTGGGGCGCCTTGTGATGACGAGGAGTCTTCCAAGTGCAAGCTCCAGGCCGACCTCAAGGCGGTCATCTTGGACGCCGTCGGTGGGCAGGTATCAAAACCCTTCTGGCGCTCCTGCGCGTATGCGGCGCTGGCGCTCGACGCCATTCATGGCTTAGCTTCGCCCGGTGCGGGCTCGTGCGATGCCATCGACGAATTTGCCGAACGGTCACCAGCAGCCCCTGGCCAGGTAGAAAAGCGTGTCCTCATTTCCATTGAGTACGGCAACTACCATTTTGGTGAAGCGCCGGAGCTATGCGATAGCATTATCGAGGGGATCAAACCGCAGCTTCTCGACCCCGACACGCTGGGTTTTTGTTCGATCAGCCTAGGCCGTCAGTGGTGCAATTCCGACGTAAAGAGGTTGTCCAAAGCGATTCTTGACCGACATTCTACAATGCCGGAAGACTCTGTCGAACGCGATTGGTACGGCGGTTCTTCGGATGGGCATCGTTTTTTCCACGTTAGTCTGGGCTCGTTTGATTCTTGGCTCGAGACCAGAATGCGCGATGTCAAGACCACTGGTCATGTTTCGCCGAGGTCCGTGCAGGCGGGAGGAGCGACGCGATGAGCATGATTGCTGATTTTGATCCGTGGCCCGACATTCGGAAAGCTATCGAGAGGTATAGAAACTGGGAGCCTCGGTCTTGGAAGTTCGGCGGCCACGATTTTCTGCCAGTTCCGTATGTGAATCGAGTGCTGCGGGAACTGCATCGCGAGCGACCAGAAGGCTTTTGCCTGATGCTCCTCAAGTGGTCGGCAGAGGTGCCCGACAGCATCGCGGTCAGAACTTTCGCGCTACCGCTGCCCTTGCACGCCCCAGAGGAAGACAGCCTGAAGAGTGCTCTGGACCTAGCGCGGGAATCAGATGCTTCTCCCGATGATGGCTGGTGGAATGAACGCTTGGTAGTCGCTCGTTGTGCGGCCGCAGCTTGGGTCAATCTTCGCATGCTGCTTGGACCAGGACGGCTTGAAATCGAGTTCCGCAACGCAAAGTCCGGCGAGCAAATCGATTCGCCGTGGAAACAATGGATCGAAGCGATCAAGTGGGTACAGCAGCAAGACAATCACGACACGCTACGTGCCTTCTTGCTTCAGGTTGGCTGCGCTCGGTATCTCGATCTGGCTGACCAAGGTTCGCACGACGCGATTCCACATCGGGCGGCTGAGAAGTCTCCGCGTGTCCTTGGTATCGATATTGGCGGCACGTCGATCAAATGGGGCTTGTTCGGACCATCGGTCTCGGGCGGCTACCCTTGGCCGCCAATCAGGCAGGGTGCGTTGCGCACTCAAAGAGAGTTCAAGTTCAAGGACGGACAGGATTTTTGTCAGTATGTGTTCAGTCAGATCAAACCGGTCCTCGACGAGGAAGGTCTAAATCCAAAGAGTCTGTGTGTCGGGATAACGTGGCCCGGTCCGGTGCGCGGCAAAGCTGGGCGTGAGTACGTCGCTGGCCCGAGTGGAATCATGGGCAACTTCGAAAGACTCAGCTCGACGATCACGGCCAATTCGCCGGACGCCATTCATGCTCTGAAAATCCGCGAGGGTTTCGTAGGTCTTTTTGGGGATTGTGTTCGACTGATCAATGACGGTGACGGCCACGTCATCTTCGCTCGATCGCTACTCAAGGCGTCCACGGTGTTGTCCGACAAACGCTTGATGGTCATGGTGGCCGGAACGGGAACGGCGCTTGGGCTTATCGAAGACGGCGCTATCGCTCCGTTTCTCAGCGAGGTCGGGAAGACGATCATCAATCTGGTTGAACCGTTTCTTGCCTGCCAGAAGGATAGAGGTGGCAACTTTCCCGCTGGGGTTGCCAATCAGCTCTTCTCGGAAAAAACCAATCCGCGCATCGCAAAGGATCTTGTCGGTTCGGCTGTGAGTAACAGGGAAGTGAGCTGGCTGTACAAACGTTGGAACCAAGAGGAGTGTCCATCAGAGGAGGCCCAGTGCGCGGAGGAACTCTTCGCCAGGCTACCTGAGCAGCTCGAATGGATTGGAAACGATCAGCAGCGCAAGACGATTCTTTGGCAAGCGCGCCGGGACTACCTTGACGAGAAATACCTGACGGTGAGCGATATCTCCGGTACCTGCACGCTGGGCTGCCTGTTGGAAAGAGCGTCATGGCTGGCAGCGGATCTTATTGCAATGTGTGCCGATGTCCTCAAGGCAAATGCCGTGTACTTGTCTGGCGGCCCCATCACCGCCATCGGCGCAGAACTGAGCCGGAGAGCGAAGGAGCACTTGAAGACGCTTTACGGCTTCGACACCGATGGTCCGGACGCGCCTCACGCGATCAATGGCTTGGAATTCCTAGCCGACAAGCCACAGGCAAGCATGGCGGCCATGGGCGCTGCCAAGGCGGCATGGGAGATCTTTGCTTCGCCCAGGTCTGAACTCGGGGGCGACACATCCGTCCGAGAGATTGACCCCGTGTTTCTGGCTTGAGCCCGCAAGGATTGCTTCATGAGCTGTTTCGCACACTTTGCACTTCTCGATATCCCGGCGGGAACACCGGCTCGCGCGCACTTTCCTGGGGCTGAGGCTGCGACGACCTCAAGCTACGGGTACGTGCGATCGTCTGCCCGTTCCGAGCGCATAGCCGCGGCTCGGAACGAAGAGCCGCGCGTTGAACTTCCCTGGCGCGATTATGGCTCCGGTGTTCGGTACGCCGCTGATCTGCTGGCGCGCGGGGAAGGTCGCCGGCATTCAATCTTCGTCGGTGCGCGGAATGTGTTGAACGAGTTCGGTTTCCGGCTGCGGTTTCACGGTTTGTGGTTTGGTCGAGCCGGCGATCCGCCGCTTGATCCCGGTTGGCCGGTTGCCGCGCTGGGGGAAGGTGGCGTCTCGTTCCACAGCTTGGGCCGTCTTCCTGAGGAACTGGACGCCTTGACTGGACTTCCGCTGGTCATCGACGGCAGACCGGTGCCGCGATCGTTTGTTGTTGCCAACTGCTCCGACCCCGCGCACGCCTACGAGGTGCATCCAAAGGGTCTGATTGGACCGTCGGCGCAGGCTTGGCACGACTTGGCCAACGCGTGGGAGGTTGGCAAGCAGGATGGTGTTGATGACGAAACCCTATACCGGCGGCTAGACGCAGTCGCCCAATGCCACGGTGCGAAGCCAAGCCGCAATCTCCTGCACTGTGTGTTGGGCGGACGTTCCGACGGCTCCGTCCTGTGTGCGGCAATCACCGGCGCGCTGACCGGCATCGCCAGCACTCTGGCGGCTTTGGGCGTCGAACAGGCGATTGTCCTTGATAACGGTGGCAGTGTTGGCTGGTACTACTGCCCGGAAGCAGGCGCTACGCCGGTTGTCGTCGTTGCTGGCCCCAATCATCGGCCTACAGGCACCGCATTCATTGAGTTCGACTTGGGCAGCTTTCCGCAGCCGGTAAGCCATCCGGTGCTGGCGGATCATCTCTAGGAGGGGGCACCATGCCTCGTGATCGGATGAGCTTGACGCGGCGAGACATGGAAGCGCTCGTCCAGTTGGTGGCGAGGAACCCATCGTCCAAGAGCGAAGCGGCAACGTTTCTCGGCGTGGACCGAGCCTCCGTCGACCGCTTGTTGCAGCGGATAGACGAGGTTGTCGGCGACACGGGCCTGAACTGGAAGGACGGGCACCGACTAGTCTTCCCCGCAGAGGTAAGGCGGTTGGCTGCAGCGATTCGGCGCAGCGAAGCCGATGTTGCTGCCGCCATACGCTTTCCTCGCGTTTCTGCCGGCAGTCTTTCAGCCATGCTGGTACGGCAGGTTTTTGCGCGACTGGATTGCGCACCTCGCGCACTGCTTCTGCGATCGGCACAAGTGATGGACGCGCTGCGCGACGGGGAGATTGACCTCGCCATCGTGCACCGAGGCTCTGTGACGGCGATCGATGAGGATGTCGAAATGGTTTCTCTCGCCCAGTGGAAGGCTGCCATCGCCGCGCCGAGGGCAGCAAGCGGGGGGATGCCCTCGACGCTGATCTGGGAGTCCGGGAGTTACGGAGAACAGCTTAACCGCAGCGTTGCTCTGGTCGACCCCGAAGTCATGACGCCGCAAGGACCGATCGCGACCTCCTATCTGTCAGCGCTCGAAATGGTTCGACGCGGGCTTCCCTACCGCTTGGTGCTGCCCGACATCTACCTCAGCAGATTCGACTGGGAATACCTGTCGGTTACTCGCCCCGCTCGAGACGTGGTCGATGAGATGGTGGCGCTTCATCGGAAGGTGGACCAGCGCAGGCTAGGTGCCGTACTCGCGGCCGATCTGTGGAAAGAGGTTGTGCAAGCATGAGCGCGTCACGGTCGTCGGCCAGCGAAGCGAACCCAGGCCGTCGAACAACCGGGCTTGTCGCGCCGGGTTTCCCTCCCCCCACGCGCTACCAGCTAAAGCACCTTGGGGCTTCCCTCGATAGTCTGATCGCACAGTGTTCATGGTCAGCGCGTTCACTTCGGGACTTGGCGCCCGAGATCGATCACGCGAGTTCACCATCACGTCTCGTGATCGTTGGTGACCCATCTGCTCAAGCGGTTTCCGACGGATGCCTCCAGCCACGACGCGCGGTTGACTCTGCCGGCTTGCCCGCACGCAGCGCCTCCGCAAGTCACTGCCAAGCGCTCCGGCGCTATTCCTTTCGCTGCAAAGGCATTGACTTTCTGGCCGCCTGCGATGGGAACGCGCTCTACCTGAGAGAACAGCTTTTTAGCGAGTTGGATACCGATGAACTGCGTCAGCTACTGGCCTTTGCCACGTATTACCACTCGCTGACGAACGAAGACCGTAGCGGCCCTGTTCCCGCGGCCACGCGTCGCTGGGTGCTCGATCGCCTGATCGAGCTGAACCAGCAGAGCCCAGGTTACGGACTGACGCCTCGTCAAGCCGCCGAACTCGCGTTCGCTGAGGACCTTCTGGACAAGCTCGAACTCCTGCCTGGCACGATCGGCCGTCAGATTCGCACTAATGCCGGCTACCTGATCGCAGAGCGTCGCGCCAGCGACTTGCGACGCAAGGATGGGCCGGATGACGGGCTTTTGCGAAACAGGCTGGGCGCTATCCTAGCCAAGGAGTCTCCGCTCACACCGATCGACATCGAGTTCGTAACTTTCGGCTCTCCATGGCACTACGCCTTGTGGAATAACCTCAGTGTCGAAACGCTGGCAGGTGATTTGCGTGGAGAGTATGGCGACGAAGTCGCGATCAGTGTGCGCCGGCTGGATCGCCTGGATTTGGTCGATACCGTATTCAATCGTGCGCGCCCCACTTTCCCTGCTATCGTTGGATTGTCGGTCGAGCTCGGTACGCTACCGCTGGTAGACCGTTACCTTGATTGGCATAGCCAGGATCCCAGGGCACGAGGATCGATTCTTGTTCTCGGTAATCAGCTGCCAACCTATTTCCCTGAGCGCTTTCTGAATGACTTGCGTGTACCAACTGCAATCGTCTGCCTGCACGAGGGCGAATTGGTTATGCGCGGCCTCGTCGAGCTGATTCGCGGGCGGACCCAGCTTCCTGACATCAACAATGTCGTCTACCGTTGCCGCGAGACGGGCGCGATCCGCCGCACGCCGCTGGTCAACCTGGACCTTGAGGCGCTGCCGCACCCACCCTCGGGCGACACCGTCAAGCCGGGGATGACGAACATGATCCAGACAAGCCGCGGCTGTGTGTTTAGCTGTACCTATTGCACCCGCTGGAGCAGCTTCAACGCCTCAACCAAGATTGAAGCCATTGGCGAAGTCACCACGCCTTCGCCCAGCACAAAGTGGCGGCATTTTTCTCTCGAACGAGTTTTTCGGAACGTCGAGATTTTCCTTTCTCGGGGAATCAGCGAAATCGAGTTCTGCGACGACGAGTTTTTTGGCGGGCGAAGCGCAGCCGCCTTGAACCGGATTCATGATTTTGCTCTCGGGATGGCCGCGATAGGCCAGAAGTGGCAAACGCGTCTCTCGTTCCGAATCTTTACAACGCCTCTGATCGTTTCCAGGGAGCCAAGAACGAGGAAGATCGCCGAAGAAAACGAGAGGATTCGACAAGCGCTGCAGCTTCTCCGGAATGCCGGCTTGACGCGCGTTTATATTGGGCTGGAAAGCGGCAGTCAAGCGCAGAAACTCCGGTACAACCGGAAAGAGACTCTCGGCGATACCTTGTGCGCACTGCAGGTGCTTCAGGATCTCGACTTGGACATCGACGTCGGCTTCATCATGTTCGATCCAAGTCTAAGCGTTGAAGAGCTTCTTGAGAATACCGCCTTTTTCAGGGCGAACGGTCTGGTGCGTTACAACACATGGCCTTTTCGACCGCTTGTCGTCAATGAAGGTACTGCGATCAAGCGTAAGCTGGAAAGCCAGGGCCTTCTGACCGGGGAGCAGGAACCAAACTTCATGGCGTTTGGCTACCGCTTTGCTGATCCGGCGGTCGCCCAGATAGCCGAAGCCGTTCACAGGATCTCGCGATCCAGCGCACCGGTCTTCTATGCCTTGAAGACGATCTCCAAGAGCCATTGGCACGGAGGAGATGAAGCAATCGACTTCGCGGTGCACACGGTTCAGGCCAATGCCGAGATCTATCTCGACATGATGGAGAGCCTGGGCGAGGCAGCCGCGATGGGTTGTCTCGGCGAGCGGCTGGCGCTCGTCAGCAGTCAAACAGAGCGCGAAGTACGCGGGCTTGTCAGTCAGGTGGCGCGAATGATCGATCGAGGTGTCTTTCGCCACAGAGGTGCGGATGAGGCCACTCTTCGAGGTCATATCGACGCGTATTGGCGTGAAGCCTCCGGTCAGGATGGAGGGCTACCGGGTCGACAACAGCCCAGTCGCGAGTTTGGGCGCTCCAGCACGCCGGATTGACGTGGCGCGCGGCTTACCTTCGCCGCAGCGCTCACTGCGCAGCCAGGCTGCCGAGTCGGTATTTCGCCAGCAACTCGTCGGCTTGCGCCGAATGTGGACGGCCTTTGCTCTTCGTTGCGTAGGCTTCGCTCGCATCGCGGCCGCACCAGGGGAGAACGAACTCGGGACGAGACGGATGTTCGGGAAGATAGGGGCTGACATCGTAGACGCTGCCGCGGATCGCCATCCAGCAGTCGTCGGGCACCGCGTGCCGGGACAGCTCGGCCGGTAACACCGGCCGTTCGTGGACGGCGATAGCGGGCGCGTCGGCCTCCGGCAGCCAGAACTTGGCGCCCCAGAGGGCGGCTATGAGCAGCCAGAAGACCAGGGTTCCGCTCAGGTACAAACGGCGCATCAGCGGAATCCGAAGTTTTCGAAGTGAATATGGCGCGGCCTTATGCCATGCCGGCGCAGCGTTTTCACTGCCGCTGCCAGCATGCCTGGCGGCCCGCAGAGATAACACTCCGGCGCACCCGCCAATGCGCCCGCTTCGGCCAGCAGGAGGTCGAGGTTCGGTGGCTCGTCGCCAGTGGCCAGGGTGTAGAGGGCAAGCTTACGGTCGGCGGCGGCGACTGACTGCAATTCACTGAGGAAAGCGGCATCAGCTTCGCTGCGATAAAGATAGAGCAGGGTCGTCGGGTGAACGAGCCGGGCGCTACGCAGCAACGCCAGGAACGGTGTGATGCCGATACCGCCGGCGAGCCAAAGCTGGCGCGCTGCCGGCCGGTTGGCGAGGAAGGAACCGAACGGACCGTGGACACGCGCCGGCACACCGGACACGAGCGCCTGCATTCGACGCGTGCAATCGCCGAGGGCCTTGACACTGATGCGTAGCTGGCCGTCGGCATCGACGGCGCTGACGGTAAACGGATGAAACTCACCACAAGCGCGGAAACCCGCGCCGGAAAAGAAGGCCACTAGAACAAACTGGCCGGCGTTCGCGGCGACCGGGCGGGCGAGCGGCGCCAGGGTGATTTCGAGCACATCGTCGCTAGCGTGGAGCGTGGCTGCGACGACATAGGGCCGCGCGAAGCGGGCCGAATCCTCGCCGATCAACCGCCAGCCAAGGAGCAAGGCGCACAGTACAAGCAGTGGCAGGACGGGCTCGTCGATTCCGAGCAGCAGGACGTGCAGCAGGCTGCACAGCACGCCGATGCCGAGAAGAAAGTGCAGCCAGCGCCAGGTCCGGTAGGCCAGGCGCGTCGAAAAGGTCGCCGCCAGACCCAGCATCAGCAGCAGCAGCGCCAGCCAGCCGAGCCAGATCGGCCCGAGTAGCGTGCTGGGGAAAAGCACTTGCCAGGCACGCCTGGGCGAATCCATCAACGCATCCGCAGCCAGCGCTAGAGGATGCGCCAACAGCAGCAGGTAGGCCGCCATGCCGACCCGATGATGCCAGCGGTACATTCGTTCCAGGCCGCCCAGCCAGTGCGCCAGCCAGGTCTCGCGCAGCATCAGGAGCAGGCTGGCGAGAAGCAGCCCGCAACCCGCCCAACCAAGAACGATAGCCAGGCTGCGCGCTGCCGGGAGTCCATCGGGAAACGCCCAATAGACCGGAACAGCCGTGCATGCCAGTACGAGCAGCGGAATCGACAGGCGGCGGATCAGGCGCATGAGCGGGAACGGAAAACGGCTCGGTCAGCGCGAAGCCTTGTCCGCTTGCAGGTGGTCGCAGAAGTCGCGCCTGCCGCGCGGCAGTTCGCGGCCGCTCTGGCGGGCGCGCTCTTCCATCTGTTCGTGATGCGCCAAGCGGTAGCTCTGGCATTCTTCGTAGGTGCGAAAACTGCGGATGCGCGCCTGATGTTCGATGCGTTCCTCAGGCGTCATCAGTTGCCATCCGCGCGTGTTCGCCTCGCTCGCTCGCCACGGCCCGCCGGCCTGTACGGCGGCCGAAAAGGCCAGTGCACTCAAGCTAATGAGAATGTTGTTCATCATCGTTCGCTGTACTCTCCGCCGCGAATGAAGCGCGCGATGCCAGTGGCAATCTCCTTGTCCTGACCGCTGAAGCCGTGCGCGCTGTTACCCGTACACCCGGCAAGGCCAACTTGCCCGGCATCGCCGGAACCGCCGGCAACCTCGACGATCTGCCAGCGCACGCTGCGCGTACGCGCAGCGACCTGCGCCATCAGCCCCGGCGGCGAGCGGACACATCGGTCGTCGACATGACCGACGAGCAGCAAGGGTTGGTCTATGCTCTCCAGCGGCAGGTCGAAGACCGTCTGCGCCGCCCACGCCTTCTTGGCTGGCGTCTGGCCGGACATCAGGAGCGAGGTGAGGACGACGCCATCCGGCGCCGCAAGTCCGCGCAGGCGAGCCGCGGCATTGGCCGCCGAGAGCGAACCTCGGCTGGTCCCGACGATCCATACCTTGCCTCCGCTCCGCTGGCGCAGGCTGGCAATCACCTTACCCAGATCGTCGGCATGCTCGGCGCTGGTCCGGAAGCTGCCGAGCCCATCCTCGCCCTGGAAGTCCGACGGCGCGTCGAGCAAGGCGGTAGCGAAACCCTCGGCGGCAAAGGCGGCGAGCGAGCGAACGAGTGAATTCGCCGTCAGCTTATGCGGACAGCCCGAATCGTCGAGCGCGAGATGCCCGGAGCCGCCGGGCAGCAGCAGCAAGCTGATCGTCGCCCCCGGCGAGTCGCCGCGCTCCGCCGACGCGAAAGCGTAGCGCGTCGTGCTGCCGCCATGGGTAGCGACCTCAAACACCTCGGCGCAGCGCTCGGCCGATGTCGCACCCGGCGCCGGCGCGGCCCCCAGCGCTGCGGCGAGGAACAACCCGCCAGCGATCAACGCTCGGGCGGGTTGGGCAACGAACGCAACTGGCATGGCGGGAGAACAGCCTGGACAGGCTCGCACTTGTCGGCCACCGTGTCGCCGCGCACGGTCGCGTCAACGAAGTCTGCCGGGTGCGGCATGGCCCTACGGCTGCGTTCCATGGCGAGCGGCGACCAAGGGCTTGAGCAGTTCATCATGCGGCGGGAGCAGCGTCAGATGGCCCTTGCTGGCAAGCAGTTGCTGAACTTCCAGGATCTCGAAGAGTGCATCGGCAACTTCGCGGTCGGCGGCGATCGCCTGGATCGCCTCGCCGACGATCTGCGGCCGGATCGCGCCCGCTTTGGCGAACTCGATCGCCGCCAGGCGCTCGGCCGTACTGGTGATGATGTTCACCTGGTTGGCGCCATCCTGCTTGATCGCCGAGGTCACCTGGCGCAAGCGGTTGACGACTTTCTCCTGGATGTGCCGGGTCATTCCCGCATCGCGGAAATGTACCTTGCGGATATAGACCGAACCGAGTTTGTAGCCCCATTCGTGCGAACGCGGCGAAACTTCCTCGCGCACCGCCTTGCTCATTCCGTGCCGGTTGATCAGCATCTGCTCGAGCGGCATGTTGCTCAAGGAACGGACGACCGCATTGCTCACGTTTGCCGCCAGCGAGCCGCGCGGATCGGCGTTGCGGAAGAGGTAGGCGACCGGCTGACTGATGTACATCTCGTACCAGATGCCAACGCCCATCGGCGCCCCCTCTTCCGAGTTGACCGGATTGCTGCGCAGGTATTGCTGGTCGAGCCGCATGTCGAGGACCTCGCGCCGGCCCAGCCACATCACCAGGAAGGCGGCTGGACCAATGTTGATCGGCAGGAAGTGCAATCCCGGCTCGCTCAGAATCCCGACGACGCGCCCGAAGAGAACGAAGACCTGACACGTTCCCTCCTGGACGATGGTGTACAAGCCGAGACGCTGGAGCAGCAACAGGGTCAGCGGGACGGCTGCCCACAAGACAATGAAGGTCGCTGCGGCAGCGGTCGAGAAACCGATCCAGGCGCTCATTCCTTTACCTCGCGCACCACACTCCGCGCATGCGCAAAGAGCGGCACGCGGACATTGCGCAAGTACGCGCGCAGCGTATCCGGACCGCTCTCGCGCAGGACGCCGAGTTCTCTGGCCAGGGCAACCAGCGGTTCGACCTCGGCTTGCGCATTGAGCGTCTGGATTTCAACCGCTCGCTTCGACTGGACGATCTTCTGATCGGCCAGCGCCTGCGCCAGGCTGATGTCGGAAGAGACCTGGTTATAAGCCGTATTGATTGCCGCCAGCGCGGTTTCCACCTCTCCCGGCGGGTCGATCCCGGTAATCAGCGAGGCATCGAGGATGATCCCGTAGCGCGCAGCCGACGAGGCACATTCACGTTCCATGTGTTCGTTCAGGTCGCGCAGATTCTTGCGCAGATCGTTGATCGAGACGCCGGTGACAGCGCTCATTTCGCCGCCGCGAGCGGCGTCAGCGCCAATCGGTGCGGCAAAACCGGCGATGCGCTCGCGCAGCACCGAGACAAAGTAGCCCATGACGTGCGAAATCGGATGCTTGACGCCAAAAAGGTAGGCGTAAAGATTACTCTCGGCAACGCGATAGCGAATCTGGCCCGTCAGGCCGGTGTCGAGCTGGTCCTTGGTCACCGCCTCGAGTACTGTCCCGTGCGCGTTGGCCGTCGGATCTTCCGGGTCATGCGCCATGTTCATCGTCTGCGTGGCGATCGAGACCTTGTAGATCCTTTCCCAGGGCCATTTGAAGTAAGGCCCGCCGGGCGGAATGACGCGCACTTGCGGATAGTTGTAGCGCGGTTTGTCGTCATCGCTCAGGCTTTCGCCGAGTGCCGACTGCGCGGTCATTGCCTCACCCACGCGCTGTACGCGACCGAAGACGGTCTTCACGGCACGTTCGTTCTGGTCCACCGTGTACAAACAGCTAAGCCCGTAGCGCACCGCCAACCAGGCGAGCAGGCCGACCAGCATACCGAGCATGACATCCATCCGTATCCTCCTGCCCCAGCGTTCAGCGGTGCTTGCCGACCATCGCACCGACGGCGATTATGCGCCATTTGCCAGGCGCTGCGGGCGCGCTCGCTGGTGCACCGCAAGCCGAGCGCAAGGCGCCAGCCGCCTCGTCCGCTTGCGGCAGCGGCCAGAAGCGACCGGCGCTACGCCCGGTCGAGGCGGGCGGGCAGCACCTCGCGCAACAAACCGGCCGCGTCGCGAATCATCCGTTCGGTGGTGGCCCAATCGACGCACGAGTCGGTGACCGAACAGCCGTAGATCAACTGCGACAGATCCTCGGGAATCGGCTGGTTGCCGGCCACGATGTTCGATTCGATCATCATGCCGACGATCGAGCGGTTGCCGAGACGAACCTGATTGACCACATCGGCGAGCACCAGAGGCTGCAGTTCGTATTTCTTGTAGCTGTTGGCGTGCGAGCAGTCGATCACGATATTGCTCGACAAGCCTGCCTTACGCAAGGCGATTTCGGCCATCTGGACGCTCACGGTGTCGTAGTTCGGCCGATCGCCGCCGCCACGCAGAACCAGGTGGCCATAGCGGTTGCCGCGCGTACGGACGATTGCCGTCCTGCCCTGCCCGTTGATGCCGAGGAAGCTGTGCGGGCGCGCCGCGGAAAGGATGGCGTTCACGGCGATTCCAATGTCGCCATTGGTGCCGTTCTTGAACCCTACCGGGGTCGACAGGCCGGACGAAATCTCGCGATGCGTCTGCGACTCGCTGGTGCGCGCGCCGATCGCTGTCCACGAAATGAGGTCGCCCAGATATTGCGGCGAGATCGGATCGAGCGCTTCGGTGCCTGCCGGCAGTCCGAGTTCGGCCAGCTGGAGAAGAAAGCTGCGTGCCTTGCGCATTCCTTCGTCGACGCGGAACGAGTCGTCCATGTCGGGATCGTTGATGTAACCTTTCCAGCCGGTCGTCGTGCGCGGCTTCTCGAAATAGACGCGCATGACGAGGTAGAGCGTGTCCTCGACCTCGTGCGCCAGTTCGAGCAGACGATGGGCGTAGTCCAGCCCGGCAATCGGATCGTGGATCGAGCAAGGTCCGACGATGACGAACAGGCGATGATCCTGCCGATCGAGAATTTGGCTCAACACTGTCCGGCCGCGCCGGACAGCGCCGGCGGCGCTCGGCGTCAGCGGCAGATGCTCGAGAATCTCTTCCGGAGAAGGCATCGGGTCGAAGGCGGTAACGTTGATATTGTCGAGGTCTAGGGTCGTCATGGGGCAGATTCAGTTGGCTAGGCGTTTAACGAGGTCCCGCACGGCCACGACGCGCTCGGCGAGCGTCGTGCTTTGCCGCTTGAGGATCAGTTTGTCCGGACCGGCAAGCCGGCAGTTGCGGTCCTTCTGAACAAGATTGATGATCCGTACCGGCTCGATCGGCGTTTCGGGCGAAAACTGAAGTACGACTTGCCCGGCCGTGACGTCCAGCTTGCTTATCCCCAACGGTTTGCAGAGGAGACGCAGACGGTGGCCGTCGAGCAGTGCGCGCGCTGGCTCCGGCAATTCGCCGAAACGGTCGACGAGTTCCTCGTGCAGCGCAGTCAGCTCGTCGGCGCTGCTGCAATCGGCCAGCCGCTTGTACAGCGTCAGACGTTCATTGACGTCGGAGGCGTAATCGGCCGGCAGCAGCGCCGGCATATGCAGGTTGATCTCCGAGGTAAGCGCCAGCGGTGCTGCCGGATCGACTTCCTTGCCCTGCTTCAGAGCGGCGACGGCGCGCGTCAGCATCTCGCTGAACATGGTGAAGCCGACTTCCTGCATTTCGCCCGACTGGTTATCGCCGAGAACCTCGCCGGCGCCGCGGATTTCAAGGTCGTGCATCGCCAGATAGAAGCCGGCGCCGAGCTGATCCATCATCTGGATGGCTTCCAGCCGCTGGCGAGCCTGCTTGTTGAGCGCGCCTTCGTCGTGGGTCAACAGATAGGCATACGCCTGATGGTGTGAACGCCCGACGCGTCCGCGCAACTGATGAAGCTGGGCGAGGCCGAATTTCTCGGCCCGGTTGATGATCATCGTGTTGGCGTGCGGGTTGTCGATGCCGGTTTCGATGATCGTCGTGCACAGGAGAACGTTGGCGCGCTGCTGCGTGAAGTCGCGCATGACGCGTTCGAGCTCGCGTTCGCTCATCTGGCCATGTCCGACGACGATGCGCGCTTCCGGCAGAACCCTGCGCAAGTGCTCGTGCATACGCTCGATGCTGGCGACCTCGTTGTGCAGAAAATAGACCTGGCCGCCGCGCTTGAACTCGCGCAACAGCGCTTCCCGAATGATGCCCTCCGAGTAGCGGGTGACGAAGGTCTTGATCGACAGCCGCTTCTGTGGCGCTGTCGCAATGACCGAGAAGTCACGCAGGCCCTCGAGCGACATCGCCAAAGTGCGCGGAATTGGCGTCGCCGTCAGCGTCAGGACGTCGACCTCGGCGCGCAAGGCCTTCAGCGCCTCTTTCTGGCGAACGCCGAAGCGGTGCTCCTCGTCGATGATGACCAAGCCCAGCCGGCTGAAGCGGATGTCCTTCTGCAGCAGCCGATGCGTCCCGATGATGATGTCGAGCTTGCCGGCAGCCAGCCGGTCGACCACTTGCGCCACCTCACGCGGCGTGCGAAAACGCGACAGTTCGGCGATGTTGACCGGCCAGTCGGCAAAGCGGTCCTGAAAGGTCTGGAAATGCTGTTCGCAGAGCAGCGTCGTCGGACAGAGAACGGCCACTTGGCGGCCGCCGGCAACTGCACAAAAGGCGGCGCGCAGCGCCACCTCGGTCTTGCCGAAACCGACATCGCCGCAGACCAGACGATCCATCGGTCGGCCGGACTTCATATCGTCGAGCACGGCAGCAATGGCCGCCGCCTGGTCCTGCGTTTCCTCGAAACCGAAGCCGTCGGCGAAGGCATCGTAGTCGAGCGCCTTGTACTGGCAGGCATGCCCCTGGCGCGCAGCGCGCAGCGCGTACAGTGCGAGCAGTTCCGCGGCCGTGTCGCGCGCCTGCTGGGCGGCCCGGCGCTTAGCCTTTTCCCAGTGTGGCGAACCGAGCGTGTGCAGCGGTGCGGCGTCGGGATCGGCGCCCGAATAGCGCGAGATGACGTGCAGTTGCGCCACCGGGACGTAGAGCTTGGCGTTGTCGGCGTAGTGCAGTTCGAGGAACTCCATCGCGCCCTCGCCCAGGTCGAGGTGCACGAGGCCCTGATAGCGCGCGACACCGTGCTGCTCATGCACGACCGGTGCGCCCACCTTGAGCTCGGTCAGGTCACGCAGCCAGTTGTCGACCGAGGCGCGGCGCTGGCTGCTCTGGCGTCCGCGGCGCGACGGGCTGTCGGCATAAAGCTCGGTTTCCGTGACCAAGGCGAGCTGGCCAATCTGAAAACCATCCTGGAGCGGCCCAACGGCCAGCGCAAGGCGGGTATCGGCGGCGAGAAAGCTGGCCAGGTCCGGGCACGCGGCGAGCGGCATGGCGAACTCGGCGCACAGGCTGGCGAGCGTTTCGCGTCGTCCCGCGGTCTCCGCGAGCAGCAGGACCCGTCCCGCGTAGCCTTCGACGAAGGTCTTCAGTCGACCCAGCGGATCGTCGGCGCGCCGGTCGATGGCGAGTGATGGCAGGCGCCCGCTCGGGCCCCCGTCGCCGCGTTCCAGACTGATCCTGGCGTAGGGTTTGGCGGCGACGAAGAAGGGCTCCTCGGCGAGGAACAGTTCTTCCGGCGCCAGCAGCGGGCGGCTGCGGTCGCCCGCGAGTAGACGATGGCGGCCCTGCGCCTCATGCCAGAAAGCGCGGATGGCAGCCGGAACATCCGCGTGCAGGCAGACCAGGCTGCGTTTCGGCAGATAGTCGAAGAGTGTCGCCGTGTCGTCGAAAAATAGCGGCAACCAGTACTCGAGACCAGCGACCGGAATGCCGCTGGATACGTCCTTGTAGATTCCGGCACGTAGTGGATCGCCCTCGAAAGCCGTTCGGAAGTTGCGGCGAAAGCGCGTTCGTCCGGCTTCGTCGAGCGGAAACTCGCGCGCCGGCAAGAGGCGAACCTCGGCGACCGGATACAGCGTGCGCTGGCTGTCGGCGTCGAAAGTCTTGATCGTCTCGATCTGCTCGTCGAATAGATCAAGGCGGTAGGGCAAAGGCGATCCCATCGGAAACAGGTCGACCAGACCTCCGCGAATCGCGTATTCGCCCGGTGCGACGACCTGCGTCACATGCGCGTAGCCGGCCACGGTCATCTGCGCTCGGAAGCGTTCCGCGTCCAGCCGGTCGCCCTGCTTGAGGAAAAAGGTATACGCCGCCAGATAGGCGGGCGGCGGCAAACGGCAGACGGCGGTGCTGACCGGCACCAACAGGACATCGCAATCGCCCTGGGTAACCGCATAAAGCGTAGCCAGCCGCTCTGAAATCAGGTCGTGGTGCGGCGAAAAAGCGTCGTAGGGCAGGGTTTCCCAGTCGGGCAGCAAGCGCACGCGCAAGTCCGCCGCAAACCACGCGATCTCGTGCAGCAAGCGCTGCGCGTCGCCGGCACTCGCGGTCAGCACGGCAAGCAGGCGCGGTTCGCCGCTGCTTTTCGCCTGATTCGCCAGTTCGGCAATCAGCAGCGCATCAGCCGAGCCGACGAAAGGGGGTAGTTGTCGCCTTTCGCCAGGCTCGGGCAGCGACATTCGGGGAAGCGATAGCGACAAAAAGGACGACTCGCTGGTCTGGCTTGGCGGGGATGTGGCCGCCGCAGACGGGCGCGGCGGGCACGGCGAAAGGCGCGCATTATAGCCTAGCCGGCATTCGCCGCCGGGCGTGCTCAGGCGTCCGTTGCGTCCACCGCGTCTGGCGCCAACGTCTGGCAGAGAGCGGCGAAGAATTGCGAGGCGCCCGCTCGAATCGAGTAGTCGGCAACCTCCGAGAGCGGCGTTCGGTGCGGATTGATTTCGACCACCGTGGCGCCCGAAGCTTTCGCCCAGACCGGCAAGTGGGCCGCCGGTTGGACGGTGAACGATGTGCCGACGCAGAAGAAGACGTCTGCCCTCGCGCTGCGCCGCCCGGCGGCGGTGAACACCTCCGGGTCGAGCGCCTCGCCAAAGAGCACCAGGTCAGGCCGCGCTGGCGCACCACATTGCGGACAGCGAAAGGGTTCGCGCAGATCCTCTCCCCACTCCTCGGCGAAACCGCAGCGCGCGTGGCAGCGCAATCGGTGAATCGTTCCATGCACCTCGAGCACATCGGCATTTCCGGCGCGTGAGTGGTAACCGTCGATGTTCTGCGTAACCACCGTCAGCCGCTTGTCGGCGACTATCCTTTCCAGTCGGGCGATTGCTCGGTGCCCAGGATTGGGCTGGCGGTCGTCGACCAGGTTCTTCAACTCGCGCAGCCAGTTCCAGACCACGCGCGGATTACGCATGAAACCGTCGATGCTGGCAACCTCGTCCGGATCGACATTGTTCCACAAGCCGGTTGCGCCATCGCGGAAGGTCGGAATGCCGCTATCGGCCGACAGGCCGGCGCCGGAAAAGACGACGATTTCCGCCGCCCTGCGCACGAGGGAAGCGATTTCGTCGTGCACTGCCATGGCCAGTCTTTCCTTCATTCTGGCGTGCTCCTAGTCCTCGGGTTTGGCCGCTTCGTCAGTGGCGGGCTCCGGTTCGAGCTCATCGGGCGCATTCTCCTCGTAGAACAACTCCTCGGCCGGACCCTTCTTGCGGCCGGGCGAAGCCCGCGCGACGACGCCTTCCGGTGGTGACATGAAGGACTCGGGAACGTCCTTCAGAACGTTTGCCATATAGCCGATCCAGGTTGGCAAGGCGGCGGTGCCGCCGGTTTCGCCGCTGCCCAGATTGCGCGGCTGATCGAAGCCGATCCATGAGCAGCCAACGACGGTTTGCTGATAGCCGCAGAACCAGGCGTCGACGTGCTCGTTGGTCGTGCCCGTCTTGCCGGCCAGGTCCTTGCGCTTGAGCGTCGCCGAGGCGCGCGCGGCAGTGCCATAGATGGTTACGTCGCGCAGCATGCTGTCCATCAGGTAGGCATTGCGCGCGTCGATGGCGCGCAGGCTGTCGTCGCCAGCGGTGATCGGCTCGGCTCGCGCCAGCACCTGTTTCTTGTCGTCCTGGATTTCGCTCACGATGTAGGGCCGAATGCGGTAGCCGCCGTTGGCGAAAACGGCGTAGGCAGTAACCATCTGCCAGGGCGTCACCGAACCGGCGCCCAGCGCCATCGTCAGGTAGGGCGGATGCTTGTCGGCGTCGAAGCCGAAACGCGTCACGTAGTCCTGCACGAAGCGCACGCCGCTCGCCTGCAGCAGGCGTATCGAGACCATGTTCTTCGACTTGGCGAGCGCGGTGCGCATGCGCATCGGTCCCTCGTATCGCCCGTCGTAGTTCTTCGGCTCCCACGACTGGCTGCCGGTCACCGACGCCGGGAAGCTGATCGGTTCGTCATTGATTACCGAGGCCGGCGTGAAGCCCTTCTCCAGCGCCCCGGAATAGATGAAAGGCTTGAAGCTCGAACCGGGTTGCCGCCACGCCTGCGTCGCATGGTTGAACTGCGAGCGGTTGAAGTCGAAGCCGCCAACCAGCGCGCGTACGGCTCCGTCGCGCGGATCGGCGGCGAGGAAAGCCGCTTCAGCCTCGGGCATCTGGACGATCCGCCAATTGTTCTTTTCGTCGGTTTGCACGCGGATCACTGCGCCACGCCGTAGACGCTTGGTCGGCGGCGCTTTGTCGTCGAGCATGCGGGCGGCGAAGCGCAGTCCGTCGCCGTTGATCGTCACCACCTCGCCGCCGCGGCGGTAGGCGCGGACCTTGCGCGCATCGATGTGCAGGATGATCGCCGGATGCAGGTCTTCAGCATCCTGAAAATCCTGTAGCAGTTCGTCGAGCGCCTCGTCCTGTTCCGACTTGATCTCGCTCAGGTCAACGTAGGCTTCCGCACCGCGGTAACCGTGCCGTCGGTCATACTCGAGGACGCCGCGTCGCAGGCTGTTATAGGCCGCTTCCTGGTCCTTCTTCAGGATCGTCGTGTAGACTCGCAAACCGCGGGTATAGACGTCATCCGGAAAACGTTCGGCGGCGATCTGCCGCGCCATCTCGGTAACGTACTCGGCGTGCACCACGCTCTCGTTGACTTCGCGCTTGATCACCAGCGCCTGCGCCAAGGCAGCTTCCTGTTGCGCGGCGCTGATGAACCCCAGTTCGTTCATGCGACGCAGGACGTACTGCTGCCGCAGACGTGCGCGCGTCGGGTTGATCACCGGGTTATAGGCCGATGGCGCTTTCGGCAAACCGGCGAGCATGGCGGCCTCGGCGATCGTCAGATCGGCGAGAGGTTTGCCGAAGTAGGTCTGCGCGGCGGTAGCGAAACCGTAGGCGCGTTGGCCAAGAAAGATCTGATTGACATAGAGCTCGAGAATCTGGTCCTTGCTCAGGTTATGTTCGATCTTGAAAGAGAGCAGCGCTTCGTACAGTTTGCGCGTGTAGGTCTTCTCGGACGATAGAAAGAAGTTTTTGGCTACTTGTTGTGTGATCGTCGAAGCGCCCTGGCGTTTGCCGCCACCGATCAGGTTGGCGTGCAGCGCGCGCAGGACGCCGAGCGTGTCGATCCCGCGGTGCTGGTAGAAACGTTCATCCTCGGCGGCCAGGATGGCCTGCTTCATGATCTCGGGAACCTCCTGGATGCTCACGAAGGCTCTGCGCTCCTCGCCGAATTCGCCGATAAGATAACCATCGGCCGTATAGATGCGCATCGGCATCTTCGGGTGGTAGTCGGTCAGGATGTCGAGCGACGGCAGGTTCGGGTAGGCCAGGCTGAGGACGACCACCGCCAGGGCAAGCACGATACCGGCCAGACCAAGAACGAAGACAATCGGGTAAAGAAACCAGCGCAGCAAAGTAGGCAAGACGGTGTCCGGCAGCGAAAGCAGATCTGCAATATTATATAGCGCTGCAGCAGAAATGACTTTACACTCTCTGAGCTTGTTGCTAGCATCTAAAGTGGAATATTTATTGTGGCGCTAACTGCAAATTATTGAAGGGTTTTTTGGCAAGAGGTAGCAATTTGCAGATTGATTTTTCGATCTTCAACCCCAAGGCTCGCTCGCTGATCGGTCTCGATATCAGCTCATCATCGGTCAAGATGGTCGAGTTGGGTAGCGACGGCAAAGGGGGATATCGTGTTGAACGCTACGCGATCGAAGTGCTGCCCAGGGATGTCGTTTCCGACGGCAACGTGGTGAACCTCGAAGCGGCAGCCGAATCCGTTCGGCGGACATGGAAAAAGCTTGCCACCGCGACGCGGCAAGTGGCCATCGCCCTTCCGGCCTCGCACGTGATCACCAAGAAGATCATTGTTGCCGGTGGACAAAGGGAAGAGGAACTGGAAGTCGTCGTCGAGTCCGAGGCAAACCAGTACATCCCCTTCCCCCTCGATGAGGTCAATCTGGATTTCCAGGTGATCGGCCCGGCTCCGTCTTCACCGGACGAGATCGAAGTTCTGATCGCTGCTTCCCGCAAGGAGAAAGTCGAGGACCGCGTGGCCGTGGCGGAGTCAGCCGGGCTCAAGCCGGTGATCCTCGATGTCGAGTCGTACGCGGTGCTTTCCGCCTTCGAACTGATCGAGAAACGCTTGCCCGATGAAGGCAAGGGGAACATCATCGCGCTCGTCGATGTCGGTGCGAACGTGATGAACCTGACGGTGTTGCGCAACGGGCAGCAAATCTACGCGCGCGAGCAGGCGTTCGGCGGAAATCAGTTGACCCAGGACGTTGCGCGTTCGCTCGGCGTCAGTTTTGAGGAAGCAGAGGCCGAGAAGCGTCGCAACAACTTGCCCGAACGGTGCGAAACCGAACTGGTGCAGCCGTTTCGCGAGGCGATGGCGCTGGAAATTTCGCGCGCCCTGCAGTTCTTTTTCACCTCGACGCAGTTCAGCCGGATCAATCATATCGTCCTGGCTGGTGGCTGCGCGGTCATCCCGCGGGTCGACGAAGTCGTTGCCTCGCGCACGCAGATCGATACGATCATCGCCAATCCCTTCGTCGATATGGTGCTCGCCGAACGCGTCCGGAGCAAGAGCCTGCTGGCTGACGCATCGTCATTGATGGTTGCCTGCGGCTTGGCGTTGCGGAGATTCGACACATGATCCGCATCAACCTGCTTCCGCACCGCGAAGAAAAGCGCCGGGCCAGACGCCAGCAGTTCTGGGCCTTTTTCGGTCTGGTCACGATCATTTCGGGACTGGCCGTTTTCCTGGTCTATCTGCTGATTGCCCGCGAAATCGCCGCGCAGGAAGCCAGAAATGAGTTCCTCAAGAAGGAAATCGCCGTCCTCGACAAGCAGATCGACCAGATCAAGCGACTGAAGGAACAAAGCGACGCGCTGATGGAGCGCAAGAAGATCATCGAATCGCTGCAGCGCGACCGGGCCGAAGCGGTTCGTCTGCTCAGCGAGCTGGCCAAGCAGATGCCGGAAGGTGTTTATATCCGCTCGCTCAAACAGGACGGCCAGAGGATCAGCCTGGGTGGCCTGGCGCAGTCGAGCGCACGCGTCTCGACGCTGATGCGCAACATCGAGGCATCGCCGTGGCTGGAAAAGCCGCAGTTGATCGAGATCAAGGCGGTGACGGTCGACAAGCGTCGGGTGAACGAGTTCAGCATGAATGCGTCGATCAAGCGAGCTCCGGTGGCTGGCAAGGGAGAGCAAAAATGAAGGTGCCCACACTGAAGGCGCCGACACTCAAGGCGCCCACGCTGCCGACAATTGATTACCAGTTGATTCTGCGCGATTTCCAGAATCTTAATCCGCGGGATGTCGGCGCGTGGCCCTTGGCGCCGCGCATTGCCGTCCTCGCCGGTTTGCTCCTGGTAATCGTGCTTGGTGGCTGGTGGTTCGTCTGGCTGGACCAGATGGCGGCGCTGGAAACCAGCCAACAAGCCGAGCTGAAACTGCGTGACGAGTTCGTCAACAAGAAGAAGCAGGCAGTCAACCTTGACCTCCATGTCCAACAGTTGAATGACATCGATCGCTCGTTCGGGGCCCTGCTCAAACAGCTGCCCAACAAGTCGGAGGTCGAGGCGCTGCTGGTCGAGATCAACCAGGCCGGCATGGGGCGCGGTCTGCAGTTCGAGCTCTTCAAGCCTGGCGTCGAGCAGGTCAAGGACTTCTATGCCGAGCTGCCGATCAGCGTTCGGCTGACCGGCACCTACCACGACTTCGGCGCCTTCGCTGGCGATATTGGCAAGCTGTCGAGAATCGTCACCTTGAACAACATCTCGATTGTTGCTGGCCAGCAGAGCAAGGACGGCACCTTGTCGCTCGATGCTGTAACGAAGACTTTCCGCTACCTCGACGAGGAGGAATTGGCTGCCAAGAGGAAAGCGGCGCAAGCCGCCAAGGGAGCGAAGAAATGAGGCGGCTGCCGATCGTTTTCTGCGCAATCTTGCTGGCTGCCTGTTCGACGAGCGATCACGAGGACTTGCAGGAGTGGATGAAGACCGCCGCCCTCGATGCCAAAGGCAAGATTCCGCCGCTTCCAGTGGTCGAGCCCTACGAACCGGTTCCTTATGATGCAAGCAACCTGATCGATCCGTTCCGGCCGGGCAAAATGGCACCCGAGGAGAGAAAGAGCGGCGGTGGCGGTTTCCGGCCCGATCTGGATCGCCCGAAAGAACCGCTGGAGGCTTATCCGCTCGAGACTTTGCGCTACGTTGGCGTGATGACCCGGAACAAGACTTCGCATGCGCTCATCCAGGTTGACGGCTCCTTGTACCAGGTCCGGATCGGCAACTACATGGGACAGAACTTCGGCGTCATCGTCGGCGTATCCGAATCCGAAGTGACCCTGCGCGAGCTGGTTCAGGATTCGGCCGGCGATTGGGTGGAGAGAACGAGCAGCTTGCTGCTGCAGGAAAAGGGAGCGAAGTGAATGAAACAGATCAGGCAATACCTGCTCGGTCTTGTTGGTTTAGTAGTGCTGCTGGCGCTCGGCTTGGTGAACGCACAGGAAAGCGGTACGAATACCATCGAGGCGATGAGCGTCGCTCAACAGGGTTCCTTGGTCAACGTCAGGATCACGTTCAAGGAGCCCCTCAAGTCCCTGCCGCCGGCATTCAGCGTGACGACGCCGCCGCGTATCGCCTTCGATTTCGCCAACACGACGAATGGCCTCGGCAAGGCGAGCGAGACGTATAACGAGGGCGACTTGCGTAGCGCCAATATCGTCCAGGTGGAAGACCGTACGCGCGTCGTGCTCAATCTGATGAAAACGATGAATTATGAAGCAAGCATCGACGGACGCAGCCTGCTTCTCACGCTTGCGCCGCGCGCTACGGCGGAAAGTGCCGGGCCGGTCGAGCATTTCGCCAAGGGCCGTCAGTCGGAGGTTCCAAATGCCATCCGCGACATCAGCTTCCGGCGCGGCAAGGACGGCGAGGGACGGATCACCGTCGACCTGACTGACGCTAACGCTGGAATCGACATTCGCCAGCAGGGAGCCAGCCTGATCGTCGATTTCGTCAAGGTGTCGCTTCCTGAACACTTGCGCAAGCGGCTTGACGTCACCGACTTCGCGACTCCCGTGCTGACCGTGAACACGGTCAGCAAAGGATCCGGCGCACGCATGACGATCACTCCGCGCGGACTGTGGGAGCACAACGCCTACCAGACTGACAGCCAGTTCGTCATCGAAGTCAAGCCGATCATCGAGAATCCGAACAAGCTGGTACAGGGAACGCGCGGCGGCTATCAGGGCGAGAAGCTGTCGCTCAACTTCCAGAACGTCGATGTCCGCCGCCTGCTCCAGGTGATCGGCGAGTTTACCGGCATGAACATGGTCGTCAGTGACTCGGTTGGCGGATCGATAACGCTGATTCTGAAAGATGTTCCTTGGGACCAGGCGCTTGACATCATCATGCAGCAGAAGGGCCTGGACATGCGCAAGAATGGCAACGTGATTCTGATCGCGCCGCGTGAGGAACTCGCTACGAAGGAGAAGCTGGAGTTTGAAGCGAAAGCGCAAATCAGCGACCTCGAGCCGCTGCTCACCGAAAGTTTCCAGATGAACTACATTCGGGCGGAAGCGGTGCAGAAGCTTCTGGTCGATCCGAAACAGACGCTGCTTTCGAAGCGGGGCAGCGCGCTGCTCGATGACCGCTCCAACATGATGTTCGTCAAGGACACGCCAAGCCGGCTGGACGACGTGCGCGCGATGATTGCCAAGGTCGACGTGCCCGCCCGGCAGGTGATGATCGAAGCGCGGATTGTTGAAGCGGGTGACAGTTTCGCCAAGAACCTGGGCATCCGCTTGTCGTGGAATCAGGCCAATCGACTGGACACGGCGCGCATCGGAAACGCCAGAGATTTGAGCGGCAGCCTGAATAGCGCCGCCTCGGTCAATCTGCCCGCCACACCGCGTGCGGGAAGTGCCGGCCTGCTCTCCTTCACGCTGTATAACCAGCGCTTCACGCAATTCCTGTCGGCCGAGATATCGGCGCTGGAAGCCGATGGGCGCGGCAAAGTCGTATCAAGTCCGCGCGTGATGACGGCGAATCAGGTTGAAGCGCTGATCGAACAGGGCTTCGAGCTTCCTTACCAGGTGGCGACCGCTTCCGGCGCAACATCGATCGCCTTCCGCAAGGCGAATCTGTCGCTCAAAGTCAAGCCTCAGATCACGCCCGATGGAAAGATTGCGATGGCACTCGACATCAACAAGGATACCCCGAGTGCGAGCTTCACGACTGGCGCGGGAATTGCCATCGATACGCGACACGTAAAGACAGAGGTTCTGGTCGACAACGGCGGAACGGTAGTCATCGGCGGTATCTACACGCAGACGACCCGCAACAACACGCAGCGGATTCCATTTTTTGGCGATCTGCCGTATATTGGCTGGCTATTCAAGAACCGCGAAGTCATTGACGACAAGACGGAACTGCTGGTTTTCGTCACCCCGCGGATCATTTCCGAGAATCTGTCGGTGCGTTGAGCACTCCCGGTGTACTCAGCAGGAAGCCGGCGAACAGCCGGCTTTTTGTTGTCTCCTGACCCGCTGCCGAAGCCAGACGCGTAAGCCTTGGGGTGCGCCGCAGCAAACGTGAACACGATCGACGAGCAATACAACATCTACCTGGTTGGACTGATGGGAGCCGGGAAGACGACTTTAGGGCGGGCGCTGGCGAAGCGCTTGGACTACCAGTTCGTGGACTCGGACCACGAAATCGAGGCGCGAACCGGGGTCCGCCTGACGACGATCTTCGAAATCGAAGGCGAGGAAGGCTTTCGTAAGCGCGAAGCGCAGGTCATCGCCGAGTTGGCGACCTACAAGCGGCGCGTCGTGGCCACTGGCGGTGGTGCGGTCCTGCGGCAGGAAAATCGCGACCATCTGCGCAGCAGCGGTTTCGTGATCTACCTGGACGTGCCGCTATCGACGCTCTGGGAGCGAACGCGGCGCGACCGAAGCCGGCCGCTGCTGCAGGTCGCCGACCCGCTGCTCAGATTGCAGCAGTTGCACCTGGAGCGTGACCAGCTCTATCGCGAGGTCGCTAATGTGGTAATCAGCGGGAGTCGAATCACACTGCAGTCGATCTGCAGTGTGCTCAGGAAGGAAATGTGTAAGTAGATCGTGGAAACCTTGACTGTTGCCTTGGGAGAACGCTCCTACCCGATCCATGTCGGCCGCGGGTTGCTGAGGAATGCCGACCTGATCACCCCACACCTGCGGCAGGCGAAGGCTGCGATTGTAACGAATTCGACCGTCGCCGACTTCTATCTGCAAAGTGTAGCCGAACCGCTGCGGGGCGCAGGAGTAGAGGTCATCGAGATCATTCTGCCCGATGGTGAAGAGTTCAAGGACTGGCCAACCCTCAACCTGATCTTCGACGCACTGTTGCAACGCCGCTGCGAGCGCTCGACGACGCTGATTGCACTTGGCGGCGGGGTTGTCGGCGACATCACGGGCTTTGCCGCAGCCTGCTACCAGCGCGGCGTTCCCTTCCTCCAGGTGCCAACCAGCCTGCTGGCGCAGGTTGATTCGTCAGTCGGCGGCAAGACCGCGATCAATCACCCGCTGGGCAAGAACATGTTGGGCGCCTTCCATCAACCGGTGATGGTGCTCGCCGACACCGATACGCTCGCCACGCTCCCCGATCGCCAATTATCGGCCGGTCTGGCGGAGGTGATCAAATACGGCCTGATTCGCGACCTGCCCTTTCTCGAATGGATCGAGCGCAACGTCGAGCGGCTGCTCGCCCGTGATGCGTCGGCGCTGGCCGAAGCCATCTGCCGCTCTTGTGCGAACAAGGCCGAGGTGGTTGCGGCTGATGAGCGGGAGAGCGGCGAGCGCGCCTTGCTCAACCTCGGACACACCTTTGGTCACGCCATCGAAACTGGTGTTGGCTACGGCCAGTGGCTGCACGGGGAAGCTGTCGCTGCCGGTATCATGATGGCCGTCGAGCTGTCGGCACTGCTCGGCTGGCTGGCCAGCGAAGATGTCGAGCGCGTTGAACGACTCCTGCTGCGCGCCGAGTTGCCCGTGCATGGCGCTCCGCTGACGGTCGACCGCTACCTGGAGCTGATGCAGCATGACAAGAAGGTCGAGGACGGGCAGCTTCGGCTCGTCCTCGTGCCAAAGCTCGGGACAGCTCGCTTGGTGAGCGGCATTCGCCGGGCCATGATCGAACAGGCGATCCGTCGGCGCTGCACGAATGCCTGAACTCGCCTCGTACGCGGTCGCTTCGACCAATTCGCGCGGTCGCCTGCACCCGGACAGCGAACCGATCTACCGTGGCGAATTTCAGCGCGACCGGGACCGCATCGTTCATTCGACCGCTTTCCGTCGTCTGGAGTACAAGACGCAGGTTTTCGTCAACCACGAAGGGGACCTGTTCCGTACGCGCCTGACCCACAGTCTCGAGGTGGCGCAGATCGCCCGGGCGATCGCTCGTGCGCTGCGGGTCAATGAAGACCTGGCGGAAGCGGTCTCGTTGGCGCATGACCTGGGGCATACCCCGTTTGGTCACGCCGGACAGGAAGCGCTGAATGAATGCATGCGCGAGTACGGAGGCTTCGAGCATAACCTGCAGAGCCTGCGCACGGTGGACCTGCTCGAGGAGCGTTACGCGACCTTTCCCGGGCTCAATCTGTGCTTTGAGACGCGCGAGGGAATCATCAAGCACTGCTCGCCGGAAAACGCCCGCCAGCTCGGTGATCTTGGCGAGCGCTTCCTGAACCGGCGGCAGCCATCGCTGGAAGCCCAGATCTGCAACCTGGCAGATGAGGTTGCCTACAACAGCCACGACATCGATGACGGGTTACGCGCCGGGTTGATCAGCCTTGAACAGTTGGAAGAGGTCGCCCTCTTTGCTCGGCATGTTGGCCAAGTCCGGGAACGGTACCCCGGACTGACCGGGCGTCGGCTAATCCACGAGACGAGCAGGCGCGTGATCAATACGCTGGTCTGCGATCTGATCGAAACGACCAGCGCCAATATCGCTTGCCACGCGCCGCGCGAACTCGCCGATGTGCGCCTTGCCGCGCCGTTGGTTGCTTTTTCCGACGAGTTGTCGGCGCAGCAGCAGGCGATGAAGCGCTTCCTGCGTACTCACCTTTACCACCATTACCACGTGTTACGCACAGCTAACAAGGCGGCTCGCATCGTCACCGATCTCTTTTCGGCGTTCCTCAGCGATCAACGCTTGTTGCCGCCACAGTATCAGACCGCGGCCGATGACGCCCCGCGCCGGGTCGCCGACTACATCGCCGGAATGACCGATCGCTACGCGATCAAGGAGCACCGCCGCCTGTTCGCGGTCGACGCGGTCGAGCGCTAAGCTTGCCGCACCGGCGTCACGGGTTCACAAGAGCCTAGCCCGCGCCCGCCAGTGGGCTGGCTTATGGGGCAGGCCAGTCCTTGATGTAGGCTTTGAGCAGCTTGTTTTCCATGTTGCGCTCCTCGAGCACGGCCTTGGCGACATCGTGGAACGAGACGATTCCGACGACCGCGTCGTCCTCCATTACCGGCACATAGCGCGTGTGCGAGTCCACCATCATACGGCGCAACTCGTCGACGTCCATGTCGGGAGTTGCCGTTGGTGGATCGCGGTCCATCGCCTCGAGAACCAGGATCTCGGCGATCGGTGGCGTCGGCCCAACCCGCCGCTCGGTTTGCCTCTTGGCCAGGATCACCAATACCTCACGGAAGGTCAGCATGCCGGCGAGTTTTCCGTCGTCCATGACAATGGCCGAACCGATATCGTTGTCCGCCATCATGATCACCGCTTCTGACAGCGGCGTTTCTGGACGCACCGTGAACAGCCTGGCATCTTTGACTTGCAGAACTTCTTTGACCTCCATGTCACCCCCTAGAAATTGGTTTGCTCGCCAGCGACTTGTCTGCGCTCGGCGAGCAAGATTCTATCAGATAGATGTCGCCGGCCGGCCGACATGGCGCCGCGGAGGTGCGCCCGTCAGCGGCCGCCAGCGATTCCCGCCTGTCAGGCCTTCAGCGCGACCAGAACCTCGTCCAGCATCTTCTTCGCATCACCAAACAGCATGCGGTTGTTCTCCTTGTAGAACAATGGGTTGTCTACGCCGGCGTAGCCCGAGGCCATGCTTCTCTTCATGACGATCGAGGTCTTGGCTTTCCACACTTCGAGCACTGGCATGCCAGCGATCGGGCTCGTCGGATCGTCTTGCGCGCCAGGGTTGACGATGTCGTTGGCGCCGATGACCATCGCGACGTCGGTCTGCGGGAAATCGTCGTTCAGTTCGTCCATTTCCTGCACGATATCGTAAGGCACCTTGGCTTCCGCGAGCAGGACGTTCATGTGACCTGGCATCCGACCGGCGACTGGATGGATGCCGAACCGCACATTGACGCCTTTCTCGCGCAGCAGGCGGGTAATCTCGTACACCGTGTGCTGCGCCTGCGCGACCGCCATACCGTAACCCGGAACGATGATGACATTCTTCGCCTCACGCAGCAGTTCAGCTGTGTCCGGGGCGCTGATCGCAACCACTTCGCCGGCCGGTTGCGCTGCTCCGGCGGCCGCTGGCGTTCCGCCGCCGGTACCGAAGCCTCCGGCGATGACGCTGATGAAGTGGCGGTTCATCGCCGCGCACATGATGTACGAAAGGATTGCGCCGCTTGAGCCGACGAGTGCGCCGGTGACGATCAGCAGGTCGTTCGACAACATGAAGCCGGTTGCCGCCGCCGCCCAGCCGGAGTAGCTGTTGAGCATCGAGACGACCACCGGCATGTCGGCGCCGCCGATCGCCATCACCATGTGAATACCGAAGAGCAGTGCGATCACGGTCATCACGATGAGCGGCGTCATCCCCTCGCCGACCGAGCCAGCACGCAGGAATTCACGTCCAAAGTAAATGACCACCAGCAGTCCAGCCAGGTTGATCCAGTGCCGGGCGGGCAGGAGGAGCGGGTTGCCGGAGATCTTGCCGGACAGCTTGCCGAACGCGATCACCGACCCGGAGAAGGTGACCGCGCCGATCAGGATACCGACGTAGATCTCGACCTCGTGAATCGCCTTCTCGGCGCCACTCATGTGTGCCGAGGCCACCGGGTCGATGTAATTGGCAAAGCCGACGAGCATTGCCGCCAAACCGACCATGCTGTGCATCAGGGCGACCAGTTCGGGCATCTGGGTCATCTGCACGGTACGCGCCGCGTACAGACCGATCGAGGCGCCGACCACCATGGCACCGATCAACCAGGCGTACCCGGCGCTGCCGACGTGTGGTCCAAGGACCGTTGCCAGCACCGCAATCGTCATGCCGATGACGCCATAGAGATTGCCGCGGCGGGCGGTCTCCTGATTGCTCAGGCCGCCCAGGCAGAGAATGAAGAGAATCGTTGCTCCAAGGTAGGAGACGGTTGCCAGGCTTTCAGACATCTTGCACTCCCCCTACTTGCGGAACATGGCCAGCATGCGCTGGGTGACGGCGAAACCACCGAACATGTTGATCGTTGCGAGAACGATGCCACCGATCGCCAGCCAGCGAATCCAGTCGTCGGGCCGGCTGAGGCCGGGGTCCACGGGTGGCGCAATCTGAACCAGGGCGCCAATCGCGATGATGCTGCTAATCGCGTTGGTGACGCTCATCAGCGGCGTGTGCAGCGCCGGCGTGACGTTCCAGACCACCATGTAGCCAACGAAACAGGCGAGTACAAAGACCGTGAAGTGACCGAGGAAGGCGGCCGGTGCGCTCGCCCCGATGAACCAGAAGACGACGGCGGCGACGGCGAAGATGATCGCCAATGCCGTGCCCGACATCGGCGATCCGCCCTTGCCGTGCCCGTGCGACTTCGCGGCAACCGGTGGTTTGGCGGCCGCCGGGGCAGCCGGCGGCGCCGCTGAAAGCTTCGGTGCCGGTGGCGGCCAAGTGATCGTCCCGTCCTTGATGACGGTCGTTCCGCGGATCACTTCGTCGTCCATGTTGACGTTGATCGTGCCGTCCTTGTTCTTGCACAGTTCCTCGGTCAGGCGTAGCAGGTTGGTCGCGTAGAGCGTGCTCGACTGCTTGGCCAGACGGCTCGGCAGGTCGGCATAACCGATGATCGTCACGCCGTGCTTGACGGTTACCGTTCCCGGCTCGGTCAGTTCGCAGTTGCCGCCCTGCTCGGCGGCCATATCGACGATGACGCTGCCCGGTTTCATCGACTGAACCATTTCGCTGGTAATCAGGCGCGGCGCCGGCTTACCTGGAATCAGGGCGGTCGTGATGATGATGTCGACTTCCTTTGCCTGCTTGGCGAAAACCTCGCGCTGCGCCTTCTGGAAGCCATCGCTCATGACTTTCGCGTAGCCGCCAACGCCTGAGCCTTCCTCCTGGTAATCGACCGTAACGAACTCGCCGCCCATCGACTTGACCTGATCGCCCACCTCCGGGCGGGTGTCGTTGGCACGCACGATGGCGCCCAGCCCCGAGGCCGCGCCAATTGCTGCCAAGCCGGCAACCCCGGCGCCGATGACGAAGACCTTGGCGGGCGGAACCTTGCCCGCGGCGGTGATCTGACCGGTAAAGAAGCGACCGAAGTGATGCGCGGCCTCAATGACTGCCCGGTAGCCAGCAATATTGGCCATCGAACTGAGCGCATCGAGCTTCTGCGCCCGAGAAATGCGCGGTACGCTGTCCATCGCCAGCACAGTGACCTGGCGAGCCGCCAGCTGCTGCAACAGTTCGGGGTTTTGCGCCGGCCAGATGAAGCTGACCAGCGTGCTTCCTGGGCGCAGCAGCTTGACTTCCTCGGCGCTTGGCCCGCGCACCTTGAAGATGATGTCCGATGACGACCACAGCTCGGCGGCGTTGTCCACCACTTCTGCTCCGGCGGCGCGAAACACGTCGTCGGCAACGTTCGCGGCGTCCCCCGCTCCCGTTTCGACGCGTACTGCGAAGCCCAGCTTGATCAGTTTCTCGACGACTTCGGGAACGGTCGCAACGCGCTTTTCCCCAGGCGCAATCTCTCTTGGAACTCCAATTGTCAGCGGCATTTGGTCCTCCATCATTGATTTCTTGTCTCTACTCTTCTGAAACTGCTCTGCCAAACAGCGGCCACCCTCGGTACACCTCGATCACGTGCAGACTACAGGCAGAGACGACGCACAGAACGCGAGGCGTAGACTACATTTTGCTGATTCCGGTACGTGCGCAGGGCGGTCCCCTCGTCCGAGCTGCTGCGCTCTCGGTCCCCTACGCTTCTTGCTTGATACGCTTCCCGCTGCGCGCCGGAGCCGTTCAGCCCCGGACAGACCGGCACAGGCTGGAGGCGCACTTTAGCACGGCAAAGGCACTTAGCAGAAGGAGAGCATGCTCGCCCGGGCAGCGACCAGGCGACGAGTACCGAGTAAAAGGGCGGCATATATTTTGCTTGCAGTGTTGGTCAGGCAGCAGGATTCGGGTAATCTTGGTTTCCGGACGCGAATTCGCCCCTTCTCGGAGCACTGGACCTGAATAGACGCACTTTTTTGGTGCGGTGCACCATCTTGAACGCCGTGCCTATTCCGAGTATAGTCGCCAGTCCCGCGAACAGGCTTGGGGGGCAGGCTCGCGGGCGTCGCGCGCGCCTTGCCCGAAAGCGCTTGCCGGGCAAACGTCTTTGTCTTGTGAGGATTTGAGTGTGATCGATTCAGCCATACCCGAGCGGCAGGGGCTTTACGACCCGGCCAACGAACACGACGCCTGCGGTGTCGGTTTTGTAGCGCAAATCCGAGGCAAGAAGAGTCGCTCGATCATCGAGCAGGGACTGCTCATCCTGAAGAACCTGGATCATCGCGGCGCGGTTGGCGCCGACCCCTTGATGGGCGACGGCGCAGGAATTCTCATCCAGATTCCGGACGAACTTTATCGCGCGGAAATGCTTGCCAAAGGGGTCCATCTGCCGCCGGCCGGCGATTACGGCGTGGGCATGGTTTTCCTGCCAAAGGAGTCGGCTTCGCGCCTTGCCTGCCAGGAAGAAATCGAGCGTGCGGTACGCTCCGAAGGCCAGGTGGTTCTCGGTTGGCGCGACGTACCGGTCGACCATGGCCTGCCGATGTCGCCCACCGTGCGTGCGCGCGAACCGGTGATTCGGCAGATCTTCGTCGGGCGCGGCGCCGACGTCATGGTTACCGACGCGCTCGAGCGCAAACTGTATGTCATTCGGCGGCGTGCCGCGAATGCCATCCTGGCGCTGGGCCTGAAGCACGGCAAGGACTTCTATCAACCGTCGATGTCGGCAAGAACCGTCGTCTACAAGGGTCTGCTCCTGGCTGACCAGGTGGGCGCGTACTACACCGACCTGCAGCAGGCGCAGTGCGTTTCTGCGATCGCGCTGGTACACCAGCGCTTTTCGACCAACACCTTCCCGACCTGGCGCCTGGCGCATCCCTACAGGATGATCGCCCACAATGGCGAAATCAACACCCTGCGCGGCAACTACAATTGGATGCGCGCGCGCGAAAAAGGAACCTCTTCGCCCTTGCTCGGACGCGATCTCGAAAAGATCTGGCCGTTGATCTATCCGGGACAGTCGGACTCGGCATGTTTCGACAATGCCCTCGAACTGCTCGTCATGGGCGGCTACTCGCTGGCGCACGCGATGATGATGCTGATTCCGGAAGCCTGGGAGTCGCACACCTTGATGGACGAGGGGCGCAGCGCCTTCTACAAGTACCACGCCGCGATGATCGAGCCTTGGGATGGGCCGGCGGCCGTCGCTTTCACCGATGGGCGGCAGATCGGTGCGACGCTCGACCGTAACGGTCTGCGCCCGGCGCGCTATCTGATCACCGACGATGATCTGGTGGTCATGGCGTCGGAAGCCGGTGTCCTGCCGATTCCCGAGGAGCGAATCGTCAAGAAGTGGCGCTTGCAGCCGGGCAAGATGTTTCTGATCGATCTCGACCAGGGTCGCATCATCGAAGACGCCGAATTGAAGGACACGCTGGCGCGCAGCAAGCCCTATCGGGATTGGCTGAGTCGCATCAACATCAAGCTTGACGACCTGCCGGCGCCGAGAACCGCGCCGATGCGTGCCGACCCCAGCTTGCTGCTCGATCGGCAACAGGCCTTCGGCTATAGCCAGGAGGATCTCAAGTTCATTCTCGATCCGATGGCCACCTCGGGTGAGGAGGCGACCGGCTCGATGGGCAACGATTCGCCTCTCGCCATCCTTTCGCAGCGGAACAAACCGCTGTTCAACTATTTCCGCCAGCTTTTCGCGCAGGTAACCAATCCGCCGATCGATCCGATCCGCGAGCAGATCGTCATGTCGCTCGTCTCGTTCATCGGCCCGAAACCGAACCTGCTCGGAATCAACGATATCAACCCGCCGTATCGTCTGGAGGTCGCGCAGCCCGTCCTCGATTTCGACCAGATGGCCAAGCTTCGCCGCATCGCGAGCTACACGGGAAACAAGTTCCACTCGGCCGAACTCGACATCTGCTACCCGATCGCCTGGGGCAACGAAGGCGTCGAGGCGCGCCTGGCCTCGCTCTGCCACGAGGCCGAGGACCACGTTCTGCTCCGAGGTTCGAGCATTCTGATCATTTCCGATCGTCGGATCGACCGCGAACATGTGGCCATCCCCGTCTTGCTGGCGACCTCGGCAGTCCACCAGCACCTGGTGATGAAGGGCTTGCGTACGCGCGTCGGTCTCGTCGTCGAAACCGGCGCCGCACGTGAGACGCATCACTTCGCGGTCCTCGCCGGCTACGGTGCAGAAGCCGTGCATCCTTACCTGGTGCTCGAAACGATCCAGCAAATGGTTGGCGGCGGCGCCGAGAAGGGCGACAAGGCGATCAAACATTTCATCAAAGGGGTCGGCAAAGGGCTGCTCAAGGTCATGTCCAAGATGGGCATTTCGACCTACATGTCGTACACCGGAGCGCAGATCTTCGAAGCCGTCGGTTTGCAACAGCGCGTCGTCGACAAGTACTTCACCGGAACCTCGACGCAGGTCGAAGGAATTGGCGTCTTCGAGATCATGGAAGAGGCCATTCGTCTGCACAAGCAGGCTTTCAGCGACGACCCGGTGCTCGCCGGCATGCTCGACGCCGGCGGCGAATATGCTTACCGCGTGCGCGGCGAGGAGCACATGTGGACGCCCGAGGCGATTGCCAAACTGCAGCATGCGACACGCAGCGGCCAGTTCGCAACGTATAAGGAGTACGCCCAGATCATCAACGATCAGACGGCGCGTCACATGACCCTGCGCGGCCTGTTCGAGATCAAGCCGGCCGGCCCGCCGGTGCCGCTCGAAGAAGTCGAGCCGGCCAAGGAAATCGTCAAGCGCTTCACCACTGGCGCGATGTCGCTCGGCTCGATCTCGACCGAGGCGCACTCGACGCTGGCGATCGCAATGAATCGCCTGGGCGGCAAATCGAACACCGGCGAAGGCGGCGAAGACCCGGCGCGCTTCAAGGTGCTGCAGGGTGGCGAACTGCTCTCGGATGTGGTCGGCAAGTCGCGCATCGAGCGCGACTACCAACTGCAACCCGGAGACAGTTTGCGCTCGGCGATCAAGCAGGTGGCGTCCGGGCGCTTCGGCGTAACCGCCGAGTACCTGATCAACGCTGACCAGATCCAGATCAAGATGGCGCAGGGCGCGAAGCCCGGCGAGGGCGGCCAGTTGCCGGGCCACAAGGTGTCCGAGTACATCGGCTTCCTGCGCCACTCGGTGCCCGGTGTCGGGCTGATTTCGCCACCGCCGCACCACGACATCTACTCGATCGAAGACCTGGCGCAGCTCATTCATGACCTGAAGAACGTCAACCCGGGCGCGTCGATCAGCGTCAAGCTGGTCTCTGAAGTCGGCGTTGGCACGGTGGCCGCCGGCGTGACGAAAGCCAAGGCCGATCATCTGGTGATCGCCGGCCACGATGGGGGAACCGGGGCCAGTCCGCTGTCCTCGATCAAGCATGCCGGGTCGCCATGGGAACTGGGTCTGGCCGAAACGCAGCAGACGCTGGTGCTCAACCGGCTACGTGGGCGCGTTCGCGTGCAGGTCGATGGCCAGATCAAGACGGGCCGCGACGTTCTGGTCGGCGCCCTGCTCGGCGCTGACGAGTTCGGCTTCGCCACCGCCCCGCTGGTCGTCGAAGGTTGCATCATGATGCGCAAGTGCCACCTGAACACGTGTCCGGTCGGTGTGGCGACGCAGGATCCTGTTCTGCGTCGGCGCTTTTCCGGCCAGCCCGAGCATGTCGTGAATTACTTCTTCTTCGTTGCCGAGGAACTGCGCGAAGCGATGGCGCAGATCGGGATCAGGCGCTTCGACGACCTGGTCGGCCGTTTCGATCTGCTGGAAATGAAGAAGGGAATCGCGCATTGGAAAGCGCGCGGCCTGGATTACAGCCGAATCTTCCGGCGTCCGCCAAACGCCGCCGATGTCCCGGTTTTTCACTGCGAAGAGCAGGAGCACGGCCTGGCCGGTGCGCTTGATCGGCAACTGATCGCGGCTGCCCAGGTCGCGCTCGAACAAGGCGAGAAGGTCAGCCTGGAACTGCCGCTGCGCAACGTCAACCGCACCGTTGGCGCAATGCTTTCCGGCCAGGTGGCAAAGCGCTACGGGCACGCCGGACTGCCCGATGGAACCATCGAGGTTCGTTTCAAGGGTACGGCTGGGCAGGCTTTCGGCGCCTTTCTCGCGCACGGAATCAGCTTCGACCTGATTGGCGAGGCAAATGACTACGTTGGCAAAGGCCTGTCTGGCGGGCAGATCATCGTCCGCCCGAACCATGGTTTTCGTGGCGAGACACCGAGCAACATCATCATCGGCAACACCGTTCTTTACGGCGCAATCGAGGGTGAGGCCTTCTTCGCAGGGGTCGCCGGCGAGCGCTTTGCCGTGCGCAACTCGGGTGCGACGGCGGTTGTCGAGGGCGTCGGCGATCACGGCTGCGAGTACATGACGGGCGGCACGGTTGTCGTCATCGGGCAGACTGGTCGCAACTTTGCGGCCGGGATGTCGGGCGGCGTGGCCTATGTCCTCGACGAGGAGGGAAGCTTCGCCTCGCGCTGCAACATGGCACAGGTCTCGCTCGAACCGATTGCCGAAGAATTCGCGGCGCGTAAGGACAGCGACGCTGGTGAAGATCTCGAGGGGCTCGGCCGGGTCGATCTGCGCCATCTTGGCCTGAGCGACGAGGCGCTGCTCAAGGGATTGATTGAACGGCACTACGGCCTTACCGGCAGTCGCCAGGCCAGGCGTTTGCTGTCCGAGTGGGAGCGCTACCGCGCGCGCTTCGTCAAGGTCATGCCGCACGAGTACAGACGCGTGCTCAAGGAAATGGCAGCGAAAAAGCAACTGGAGGCAGCATAGTCATGGGAAAGCCCACCGGATTCATCGAGTACCAACGTTTGGCGGAAGCTGCCGAGCCGAGTCAATCGCGACTGAAGCACTACCGGGAGTTCGTGCACGTACTGAACGATGAACAGGCGCGCATGCAGGGTGCGCGTTGCATGGACTGCGGAATCCCCTTCTGTAGTAACTCCTGCCCGGTCAACAACATCATTCCAGACTGGAACGATCTGGTTTATCGCGGCAATTGGGAGCAGGCACTGGCGGTTCTGCACTCGACCAACAACTTTCCCGACTTCACCGGCCGCATTTGTCCAGCACCGTGTGAAGCAGCCTGCACGCTGAACATCAACACCGACGCTGTTGGCATCAAGTCGATCGAGCACGCGATTATCGACAAGGGCTGGGAAAAAGGCTGGATCCGCCCGCAGTTGGCAAAGTCGAAAACTGGCAAGAAGGTGGCAATCGTCGGCTCCGGACCGGCTGGCTTGGCGGCAGCCCAGCAACTGGCGCGCGTCGGCCATACGGTGGTGGTCTTCGAAAAGAACGATCGCATTGGCGGCCTGCTGCGCTACGGGATTCCCGATTTCAAGCTCGAGAAGTCGCTGATCGACCTGCGCATACGGCAGATGGAGGCGGAAGGCGTCGCGTTCCGTGTCAACCAGACAGTGGGTGGGAGTGGACCCGGTGCGCTGCCGGTCGCCACGCTGCTCGCCGAATTCGATGCGCTGGTCCTCGCTGGCGGCGCCGAGGCACCACGCGACCTGCCCGTACCCGGGCGCGACCTCGCCGGAGTGCATTTCGCGATGGACTTCCTGCCGCAACAGAACAAGGTGAATGCCGGCGACCGCCTCAGTGGACAGATCCGGGCGACCGGCAAGCGGGTCGTGGTCATCGGCGGTGGCGATACCGGTTCGGATTGTGTCGGCACGAGCAACCGCCAGGGAGCCGCTTCGGTCGTCCAGTTCGAGCTGATGCCGCAGCCCCCGGAGCAGGAAGACAAGAGCCTGACCTGGCCGTATTGGCCGTTGAAGCTGCGCACCTCGTCTTCGCACGAAGAGGGCTGCGTGCGCGACTTCGCGGTTGCGACGCGGGAATTCATCGGCAAGGAAGGCAAGCTCACCGGTGTGCGTGTCGTGCGCGTCGATTGGCGTGACGGCAGAATGAGCGAGGTCGCCGGCAGCCAGTTCGAGCTCGCGGCTGACCTGGTGTTACTCGCCATGGGCTTTGTCTCGCCGGTCCACCACGGCTTGCTCGAACAAATCGGAGTCGAGCTCGATACGCGCGGCAACGTCAAGGCGACAAGCGAGGGAGTCGGTTGTTACGCGACGAACATCGCCAAGGTTTTTACTGCCGGCGACATGCGACGTGGACAATCCTTGGTGGTTTGGGCGATTCGGGAAGGCCGGCAATGCGCACGTGAAGTCGATGCTTTCCTGATGGGCAGTTCGACCTTGCCACGGTGAGCACGCCGGCGATGCACCAGGTGCACACTTGATACAATGGCGATCGTGATATTGTTCCTGATGTCGGCACGGCGTTGTGGAACAATTCCTGCATGCGAACGGATGTCCTGTCTACCGCGGTGCTGCGGACCCGCTCCGGCGGAACCCGCGCTGCCACCAGCCCGGCCGGGAGTCGCGCTCCACGCGTGCGGGTAGACGTCGAAATAACTTCCTGAGCAACTACGACCAGCCCATGAATATCGTCATCCTCGCTGCCGGCCAGGGCAAGCGCATGCATTCGAATCTGCCCAAGGTGCTGCATCCGCTGGCCGGCAAGCCTTTGGTCCAGCACGTCATCGAAACGGCACGCCGGCTGGCGCCGGAGACGCTATGTCTCGTCTATGGACACGGGGGCGATGTCGTGCGCGCGGCGCTGGATGCGCCTGACTTGACCTGGGTCCTGCAGGACCCACAGCTCGGTACTGGACACGCAGTGATGCAAGCAGCACCGCATCTGGCACCGGGTGGAACAACACTGATTCTCTACGGCGACGTACCGCTGACTCAGGTCGACACGCTGCAGCGACTCGTACACGCAGCACGCAACGCCCTGGCCATTTTGGCCGTCGAACTGCCTGACCCTACCGGCTATGGGCGCATCGTCCGCGACGCCGCGGGCGCCGTTCAGCGAATCGTCGAAGACAAGGATGCCAGCGTCGTGGAGCGCGCGATTCACGAGGTAAACACGGGAATCATCGCGCTCCCGACCGAACGCCTGGTTGGCTGGCTCGCCCGGCTGTCGAACGACAATGCGCAGCGGGAATACTATCTCACCGACATCGTCGGTATGGCATTAGCGGCAGCGTTGCCGATCACCACCACGCAGCCACAAGGCGAGTGGGAAGTCATTGGGGTCAACAGCAAGGTGCAGCTCGCCCAACTCGAGCGCATCGCTCAGCGCCGGAATGCCGAGAGCCTGATGGAACGTGGTGTTCGCCTGGCCGACCCGGCGCGCATCGATGTGCGCGGGGAACTGATCTGTGGGCGCGACGTTTTCATCGATGTCAACTGCGTCTTCGAAGGCCGAGTGGTCCTTGACGAAGCCGTCGAGGTGGGCCCGGCCTGCGTTCTCAAGAATGCACAGGTCGGCGCCGGTGCGCGGGTGGCCGCTTTCAGTCACATCGAGGATGCGCTCATCGGACCGGACGCCGTGGTCGGTCCGTATGCCCGGCTGCGGCCGGGAACCGAGCTGGCTGTCGGCGCGCATGTCGGCAATTTCGTCGAACTGAAGAATACGAAACTCGGCGCACAATCGAAGGCCAATCACCTGGCTTACGTCGGCGACGCGGTCGTCGGCAGCCGGGTCAACATTGGCGCCGGAACGATCACCTGTAATTATGACGGCGCCAACAAGTTCAAGACGCTGATCGAGGACGACGCTTTCATTGGTTCCGATACGCAACTGGTCGCTCCCGTAACCGTTGGCCGCGGCGCGACCCTCGGTGCGGGTACGACCCTGACCAAGGACGCTCCGCCGGATACGCTAACGCTCTCGCGTGTTCGGCAGGTTTCCCTCCCGGGCTGGCAACGGCCCAAAAAAGCTAAAAAGTGACCTGACCATGTGTGGTATCGTCGCCGCGGTTGCCGACCGCAATGTTGTCCCCATCCTTCTCGAAGGCCTGCGCAAGCTGGAGTATCGCGGCTACGATTCGGCTGGCCTGGCCCTGATCAACGAAGGTGGTCTGCATCGTTTGCGCTCGGTTGGACGCGTTGCCGAGCTGACTGCCCAGGTTGAAGCGTCGCAGGCTGCCGGTAACACCGGCATTGCCCACACACGCTGGGCGACGCATGGCGTTCCCTGCGAGCGCAACGCTCACCCGCATGTTTCGCATGGGCTGGCCGTCGTCCACAATGGCATCATCGAAAACCACGAGCCCTTGCGAGCGTATCTGAAGGGCGAAGGCTACACCTTTGACTCTGATACCGATACCGAGGTCGTCGCGCATCTGGTGTCGCACGAACTCAAGACCGCGCCCGACTTGCTGACTGCCGTTCGTCAGGCGGTCGCCCAACTCCAGGGAGCGTATGCCATCGCAGTTCTGCGCGAAAGTGATCCCGAGCGTGTCGTCGTGGCGCGCGAGGGTGCGCCGCTCTTGCTTGGTCTGACCGACGACGCGTGCTACGCAGCGTCTGACGCTTCGGCGCTGGTGCAGGTCACGCGGCGCATGGTGTACCTGGAAAACGGCGACTGTGCCGAGTTGTTGCGTAGTCACTACACGATCGCACGAGTCGATGGCACGCCGGTTGACCGGCCGGAAACCGAATCGCACCTGTCGGCCGACGCGATCGAGCTGGGGCATTACCGGCATTTCATGCAGAAGGAGATCTTCGAGCAGCCGGTGGCCCTGGCGAATACACTCGAAATGCTTGGCGCCGCGCGCAGCATTCAAGCGGGGCTATTCGGTGCCGAGAGCGAAGCCCTGCTCAAGGATGTCGGACAGGTGCTGATCATCGCCTGTGGCACGAGCTATCACGCCGGTCTGGTCGCACGCTACTGGCTTGAAGCGATTGCCGGAATACCGTGTGCGGTGGAAGTGGCGAGTGAGTACCGCTATCGCGAATCGGTTCCCGACCCGCGCACCCTGGTCGTGACCATTTCGCAGTCCGGCGAAACCGCCGACACGCTGGCTGCCCTGCAGCATGCCAAAGCGCTCGGCATGTCGCGCACGCTGTGCATCTGCAATGTTCCCGAGTCCTCGCTGGTGCGGGAAAACGCCCTGCGCTTCATCACCCGTGCCGGCCCGGAGATCGGCGTGGCCTCGACCAAAGCTTTTACCACGCAGCTTGCCGCGCTCTACCTGCTGACGCTGGTGCTGGCCAAGCTACGCTCGCGTCTTGGGCCGGAAGCCGAAGCCGCCGAGTTGCACGCCGTTCGCCACCTGCCAATGGCGGTCGCCAGCGCGCTCGAACTTGAGCCGGAGATTCGCGTTTGGTCGGAACGCTTTTCGATGAAGCAACACGCGCTCTTCCTTGGCCGTGGCCGGCATTATCCGATTGCGCTCGAGGGCGCGCTGAAGCTGAAGGAGATCTCCTACATTCACGCCGAGGCGTATCCAGCCGGCGAACTGAAGCATGGACCACTCGCCCTGGTCGATCGTGAGATGCCGGTGATCGCCGTCGCACCAAACGATGTCTTGCTCGAAAAGCTGAAGTCGAACCTGCAGGAAGTCCGCGCGCGTGGTGGCGAACTGTATGTCTTTGCCGATGCCGACAGCGAGATGAAGGAATCCGACGGCGTGCATGTCCTGCATCTGCCCGAGCACTACGGCGCCCTGTCGCCGCTGCTGCACGTGGTGCCACTGCAGTTGCTGGCCTATCACGTTGCGCTGGTGCGCGGGACTGACGTTGACAAACCGCGTAACCTGGCCAAGTCGGTGACCGTCGAGTAGCGCCAAGCGGGTTCTGCTGATCCGCGCGGCGAGGACCGCCCGCCGACAAGCCTTCCCTTCAATAGACGGACTGCACAAAGAAACGGCTCGGGGGTTATACCCCGAGCCGTTGTGTTGTCCAGCGTGCCGATAGCGGCTACGTATCCCCGGTGTGAGTCACTTGGGCCAGTCGACGCTCATCGGGTGGGATGCCGCAACCATTGCGCACGCCGTCCAACAGCAAGATCTCTCCGCTTCGCTCAGTGACCCGAGGCAGAAGCCGCACCGACGCCGGTTTCCGAGCGAACCCGCTGAGCTGGATAAAGCGACCGTTCGAGCTGCGCCTGCTTGCTGTTATCCATCTTCGAGACGATGTAGATGACCACGAAGGCAGCGGTCATCGAGAAGATTGCGGGTGACGAATACGGGAACCACGCACTTCCTTTCGGATTCTTCAGGACCGCTTCCCACACCGACGCCGAGAGAATGGTCAGAACGACCGAGCTGACCAGCCCGACGATGCCGCCGGCGACCGCGCCCTTGGTCGTGCAGTCTTTCCACAAGACCGACATGAACAGAATCGGGAAGTTCGCCGAACACGCGATGACGAAGGCCAGCATCACCATGTAGGCGACGTTTTCCTTCTCGAAAGCGATGCCGAGGAAGACCGCGACGATGCCTAGGCAGATGGTGGTGATCCGCGACACGCGCAGTTCCGAAGCGGAATCGGCGTTGCCGTGCTTGAGCACCGTTGCATAGAGGTCGTGCGAGACGGCTGAGGCACCCGAGAGCGTCAGGCCGGCAACGACGGCGAGAATCGTCGCGAAGGCGACGGCCGAGATGAAGCCGAGGAACAAGTTGCCACCGACGGCGTTCGACAGGTGTACAGCGGCCATGTTGCCGCCGCCCTTCAGACCCTTGGCGAGATCGCCATCAACGTAGTACAGCTCGGGCGATTGGGTGAGCATGACGATGGCGCCGAAGCCGATGATGAAGGTAAGAATGTAGAAGTAGCCGATCCAGGTCGTCGCCCAGCCAACCGACTTGCGCGCCTCTTTGGCGCTCGGCACGGTGAAGAAGCGCATCAGGATGTGTGGCAGGCCGGCGGTACCGAACATCAGCGCCATTCCCACGGAAATGGCCGATACGGGGTCCTTGATCAGCACGCCAGGCGACATGATGGCATCGTGTTTGGAATGGATCTCGACCGCCTTGGCAAACAGCGCCTCGGGGTTGAAGCCGAACTTCCAGAGCACGGCGAGGGCCATGAACGTCGCACCGGTGAGCAGCATGATTGCTTTGATGATCTGCACCCAGGTCGTCGCGGTCATACCACCGAAGAGCACGTAGCACATCATCAGCACGCCGACGATGATCACCGCCACCGTATACTCCAGACCAAAGAGGACTTTGATCAACTGACCGGCGCCGACCATCTGGGCAATCATGTAGAACGCGACGACGACCAGCGAACCGGTCGCTGCGAAGGTGCGCATCGGGGTTTGCGCAAAGCGGTACGCGGCGACGTCGGCAAAGGTGAACTTTCCGAGGTTGCGCAGGCGTTCGGCCATCAGGAAGGTGATCACCGGCCAGCCGACCAGCCAGCCGATCGAGAAGATCAGGCCGTCAAAGCCGTTGGCGAAAACCAGGCCGGAAATTCCAAGGAACGATGCGGCCGACATGTAGTCGCCGGCAATCGCCAAGCCGTTCTGGAAACCGGTGATTCCGCCACCGGCCGTGTAGAAGTCGGCTGCCGTCTTGGTGCGCGCCGCCGCCCACTTGGTGATGCCGAGCGTAATCGCAACGAAGACGACGAACATGGCAATCGCCACCCAGTTGGTGGCTTGCTTGGTGGTGTTGCCGAGGTCGGCGCCAGCCGCCAGGACGCCACCCGTGGCGAGCAGACCAGCCGTAGCGAAGAGGATTTTGCGGGTCGATTGGCTGATCATTTCTTGTTCGCCTCCTTGAGAATTTGGGCATTGAGATCGTCGAATTCCGTGTTGGCGCGCCGAATGTAGATGTTGGTCAGGATGATGGTGAACACGATGACCCCAACCCCGAGCGGAATCCCGATGGAAGTCACCATTCCGGGTGCGAGCTTGGTGGCCAGCCATTCCTTGTTGAAAGCAATCAGCAGAATATAGCCGTAGTAGGCGAAGATCATCAGGATGGACATGATGATGCCGTATGAATTGCGCTTCTGCACGAACTGGTGAAACTTCGGATTGGACTCAATCCGCGCAACGATGTCGTCGTTCACTTTGTTTTTCCTCCTCCAAAAGGGACTGTTGTCGAGTCACTTGCCATGACTGGCGCCCGATCATAATCAGCAATACTTACTTCGGGCTTACGGCAAAGCACGAAGCGGAGAACCAGCAAGGTCTTGCTGGCGAGGGCTAGGCGGACGCTGAACGCTGGCGCCGCGCGTCTACGGATCGTTCCCCCGAGGCCGACCCGGCTGGCGATGACGGGTGGCGAGCGTCTGCTCGCCACCCCTGTGGTAGACTGCCCGCCGGCATGCGCAACCCGGCAGTTACAACTTCGATGAGGCAGTTATGTCCGGCAACACGATCGGCACCCTGTTTTGCGTGACATCGTTTGGTGAGTCGCACGGACCGGCGATCGGCTGCGTTGTGGACGGGTGTCCGCCTGGTCTGCCGATCAGTGCGGCGGACATCCAGGCCGATCTCGACCGGCGTCGGCCTGGAACTTCGCGCCATGTGACGCAGCGGCGCGAGCCGGATCAGGTCGAGATCCTTTCCGGTGTATTCGCCGGCAAGACAACGGGAACGCCGATCGCCCTGCTGATTCGCAACCAGGACCAACGCAGCAAGGATTATGCCGAGATCGCGACGACTTTCCGGCCCGGTCATGCGGACTACGTTTACCTGCAGAAGTACGGCCTGCGCGATCCCCGTGGCGGCGGACGTTCTTCGGCGCGCGAAACCGCCGTACGCGTGGCCGCCGGAGCGATTGCCCGCAAGTGGTTGGCCGTGCGCCATGGGGTGGAGATCTGCGGTTGGCTGAGTCGCCTGGGGCCGATCGAAATCCCGTTCGTCGCACGCGAAGAGATTGCCAGCAATCCCTTCTTCGCGCCGAACGCCGAGATCGTCCCGCAACTTGCAGACTATATGGATCAGTTGCGCAAGGCGGGTGATTCGGTCGGAGCACTGGTCACGGTGAGCGCCAGCGGCGTCCCACCTGGTTGGGGACAACCTGTTTATGATCGGCTCGATGCACAGATCGCCTACGCGATGATGAGCATCAATGCAGTAAAGGGAGTCGAGATCGGCGCCGGTTTCGCCAGCGTGCAGCAAAAAGGCAGCGAGCACGGCGACGAGATGACACCGCAGGGTTTTCTGTCCAATCATGCGGGCGGCGTGCTCGGCGGCATATCGAGCGGACAGGAGATCCTCGTCAAGCTGGCGGTCAAGCCAACCTCGAGCATTCGCTTGCCACGTCGGTCGATAGACATCGACGGACAGCCGACGATCGTCGAAACGCACGGTCGACACGATCCCTGCGTCGGCCTGCGCGCGACCCCGGTTGCCGAGGCGATGCTGGCGCTCGTCCTGATCGATCTCGCCCTGCGCCATCGCGCCCAGTGTGGTGACGTCCGCTGCCTTACCCCACAGCTTGCCGGACGCGTTCCGGCCACCCCGGGCAAGTGACGACCGGCGGCTGTAGCCAGTATAATCGCGCCGTCTGGTCGCGCATCGGGCCGGCCGGAGTCTCCTGAGGCTATGATCATGCAAGTTGAGCACCACGACCTTCATCTTGACTTCCCCGAGTATGTTGACTCGATCCACGCGCTCAAGGCATCAAGCGAGAAATTCGGCAACTTGTACGACGAATACCATCAGGTGACCAGGGAAGTCGAACGGCTCGAGGAGGATGATGTCCCGGTGGACGATTTCGCGTTCGAGAATCTGAAGAAGCAGCGCGTCCGGCTCAAGGACCAGATGTACCGCATGCTCGTTGCCCACAAGAGCGGCGACTGAGCCGGCGCGTGTCGGCACGCGGGCAGGCGTCCGCTAGAAGCGCCTGATGCAACCTTTGCCCTATTGGCGGCTGTCGGGCTACTACTTTTTTCACTTTGCCTGCATCGGTGCTTTCTCACCGTATTTCGGGCTGTACCTGGAGTCGCTTGCCTTTTCCGCCTGGGACATCGGCCTGTTGATGTCGCAGCTCCCGTTGATGCGCCTGCTTGCACCGTACCTGTGGGGGGCGCTGGCCGATCGACTGGTACACCGACTACCGGCCGTGCGCCTGGCCGCAGCGCTCGGTCTGATAAGCTTCTCGGCGTTTTTCCTCGCGCGCTCCTTCGCCGCCATGCTGATGGCGATGGCGCTGTTTGCTTTCTTCTGGAGCGCCGCTCTCCCCTTGGTGGAGACCGTGACCTTTGCCCATCTGCGCGACAATCCGGGGCGCTACAGCCGGATCCGTGTGTGGGGATCGATCGGCTTCATTGTTGCGGTCATGGCAACCGGAGCGTTGCTCGATGGAAGCGGTCTGCCGCGCCTGCTCTGGGTGATCTTTGCGCTACTCAGCAGCACCCTGCTGTGCGCGGTCCTGGTACCCGAGCCGGTCGAGCTTGCTGCCGGTGCAGCTCAGGCGCAGGCCATCGTAGACATTCTCCGCCAGCCGCGCGTGCGCGCCCTGTTTGCTGCCTGCTTTGCCATGTCGGCGGCACACGGCGCGCTTTACGTTTTCTACTCCATACACCTCGCCAGCCATCAGTACAGCACACTGTCGGTTGGCAGTCTGTGGTCGCTCGGCGTACTCGCCGAGATTGCTGTTTTCTTCTTCATGATCGACTTGCTACGCCGCTATGGCTTGCGTACCATTCTTCTCGTCTGCTTCGCCGCAGCCGCCATCCGCTTCCTGGTCATCGGCTGGTGCGTCGACCACTGGCCTTTGATTCTCCTCGCCCAACTGTTGCACGGGCTGACCTTTGGTGCCTACCACGCAGCCGCCATTGCCGCGGTGAATCGCTGGTTTCCAGGAAACTGCCAGGCGCGCGGGCAGGCTTTGTACTCGAGCGTTTCTTTTGGCGCCGGTGGCCTGCTCGGCGGGCTGCTCAGCGGGTGGTCGTGGGAACGCCTCGGCGCGGGGCCGACCTATACACTCAGCGCGAGTTTCGCCCTGGTCGGTCTGCTTTTCGTCGCACGCTGGATCCCGCCCAGCGATCTGGTCGAGGTCGACGCCGGGCACACTCGGCGCGTCGCCAGAAGTTGACACTGATTGGGAGGAAAAAGCCATGAAGATTGGTCTCTTGCGCGCCTGCTGCCTGGCCGCGCTGCTCGTCGGCCTGACTGCCGGCTGTGCGACGACCCGAACGACGTCCGCCGGAACAGTCGGTGTCCAACGCGGACAAACCATGCTCGTCTCATCGGGCGAGATCAATCGCTCGGCCGCCAAAGCCTACCAGGAGGCCATGCGCGAGGCGCATGCCAAGAATCGCCTCAATCGCAACCCCCAACAGTTCGAGCGCGTGCGCCAGGTTGCCCAGCGGCTGATTCCGATGACCGCGGCTTTCCGCGGCGACGCGACAGCCTGGCCCTGGGAGGTCAATGTGATCACTTCTTCCGAGTTGAACGCGTGGTGCATGCCGGGCGGCAAAATGGCCGTCTACACCGGCCTGCTCGAACAACTGCAGCTGACCGACGATGAACTTGCCGGCGTGATGGGACACGAGATCGCGCACGCCTTGCGCGAGCATGGGCGTGAGAAGGCGAGCCGGGCGGCTGGCGTAGGTGCGGCGGCCAGCATTGGCGGAGCCTTGATCGGGGCTTACTTCGGCATCGACTCCGGGCTCGGCCAAAGCGTCATCGGGACCTTGGGCGATCTGGCGTATATGCGACCGAACTCGCGCGAGATGGAACAGGAAGCGGATCGCATCGGTGTCGAACTCGCCGCACGCGCCGGCTACGATCCATTTGCCGCGATTGCCCTATGGGAAAAGATGGGCCGCACCGTCCGCGGCCAGCCGCCGCAGTGGTTGTCTACGCATCCGTCGCACGAGTCGCGCATCGCCGACCTGCGGGTTTATGCCGAGCGCGTATATCCCCTGTATGCCGGTGCGCGGCGTGCGCGTTAGGCGCGAGCGAGGCTGGCGAGGCGCCGGCGGCATCTGACGAGACGCCAGTGCTGTGACATAATCGCGTGATTTGAGGAAATGCGAATGAAAATCTGTATTCTTCCTGGCGACGGCATTGGGCCGGAAATCATGGCCGAAGCGGTGCGAGTGCTGCGCACGCTTGACCTGGGTTTCGAAATGGAAGAGGGCCTGCTCGGCGGTTGCGCGGTCGATGCGACCGGCGATCCTTACCCGCTGGCCACGCAACAGCTTGCGCAAGACGCCGATGCGGTCCTGCTCGGCGCGGTTGGCGGTCCGCAATGGGACCGATTGGCGCGCGAGCTGCGCCCGGAAAGAGGGTTGTTGGGGATCCGCAAGCATCTCGGCCTGTTCGCCAACCTGCGCCCGGCAATTCTCTATCCCGAGTTGGCGAATGCCTCGACGCTGAAAAGCGAAGTCGTCGCCGGACTGGATATCCTGATCGTGCGTGAGCTGACCGGCGACATCTATTTCGGCCAACCGCGTGGCATCGAGGTGCGCGAACTGGCTGGCCGGCAAGAGAGGGTCGGCTTCAACACGATGCACTACAGCGAGAGCGAAATTCGCCGCATCGTCCGCGTCGCCTTCGAGGCGGCGCGCCAACGTCGGAGAAAGTTGTGTTCGGTCGATAAGATGAACGTGCTCGAAACCACCCAGTTGTGGCGCGACGTTGCCGAAGAAACGGCGAATGAATACCCCGATGTCGAGCTGAGTCACATGCTGGTCGACAACGCCGCGATGCAACTGGTCAGAAACCCGAAGCAATTCGATGTTATCGTCACTGGCAACATGTTCGGTGACATCCTGTCGGACGAGGCTTCGATGCTCACCGGCTCGATCGGCATGCTGCCTTCCGCGTCGCTCGACGCCAATCGGAAGGGGCTCTACGAACCCTGCCACGGCTCGGCGCCCGATATTGCTGGCCAGGGCGTGGCGAATCCACTGGCGACGATTCTCTCGGCTGCGATGATGCTGCGTTATACGTTTGCGCTGGAGTCGTCGGCCCAGCGCGTCGAGCAGGCCGTGAAAACCGTTCTGGCGCAAGGTTACCGCACGGCGGATATCCATGAGCCAGGCATGCGCAAGGTGGGCACGCGGGAGATGGGCGATGCGGTTCTCGCCGCCCTGTGAATCGGACAAGAATGGAATGGCAGAGGAGCAAGTCGGTGAATAGAGTGGGTCTGGTGGGCTGGCGTGGCATGGTGGGATCGGTGCTCGTGCAGCGCATGCTTGAAGAGGGTGATTTTCAACATATCGAGCCGCGGTATTTCTCGACCTCGGCGGTGGGCGAAGCTGCCCCGGTGATCGCCGGCAAGGACGCGGGCAAGCTGCATGATGCGCTGTCGCTGGCCGACCTCGCGCCGATGGACATCATCGTGACCTGTCAGGGCGGCGACTACACTCGCGAGATCTTTCCCCGTTTGCGCGCCGCCGGATGGCAGGGCCACTGGATCGATGCGGCGTCCACACTGCGCATGCAGGACGACGCGGTGATCATCCTTGACCCGGTCAATCGCCACGTGATCGACGCCGCGTTGGCCAACGGCGGGCGCAACTGGATCGGCGGAAACTGCACGGTCTCCTTGATGCTGATGGGCCTGAGCGGCCTGTTTCGCCACGACCTCGTCGAATGGGTCAGTGCGATGACTTACCAGGCGGCGTCCGGTGCCGGGGCGCAAAACATGCGCGAGTTGCTGCTCCAGATGGGCGCCTTGCACGCCGCGGTCGAAGCCGAGCTGGCGCAACCCGCTTCGGCAATTCTCGAGATCGACCGCAAGGTGGCCGAAACGATGCGCTCGCCGGCTTTTCCGACGAAGAATTTCCGTCACGTGCCGCTCGCCGGCAGCCTTATTCCATGGGTCGACGTGCCGGTCGACGGTGGCCAGTCGAAAGAGGAATGGAAAGGCGGTGCCGAGTGCAACAAGATCCTCGGGCGCCCTGCTTTTCGCACCGCTGGCAGCATACCCGTGGACGGCCTGTGTGTCCGCATTGGGGCGATGCGTTGCCATGCGCAAGGATTGACCATCAAGTTACGCCGCGACGTTCCGTTGGACGAGGTTGAGGAGATCGTTGCGCAAGGCAATGCCTGGGTGAAAGTTGTCGCCAACGAACGCGAGCTTAGTGAGCGCGAACTGACGCCAGCAGCCGTTACCGGAACACTCAGCATACCGGTGGGCCGGCTGCACAAGTTGGCCATGGGACCAGAGTATTTGGCGGCGTTCACAGTCGGTGACCAGCTCTTGTGGGGGGCGGCCGAACCGCTCCGTCGCATGCTTCGGATACTGATTGATAACTAGTTGAAAAAATGTAATAAGTATTTTTCGAGCAAGGATGCTCAGAAATTCACCGGTGGCAGGTCGGCAGAAAGTATGGCTTGCACGGCTAACTTCATGATGTTATTTTAAGAATCCCGATTTCGACGCTCAGGGTGGCGGCGTGGCCAAGAACAAACATTACACACCAAGGGCTTTCAGACTAAGGACTTCGGCCTGGGTAGTCGCTTCGTCTCTGGCTCTCGCCGCTTTTCCGCAACTGAGCGGCGCTGCCGGCCTGGGCAAGGTGACAGTCCTGTCCGCCCTGGGTCAGCCTCTGCGAGCCGAAGTTGAGGTCTTCGCCACGCGCGAGGAACTTGCCGGAATGAAAGCGCAGCTTGCTGCGGCGGACGCTTTCAAGCAGGCAGGCGTTGACTACGCTCCGGCTCTGCATGGCATCACCTTTTCGTTGATCAGGCGCGCCAATGGGCAACCAGCCATCCGGCTGAGTTCGGAGCGGCCGATCAACGAACCGTTCATGGATCTGCTGCTTGAATTGAACTGGTCGAGTGGCCGCCTGATCCGCGAGTACACCTTCCTGCTTGATCCGCCGGAGTACGCGGCGAGAAATGCCGCTACGGCGGTCAGCAAACCGGTGGCTTTGCCGCCACCGTTCGCCGACGCACCGCTGCGCGCAGAGCGACCACCTGTGCGTATGGCGAGTCCGCGACCACGGCCGAGCGAGCCGCCGGTTCCGGCCTCGGACGGTGCGACGGCGCGCGAGGTGCGCCGCGGTGAAACGCTCGGCCAGATTGCCAACGAATTGCGCCCGGACGGAGTGTCGCTCGACCAGATGCTGGCGGGCCTGTATCGCGCCAACCCCGACGCCTTTGACCGCGGCAACATGAACCGCCTGCAAGCGGGGAGAGTCCTCGCGGTTCCCGACAAGGCTGCGCTGCAAGCAATTCCGCGTGAAGAGGCCAGGCGGACGGTCATCGCGCAATCGGCCGATTGGGCCGGCTACCGGCGCAGACTGGCGACGGCCGCCAGCGAAGCGCCAATCGCAGCCGAGGGCGCGCGGCCGCAGGCGAGCGGGAAAGTCACGACCCGGGTGGAGGATAGGGCAACCAGCGGCCAGGAGCCCAAGGATCAATTGCGCGTGTCGCGGACCGAGGCGGCCAGCAGACTGCCGGCAGCGGCCGGCAAGCGCCCCGACGAGGATCTGATCGCCAAAGAGAAGGCGTTGCGCGAGGCCAACGAACGCTTGGCGAGCCTCGAGCGCAGCGTGGCCGAATTGCAGCGCTTGCTTGAACTGAAGAGCAAGACGCTGGCCGAACTGGAAAGGCAGTCTACCGGCAAGACGGCACCCGCCGCCGAGGCCGGCAAGCCGGCCAGCGCTGCCGCACCCGCAAGCACGGCCGTTGCGCCGCCAGTCGCCACCCCAGCGGCCCCGCCGGCAGCGCCGAGTAGCCGCAGCGAGCCCGCACCGTCGCCCTCGCCATCTGAAGCAACCGCGAGACCGCCGGACAAGCCGGCCGAGGTGAAGCCGGAGACTCCGCCAAGAACTGAAGCGGGCAGCGCGCCGCCGGTCAGCGAAGCGAAACCCGAGGCCGTCCGGCCGGTCGAGCAAGCCAGACCGGTCGAAGCACCAAAGCCGGTCGAAGCGCCCAAGCCAGCCGAAACGCCCAAACCGAAAGCCGTAGTTCCACCGCCGGAAGAACCCGGCTTTCTGGAAGAACTGGTCACCAGCACGCCATTTCTCGCCGGTAGTGGCGGCGTGCTTGCCCTGCTGGCCGCCTATTGGGTGCTCAAGCGGCGGCGCGATGCGGAGAACAGTCGACCATTCGAAGCGAGCAGCACGTTGACCCCGGCGGGAGACAGCCTGATGGTCAACTCGGTCTTCCATAGCACCGGTGGGCAGAGCGTCGATACCTCGCATTCGATGGCGCAAACCGACTTCAGCCAGGCAGGCCCGGGGAGCATTGACACCGATGAAGTCGACCCGGTAGCCGAAGCCGATGTCTACATGGCTTACGGTCGCGACGCACAGGCGGAAGAAATCCTGCTCGAGGCGAAACAGAAGGACCCCGGACGCCACGCCATCCACCTGAAGCTGCTCGAGATCTATCTCGCGCGGAAGGACAGCAAGCCTTTCGATCTGTTGGTCAGCGAGCTATACAAAGCGACGGGTGGAGTCGGGCCGGACTGGGAAAAGGCCGCCGCGATGGGCCTGCAGGTCGATCCGGACAACCCCCTGTTCGCTGGTGCGGTGGCCGATGCCGTGGCGCCAGTGCGGGATTCGGAGACGACGCTGATCGTCCGTCCCGACGCCTTGAAGAGCACGGTCGCCAAGCCGGGACAACTTGCCCAGATGGCGCAGGCCGCGGTCGGCACGGACGCACCTACGCACGTGATGCCACCCCGGCCGGCCGAGGTGGAAACCCGTCTGCAAACCGCTGACCTGGCAGATCTCGACTTCGACTTTGGTACTAGTGATACGACTGGAGCAAGCCCGTCGAGGCCGGCTGGCGGCGACACGCCCGTCGCCGAAAAGACGATCGCCTATCGACCCACCGAACAGCGCGAGGCGCTCGATTTCGATCTGACCGCCTCGTTGCCGAACGCCGCTCTGCTTGCCAACGACGATTTTGATGACGACAGCCGGGCTGTCCCGGTGACCGACGAGATTTATCCGCCCGAGATCACCATGCTGGTGGCCCCGCGGCCTCCGGCCGGAAGCGCCTCAGACGACACAGACCTCGGCTTTCAGTTTGATCTGGCGAGCGAGTCGCCCGAGCTTGCCGTACCGCTCGCGAGCCGCGGAGCCGAGACGGCGATCGGGAAGACATCGCCGCCGCCGCCACTGGCACCGGCACGCGAGATTGAAGAGGTCGTCGACATCGGGTCGGCGGATGACGGGGCGCTCGATTTCGACGTGAAGCTGACCGATTCGACCGTTCTTGGGCACGCCATGCAGGCGCCGTCGGCGGTCGACATGTCATCAATTAGTCTGGAACTGACAGAGGTTGACGTTTTTGGACCGAGTAGCCGACCCGAGAGCGGCGCTCCGACGACAGCGTTCGACATGGAGCAGGAAGACACACTGGTCAACCCAGGGTTTTCTGGAACACAGGAAGATACCCTGGTGAACTCGGATTTCTCGTCCGCGATGGACATGGTTTCCGACCTCGAAATAAGCTCCAACGAAGAGGTGTCCACCAAGATTGAACTCGCCAAGGCATACGAGGAGATGGGCGACCTCGAAGGCGCTCGCGAGCTGTTGCAGGAGGTCCTCAGAGATGGCGATGCGACGCAGCGGACGGCAGCCCAAGCGCTCCTTGCCGGATTGCGCGAGTAGGGTTTGCGGTGCCCTGGATAACGCCGGTCGCGTCAGCTCGCCTGACGCGATCGGCTCTGGCTGATGTTGGCGTGCGGGACGCAGTAGCATCGGAGTCTGGCAAGGGGCAGACGAGCAGCCGCCGACGAGCGAACGGCAAGTGGCCGGTCCTGCATCCAACGACGTTGCTGTTCATCTGGTTCTCGTTCGTTCTTGCCGGGCAGTCGCTTGCCGGCTGGCATATTCTGCTGACCCTTCTGTTATTGGCCGTTTTCGGCGAGAGCGTTCGGCAAGATTGGAAACGCTTGGCGTGGAGCACGCGCTGGCTGATCGTTTCCCTGTTTGTCGTTTTCGCCTGGGGAGAAGCTGGCGAGCCCGCCTGGCAAGGCGCACTGGCGCCTACCCGAGAAGGGCTGGCGACGGCAATGACGCATGTCGCTCGTCTGCTGCTGGTGCTGATGGCAGTTGCCGTTCTGCGTCGCTGGATGCCTTTGCCCGACTTGCTAAGGGGTCTGCACCGCTTGCTGCAGCCGTTTCGCCGCTGCCGTGTCGATAGCGATCGTTTCCTCGTGCGCCTGCTCCTCGTGCTGCGCCAGGTTGATCAGCTGCCCGCAAATTTGCGTGATTGGCGGAGCCTGCTTGCGCAGCAAGAACGTGTCGGGGGACATGCCGGGGGCGAGGTGATCGAACTGGCAGACTCGCCGCTGTCCTGCCTTGACTATCTGGCCATCCTGCTGGCATGTGGTTTGCTGGCGGCTCTTTGCCTGCAGCGGATTTAGCGCGTGCGGATCGCTCTCGCGCTCGAGTACGATGGTAGCCGTTTCTGCGGATGGCAGCAGCAGCCGACCGGGAATAGTGTACAAGATGCCCTGCAGGGAGCGCTCAGACAGTTTTCCGGGGCCGAGCTAAAGGTTTTTTGCGCCGGTCGGACCGACGCCGGAGTGCACGCGCTGGGCCAGGTCGTTCATTTCGATACCACGCTAGACCGCTCGCTGTACGCCTGGGTGCGCGGGAGCAATACCTTTCTACCGACGAGCGTTGCCGTTCGCTGGGCGCATGCCGTTGAAGCGGATTTTCATGCGCGCGCTTCGGCGCTTGCCCGACACTACCGCTATCTCCTGCTCAATCGTGCGCATCGGCCTGGCGTCTGGCACGGCCGGCTAGGCTGGTATCACCACCCTCTGGACGTGCACGCGATGCAGGCGGCCGCCGGTTTGCTCCTTGGCGAACACGACTTCTCAGCTTTTCGCGCCGCCGAGTGCCAGGCCGTGTCGCCGGTGAAGTTCATGTACCAGGCGCGCGTCGAGAGAAACGGCGATCTGCTCGTCTTCGATTTCATTGCCTCGGCTTTTCTCCACCATATGGTGCGCAATCTGGTCGGCAGTCTGGTGCATGTCGGCCAGGGCAAGCAAGCACCCGACTGGATCAGCAGCCTGCTGGCCAGCCGCGACCGCCGCTTGGCTGCGCCAACCTTTACGGCCGATGGGCTTTATCTCGTGGCCGTCCACTATCCGGCGCGTTGGGGCCTGCCGGTGGCCGACGATATTCCGCTGCTGCCTCTTGCGGTGAACGCGCGCGCCATCACCGATCCGTTTGAAAGATGAAGACGCGAATCAAGATCTGTGGTCTGACGCGTGCCAGTGATCTGCAGGAGGCCGTCGACGCGGGCGTCGATGCATTGGGCCTGGTCTTTTACCCGCCTAGCCCGCGTTACGTCGATCTGGCGACGGCGGCGTCCCTGGCCAGTCGCGTGCCGCCGCTGGTGACGATCGTTGGACTATTCGTCAATGCCGACCCGCCTCAGGTGCGCGCGACGCTCGCCGCAGTCCCTATCCATTTGCTGCAAATGCACGGCGACGAGGATGAAGCGTATTGCCGACAGTTCGATCGCCCCTACGTCAAGGCGGCGCGCGTGCGGGCGGGCATGGATTTGCTACAATACGCGGCGGGCTTTCCCTCGGCGCAGGCGCTTCTTCTCGATGCCTTCATGGAGGGTTACGGCGGCGGCGGCAAGGTCTTCGACTGGTCTCTGGTGCCGCCGACGCTGGGCAAGCCGCTGATTCTCTCCGGGGGACTGGATGCCGGCAATGTCGGCGACGCCGTGCGCCGCCTCAAGCCGGCGGCCGTCGACGTTTCCTCTGGCGTCGAGGCCGACAAGGGAATCAAGGATGCGAAGAAGATCCGCGCTTTCGTCAAGGCCGTGCGGGCAGCCGACCAACGCGGCGAGTAGGCGGCCTGCGCTACCCGTCGGAACGGCCGGGCCGGCGCTCGGGCAGTCCATCGCCGCTCAGTGTTCAGTCGACGGCGGGCCGCACGGGCGTTAGCTCGTGGCCCCCGGCAAGGAGTTTGTGGATAGTGGTTTCCGAGTACGATCTACCTGATGCAAAAGGCCATTTCGGCCACTACGGAGGTGTCTTCGTGGCCGAAACCCTGATTCCGGCGCTCGAAGATCTGCGCGAGGCCTATGCGGCCGCCATGCACGATGCGCAGTTCATGGCCGAGTTTGAAAGCGACCTGAGGCACTACGTCGGCCGGCCCAGCCCGCTGTATCACGCTCGGCGTTGGTCGGACGCGCTCGCTGGCGGGCAGATTTTCCTGAAGCGCGAAGACCTGAACCACACCGGCGCACACAAGATAAACAACTGCATCGGGCAGGCGCTGCTGGCCCGCCGCATGCGCAAGCGGCGCGTCATTGCCGAGACCGGTGCCGGCCAGCACGGTGTTGCGACGGCGACAGTCGCCGCGCGCTACGGCATGCAGTGCGTCGTTTACATGGGGTCGGAGGACATGCGGCGGCAAGCCGCCAACGTATACCGCATGAAGTTGCTGGGCGCCGATGTGGTTCCGGTGAACAGCGGTTCACAGACGCTCAAGGATGCCTTGAATGAGGCGATGCGCGACTGGGTGACGAACGTTTCCGATACGTTCTACATCATTGGCACGGTTGCCGGCCCGCACCCCTATCCGATGATGGTGCGCGACTTTCAATCGGTGATCGGGCGCGAATCGATCGCCCAGATGCAGGAGCAATGCGGCCGCCAGCCGAGCGCAGTGATTGCCTGCGTCGGCGGCGGATCGAACGCGATGGGCATCTTCCACCCGTACATCCCGGTGGCCGGCGTTCGCCTGATCGGCGTCGAGGCGGCCGGTGACGGCATGTCCACTGGGCGCCACGCGGCTTCGCTGACGGCCGGCCGGCCCGGAGTGCTGCATGGCAACCGCACCTACCTCCTGCAGGACGAAAATGGCCAGATCATCGCGACCCACTCGATCTCGGCCGGGCTCGACTATCCGGGCGTTGGCCCCGAACACGCGTGGCTGAAAGATAGCGGCCGGGCAGAGTACGTCACGATCAGCGACGCCGAGGCGCTGCAGGCCTTTCACGATCTCTGCCACATGGAGGGAATCATCCCTGCGCTCGAATCGAGTCACGCGCTGGCTTACGCGGCCCGGCTCGCGCCGACGCTGGCCAAGGACGACATTCTTCTAGTCAACCTGTCCGGGCGTGGTGACAAGGACATGCATACCGTGGCCGAGAAATCGGCGATTACCTTCTGACCATGGCGCGAATTGAAACTGCATTTGCCCGCCTGCGCGAGCAGGGGCGCAAGGCACTGATCCCCTTCATCACCGCCGGCGATCCTGCACCAGCGTTGACGGTTCCCTTGCTGCATACGCTGGTGAGCGCTGGCGCCGACCTCATTGAAGTGGGCGTTCCCTTTTCCGACCCGATGGCCGATGGGCCGACGATTCAGCGCGCCTCGGAGCGCGCGCTGGCGAACGGCGTCAGCCTGCGCCAGGTGCTGGCGATGGTGCGCGCCTTCCGGGCGGATGACCAGACGACCCCGCTCGTCCTGATGGGCTATGCCAACCCGATCGAAGCGATGGGGGCCGAGGCCTTTGCCGAAGCAGCCGCATCGGCCGGTGTGGATGGCGTTCTGGTCGTTGACTACCCGCCTGAAGAAAGCGCCGATTTTGCCGCGATCCTCGGCCGTCATGCACTGGCGCCGATTTTCCTGCTGGCACCCACCTCGAATCCTGCGCGCATCGCTGAGGTTGGCAAACTGGCTCGCGGCTACATCTATTATGTTTCGCTGAAGGGGGTAACCGGCTCCAGCGCGCTCGACATCGCTGCCGTCGCCGCGCGCGTTCCGGATATCCGCGCGCGCACTGGCGTCCCCATCGGCGTCGGTTTTGGCATCCGCGACGCCGCGACCGCCGCAGCGGTCGCGGCGGTGGCCGACGCAGTGGTCGTCGGCAGTCGGATCATCGAAGAAATCGAGCGCTCGGCACCGGAGCAGGCCTGCCAGCGCGTTGCTGCATTGGTCGCCGACCTCCGCCGCGGAATCGACGGCGTGGCGTCCGACTCACGAGGAAGACCATGAGCTGGTTGAACAAGCTGTTGCCGCCCAAGATCAAACGCAACGAGCCCGGCGTCGAGCGGCGATCGGCCCTGCCAGAGGGACTCTGGAGCAAGTGCCCAGGCTGTGACGCTGTGCTCTACGCGAGCGATCTGGCCAAGAACTGTAATGTCTGCCCGAAATGCGGTTACCACAACCGGCTTGATGCGCGCGCACGGATCGACCTGCTCCTCGACGCCGAGGGCCGTTCGGAGATCGGCTCTGAAGTGTTGCCGGTCGATTCGCTGCTGTTCAAGGACAGCCGCCCCTATCCCGAGCGCCTGCGTGACGCCAGCGCGGCGACCGGCGAAAGCGATGCGCTGGTCGTCGTGCGCGGTTCGATCCGGACCTTCCCCGTCGTGCTTGCCGCTTTCGAGTTCGATTTCATGGGCGGCTCGATGGGGTCAGTGCTGGGCGAACGTTTCGTGCGCGGCGTACAGGCGGCGATCGACCAACGGCTGGCGTTCATCTGCGTCAGCGCTTCCGGTGGTGCGCGCATGCAGGAAGGCCTGTTTTCGCTGATGCAGATGGCGAAAACGACGGCTACCCTGACGCGTCTTGGGCAGGCCCGCTTGCCTTTCATTTCGATCCTTACCGATCCGACGATGGGCGGTGTTTCGGCATCCTTCGCTTTCATCGGCGACATCGTGATTGCCGAGCCGGGCGCGCTGATCGGTTTTGCCGGCCCGCGAGTGATCGAACAGACCGTACGTGAAACGCTGCCCGAGGGCTTCCAGCGCTCCGAATTCCTGCTCGACAAAGGCGCCATCGACCTCATCGTCGACCGTCGAGAAATGCGCGAACGTCTCGCCGGCCTGCTCGCGATGTTGCAGAAGAGGCCGGCTACAGCGTGAGCAGCGAACCGCCGTACGGCGGTGCAGCGCGCTGGGCTTGGCGTGCTGTTGCCCAGCGCAGCGAAGCCGTTCGTCGCTCGCGCGATGAAGCTCAGCCATCGACAGCGCCGCGCGGCAGCCGACCTTGCGCGTGCGTTGGATTGCGCGGGCCTGACGCGTGACCGCTGCCAGCAGCGCTGCGGGCGGAGAGGCGGCCACTCCTGCCGCCGATTCTCCTCTGGCACTCTGGCTGGCCCACCTCGAGGCCTTGCACCCCAAGGGTCAGAGCGGGATCGAACTCGGCCTGGAACGCGTCGTTCGGGTCAAACAGATTCTCGGGCAAGACGTGTCGTGCCCACTGATCACCGTCGGCGGAACGAACGGCAAAGGGTCCACCTGCGCCTATCTGGAAGCCATCTACAGCTTCGCTGGCTACCGCGTCGGCTGCTACACGTCGCCCCACCTGATCGATTTCAACGAGCGCACACGCATCGATCGCCAGGCGGTGGACGACGCCACCCTGGCCCGCGCATTTGCCTGTGTCGAAAGCGCCCGCCAGGCCGCCGGCGCAACTTTGCTGACCTACTTCGAATTCGCGACGCTGGCCGCCGTCGAAGTATTCCGCGCCTGCCAGGCAGAAGTGGTCATCCTCGAAGTCGGGCTCGGCGGCCGACTCGATGCGGTGAATGCCTACGATGCGGACTGTGCGATCGTTACCAGTATCGCGCTGGATCATACCGAATGGCTGGGTAATACCCGCGCGGCAATCGGCGTCGAGAAAGCCGGCATCTTTCGACCTGGTCGACCGGCGCTGTGCGCCGACCCCGAGCCACCGGCGTCGCTGGTCGAGCATGCGCTGGCGATCGGGGCCGATCTGCACCTGCTCGGGCGTGACTTCGGCTACTTCGGCGACCGCACCCAGTGGACCTTCTGGGGTCGCGACGGACTACGTCGCGGTGGCCTGGCGAACCCGGCGCTGCGTGGCCGCTGCCAGCTGCGCAATGCCAGCGTCGCGCTCGCCGCCGGCGAATTGTTGCGCGCCCGCCTGCCCTTGTCGATGCAGGCTGTCCGGCGCGGTTTGATCGAGCTGCAGCTTCCTGGTCGCTTTCAGGTTCTGCCGGGAAGGCCGACGATCGTTCTGGATGTGGCGCACAATCCGCAAGCGGTGGGCGAACTGGCAAGCAATCTTGCCGACCTGGGCTATTGCGCGCGAACCTTCGCGGTGGTCGGCATGTTGGCCGACAAGGATATTGCCGCTTCGCTGGCGCCCCTGGCGGGCAAGGTAGACCAGTGGATGCTGACCGACCTGGCTGGCCCGCGAGCGGCGACGGCAGCGCATCTGGCTAGCTTCGTCGGTGCCGGGCTGGGCGGCGCTTACCGGTGCTTTGCTTCGCCCGGCGCAGCGTTCGACTGCGCCGCCAAGATGGCCAAGGAAGATGATAGAATCGTCGTCTTCGGATCTTTCCAAACGGTCGCAGCCGTCATGCAGGCATTGAACCTTGGTCGCTGACTACAGCGACGCCAGTACGCGACGCCGGTACGCCAGTGCATATCCACGCTATCGATGACTGAAACCAGTGACCCCCAACTGCAACTGAAAAAGCGGGCACGTCGCCGTCTGGTTGGAGCGGTTGCTTTCGCGGGACTGGCCGCCGTCGTATTGCCGATGGTCATGGACGAGGAACCGAAGCCGCTGGTACAGAACGTTCAGATTCGCATACCGGGACAGGATCAACTGCCGTTCAAACCAGGCGCAGCGGCGCCGGGCTCGCCGGCCAAGGCAACCGGCGTTGAGCAGCCTGCCGTTTCGGCGGTGCCCGGCGACGCGGTCGATGCGGCCGGCGTCAAAGCTGGTGCCGTGAGCTCGCCAAGCGGCCGGCGGGGCGATGCCGAGAACAGCGCGCCAACCCCGAAAGCAGCCGACAAGACTCCAGAAACCAGGAAGGCGACTTCGCCGGTGCTTCCGTCGGCGACCAAGCAGACCGTCCGCCCGGCGCAAAAACCGGCCGACAAGACCACCGCGCAGAAAGCAGCCAAGCCTGCCGCCAAACCGGCGGCTGACGACAAGCGTTCAAGCCAGGAACAGCAGCGTGCGAAGGCGATCCTGAGCGGAAAGACGGGCGAGGCGAAGGCGAGCAAACCGCGCACGCAGCACTTCATACAGCTTGGCGCCTTCACCGAAGCCGAAAAGGCCAAGCAGTTGCAGGGGAAGGTCGGCGGCGCTGGTGTCGACACCTACACCGAGTCGTACAATGCGCCGGATGGATCGCGGACGCGCGTACGCGCTGGTCCATTTCCCAACCGTGAAGCTGCCGACAAGGCGCTCGAGAAGCTCAAGCAGCTTGGCGTTAGTGGAGCCGTTGTCGGCAAGCAATGACGGTCTTCGATTACGTTGTGGTTTTCGTCGTTGCCGCATCACTGATGCTCGGCTTGTGGCGAGGCGTGGTGGGTGAAGTCATCGCCTTGACCGCCTGGATAGGCGCTTTCCTGGCCGCCAAGTGGTGGGGGCCAGCGGTCGGCGAAGGATTTGCCACGATCGCCGAGCCGTCGCTGCGCGTGCTCGCCGGCTGGCTGACGGTTTTTGTTGGCGTGCTGGTCGTCATGGCCTTGCTCCGTCTGGCGGTTCAAGGCATGCTCAAGGCGCTCCGTCTGACCCTGACCGATCGCCTTCTGGGCGTCATTTTCGGCGTTGCGCGAGGTCTGGCGATTGTCCTGGTGCTCGTCGCACTCGGCGGCATGACTTCCTTGCCGCGTGAGAAGTGGTGGAGCGAAGCCTATCTCTCGCCACCCTTGCAAACGGCTGTGCTCGCCAGCAAGCCATGGTTGCCGGCAGAGGTGGCCAAACGAATCAGGTTCGGGTAGGGAAAGACGATGTGCGGGATTCTTGGAGTTGTTGCGACCACACCAGTCAACCAGTTGCTCTACGATGGTCTGATGGTCCTGCAGCACCGCGGACAGGACGCGGCGGGAATCGCCACGACCGAAGACGATACGTTCCACATGCATAAAGGCTCAGGCCTGGTGCGCGACGTCTTTCGCACGCGCAACATGCGCGCGCTACCGGGCAACATGGGAATCGCCCACTGCCGCTATCCGACCGCTGGCTCAGCCTTCGATTCCGCCCTCTCGCAGCCGTTCTACGTCAACTCGCCGTTCGGCATCGTCCTCGGACACAACGGCAACCTGACCAATACGCAGCAACTGAAGGAGGAGATGTTCCGCCAGGATCTGCGGCACATCAATACGACCTCGGACTCGGAAGTGCTGCTCAACGCGCTGGCGCATGAACTGCAAGCGACGGCCAAGGGGTGTCGGCTCGACCTGGATACCATCTTTGCCGCTGTCAGCGGCGTCCATCGGCGCTGTCGGGGGGCTTACGCCGTCGTTGCGATGATCGCCGGCTACGGCATGCTGGCCTTTCGTGACCCGCACGGAATTCGTCCGCTCGTCTTCGGCTTCAACGAGACGCGTGAGGGAACCGAGTACCTCTTTGCTTCGGAAAGCGTCGCGCTCGACACGCTCAACTTTCAGGTTCTGCGCGATGTCGAGCCCGGCGAAGCGATCTTCGTCGATCTCGAGCATCGGCTGCACCAGCGTCAATGTGCGCCGAACGCGTCGCTGTCACCGTGCATCTTCGAGTTCGTTTACCTCGCGCGTCCAGATTCGGTGATCGATGGTGTATCGGTTTACGAAGCACGCCTGCGGATGGGCGAACATCTGGCCGACAAGCTGGTCCAGTACATTCCGGTCGACCAGATCGACGTGGTGATTCCGATACCGGATTCGAGCCGCCCGTCGGCCATGCAGTTGGCGCAGCGAATCGGCGTTCCCTACCGCGAAGGCTTCGTCAAGAATCGCTATATCGGCCGGACGTTCATCATGCCGGGTCAGGCGACGCGGCGCCGGTCGGTTCGCCAGAAGCTGAACACCGTCGCCCAGGAATTCAAGGGCAAGCGCGTCCTGCTCGTCGACGATTCGATCGTGCGCGGCACGACGAGTCGTGAGATCGTCGAAATGGCACGCGCGGCCGGTGCGCTCAAGGTCTACTTTGCCTCGGCTTCACCGCCTGTGCGTTATCCCAATGTCTATGGCATCGACATGCCGACGCGCGCCGAACTGATTGCCACCGGTCGCACGGGCGAAGAGATTGCTCGCGAAATTGGCGCCGACGCACTCGTCTATCAGGATCTGCAAGCGCTCGAAGCCTCGATCCGCGACCTGAAGCCGACGCTATCGCGCTTCGACACCTCGTGCTTCAACGGATCCTATGTTACCGGTGACGTCAGCCCCGAGTATCTGACGGCCATCGAACAGGCACGTGAAGGCCACCACCATTTGAGCAAGGACGAGCGCTGGACCTCGAAGCAGCTTCAGCTCAATCTCCTGTCGGTCGGCTGACCCCGATGCGCAAGACTGAGGCCCCGCTTTCGCTCGAAACGCTGGCCGTGCGCGCCGGTCAGGAACGCAGCCAGTTCAACGAGCACAGCGAAGCCTTGTATCTGACTTCGAGCTTCGTCTTTGACAACGCTGCGCAAGCCGCCGCCCGCTTTTCCGGCGAAGAGGAAGGGAATGTCTACTCGCGCTTCACCAATCCGACCGTAAAGACCTTCCAGGATCGCTTGGCGACGCTCGAAGGCGCCGAAGATTGCGTTGCCACCGCATCCGGGATGTCGTCCATTCTCGCCCTGCTGATGGCCTTGTGCAGCGCTGGCGATCATCTGGTTGCGTCGACCGGACTATTCGGTGCGACACAACAGTTGCTCGGAACGATCATGCCACGCTTCGGCCTGCAGACAAGCTTTGTCGGCCAGACCGATCTTGATGCCTGGCAAGCGGCAATCCGACCGCAAACCAAACTGTTCTTCCTCGAGACACCGTCAAATCCGCTCACCGAGGTGGCCGACATTTCCGCCCTGGCGGCGATTGCCCAGCGACACAACATCCTGCTCGCGGTCGACAACTGCTTCTGCACGCCGATCCTGCAGCGGCCGCTCGACCTGGGCGCTGATCTGGTCGTGCACTCGGCAACCAAGTACCTCGACGGACAAGGGCGAGTTCTCGGTGGCGCGGTCGTCGGGCCACGCAGGCTGACCGAGGAGGTCTTCCGCTTCCTGCGCACGGCAGGTCCGACGCTCTCCGCGTTTAATGCGTGGATCTTGCTGAAGGGACTCGAGACGCTTCAGATACGGATGTTGGCGCAGTCAGCCAAGGCGCTTGAGTTGGCCCAATGGCTCGAGACGCATCCGCGCGTCGCGCGCGTCTACTACCCCGGTCTGCCCTCGCATGGACAATTCGATCTCGTCCGGCGGCAGCAGAAAGGAGGCGGCGCGATTGTCTCCTTTACCGTCAAGGGTGCGCGCGCCGAAGCCTGGAAAGTGATCGACAGCTGTCGACTGCTGTCGATTACCGCCAACCTGGGTGACACCAAGACCACGCTAACGCACCCGGCATCGACCACGCACGGGCGTCTGACGCCTGAGCAGCGCGCCGCCGCCGGAATCGGTGACGACTTGCTGCGCATTGCCGTCGGTCTCGAAGCCGTCGCCGACTTGCAGAACGACCTCGAGCGCGGCCTCACCGCAGCCTAGCGGTCTACGCCTTTCGGTTCGCGCCGACGCGGGCGCGCCAGATCCTCGCGCTCGGCAGCGGCTTTCCTGAGGGCTTCCTTGGCCGCGCTCGGCATCATGAAGTAGGTCATCAGGCTGGCGCACAGGCAAACCAGCCAGAACAGGAAGAAACCGGTCGAGTAGGTCGCGATCGGCGGCCACTCGACAAGTTGGCCGAACAGGTACAGTTGTCGAGGATCGATCAGCGTGAAGAACAGGCCTTCGGCCACGCCGGCAGCGATGAACGCCGGCCAGAGTATCCAGATGACGTGCTGCATAGGCTCCAACCGAGTGTTTTGGGTGGTGCCTCCGGTCGGAATCGAACCAACACCAGATGATTACAAATCAACTGCACGACCTTCATGCTACGGAGGCGAACTGAAGCAAGCGGCCGATTATAGCGGAAGTCGACGCCTGCCGCGCCTGGCTGGATTATCCGCTGCGCGACCACACTGTAAAAAGGCCATTCGCAGAGCCGGATCGCCTTGTTCCACTGGTAGAATTCGTCCATCAAGCGATCACGGAAGACCCATGGCGAACCTGTCGAATCCCTCTGAAATTGCCCGCGAAGCCTTGCGCCTGCTCGCGGTGCGCCGCTTGGCGCCGTCCCCGGAAAACTACCGGGCCCTGTATCACGAGATTGCCGGTACGGCCAGCGACGCAGGCGAACCATTTCCAGAGCGGGAACTCAGAGCGCTGCTCGCCGCTTTGCCTCGGCAAACAGTCGTCCAGCAAAGGCTGGCCAGGAGCTTCGAGAGCGCTTTCAAGGCCAGGAACTGGCCGGAATTGCGTGCCGGCTTGGCCGACCTGGTGCTGCAGCTCGGCAAGGAAAGCGATCTGCCATGGAGTGAGGTGCTCGCCGACTTCGTCCGCCAATGGGACGCCAAGCAGACGGGTCTCACCGTCGCGCGCAAACGTGAGGCGCTCGAGCGCGTCCTGGCGAGCGGTGCGGGCGGCAATAACGAAGTCTTCTTCACTCGCTTGCAAGGACTGGTCAGGTCGTGGGCATCGAGCGAGCCGGGGAGCGAGGAAATTCCGCTGGTCGCTGGCGCAACTCCGCTCGGCCTGGCGGTTGAAGCCGCAGCTGGTGCTGCCGTGCCGTCTTCCGAGGCGACCGGAGTAGCCGCTGCCACCGACGAACTGCGCGACCTGTTCGTCCATACGTTGGCAGTGATCATTCCGACGGTGTTGGCGGATGAGCCCGAACTGCTCGCCGATACCCGGATGTTGGCTGACAGCGCGCGCACGGCCAACTCGCCGGCGGCGGTGCAAGGACTGCAGACCCGACTACAGAACTTCGCTTTTCGCCTGGAACTCCTGACCGAGGACCGCGGCGAGGTGCATGCCGGTCTGCTCAACCTGTTGCGTCTGCTGATCGAGAATGTTGGCGAACTGGTTGTCGAGGACCACTGGTTGAAAGGTCAAATCGACATCGTGCGCGACATCGTTGCCCGGCCGCTGAGCATACGCTCGCTGAGCGACGCCGAGAGCCGTTTGAAGGAGGTCATATTCAAGCAGAGTCAGCTCAAGCACAGCCTTAACGAGGCCAAGGAATCGCTCAAGCAGATGTTGGCCGGTTTCGTCGACCACTTGGCCGAGTTCGCCGATTCGACCTCGGAGTATCACGACAAGATCGAAGTCTGTGCTGAACGGATCAGTCAAGCGGAAGACATCGGGCAACTCGAAGACGTTCTTGCCGAAGTGATTCGCGAAACGCAGATCATTCAGCTCAATGCGCAGCGCTCGCGCGACGAGTTGCGCGCCGCGCGCCGACGCGTCGAGGAAGCCGACCAACGTATCAGCCAGTTGCAGGCCGAACTCGACAAAGCGAGTACGCTGGTTCGCCACGACCAGTTGACCGGCGTGCTCAATCGACGTGGACTCGAAGAAGCCTTCAACAAGGAAGTCGCGCGTTCCCGGCGCCGTCACGCGACGATGTGCGTCGCGCTGCTCGACATCGACAACTTCAAGAAGCTCAACGACTCGCTCGGTCACCAGGCGGGCGATCAAGCTTTGATCCACTTGAGTACGGTGATTCGCGAAACGCTGAGACCACACGATACGGTAGCGCGCTATGGCGGCGAGGAGTTCATCATCCTGCTGCCGGAGACACCGATAGACGACGCGCAGACCGCGCTCGTTCGTCTGCAGCGCGAACTGACCCGGCGCATTTTCCTGCACGACAACACGCGGCAACTGATCACCTTCAGCGCCGGAGTCAGCGAGCTGCGTCCTGATGACACGCTGGCAATGGTCACCAAGCGGGCCGATGACGCCATGTACGCCGCCAAACAGGCTGGCAAGAACCGCGTATTGATCGCCTGAAGAAGAAACCCTTGTAACGGCGGTGCTCGGTGCTCGGCGCTCGGCGCTCGCGACAGCCGGCGCCGAAGTCGCGGCATGCAGCCGCCCGTCTCAGCCGCTTGCTGTGCCTCGACTCGCCAGATGTCTGAGCACCTCACCTGCAGCGATGAAGCCAAAGGTCGCGGTCACGCAGACCGTCGAGCCGAAGCCGGCGCAGCTCAGTCCACCGGCGACCGGGCGCCCGCCGCAAGCACCTTCGACGAACGGCGGGCGGACGGCTTCGCTCGAAAAGACGGCGGGGATACCAAACTTCCGCCCCGGCTCGCGTGGAAAGCCGTGTTCTCGGCGCAAGCGCGCGCGCACCTTGGCGAGTAGCGGGTCCTGTATCGTCCGTGCCAAGTCAGTGATCGCGATGCGTGCTGGATCGAGCTGTCCGCCGGCGCTGCCGGCGCTGATCAGGGGAACCGCCCGCAGCTTCGCCCAGGCGATCATTGCCGCCTTCGTCCGCACCTGGTCAGTCGCGTCGATCACGTAGTCGCTGCTTGCGCAGAGCAACTGCGTGACATTCTCGGGCGTGATGAAGTCCTCGATCTCGTGCACTTCACAGGCCGGATTGATCAGGCCGATACGCTGCGCCATGGCACTGACCTTGGCTCGGCCGAACTCACCGTCAAGCGCGTGCACCTGCCGGTTGACGTTCGATTCGGCGATCATGTCGAGGTCGATCAGCGTGAGTTGGCCCACCGCCGAGCGCGCCAGCGCCTCGACCGCCCAGGAACCGACTCCGCCGATGCCGACGATGGTGACGTGCGACTGGCGAAACGCGGCCAGCGCCGATGCGCCGTACAGACGCGCCACGCCAGCAAAGCGACGCGCCCAGTCCGTCTCAGCCGCGAAGTCCGCGTTGTCGTCGCCAATTGCTGTGTGCTCCATGCCGCATCTCCGCTTGAACATCGACGGGAGTCTAACCGAAAGCGGGCTGGCCCGGCTGTCGGCGGGTCTCCGTCTTCTCCCTCTGCCTGACATTTCTGCAGGTGGCGCCGACGGATCGCCGGAAAAGCACCAAAAGAGCCAACGAAAGGCCAACAAGCCATTGAAGCGCCGGACATCTTGGCGCTATCATCACGTATGCCGTCAAGCACGGCGATGGCTTCAGTTTTTGGTCACACGTACATCCACATCGGGAGAAAAATTGATGGACAAGAAAGCTCCGCCGGCCAATGCAAATGCTGAGGGCAGCACGGCGGCAGTCAACACACCCGCCGAAAACAGCGATTCACCCGCGCCGGCGCCCGCCCGGCGAACCGCCAGAACCCGCGCAGCGTCACCGGCGCAGCGCGCCGCCCAACCGCGCAAGGCGTCCGCCGGAGACGTGGCTCCGGCGCGGACGCCAGCCGCGATGGAAGCCTACGATGTTGCCGAAGCCACCAGCTCGGCGATCGAGCACAAGAAGGTCGCCCTGCGCGACATCATTGCGCACGCCACAGTCGGCGATTCGGCTTCCCTGGCGAAAACGCTGGAAGCGATCATGACCGGATCGTCGCCCGACGATGCCGTGGCGCTGCGCAAGGCTTTGCTCGGCAAGGACGAACCTCCGCCAGCCAAGCAGGCGACCAGTCCCGATGACGAACTCGCAACGAGCTGGCGCGACACCAATTCGTATCCATACCGCAACCTGATGTCGCGCAAGGCCTACGAAAAGCAGAAGTACCGCCTGCAGGTCGAACTGCTCAAGCTGCAGAACTGGATCAAGGAAACCGGCCAGCGCGTCGTGATCATCTTCGAGGGGCGCGATGCTGCGGGCAAGGGCGGTGCGATCAAGCGCTTCACCGAGCATCTCAACCCACGTGGCGGGCGCGTCGTCGCGCTCGAAAAGCCCAGCGAACTCGAGCGTGGGCAATGGTATTTCCAGCGTTACGTGAAGCATCTGCCGACGGCTGGCGAAATCGTCTTCTGTGACCGCTCATGGTACAACCGGGCCGGCGTCGAACGGGTCATGGGCTTCTGCACCGACGAAGAGTACAACGAATTCATGCGACAGACGCCGGAAGTCGAGCGTACCCTGGTGCGTAGTGGCATCCATCTGATCAAGTTCTGGTTCTCGGTCAGTCGCAAGGAGCAGCGGCGGCGCTTCAAGGAACGCGAGGTTCATCCGTTGAAGCAGTGGAAGCTGTCACCGATCGACCTCGCGTCGCTCGACAAGTGGGACGACTATACGAAGGCGAAGGAGTCGATGTTCTTCCATACCGACACGGCCGAGACGCCATGGACGGTGATCAAGTCCGACTGCAAGAAGCGTGCGCGTTTGAACGCCATGCGTTACGTGCTGCACAAGCTGAACTACACGGGCAAGGACATCGAAGCCATTGGTCCGATCGATCCACTGCTCGTCGGTCGTCCGCACGTGGTTTATGAACCGAGTGGATCCACCCATCCGGAGGTGGCCCACAAGCCTATCCTGTAGGCTGACCGGGGGAGGAAAAAGGGGCGCTGCGCGCTCCTTTTTTTTGCCTGCGATGCGTCGACAAAAGCAAGCCCGGCCGGCTGCTCGTCGTTTCTGACCGCAGGTTTACGCGTGACCGGTGCTGCCAAAACCACCGCTGCCGCGGTCGCTGGCCGGGAACTCATCGACGATCTGGAAGCCGACCTGCACCACTGGTACGACGACCAGTTGCGCCAGGCGGTCGAGCGGTTGCAGCAAGAAGCTGGCGGAACTCCGGTTCCAGGCAGAGATCATGATTTCGCCCTGGTAGTCCGAATCGATCAGACCGACCAGGTTGCCGAGAACGATGCCGTGCTTGTGGGCGAGACCAGAGCGCGGCAGGACGAGTGCAGCGAGGCCGGGGTCGTCGAGGTGAATGGCGATTCCGGCTGGAATCAGAACCGTTTCTCCCGGCTGAATCTCGAGTGGGGCCGCAATACACGCGCGTAGATCGAGACCGGCTGCGCCGGCTGTTGCATAGTGCGGCAGTTGATCGCGCAGCCGCTCGTCAAGCAGGCGGAGGTCTATGCGCCGAGTGACTTCTCTTTCCACGCTGCGCTTTCGAGTAGAGCTGCAATGCGCGCGACGAGCTGCCGAGCGAGGACGATCTTCGCTGCCTTGGGCAAGGGGTGCTGGCCTTCGTCGTCGAACAGGACCAGCGTATTCTCGTCGCCGCCGAACCCGTCGCCAATCAGGTTGCCGACGATGAGCGGAATTCGCTTGCTGCGTCGCTTGCGTTCAGCGTACTCGTGCAGCTTCTCGCTCTCAGCAGCAAAGCCTACGCACAGCGGAGGCTGGGCGAGGGCGGCGACTTCGCCGAGAATGTCCGGATTCTCGACCAAGGCGATCGTCGGTGTCGAGGTCTGCATCCCCTTCTTGATCTTTTCCGCCAGGGGTTTGGCCGGACGATAATCGGCGACTGCCGCGACGGCGATGAAGACGTCGTTGTCAGCAACCTCCCGATGGACTACCGCGTGCATTTCGAGCGCGCTGGTTACAGCGATGCGTCGCACACCGTATGGGCAGGGCAGTGCGACCGGGCCTGAAACGAGCGTCACCCGCGCCCCGGCATCGCTGGCCGCGCGAGCAATCGCGTAACCCATGCGCCCCGACGACAGGTTGCTGATCCCGCGTACCGGGTCGATTGCCTCAAAAGTTGGCCCGGCGGTGAGCAGGACACGCTTGCCGCGCAGCAGCTTCGGCTGAAAATGAGCCAGCAGCGCGGCCAGAATTTCGTCCACTTCAAGCATTCGGCCTGGCCCGTTCTCACCGCAAGCCTGCTCGCCCACGGCCGGCCCAATGATTTCGACACCGTCGGAACGCAGCAGGGCGGCGTTGCGCTGGGTCGCCGGGTTTTCCCACATTTGCCGGTTCATCGCCGGAGCGACAAGCAGCGGACACTCGCGCGCCAAGGCGAGCGTGCTCAACAGATCGTCTGCCAGTCCATGCGCCAGTTTGGCCAGACAATCGGCCGAGGCCGGTGCAATGAGCAGCACGTCGGCGCCGCGCGACAGGTCGATGTGCGCCATGTTGTTGGCGACGCGCGTGTCCCATTGATCAGTGAACACGGGCCTGCCGGACAGCGCCTGGAAGGTGACCGGGGTGACGAAGTGCGTCGCCGCCTCGCTCATCACCACCTGAACCGAAGCGCCCGCACCGACCAACAGGCGAACGAGCTCGGCACTCTTGTAAGCGGCGATGCCGCCGCTGATCCCCAGAACGATCCTTCTTGCTGCAAGTTCCATGTGCTCCACTCGCCAGTCGGATGATGTTGCCGGCGCGATTCTACTCGACATCGGCTGCCGATGGCCCTGCCTTGTTCAGCGTCATGACTCGTCGTATTTCATCAACCAGCGCCGCCTGGTTGATTGGCTTGGCGACATAGCCGTCCATGCCGGCGGCGAAACAGCGCTCGCGATCGCCCTGCAGCGCATTCGCGGTCATCGCGATGATCGGTACCCTGCCGCCGGCAAGCGCTTCGCGCTGGCGAATCCGAAGGGTCGCAGTCAGCCCGTCCATCTCCGGCATTTCCATGTCCATCAGGATCAGCGCGTAGCTCTTCTCAGCACTGCGCTGCAGCGCCTCGAGACCGGTGGCGGCGGTGTCGTACGACAAGCCCAACTGTTCGATCATCGCGGCTCCGACCACCTGGTTGACCTCGTTGTCGTCGACCAGCAGGATCGGTCCGGCAACCAGCTCGCTGACGGTCAACGACCTGGACGGCGCCGCTTGTTCGGCCATCGTCGTCTGCACCAGCGTCGCAGGAAGCTCTTCGGCCAGGCGGATCGGGAGCGAAAAACGGAAACAACTGCCCTGCCCCGGCGTACTCTCGACCTCGATGTCGCCGCCCATCGCCTGCACCAGTTCGCGCGAGATCATCAGGCCCAGGCCGCTACCACCATAGCGGCGCGTAATCGACTCGTCAGCTTGCCCGAAAGGCTGGAAGAGACGGCTTAACGCAGCCGCGTCCATGCCGATCCCGCTGTCACGGATGCTGAACAGCAGGCGACCCTGATCGATTTCGGTATGCAGATCGACCGTACCGCTCTCGGTGAACTTGATTGCATTTCCCGCCAGGTTGATGAGAACCTGGCGCAAGCGCGTTGGATCTCCGACCAGGCGCGCCGGCAAGTCGGGTGCGCTGACGGCCGAGAAGCGCAAACCCTTGGCGCTTGCCCGCTCGGCGACAATCGTGCCGACTTCGCCGATGAGCTGACGCAGATCGAAGCCGATCTCCTCGAGCGTCAGGCGCCCGGCCTCGATCTTGGCGAGGTCCAGCACCTGGTTGATCAGTTCGAGCAGGTGCTGGCCCGAGCGGTTGATCAGATGGACGTAGTTCTTGTGCGTCGGGCGCAAGGCTTCGCCATCGAGCACCTGAGCAAAGCCGAGAATGGCATTCAGTGGCGTGCGCAACTCGTGGCTCATGCGCGAAACGAACTCGGATTTGGCGCGGCTGGCGCGTTCAGCCTCTTCCTTGGCGGTCAGCATGGCTGCCCAGGCCAGGCGCAGTTTGCGATTCGCCTCGTTGGTCTGGCGCACGAAGAGCCAGCCGGCCAGGACGACGAGAGCGACGACCAGTGCAACCAGTGCCCATTCCGTGCGCCGGAAGTTCTCTCGCTGTTCGGCCTGACGCACCTCGATTCGCCGCAGATGCTCGCTGCTGTCCGCGAACATCCGATTGGCGTTCTCGTTGACGCGGAAGAAGAGCGGCGGAATGCCCTTCATGAACAGGCCAATCTCCTGTTGTACGGCGAAGAAACGCTCGCGATCGGCGCGATCGCGGTTTCCCCACTGGCGGACCAGGAGTTGTTCGAGTTCATCCGACCGTTTGCGGATGACATCGACCAAGGGCGCGATCTCGATCATTTCCATGACGAACGATGAATCGCTGCCGCTGGGCGAATACGACACTTCGCGTACCGACTCGTCGCGCCCCTCGATGTTGAGGAACATTTCGCGGCGGACGACCCCCCCGCGCTCGAGCACGTGCAGGGCATGCGCAAGCTTGTCGAGTTGCGTCCTGATCTCGTGCTGGCTGCGCTTCAAGGCCGCCGGGTTGTCGGCCGCGGCCAGGCGATAGACGGCAGTTTCGACGCTGCCGATGATGCGCACGATCTCATCGCCAATGAACAGCCGCGCGCGCTCGTTGGTGCCGCTCTGTTCGAGCTTGCCGTACAGATCGGCGAAGAACACTTTGAGACCGACGACGACCAGCAGACCAGCGAAGAATCCACCCAAGAGCCAAAGCAGGCGGCCGGCCGAAAACACCTGCAGGTCGCTGCCTGGCAATTGATTGGCCAGCAATGTTGAGCGCCAGCGCAGCATGCCCCCCAGGCGCATGAGCAATCCTCGTCAGCTCGCCGTTCAGCGCTTGTTCCGTTTGTCGAGAAAACCGTGCTTGCGGAAGATCGCCTGCCCTTCTTCACCCGCCGAGAAAGCAATGAAGCGCCGTGCGATCTCCTTGTTGCGCGAGAAGGTGAGCAGATTGAGCAGTAGTGCCTGCGGCCTGGCCAGCTTGGCGTCGAGGTCGACGACATCGAGCGCGCCAATGTTGTCGGCGAAAAAGCCGGTTGCCCGCCAGTTGAGGACGGCATCGACCTCACCCTTCTTGAGCGCGTTGTTCAGACCGCGCGAGTCGGGTGCAAGGAAAGCGGCGGCGGCAACCACCTTCTGGTAGATGCGGATTTCGTCAAGGACATCCTTGCTCTCCTTGCCCACGCTACCCGAGTTGGCGTTGCCGATGCTCACCACCAGGTCCTTGCGCAGCAGTTCGCGCGGGTCACCCTTGACGTTTTTCGGGTTGCCTTTCGCCACGAGGATTGCCAACTGGTTGTAGCCGACGAGTTCGAACTCGCCGAGCAGTCCCTCGTGCAGATACTTGTCGCGATAGCTTGGCTCTCCCGGCAGGTAGAGGTCGCCGATGCCGGCCTTCTTGGCCGCCTGGTACAGATCCTCGGAACCCCCTTGCGTCAGCGTGATGCGGACGTTCTCCCGCTTCTCGAAAGCCTGCGCGATCTCCGACATCGGACGCACCATGGTGATCCCGCAGTAGAGCAGCAGCTCGGGCCGGCCGCCCTGCGCCGATGCCGTCGCGGAAGCGACGATCACCAGCAGAGCCAGTGCAGCGCGCACAGCGCGCAACTGGCGGCGGCAGCCGGCAGCGAGTCGACGGAAGAAGTGGTAGTCCATCTGTTTCTCCAGACCTTGATCGCGGATGAAAGGGAACGAACTGTGCGTCGCTGCGAGAAAGCGCGATAATCTGTCGATTGTACCGGGAAAAGCGGGCGCTCTGAGCGGACGATGGCAGACGCCGACTTGCCCCGCCCAGCCACCTCGCGACATGCCTGTCGATGCGCGCTTATCTCAAGAAACTCCTTCCCGGCCGCGAAGCCGTCCGCAACAACCGCTGGCTGAGGCCGTTCGTATCGGCCCTGCTGCATCCACGGCTCTGGCACCTCAATCGCCATTCGGCCGCTTCCGCGGTTGCCGTGGGGCTGTTTTGCGGTTTGATTCCAGGACCCTTCCAAATGATCGGCGCCGCTCTGGGAGTCCTCGCTTGCCGCGCCAATCTTCCCTTGGCATTGCTCGTCACCTTGTATACCAATCCGCTGACGATCGTTCCCCTCTATCTCCTGGCGTACCAGATCGGCCGCCTGCTGATTGGCGACGGAGCCGCTTTCATTGCGCCGCCCGAGTTCAGCCTGACTGCTTTCGGCGCCTGGAGCGCCGCCTTCCAGGCGTGGATGGCGCAGGCGGTGAAGCCGCTGGCGGCCGGGCTGCTGGCGCTGGCCAGCAGCCTTGCGCTCTTCGGCTACCTGACGACGAAGGCCGCCTGGCGCATCTACCTGATCAGCGCCTGGCGCAAACGGCGCAGAGCTCGCGCCTAGTTTCAGTTGCCGATATGCATCTGGTACTTCGCCCCGCTGGCAAAGGAGCACGTTCCGGTTCCCTGGTAGGGCGTGCCCATCTGGTACTCGCACGACATGTACATGCCGCCCGGGCTGAATGCGCTGGCAACGCCGCGCTTGTCCTCACTCGCCAAGCGCGTCGCCTCGCCACTGAGGACTTCGCCTTCGTAGTTGACGACAAAACGACCCTTGCCGCTCATCATGTTGGCTACCGACCCGCTGACGACGCCGGTCTTCGTCGCGCGCTCGTTGGCCGGGTACAAGCGCACGGTCAAGGTCGCCGGTGAAGCGCTAGCCGGTATTCCTGGCGAGGCTGTTCCTGCCGGAGGAACTGGTAAGGGTGTGCCTGGCGGCGGCAGCGGGTAATAGCCGTAATTTACTGTTCCGTCGGGCGCGGTTGCCGGCACGACATAGCAGGCCGCCAGCGCGAAAGCGCTGCCGACAACGACCAATGCGGCTCGCCAGCCACGAAGCGCTTCGTTCTTGCCCATGCTTGATCTCCTTTCGTATGAGGCTGCGGACTCGGCCGATTCGACCGATCACGGCAAGTATAGTCGGTCGTGCAGCAGCATGAAATCAGGGCTTCGCCGCGCCGACCGGCACGCGCGTGGGAACCCTGCCGGCAGCGAGCGACTCTGAACGACTGGCCGGGTGGGGAAACCGGAGGCTGGCGACAATCCGCGTCGGCGTGGCACAATGCCACTGCTGCACTCGAGCAGGAGCTTCAGATGCGGATGCGACTCATCCCCCAGCTTGATGACAAGGAAATACCGGATGGGCAACTGGATTTCGGCTCTGGCCAGAGCCCTAAGGCGTCTTCGGCGTGGCAGTTCGGCTCGGCGTCGGATGGGCGAAGATGATCCGGACAAGCCGACGATGGAGTACATGATCGACGCGCACGTGGCAACCGACATCGGCTGTGTGCGCGAGACGAACCAGGATGCGGTCGCCCTCGTTCAGCCGGCAAGCGGCGCGGAGACGAAACGTCGTGGCCTGCTGGCCATCGTCGCCGATGGCATGGGCGGGCACAAGGGCGGTGCGGTGGCCAGTGCGCTGGCGGTCGAGACGGTCTGCCAGCGCTACTTTGCCGAGACCGACGACGAACCGGCGCGTGCGCTCGAACTCGCCATGCGAGAAGCCAATCGGGTGATTCATGCGGCCGCGCAGGGCAATCCAGCGCTCGATGGCATGGGGACGACGGCCACTGCGCTTGTCCTGGTGAATGGCGAAGCGATTTATGCGCATGTTGGCGACAGCCGCCTGTATCGCTGCGTGCAAGGTCGCTGCGCGCAGCTCACGGAGGATGACTCGCTGGTTGAACAGATGGTCAGGAACGGCATCATCACCGCCTGCGAGACGCACCGTCACCCTTTCCGGAGCGTCCTCCTGCGTTCGCTCGGCACATCGGAAGATCTGGATATCCGTGCCCAACGTGGCGTTCGCTTACACGGCGGCGAGACCTTTGTTCTCTGTTCCGACGGTTTGCACGACGGCGTCGGAATGAAGGACATTGCCGCGGCTGTCGATTTGCCAAGTGCCGAAGCAGCCTGTCGCCGGCTGATCGACCTGGCGTGCGAGCGCGATGGGAGCGACAACATCTCGGTCGGCGTTGTCGCGGTGCGCGCCGAAGCGCCGTCAGCCGCGCACTCCACCTGAGGCGACCATCGGCAGCGCGCGCTCAAATGGCGCCGGTCGCGCGCAAGCGGGCGATCTCGTCGAGCTCGCAGCCAAGCTCGTGCAGAATTTCCGTACTATGCTCGCCTGCCGCTGGCGCCGTCCGCCGTGCGGCAAAGGAAAACTCGCTGATCTTGTACGGCGGAGCAAACTGTTTTACCCCATCGACTTCGACGATCATCCCGCGCGCCAGCAGTTGCTCGTTGGCCAGGCTTTCTTCGAAGCGCAATACCGGACTCACGCAGCAGTCGACGCGAGCGAAGACTTCGCTCCATTCGGCAAAGCTGCGTGCGGCAAAGATCTGTGCGAGTTCATCGCGCACGCGCTGGCCTTCGCTCCCCGTGGCGAAAGCGAAAGCTTGCAGGTCGGGGCGGTCGAGCACCTGGCACAGGGTCTGCCAGAACTTGGGTTCCATTGCGCTGACCGCCAGATGACGGCCATCACGGGTCGCATAGACCGCGTAACTCGGCATGCCCCCGGCGAGCAGATCTTCGCCGCGCGGCAGAGCCTGACCGAAAGCAAGCACGGCGAGCAAGGGAAAGAAGCTGTGCGCGAAGACGCTGTCGGTCATGGCTACGTCGATGTAGCGACCGCGCCCACTCGCCCGCGCGTCGACGATGCCGGCAAGGATGCCGACGAGGGCGGTCAGCGAGCCGCCGAAAAGGTCACCGATCTGGAAGTTGGGCAGCGCCGGCGGACCGCCGGGCAAGCCGATCTGATCGAGCAGTCCGCAATAGGCGAGATAGTTCAGGTCGTGGCCGGCGCGATCGCGATAGGGTCCGTCCTGCCCGTAGCCGGTAATCGCGCAGTAGGCGATGCGCGGGTTGATCGCCGAAACGCTCGAGTAGCCAATGCCCAGCTTGTCGACGATGCCCGGCCGAAAGCCTTCGACGATGACATCCGCGGTCGCCGCGAGACGCAGGAAGACGGCGACTGCGCTCGCCTGTTTGAGGTCCAGGCAGAGGCTGCGCTTGTTGCGGTTAACCAGCTGGAAATAGCTGATCCCCCCGTGCACGGCGCCGGCAGTGCGCGCGTAATCGCCGGCACCGGTGTCTTCAATCTTGATCACGTCGGCGCCGAGGTCGGCGAGATGCATGGTGGCCAGGGGCCCGGGCAGAAGGCGCGTCAGATCGAGCACGCGCAAGCCGGCGAGAGGAAGGGAACGCATGGTGTGGCTTTCGCAAGAAGGGGTTTGGCGGAAGGTGAGCAAAGAGACACGGAGACACGGACGAAGGACGCTGGGCAGCCGATGGTGCTTCGCCGCCGCGGATTTCCGGTCGCTCGTGAGTTCCTCGGTGCACGTCGCATTGTAATCCCGGACGAGCGCATGGATCCGCCCGGGAATTGATCGAAAATGCCTGCGCCGGCGGCCAGCGGTTCAATCAAGACCATCGGAGTGTGAAAGAGTGCACCGCGCGACCAACGAGCTTGCGTGCATAATCCTCCTCGCTACCCTGTCACTTGCTCATGCTTGATGCATCCTTCTGTTGCCAGTTCGACTTGTTGATCGTCGCCGCGGGCAACTTTCTTCCGCCGATTTCGAGCCACGCCTGATGATTCGCCCGATCCTCCTGCTTCTCATGCTCCTCAGCAGCCTGGTAGAAGCAACGACGGAGCCGCCGGTTACCGCCGATCCCTACCTCGAAGCGCCGCGCGTCACTGCTGCGCTGGCGCAAGGCCGTGCCGCGGAGCTGGGAATAGGCATCCGCAAGAACCTCGGACTTGCCATTGCACTTTACTGCGATGCCGGGGCAATGGGCAGTCCGGAAGGTTTCTTCCGCGTCGGCCGACTGCTCGCCAGCGGATCGGCAAGTACTGGCCAGCGGCGCCTGGCCAATGCGTATCTGGCGCTCGCCGCGCGCCTGGGGAACGTCGAAGCACTCAAATACCATATCCCGAGTATCGGCAATGACGAGATCGGTGAAGACTGTGCCGGTGTTGCGAGCGGTACCATTGCCAAGAGTCAGGCGGTGGGTGGCCCATGGGAAGGTTCATCCTTTGATCTCGACGCCTACCTCGCACGCCAGCCGGCGGCCAAGCAGAGAATTGCGCAGTTGATCCGCGACGTCGCACCGCAGTACAAGGTCGACGCGCGTCTGGCGCTGGCCATCGCCCTGGCTGAGTCGAACCTCGAGGCGGCTGCCGTTTCGCCGAAAAATGCTCAGGGGGTCATGCAACTGATTCCGGCGACACAGGAGCGCTTCGGCGTTCGCCGGCCCTTCGATCCAGAACACAACGTGCGGGGAGCACTGGCTTACTTGAACTGGCTGCAGAAGCGCTTTGCCGGCGACTGGCGCCTGATGGTTGCTGCCTACAACTCCGGAGAAGGCACGGTTGATCGCTATGGTGGTGTCCCGCCGTATCCGGAAACGATGCAGTATGTCCGCCGCGTGCTGCATTTCACCGGCGCGACCACCAAGGTAAAGGGCTGAGAGGGAAACGCATTCCACCGCGGGGATTGAACTTTGGGCGATATTAGCACTCTCATCGCGCGAGTGCTAAAATGAAGCCGAAAAGTCATTTCCGAGGAGGAATCAAGCCAAATGACCCAAGCAATCAGTCTGCCCACGCTCTCTGCGGTCGGTACCATCGACGCTTACATCCAAGCGGCGCGGCGTTTTCCGGTGCTCAGCGAAGACGAGGAGTTCGGTCTGGCGACGCGCTTTCGCGAGGAGAACGACCTGGACGCGGCGCGTCAACTCGTCCTCTCGCACCTGCGTCTGGTCATCGCCATCTCGCGCGGCTATCTCGGTTACGGTCTGCCGCACGCGGATTTGATCCAGGAGGGCAACGTGGGCCTGATGAAAGCCGTCAAGCGATTCGATCCGCGGCGCGGCGTTCGCCTGGTCTCGTTTGCCATCCACTGGATCAAGGCGGAAATCCACGAGTATGTGCTGAAGAATTGGCGCATGGTCAAGCTGGCGACGACCAAGGCGCAACGCAAGCTTTTCTTCAACCTGCGGAGCATGCGCGAAGGCAGCGAGGCGCTCAATCCGTTGCAGGTGGCCGACATCGCGCAGCGCCTGAGCGTCAAGACGGACGATGTCGTCGAAATGGATACTCGCCTGGCCGGACACGACGTGGCCCTGGAAGGCGACAGCGACGACGAAGACGCTTTTGCCCCGATTGCCTATCTGGCCGATCATTCGAGCGAGCCGATGCGCGTTCTCGAAGCGCGCGCGCGCGACGCGCTGCACGGCGAGGGGCTGCAGAGCGCGCTGGCCAGCCTGGACGCACGCAGTCGGCGAATCATCGAAGCACGCTGGCTGAGCGATGACAGCCCGGCGACTCTGCACGAACTCGCCGCTGAATTCGGCGTTTCAGCGGAGCGGATTCGCCAGATCGAAGCCAAGGCGCTGCAGAAGATGCGTCTCAGCCTGGCTCCGCTGGTGGCTGCGTAGAACGCAGCCGCCCGCCTGCGCCGTGGCAGGCATGAGGTCGTCGCCAGCAAGCGGGAACCGGCGGGGCAAGCCAACGCGGCGGCGCAAGCGCGCTCGGCGTGCCGGGACGTCGCCCGGCCGGCAAGCGCACTTTGCTCGCGTGCGCGCCGGCTGACCGCCGCCTGAGCGCCACACACGCCGCGCCCGCCTGAGCGATCGGCGTCGTTCGGCGCGCGGCACGCGGTAAAATGGCCGCATGTCTGCCCCCCCGTTCATTCATCTTCGGCTGCATAGCGAGTATTCGGTCACCGAGGGCATCGTTCGCTTGCAGGACGCTGTAGCGCGGGCGGTGAGTTACCGCATGCCGGCGCTGGCCTTGACCGACCTGAGCAATCTGTTCGGGCTGGTCAAGTTCTATTCGTATGCCCGGAACAACGGGATCAAGCCGCTGCTCGGCAGCGACGTGACCATCGCCAACGAGGCCGACCCCGATCGCCCGTATCGCCTTGTCCTGCTCTGTCGTTCGCTGCAGGGTTACCGACAACTCTGCGATCTCCTCTCGCGCGCCTATCTCGCGCCACGCGTGCGCGGCCGCGCCGAGATTACCCGGCGAATGCTGCGCGAGGTCGGCGTCGACGGCTTGATCGCACTGTCCGGCGCTGGCGCCGGCGATATCGGCGAGGCCTTGCTGCAGGGAAATCGGGTCCAGGCGGCGAGCCGGGCGCGCTTCTGGGAAGCCCTCTTTGCGGGCGCCTTCTACCTCGAGGTGCAGCGCTATGGTCAGGCGCAGCAGGAGCTGCTGGTTAGCGAAACGGCCGCGCTGGCAGCGGAAATGGACTTGCCGCTGGTCGCCACGCATCCGGTGCAGTTCCTTGAACGCGGTGACTTCAAAGCGCACGAAGCACGCGTGTGCATCGCCGAGGGCTATATGCTGGGCGACCCGCGACGCCCTCGACCCTACACCGAGGAACAGTATTTCAAGTCGGGCGAGGAAATGGCCGAGCTTTTTGCCGACCTGCCGGCTGCGCTCGAGAACTCGGTCGAGATTGCCCGTCGCTGCAATCTGCAGATCACCCTCGGCAAGAGTTACCTGCCGGATTTCCCGACGCCGGCAGGCGTCACGCTGGCCGACTTCCTGCGCCAGGAAGCGCGCGTCGGCCTCGAGCGTCGACTGCAGCAGCTCTTTCCGGACGAGCTGGCGCGCGCCCGGCAACGCGCGCCTTACGACGAACGCCTGCAGCTCGAAACCGACACCATCATTCAGATGGGTTTTCCCGGCTATTTCCTGATCGTTGCCGACTTCATCAACTGGGCCAAGCGCAATGGCTGCCCGGTCGGACCCGGGCGGGGCTCGGGCGCCGGTTCGGTGGTCGCCTACGCGCTCGGAATCACCGATCTCGATCCTCTTCGCTACGCACTGCTCTTTGAACGCTTCCTGAATCCCGAGCGTGTTTCGATGCCCGACTTCGACATCGACTTCTGCCAGGACAACCGCTGGCGGGTGATCGAGTACGTTCGCCAGAAGTATGGCGCGGCCGCGGTATCGCAGATCGTCACCTTCGGCACGATGTCGTCAAGGGCAGTCCTCCGCGATGTGGGCCGGGTGCTCGATCTACCGTACAACTTTTGCGACCAGATTTCCAAGTTGATTCCGGTCGAGGCGAACAGACCGCTTTCGCTGGCCAAGGCGATCGCCGCCGAACCGCAATTGAAGGCAAGGATCGACGAGGAGGAGGAAGTCCGTGAGCTGTTCGACCTCGCCGCCCGCCTGGAAGATCTGACCCGAAACGTCGGGATGCACGCCGGCGGCGTGCTGATCGCGCCGGGCAAGTTGACCGATTTCTGTCCGGTCTACTCGGCAGATGGCGGCGGCTCGGTCGTTTCGCAGTTCGACAAGGACGATGTCGAGAAGATCGGTCTGGTCAAGTTCGACTTCCTCGGTCTGCGCAACCTGACGATTATCGAGCTCGCGCTGAACTACGTCGAACGTTTGACTGGCGAGCGTCCCGATCTGCATGCGCTGCCCTTCGACGATGCTCAGGCTTACCAGATCCTCAGAGACGGCAACACGACGGCGATCTTCCAGGTCGAATCGGAGGGCATGAAGAAGCTCATCCGTAAACTCGCCCCTGACCGCTTCGAGGACATCATCGCGGTCCTTGCCCTGTACCGGCCGGGGCCACTCGGTTCGGGAATGGTCGATGACTTCATCCTGCGCAAGAAGGGCCAGCAGAAGATCGACTACTTCATCGATGATCTGAAGACCTGTCTTGAACCGACCTATGGCGTCATCGTCTATCAGGAACAGGTGATGCAGATCGCGCAGATCATCGGCGGCTACACGCTCGGTGCGGCCGACCTGCTGCGCCGGGCAATGGGCAAGAAGAAGGCCGAGGAGATGGCGCTGCATCGCGACCTGATGCGCGTCGGCGCGAAGAATCGGGGTTATGACGAGAGGCTGGCCATGCAGCTTTTCGACCTGATGGAAAAGTTCGCCGAGTACGGTTTCAACAAGTCGCATACGGCGGCGTATGCCGTAGTCACCTACCATACCGCTTGGCTCAAGGCGCACCATTGTGCTGCGTTCATGGCGGCGACGCTGTCGTCGGACATGGACAACACCGACGCCGTCAAGACCTTCCACGACGACGCCGTCGACAACGGCCTGCGTATTCTCGGCCCGGATATCAACGCTTCCGAGTATCGCTTTACTCCCGTTGACCGCGCAACGATCCGTTACGGTCTCGGGGCAGTCAAGGGGACTGGCGAGCTGGCGGTCAACAACATCATTCAGGCGCGCCAGGCGAAGGGTCCGTTCACGGATCTGTTCGATTTTTGCCGGCGTGCCGACAAGCGTCTGGTCAACCGGCGAACGATCGAAGCCCTGATCCGCGCTGGTGCCTTCGATTCGCTCGACAGCCAGCGTGCGCGCCTGCTCGCGTCGGTCGGGATCGCCATGGAAGCGGCCGAACAGGCCGATCGCAATGCGCTGCAGGCGAGCCTCTTCGACCTCCTGCCCAGCGACCAGGACATCCAGGCCGGGCACGGCGCGCGCTACGTCGAAGCTCCCGCCTGGAGCGAGCGCCAGAAGCTCAACGAAGAGAAGCTGGCCCTCGGTTTCTACTTCTCCGGGCACCCCTTTCATGCCGTGCAGGCCGAGGTCTCGCGTTTCGTCGCGCGGCCGTTGGTGGCGCTCGAAGCGCGCAAGGAAAGCCAGTACCTCGCCGGGCTGGTCGTCGGCGTGCGCAGCAAGCTGACCGCGCGCGGCAAGATGGCTTTCGTCCAGCTCGACGACAGCACCACCTCGCTGGAGGTCTCGGTTTTCAACGAGCTGCTCGTAGCGGAGCGGAGCAAGATCAGGGAAGACGAGGTGCTGATCGTCGAAGGAAAGGTTCAGCGCGACGATTTTGCCGGCGAGGGCCGCGTCAAGGTGGTCGCCGATCGGTTGTTGACGCTTGCCGAAGCGCGCAGCCGATTCGCTCGTCACCTGCGTTTGTCGCTGAACGGTCAGGCGAGCAGCAACCCGGCCGTCGCCGTGCAGCGCCTGCGTGCACTCCTCGCTCCGTATATCCCGGGCGATTGCCCGGTTCGCCTGGCCTACTGCAATCGCGAAGCGGCTTGTGAACTGCTTTTTGGCGACGCCAGTCGGGTGCGCCTGGAGGACGAGCTGCTCACCGCCTTGAGCGAATGGCTGAGCAGCGACAATGTGCGTGTCGACTATGCCTAGCGGCTCCGGGTCCAAGCGCCCGATCATCCGGGCAGGCCGCCGGCAGCATCCTCCGCTGATCGCTGATCGTGTCGGCAAGCCGGTCGCTGGGCTGATGGCTGCCTGGCCAGCTTCTGCTTTCTTCCTTCGCTGAGAGACCTCTGACGTGAATACCCCTTTTCTTGAAATCGAACCGGCGCGCGCCGAGATCGATGCGCTTGCCGGACCCACGCTGGTCGAGTTTGGTGCACCCTGGTGCGAACACTGCCAGGCCGCTCAGCCACTGATCCGGGAAGCCCTCGCCACGCATCGGGAAGTCCGCCACTTGCGCATCGAAGACGGGCGGGGGCGGCGTCTTGGGCGGTCGTTCGGCGTCAAGCTTTGGCCGACGCTGATCTTTCTCAGCGACGGTCGCGAGGCCGAACGTCTGGTCCGGCCGGCCGGCAGCGAGGCAATTGAACGCGCGCTGCTGCGCATCGATCATCCCCTCTGAGGCGGCGATCGCTGGCGCGGAAGGCGATCGGAAGCGATGAGCCGACGTTTCTGGCTGAGCGCAGCGCTGCTCGTCACGCTGGTCGCCTTTAGCGCATACTGGTACGGCGCGTCGCGCACTCCCGACGCGAGCAAGCCGGCCAAGGGACAGCCGCCGGTTCCGGTGAGCGTCGCGCGGGCGACGACGCGCGACCTGCCCGTGCTGCTCGAGGTCGTCGGGCGGGGCGAGGCCTACGCAACGGTCAGTCTGAAGGCACGGGTCGATGGACAGGTGGCGGCCGTCGTCTTTTCCCCCGGCCAGCACGTGCGCGCGGGCGACGAGCTGGTTCGGCTCGACGGAAAGGATTTTGCCTTGCGCCTGCGTCAGGCCGAAGCCAATCTCGGGCGAAGTGCCGCTCAACTGAGCAAGGCGCAGAGGGATAGCGGGCGGCAGATCGCTTTGCGTGAGCGCGGGTTCATATCGGACGAGAAGGTCAACGAAACACGCACGGCGGAAGCGGTGATCGATGCGACGCTGCGCGCCGATCGCGCGGCGGTGGATCTGGCGCGCGCGCAGCTTTCGTACACGACAGTCCGCGCGCCTTTCGCCGGTGTCGTTGGCGCGCACCTGGTTTTCCCCGGGGCGGCGGTCAAGCTCAACGACACGGTGCTCGCCGTCGTCAATCGCGTTCGCCCGCTGTACGTCAGTTTCTCCGTGCCGGAAAGGCATCTGCCGCGCCTGCGCCAGGCGCTGGCTCGGGGCGGTGCGAGCTGCCAACCGGCTGCCTGTCTGCAGGTCGAGGTGACTGTGCCGGGCGAAGCATCGCGGCGTTTCGTCGGGGCGGTGCGCTTCATTGACAACGCGGTGGACACGACCACCGGCACGATTCAGGTCAAGGCCGTCGTCGCCAATGATGACGAAGCCTTGACACCTGGCCAGTTTCTGAACGTTGCTCTGACGCTCGAGACGCTGAAGCAAGCCGTCGTCGTGCCAAGCCAGGCGATCCAGCAGGGACCGGAAGGTCCGTTTCTCTTTGCCGTCAACGGCGAAGGCGTCGCCGAGGTGCGGCGGATCGGCGTTGGTGCAAGCTTTGCCGGGGTGACTGCAGTCAGCGGAACGATCCAGTCGGGAGAGCAGGTGGTCATCGACGGACAGCTCAGGTTGGCTCCAGGCAGCAAAGTGCAGATCGCGCCAGAGGCGCCCGGCGTTCCGCCCGCCGCGAACTCGTCGTAGAAAGCGTCGGCCAATGCAGCTTTCCGAACTCTGCATTTGCCGCCCGGTGATGACCACGCTGCTCGTCGTCGCGCTGGTCATCTTCGGGATCATCGCCTACCGCGCGCTGCCGGTGGCTGAACTGCCGAGCGTCGACTTCCCGACCCTCTCGGTCACCGCCAACCTGCCCGGGGCGTCGCCGGAAACAATGGCGGCGGCGGTCGCGACGCCGCTGGAAAGCCAGTTCTCGACGATCGCCGGGCTTGATTCGATGAGTTCGACGAGTGCCCAGGGATCGACCTCGATCACCCTGCAGTTTGCGCTCGAACGCAACATCGATGCAGCCGCGCAGGACGTGCAGTCGGCAATTTCCGGCGCACTGCGCAAGCTGCCGCCGAATCTGCCGGCGCCGCCATCGTTCCGGAAAGTCAATCCGGCCGACTCGCCGATTTTCTACGTTGCGCTGTCGTCGACCACGCTGCCGTTGCCGCTGGTCGACGAGTATGCCCAGACGCAGTTGGCGCAGCGCCTGTCTACGCTTCCGGGAGTGGCTCAGGTCCAGGTACTTGGCGCGCAGAAATATGCAGTGCGGATTCGCGCCGACCTCGATCGACTCAGCGCGCGCGGCCTGGGAATCGATGAACTGCAGCAGGCGATCGCGCAAGCCAACGTCAACCAGCCGATCGGCAGCCTCGACGGCACCCGCCAGACCTTTGCCCTGAAGGACAATGGACAATTGTCGAACGCAGCGGCTTATCGGCCGCTGATCGTCGCCTGGCGCAACGGCGCGCCGGTTCGCCTGGAAGAGGTGGCGACGCCGGTCGATGGCGTCGAGAACGACCGGATAGCCAGTTGGAACGTCGATAAGCGCGCCATCGTCCTGGCGATTCAACGCCAGCCGGGAGCCAACACGATCGCGACGGTGGACGCCATCCGCAAGATCCTGCCAGGCTTTCAGGCCAAGCTGCCAGCGGCGATCGAGATGAACATCCTCTATGATCGCAGCATTTCGATCCGGGAAGCGATCGAGGATGTGCAATTCACGCTGCTGCTCGCCGGTTTTCTCGTCGTCCTGGTCATTCTGCTCTTTCTACGCAACGCCTCGGCGACGCTGATCCCGAGCCTGGCGCTGCCGATTTCGCTGATCGGCACGTTTGCGGCGATGCATCTGCTCGACTACAGCCTGGACAACCTCTCGCTGCTTGCCCTGACGCTGGCCGTCGGCTTCGTCGTCGACGACGCGATCGTCATGCTCGAGAACATTGTCCGTCATCTCGAAGCTGGTGAGCCGCCGTTTTCTGCGGCAATCAAAGGAGCGCGGGAAATCGGCTTCACGATCGTCTCGATGACCTTGTCGCTGATTGCCGTGTTCATTCCGGTTCTCTTCATGGGCGGCATCGTCGGCCGTCTTCTGCACGAGTTCGCCGTAACCATCTGCATTGCGATTCTGGTCTCCGGCTTCGTCTCGCTGACCCTCACGCCAATGCTCTGCAGCCGCTATCTGCAGTCTACAAGGCATGTGCAGCATGGCCGACTGTTCGCTCTCTTCGAAGCCTTCTTCGCTGCACTGCTCGCCGCCTACGAACGCAGCCTGGCCTGGGCAATGGCGCGGCCAAGGCTGATTCTGAGCACGTTTGTCGGCAGCCTGGTGGCGACCGGCGCCTTGTTTGCAATCGTTCCGAAGGACTTCATCGCGAGCGGCGACAGCGGACGGCTGATTGCCTTCACCGAGGCCGCGCAGGACGCGTCCTTCGCGTCGATGGTCGAGCATCAGCGGGCGGCTGCCGCGATCGTTGCGCGTGACCCGAATATCCGCTCGTTCATGTCGTCCGTTGGTGCCGGCGGCATCCGGCCCACCGCCAATACGGGAACGATCTTCATGTTGCTGAAACCGGCCGGTGAGCGCCGCCTGACACCGGACGAGATCATCCAGGAGCTCAGACCGAAGCTTGCTGCCGTCCCCGGTCTGAAAGTGTATCTGCAGAATCCGCCAGTGATTCGCATTGGCGGGCAGATCACCGCTGCGCAGTACCAATACACGCTGCAGGACACCGATCTCGATGAGCTTTATCAGTGGACGAATACGCTGCTCGGGCGGATTCGTGCGCTGCCCGGGTTTGTCGACGTGACGAGCAATCTGAACAACCTCAGCCCGGTCGTGGCGATCGAGGTCGATCGTGACAAACTGTCGACGGTCGGTCTGAGCTTTGCGCAGGTTGAGGATGCCCTGCAAAGCGCTTTCAGCGCGCGCCAGATTTCGACCATCTATGGTTCCACCAACCAGTACCAGGTGATTCTCGAGGTGGCTCGCGAGTTTCAGGCTGATCCCTCGATGTTGTCGCGCCTTTACGTGCGCGCCGCCGGTGGTCGCCTGATACCGCTCGACACGGTTGCCCGGGTGAGCCGCAAGACACAGGCACTGACCGTCAACCACCAGGGACAACTGCCCTCGGTGACGATTTCCTTCAATCTCTTGCCGGGCGTTTCACTTGGCGAGGCGGTAAGCCGCATCAAGGCGCTGGAAAAGGATCTCAACTTGCCGGTTTCACTCACCACGAGCCTGCAGGGGACGGCGCAAGCCTTCGCGTCCTCGCTGCAGGGGCTGGGAATTCTCCTCCTGATCGCCGTTCTGGTGGTCTATCTCGTGCTGGGGATTCTCTACGAGAGCTTCGTGCATCCGCTGACCATCCTTTCCGGCCTGCCGTCGGCCGGCCTCGGCGCCTTGCTTACCCTGCTCGTCTGCCGCGTCGATCTGAGCCTCTACGCCTTCGTCGGAATCATCATGCTGATCGGCATCGTCAAGAAGAACGCAATCATGATGATCGATTTCGCCCTGGTGCGCCAACGGCTGGATGGCCGGCCGGCAACGATGGCGATCTTCGAGGCGAGCATCGTCCGCTTTCGTCCGATCATGATGACGACGATGGCCGCATTCGCCGGCACGCTGCCGATTGCCCTCGGCTTGGGGGCGGGCGGCGAGGTGCGCCAACCGCTGGGCTTGGCAGTTGTCGGCGGCCTGCTCGTTTCACAGTTTCTGACCCTTTTCCTCACTCCGGTGATCTATGTCTTGCTCGAACGTCTGACTGATCGCCTGGGGGGGCGTTCACCAGCCCGTCTGCCCGCCTGATGTGTGGACGAGGGCTGCACGCACCTCGCCGCACGATCGCGCGCTACTCGCTGTCAGATGGAGAAACCGGTGCGTCGGTGTTTGGTAAGATGTCGGCCAGGTGGCGTCCGGCAGCGCACCGACGCGCTGCACCTTGCGCGCGGATTTCGGTACAGTACACGGTTGCTCTGGGTCGTTTGGCCATTGAAAGCAGCACGGGAGTTCTTACCAGCAATGAAAAATGTTCTCGGCGGATCTTGCTCCTTGCTGAGGGGATGTGAATGATCAAGAAAATTGCCTTGCCGGTACGAAAGCTGATGCACGGGATGCTGCGGAGGGCATTCAATTTCCTTCCCAGAAAGCGGCGGTTTGCCGTCTATCGCAACTTCGTCGATTGCGATCCCGCGCCCAGCGACCGACTGGTCCTGAAGATCGCCGAAACCCAGGAGGAACTCGAAGCCTGTTTCACCTTGCTGCATGATGCCTATGTCGGCAGTGGCTTTATGAAACCTGATCCTTCCGGCATGCGCGTGACGATTTACCACGCGCTGCCAACGACGACCACGCTCTGCGCGAAGTACGATGGTGAGGTTGTCGGTACGCTCTCGCTGATCCGCGAGAGCGTACTCGGCTTTCCGCTCCAGCGAATTTTTGATCTGACGGCAATTCGGGAAAAGAAGGGCAAGATCGCCGAAGTGTCGGCCCTGGCCATTCACAAGCGATTCCGGCGGACGGGCGGCAGCATCCTCTTTCCGCTGATGAAGTTCATGTACGAGTATTGCACGACGTTTTTCGACACCCGGCACCTGGTCATTGCGGTCAACCCGGCGCATATCGAAATGTACGAGTCGCTGCTGTTCTTTGAACGGCTGACGCAGAACGTCGTGGAAAACTACGATTTCGTCAACGGCGCACCGGCCGTCGGCGCAACGCTGGACCTGCGCTCGGCACCGGCTATCTTCAAGAAGAACTATGGGTCGCGGCCGCCGAAGAAGAACTTGCACGCCTTCTTCACCGAAGTACAACTGCCCAATATCAAGCTGCCCCCGCGGCGCTTCTATACGACCAACGATCCGGTGCTCACGCCGGAACTGCTCAACTACTTCTTCAACGTCAGGACAAACGTCTTCGCCCAGTTGAGTGACCGCAAGAAATGTCTTCTGCATACGATCTATGACCTGCCGGCGTATCGTGACGTTCTGCCAGTCGTCCCGGAGGGAAACCAGGACGACAAGACGCGCCGCCGCCACCGCCGCTTTTCGGTCAGATGCCCAGCCAGATTCACCGTAATCTCGCCCGACGGAACGGAAAACACCGCGGGACTCGAGATTTTCCAGCTTTCGCGCTACGGATTTCTTGCGCACGCCGTGCGGAATGTACCGATCAACGTATGGGGTGAAGTCACGATACAGCTGGGGCCCGCCGAGGTCTCGCGCATCCAGGTCTGTGCCTCGCGCGAATCGGATGGCGGTGTCTATGGCTTCCAGATGGGAGAACCGGATCTCAACTGGCGCAAGTTCGTCAATGCGCTTTACGGCGGAAGCACGCACGCCGACCTCGAGAACGCCACCCGCTTCATGACCGAAAAGTGAGCGGCGGCGGCCTGCCGACCCGCGTGCGGGGAGCGCGGTGGTACGTCGGAAGACCATCTGTAACTTGCTGCTATACCGCTTTACCGTCCGTTTTCGCCAAGCCATTCGGCAAGGTCGACTGCCGCTGGGCTACGCTCTGCAGTCGTCTGCGATAGCCGGCTGGCCCCATTCCCGTCCAGCGCCGAAAGGCGCGATAGAAAGCTGCGGTATCGGCAAAGCCGAGCTCGGCGGCGATGCGCGCAATCGCTAGACTGCTTTTTTCCAGTCGATCGATCGCGAGATCGCGCAGCAGGGCATCCTTGACCGCCTGAAAGCACGATCCCTCTTCCTCCAGACGGCGATGCAGCGTACGTGGCGACAAATGCAGGGAATGCGCCACTGCCGCCTGCGAAGGAGCGCCGGGCAGACTCTCGCGCAAGACGTTGCGGACGCGCTGGACCATTTCACGGTCGCGTCGATAGAGCGTCGTCAGCTTGCCGGGAGCCCCGTCGAGGAAAGCCTGCAAGGCTGCTTCGTCGCGCCGTACAGGGAGGTCGAGAAGGCTGGCGGCGAAGCTGGCGGCCAGTCTTGGCGCATCAAATCTCGATTGCGCCGTGTAGATCAACGCATAGTCGTCGGCATGCGGCGGGCGTGGGTAGGGGAAACTTACCGAGTCAAGCACCAGATTGCGCCCGACGAGCCAGGAAAAGAGCCCATGCAGGAGGCGCAGCAACCATTCGAAAGCAAAAATGCGTCCGACCGACAGCGGCCGCGCCTCTTCGATGATCAGTCGGGCCTGTTCTGCGTCGCTGACCAGACCCACCGTCAGATCGGGCAGGAGCAGGCGCAGAAAGCGTATGCTGCGCGCGATCGCTTCCGCCAGCGTCGGCGCAGTAATGACGCTGCGACAAAGGAACTCAAAGGTGCCGACACGCATCGGCAAGGAGAACAGAGCGAAGCCCTCGTCATCGAGCTCCTGGTTGGTCAGATTGTAGAGCTCGGCATAACGGTCAACGGGAACGCGTGCCGTCGCCTCACCGAGCAGTTCGGGCGCCAACTGCGCCCGTGCCAGCAGGGCTGCCGGGTCACGACCAGCCTGTCGCAGGCCGGCCAGCATACCGTGCACGAAGGCGATCGCTACTGTCGCCCGGGCAGGGCCATGCCGACTGGCGTGCCGCGCGCGGGTCGGCTGATCGCCGTTGGCGGTCTTCTCAGGGTCGTTCATCGTCTCCTCGCAACATGGTGTATTGACAGAATAATTCAAGTTGGCAGAAATTACATTGTGCACGGCGCATCGGGTAATGGCTTTCTTGCCGTCAACTTCCTACCATGTGCGTCCGCGCATCGTTCCTGGTCACCGGAACGACCCGACTGATTCTCTTGGAGCCGAACCCCATGACCGATCTTTCCATCGCCAAGAAGCTCTCGCCCTACAAACCCAAGCACAAGGTACGGTTCGTCACCGCCGCTTCGCTGTTCGACGGGCACGACGCATCGATCAACATCATGCGTCGGATTCTGCAATCCACAGGCGCCGAGGTGATCCATCTCGGACACAACCGCTCGGTTCAGGAAATCGTCAACGCGGCCTTGCAGGAGGACGTGCAGGGAATCGCCATCACCTCCTACCAGGGAGGCCACGTCGAGTTCTTCAAGTACATGATCGACCTGCTCAAGGCGGGCGGCGGGGAGAACATCCAGGTTTTTGGCGGCGGCGGCGGCGTCATCGTGCCGAGCGAGATCGCCGAGTTGCACGCCTACGGCGTCGCCCGCATCTACTCGCCGGAAGACGGCCAGACGATGGGCTTGCAGGGGATGATCAACGAAGTCGTCAGCCGGGCCGACGTCGATGTTTCCGGCCTTGCGCCGAAAGACCCGGACGCTGTTCTGGCTGCCTTGAAGGCGGGCGATCGGCGCAAGCTGGCGCAAATCATCACGGCGCTGGAAAACGGCGTTTACCCCGACGCACTGCGCAAGAAGATCGTCCAGGCAGCGGCATCGGTGAAGGTGCCAACGCTGGGCATCACCGGAACCGGCGGTGCCGGCAAGTCATCACTCACCGACGAGGTGGTGCGTCGTTTCCGCATCGATCAGGCGGACACCCTGCGTCTGGCGATCATCTCGATCGACCCCTCGCGCAAGCGCACCGGCGGCGCTCTGCTCGGCGATCGCATTCGGATGAATGCCATCGAGCATCCGAATATCTACATGCGTTCACTGGCGACACGCGAGACCGGGTCGGAAGTCTCGGCCGCTCTTCCGGAAGTCATTGCCGCCTGCAAGCTGGCCGGCTTCGATCTGGTGATCGTCGAAACCTCCGGCATCGGGCAGGGCAATGCGGCAATCGTGCCGCTGGTCGACGCCTCGCTGTATGTCATGACGCCCGAGTTTGGTGCGGCGTCGCAACTCGAGAAGATCGACATGCTTGATTTCGCCGATTTTGTGGCGATCAACAAGTTCGACCGCAAGGGCGCCGAGGATGCCCTGCGCGATGTCCGCAAGCAGTATCAGCGCAATCACGAAGCGTTCTCCCAGGGTCTCGAGGAAATGCCGGTTTTCGGCACGATCGCCGCCCGTTTCAATGACGACGGAATCACCGGTCTGTACCAGGCGATCGTCGCCAAACTCAGTGCCTGTGGTCTCAAGCTCAAGCGCGGCAAGCTGCCTTTGGTCGGCGTGCGCAAGTCCTCGAACCAGCGCGCCATCGTCCCCCCGCAGCGGGTGCGCTACCTGGCCGAAATCGCCGAGGCCGTGCGCAGCTATCATGCGCATACGGGGGAACAAGCCCAGATCGCTCACCAGCGGCAGGCTCTGCGTACGGCAAAAGCGCTCTTCGTCGGCTGCGGCAAAGCAGCGGGCGACTTCGACGAGCTGATCACCTGGAAGGACAGCCAGCTCGACCCCCGGGCCAGAAAGCTGCTCGACATGTGGCCGAAGACCGTCGAGCTCTACGCGCAGGACGAGTATGTCGTGAAGATTCGCGACAAGGAGATTCGCACCCGGCTGACCAATACCTCGCTCTCCGGTTCACGCATCCGCAAGGTCGCGCTGCCGACTTACCAGGACGACGGCGAAGTTCTGCGCTTCCTGATGAAGGAAAACGTCCCCGGCTCGTTCCCCTTCACCGCCGGCGTTTTTGCTTTCAAGCGCGAAAACGAGGATCCGACGCGCATGTTCGCTGGCGAAGGCGATGCCTTCCGAACCAACCGCCGCTTCAAGCGGGTTTCCGAAGGTATGCCGGCCAAGCGCTTGTCGACCGCCTTCGATTCGGTAACGCTCTACGGTTGCGACCCGGACGCGCGCCCGGACATCTACGGCAAAGTCGGCAACTCCGGCGTTTCGATCGCCACGCTCGACGACATGAAGGTCTTGTTCAGCGGCTTCGAACTTTGCGCGCCGACCACATCGGTCTCGCTGACGATCAATGGTCCGGCGCCAATCATCCTGTCGATGTTTTTCAATACGGCGATCGATCAGCAGATACAGAAGTTTCGCACCGATAACGAGCGCGAGCCGACCGAGGACGAGACTCAGAAGATTCGCGCCTGGGTGCTCAGCAACCTGCGCGGCACGGTGCAGGCCGACATCCTGAAGGAAGACCAGGGGCAAAACACCTGCATCTTCTCAACCGAGTTCGCGCTCAAGATGATGGGTGACATCCAGGAATTCTTCGTTCACAACCACATCAGCAATTTCTACTCGGTCTCGATTTCCGGCTACCACATCGCCGAAGCCGGAGCCAATCCGATTTCGCAACTGGCCTTCACCTTGGCCAACGGCTTCACCTATGTCGAAGCGTACCTGGCGCGCGGCATGCATATCGACGACTTTGCACCGAACCTTTCGTTCTTCTTCAGCAACGGCATGGACCCCGAATACTCGGTCATCGGGCGCGTTGCGCGGCGCATCTGGGCGATCGCGATGAAGAACAAGTATGGCGGCAACGAGCGCAGCCAGAAGCTGAAGTACCACATCCAGACGTCCGGACGTTCGCTGCACGCGCAGGAGATGGCGTTCAATGACATCCGCACGACGCTGCAGGCCCTGATCGCGATTTACGATAACTGCAACTCTCTGCACACCAACGCGTATGACGAGGCAATCACCACGCCGACCGAGGAATCGGTCCGCCGGGCAATGGCCATCCAGTTGATCATCAACCGCGAATGGGGCCTGGCGATGAACGAAAACCCGAATCAGGGCGCGTTCATCATCGACGAACTGACCGATCTGGTCGAGGAAGCCGTGCTCAAGGAATTCGAAGCGATCGCCGCGCGCGGTGGCGTCCTCGGTGCCATGGAAACCGGCTATCAGCGCGGCAAGATTCAGGAGGAATCGCTCTACTACGAACACAAGAAGCACGACGGGTCCTATCCCATCGTCGGCGTCAACACATTCCGCAACCCACACGGCGACGCGCAGCTCGAGATCGAACTCGCGCGCTCGACCGAAGAGGAAAAGCAATCGCAACTGACCCGCCTGCAGGAGTTCCAACGACGCAATGAGGCCGCCTGCGCCGCCATGCTGGAACGTCTGCAGCAAACGGTGATCGACAACGGAAACGTCTTCGCCGTGCTCATCGACGCCGTTCGCGTCTGCTCACTCGGGCAGATTACGAACGCCTTGTACGCTGTTGGCGGACAGTATCGACGTAGCATGTAGAAAATCCTCTGGCCAGGCTCCGAACGAGGTCTCCCGTTCGGAGCCACCGGCCTGCGCCGCAGGGCGCTCCGCTGCGGTGGCGCGAGCGTGCATTAATTCACCATGATGGAGCCGTCGCAGGCGTTGCATCTTTCGCCGTGTTGGTCCAGCATCGCATCTTGCCGCTGACATTCGAAAGGGAGATCGAGATGCTTGCCGCCTTCCTGCGCCGCCGCCGCCTGATGACGCGGCTTGCTCTGATGCCTTTACTCGCATGGCTGGTGATGCTCCTGATGTTGTGGGAGGCATTGTGGTCACTGCATGGCAAACTTTACGAAGACCGCCAGATCAAGACGCGCCACCTGGTGGAGGTGGCGATTGGTGTGTTAGGTCACTTTCACGGCCAGCAGAAGACTGGCGCTCTGAACGATGCGGACGCCCGCCAGCAGGCCATTGCCGCCATTCGGCAACTGCGCTACGAGAACACCGAGTATTTCTGGATCAATGATCTCGGCAAGCCGGTGCCAAAGATGGTGATGCACCCGACGGTTCCGGCGCTTGACGGCAAGGTGCTCGACGAAACGCGTTTCAACAAAGCCGTCCAGCAGCAGGCGGGGGCCAACGGCGACAAGATCAAGCTCGACAACAAGAACCTCTTTCTGTCTTTCAACGATGTCGTCGAACAGGCCGGCGAGGGCTACGTCGAGTACCTTTGGCCAAAACCCCTGCCAGGTGGCGGTGCCAGCACCGAGTTGTTTCGCAAGCTGTCCTACGTCAAGAAGTTCGAGCCCTGGGGCTGGGTCGTCGGATCCGGCATCTATATAGATGATGTCGATGCAGTCTTTCGCAGAGAGGCGACGAACAGCCTGCTCCTGGTCGCTGCGGCGACCGTTTTGATGCTGATCGGCACCTGGATCGTACGCCGCAGTATCGTCAGCGATTTCGGTGGAGAGCCACGCTTCGCGCGCAGCGTAACGAGCAAGATCGCCGACGGCGACCTCACCCAGCATATCCGCCTGCAGTCCGGCGATCGCGACAGCCTGCTTTTCGTGCTCGCGCAGATGCAGAGTCGCTTGCAGGAGATGCTGCGAGCGCTCTTCGACAACGCTGGCAAGGTTCATTCGAGTATCGAGCGGCTTTCCGCCGAGTCAGGAGAGATCAACCTTGCGACGCAAGTCCAGGCGGCGGCTGTCCAGCATACCCGGTCGGCGATCGACGGTGTTTCGGCGAGTGTCGACGGGATCAAGACGCTCGTCCGTGAGACCGAGGATGGTGCGCACGAGGTCGCCCAACGCGCGCGGGACGGTGCGCTTTCCGCGAGCGAGGTGGCGAGCGAAATGCAGACGATCGCAGCGACGGTTGCTGCCTCCTCGGAACGGGTTGCGCATTTGCTGACCAGCACCGCCGAGATCGGCCAGATGGCGCGCGTCATCAAGGAAATCGCTGACCAGACCAATCTGCTCGCGCTGAACGCAGCGATTGAAGCCGCGCGCGCCGGAGAACAGGGCCGCGGCTTCGCAGTTGTTGCCGACGAAGTGCGCAAGCTTGCCGAACGGACGGGCAAGGCGACAAACGAGATCGGCAAAGTGCTGCAGGACATCCGCACGGATACGGAAACGGCGGTTGATGGAATGAATGACGCCGCACCGGTGATTGCCAAAGGCGTTACGGCCGCCAATGGTGCAGCGGAAACCTTGCGGGCGATCGAGGTGCAGGCGCAGGATACGCTGGAAAAAATGACCGCCCTGTCGCAAGCGACCCTCGACCAGACGCAGCGAATCGAAGAGATTGTCGGCGATGTCGACGAAGTCATGAACGCTTCCGCGCAGACCGAGAACGTCATCAAGCAGTCATTGCAGACGGCAGCCGACCTTGAACTGGCATCCAGCCAGATGTTTGCCATGGCCCAGCGCTTCAAGCTCGACGGTAAGGTCGAAGGGGCAGCGGTCAGCGAGGCCACCATTTCGGTCAAGCCACTGATGGACTGGTCGGCGGCACTGGCCGTCGGGCATCCGGAGATTGATCAGCAGCATCAGGTGCTGATCGAAATCGCCAACCGTCTGAACGGCGCGATGCGCTCGGGAGCAGGCCGCGCGACCTGCGGCGCGATTCTCGATGAATTGGTGAACTATACGCTGACGCATTTTTCCTTCGAAGAGAAACTGATGGAAAAGCACCAGTACGCGCAGCGCCCGGCGCACATGGCTGAGCATCGCAAGCTGATCGAACGGGTCTCCCGTTTCAAGGAGCAGTACGAAGGCGGCGCCGCCGTTTCCGTTGAATTGCTGGGCTTCATCCGCGACTGGCTGGTCAATCATATTCTGAAGGTCGATCGGGCACTGGCCAACGATCTTGCGCGGCGAGGCGTGTCGTGAGCAGTAGTGGCGGCCGCGCGCCCAGCGCCAGCCAGACCGGCGAAGTGGGCGCTGGCGGTGTCAGCGAGAGCGGTAACCGTGTCGGGCAGGCAGCGCCCGTGCCGGTCAGCGAACCCAGCATGCGACGACCGGCCGTGCTCGCTCTATGTGTCGTCGTCGCCGCCTACGTCTTGTCGTTCTTCCAGCGCTTTGCCCCGGTCGGCATCGCGCAGGACCTGATTGCCGCCTTCAACACGAGCGCAGCCTCGTTGGGCGTTTTGGCAGCGACCTACTTTTATGTCTATACGGTGATGCAGGTGCCGACCGGAATTCTTGTCGATACGCTTGGACCACGCCTTATTCTGCTGCTGGGTGGGCTGGTCGGCGGCGCCGGCAGCCTGCTCTTCGGTCTCGCAGCAAGCCTGGAGGTCGCTTTCCTCGGCCGAACGCTGATCGGTCTCGGTGTTTCGGTGACCTTCATCGCCATGCTCAAGATCATTGCCCTGTCGTTTGAGGAGCGGCGTTTCGCCAGCCTGGTCGGGGTCAGCATGCTGGTCGGTAACCTGGGTTCGGTTCTCGCTGGTGCGCCGCTGTCGTGGCTGGCTCAGACCACGGGCTGGCGCAGCGTCTTCGTCGGGCTCGCCGGCGTCTCGGTTGTGCTGGGTCTTGCCTGCTGGGTCCTGCTGCGCGAGCGCCCGGCCACCGACGGCCTGCCCAGGCGGCCGCGATTCGACCGTACGGTAGTCGTTTCCGGTTTGCTGACGGTCTTGCGAAACCGCGACACCTGGCCAGTGGTCTGCGCCAATTTCGGCATCTGCGGAAGCTTTTTCGCGTTCGCTGGGGTGTGGGCCACGCCCTATCTGACCCAGGTGCACGCAATGGAGCGCAGCACGGCGGCGCAACATGCAAGCCTTTATTTTGGCGGCTTTGCGCTCGGCTGCCTGTTCATCGGCGCGCTGTCCGATCGTCTGCGCCGGCGCAAACCATTGCTCATTGTCGGCAGCCATCTGTACGCCTTGCTTTGGCTTTTCTGGTTGAGCGGCGAGCGCGTCCCGCTGGTTGCAAGTTATGCGCTGTTTGCCTTGATGGGCGTGCTCACCGCCAGCTTCACGCTGACTTGGGCGTGCGCCAAGGAAGTCAACCCGCCATTGCTTTCCGGCATGTCCACCAGTGTCACCAACATGGGTGGCTTTCTCGCGGCGGCCATCCTGCAACCGCTGGTCGGCTGGGTAATGGATCAGACGTGGCGTGGTGCGCTAACTGGCAACGGCGCACGCCTCTATAGCGTGGAGGATTATCGCGCGGGTCTGCTGCTCCTGGCCGGGACCGCGGTTTTCGGCGCCTTGGCAGCATGGAGGACGCGGGAAACCGGGTGCCGGAACATCTGGCAGCCAGGATGAATCGCCCGTCACGATCGGCAGTCGGTCAACGTCGTTCGTAAACGAGTTCGACCCGCCGCATCGCTCGCCGGCATGTTTCGCCATCACAGCGGATCTTGCTGCTGTGTTCGCTGCCAACCGGCAGGCGGCGAATCTGTGTTCGCGCCACGCCGAGTGAGCGCAGCCGCTCGCTGACCGCCTCGACACGTTTGTCGGCAACCGCCAGATTGTAGGCCGGGCTGCCCAGATTGTCGGTGTGTCCGACGAGCGTGACGACCAACTGGGAATCCTCCTTCAGCTTCTGCGCATTCTGGCGCAGCACCTCGCCGCCGTCCTCGTCGATTGCCGCCTCGCCAAAAGCGAAATATACGGTCCGCTTCTCAGGTTCAGCGGCATAAGGCGTCGGCTTGGGCGAGCCACGCCCGACGGTGAGTGCCGTGTTGCGCGCCGACGGATCGGTCACGGGAGCCACTGTCGGGCGGACGTCCTTGGCCGCTTGCTGGCTGCTCGCGCAGCCGGCGAGCAAGGCGAGCACTGCCACGCAGGCCGCCAAGGGAGAAATGAGCGGGCGCATCGACCAGCGCCGCTGTGTAGAAGATCGCGGGGGTGACGGCATGCGTGCCTCCTGCCTACCGACGATTAGCACGTAGCTGCGGCCTGCCGTGCGGTCGAACTGCGGCGCAGCGCGCCGCCTGCTCACGCGGACAGAGCGCGAGCCTGGTCCGACCCGACCTGGTCTGAGCGAACACCTTGAAGAGATGGCTTTGATCCGCTACTGCGGTGAGCCGCGAGCGCTTGCTTACAAACACATTCATTGCCAGTTCCCGAACCGAGAGGCCATCGTGCACGACAGACAGGCTGCTCACCAACTCAAATGATGCCGAGTTGCCGCGGCGGCTGCGCTCACCCGACCGACACCAGCGGCCAACGAGCAAGCGGCTGATCGGGGGGAAGCGCCCGCGGGCTACGAACGGCAAAACTATACACGCTTTCGCCCGGCCGCAGCAGAAAAGGGTTGTCCGTCCCGGGCGGGGCAGGAAGGCGATGGTGCCTGGGCGCTGCACCTGGCTAGCGTCCAGCGTTCTGGGAAAGCTTCTGCTCGATTTTCGCTAAGGGCATCGCGCCAGGCACACGCTCGCCGTCGGCAAAGAAAATCGTCGGGGTGCCATTGATCGCCAGCTTGCGGCCGGTTTCGATCGTCTTCCTGACTGCCGTCGTGTCGCAATCGCTACGTCCGCTCGGCGCCTTGCCCTCGATCATCCATTCGTTCCAGGCCCTGACCCGATCCGGTGCGCACCAGATCTGATTGGATTTTTCAAGCGAGTCTGGCGAGAGAATCGGGTAGAGAAAGGTGTAGATAGTGACGTTGTCAAGCTTGGCGAGGTCTTTGGCCAGCCGCTTGCAGTAGCCGCAGTTGGGATCCTCGAAGGTGGCGAAGACGCGCTTTCCATCGCCGCGCACCTGCTTCACGGCAAGTGCCAGCGGCAATTCGGAGAACTTGATTGCGCTCAGTTTCTGCATTCGCTCGGCGGTGACGTTCTTCATGGTCTTGCCGTCGATCAGCGAACCGACGACCAGCGCCGAGACCTTCTCGTCGGTATAAACGATCTGGCCGTCGACGTACAACTCATAGAGTCCGAAATACGGTGTGCGACTGACGCTGCTCACAGAACCGCCGAGCTTGCCTTCGACGATCTTCTTGACAGAAGCCTCGTCTGCCAAGGTCGACAGGCTGAAGGACACCGCAACGACGAGCGGCAAGACGGTCTTGTACATCGGTATTCTCCGGAGTGAGGTAGCGGATCTTCAAAAATGGCCGCTAGCGTAGCGCACGAGCAAATTCTTTATGACCGGCAGGGCGTTCGTCAGGTTCATCCCGGCGTTGCGCAACTGTCGCAAACCCGGCATTGCGCGGCGGAAAAGCTGCTGCAGCGCATGCGTAGCACCCTGCATGAGCAAGGTCTCTTCGCGGCGCGCGCGCTCGTAGCGGCGGAGCAGGCGCTGGCTGCCGATGTCCTGCCATTCGGGCGTCGTCGCGAGTAGGTGGGCAAGCGCGCGCGCGTCCTGAAAGCCGAGGTTGATTCCATGTCCAGATAGCGGATGAATAGCGTGCGCGGCGTCACCGAGCAGAGCGACGCGAAACGCGACCGTCTGCGGTACCTGCATAAGCCGCAAGGAGAAAGCAGCAGCCGGCGTCAACAGGGTGAACCTGCCAAGTTCATTGCCTCCCGCCGCAGCGACCCGGCGGCAGAATTCTTCCGCGCCCAGAGTCAGCAACTCCCTTGCGTGCTCATCCGGGAGCGACCAGACCAGCGAAATCCGGTCGCCGGCCAATGGCAACCAGGCGAGGACACTATCGCCAAGAAACCACTGCCGAGCGATCGAGCGGTGTGGCAACTCGCAGGAAAAATTCGCCACGACGCCCATGTCACCGTAATGAAAGTCGATGGCCGGCAGGCCGACCGCCTGGCGTAGCCACGAATCGCGCCCGTCGGCACCGACGACGAGGCGTGTCGTGACGCTGCCGCCGTCGCTCAGGAGAAGATGCGCGTGCCCATCGCCGATCTCGACGGCCTTCGCCTGAGCCGGAGAGAACAGCGTCAGGTTGGCTTGTCGCTTGACGTTTTCCCAGAGCTCGCACGCCATCAGCGACGATTCGGCGATCCAGGCGAGCTCCGATACCCCGGACTCATACGCCGAGAAGACCAGGTGAGCACCGGCGTCGCCGGTGATCCTCATTGTCTGCACAGATGCCAGGCGTTCGACCGGCAGGTGCTTCCAGACGCCGATTTCCTGCAGAAACGTGGCGTTCGCCGGTGACACCGCGTAAACGCGCGCATCCCAGCCGCTTGGGCGCGTCGGGGCTTGCTGCTCGACCAGGCCGATCTTCAGGCGCGTCTCGCGCAACGCGCAGGCCAGTGCTAGACCGGCCAGTCCGCCACCCAGGATGACTACGTCAAAACGCGAAGCGTGCATGTTCGGCTCGGGAAGCTGGGCGGGAGTGACGACTGCGCCGGGCGGGGTATCGATTAGAGATCTTCGTCAAACAAGGCCTGCTGCTGGCGGGTGATGAAATCACCCATGCTGTCGATGCCGCGCAACTGGAGAATACTGTTTCTTACGGCGGCTTCCAGTAGCACGGCGATATTCCTGCCTGCAGCGACCGGAATAACGACTTTACGTACCGGAACCCCGAGAATTTCCTGCGTCTGCGCATCGAGCGGCAGTCGGGGCCCGTCGGCGCCGACGATCGGTCGCTGCAGATGGGCAATCAGCTTCAGTTTCATTTTCCGGCGCGAGGCCGTTTCGCCAAAGATCGTCCGGATGTTGAGCAAGCCGAGCCCGCGCACTTCCAGGAAGTCACGCAGCATGCTTGGGCAACGTCCTTCAATTGTCGTCGGCGCGATGCAGGCCAGTTCGACGACATCATCGGCAACCAGGCCGTGCCCACGCGAGATGAGCTCTAGCGCCAGCTCGCTTTTCCCTACGCCGGAGTCGCCCGTGATCAGGACGCCCATTCCGAAGACGTCCATCAACACGCCGTGAACCGAGGTCGAGCCGGCCAGCCGACGCGAAAGATAGATGCGCAGTAGTTCGATCACTGCCGAGCAGGGCTTCGGACTGGCAAAGAGCGGGGTCTGGGTGGACTCGCAGGCCTCACGGATTTCCGGCAGGATGTCGAGGCCGTCGGCCACCATCAGCGCTGGCGGCCGGGCTGCCATCAGTTCCTTGACCTGACTGCGCAGGCGCTCGGCGGTAACGCGTGCGGCCCAAGCATGCTCTGCCCGCCCGATGACCTGCAAGCGTTCCGGGTGGATCAGGTTCAGGTGACCGACGACATCGGCACCGTAATGTCCCTGTTCCTTGAGTTCAATCTTGCGATCGACACCAATCGCGATGACCCACGAGAGTTTCAGTTTGTCCCGGTGGTCCTCATACATCTGGGCCACGCTGAACTGCCGCGGTGCGTTCATTTCTATCCGGCGAATATTCGGCGGACGGTTTCGCCGTCAGGCGCCTTGGTCAGTGCCTCGCGGCACGCACGGTCGGAGAAATGCTGTGCCAGTTCAGAAAGAATCTGCAAGTGCTGCTCGGTTGCCACTTCGGGGACGAGAAGAACGAAAAGCAATGAAACCGGTTTGCCGTCCGGCGAATCGAAGGGAACCGGATTGGCCAGGCGGATGAAGGCGGCGGTCGCCTCGTTGAGGCCCCTGATTCGTCCGTGCGGGATCGCTACTCCTTGCCCAAGGCCGGTGGAGCCCAGTCTTTCGCGCGCGAAAAGGCTGTCGAAAACGCTGCTGCGCGCAATACCGAGATAGTTTTCGAACAGGAGCCCGACGTGCTCGAAGACGCGCTTCTTGCTGCTCGCGTCCAGGTCGAGAAGAATGTTTTCGAGGGGTAGTAGCTGGGTAATTTGGCTCATGCGACAAAGACCCGAAAAGAACAGACGTGGATAAGTTGAAGCTCAAGCGTGCGCGAAGCCGCCTCTGGGCGACCTCGCGGGCGTGACGAAGCGTCGCTACTCGGCAACGATATGATCGGTAATCTTGTTGCCGCGATGGTGATCCTGCAGCTTCTGCTTGTACTTCTGGACCTGACGTTCGAGCTTGTCTGCGAGGGCGTCGACTGCCGCGTACAGGTCCTCGTCGTCGGTTTCGACATAGACGTCCTTGCCCGCCAGGTGAACCGTAACTTCGGCCTTCTGCTTCAGTTTGTCCACCGACAAGATCACGTTCACATCGATCACGTTGTCGAAGTGGCGTGTGATCCGCTCGAGCTTGTTCGCAACATAGTCGCGCAGCGCCGGGGTGATCTCGAGATGGTGTCCACTGACTTGCAGGTTCATGATGCAGCTCCTTCTTCTTAAATGGACTTGCGTAAGTTGACCGGCGGGATATTGAGTGCCTCACGATACTTGGCGATCGTGCGGCGAGCAACCACAATGCCCTGCTGGCCAAGAACCTCGGATATTTGACTATCCGAAAGGGGTTTCGTCGGTTCCTCGGCGCTGATCAACTGCTTGATCAGCGCTCGAATCGCCGTCGCCGAACACGCCCCACCGGTCTCGGTGCTGACGTGACTGCCAAAAAAATACTTCAACTCGAAGATGCCTCGCGGCGTCGCCATGTACTTCTGGGTCGTCACGCGCGAGATGGTGGATTCATGCAGGCCGAGCGTTTCCGCGATCTCCCGGAGAACCAGCGGACGCATGGCGACATCGCCGTGATCGAGGAACTGACGCTGCCGGTCGACGATAGCCTGCGCCACGCGCAGGATGGTGTCAAACCGCTGCTGCACGTTGCGGATCAGCCAACGCGCTTCCTGCAACTGCCCAGCAAGACCGGAGCCGCGTTGGCGGGCCAGGATTTGCGCGTACAGGCTGTTGATTTTCAACCGCGGAAAGGCATCCGAGTTGATGTTCACGGTCCATTGCCCGCGCAGCTTGCGGACCACCACGTCAGGCATGATGTACCGGATGTCGGCCGTCGAGTACTGCGCTCCTGGCCGCGGGTTGAGGCTGCAGATCAGCAGGTGCGCCGCTCGTAAGGCTTCGTCGTCGCAACCGGTGAGCCGTTTGAGTTTCTGGAAATCGTGGTTACCCAGGAGCTCCAGGTGCTTATGCACGATTTCCAGCGCCAGATTGCGCGTCGCGTCGGGCGCCAGCGCCTGGAGCTGCAAAGCCAGGCACTCCTGCAAACCACGCGCGCCAATGCCGGTCGGATCGAGGTGCTGCAGATGAATGAGCGCAATCTGCAGTTCCTCGGCCGCAATATCGAGCTCCGCCGGCATGCTTTCGGCGAGTTCGTCAAGGGCTTGGGTAAGATAGCCGTCGTCGTCGAGCGCATCGATCAGACAGCCGACCAGTACCTGGTCGCGCCCCGAAAGAGTCATCAGTCCAAGCTGAGACAAGAGATGTTCGCGCAGCGATATGCTTGCCGCTTGCACATCGTGATAGTCGTCGTCGTCTTCATCGAACGAGCCTGGTTGTCTCAGGTAAGCAGCTTCTTCCCCCAGCCAGCTTTCCTCGTCGGGCGATGGGCTCTCGCTTGGCTCGGCGGGTGCGTCGCTGCGCGGTGCGATCTCGCCGTCGCCGGTCGTCGGCGCGTTGGCGGCGAGCGCGTAGTCCTCGGCGCGTTCGAGCAGCGGATTGTCGAGCAGGTAACGCTCGAGTTCATGTTCAAGCTCGACCGTCGACAACTGAAGCAGCCGAATGGACTGCTGCAACTGGGGCGTCAGTGCGAGATGCTGAGAAAGCTTGAGCTGAAGGGATGGTTTCATTAACGGAACCAGGAAAGCCGCGGCATTGGCCTGGGGAACTGCCCATGTGGTTCGCGCATCGTGGCTGCGGGGCCGTCAGTTTCAGAGGCGGAAGTTCTCGCCCAGATAAACCTTCCGGACGTTTTCATTATAAATGATTTCCTCGGGCCGGCCAGCCGCAAGCACGCAGCCTTCGTTTATGATGTATGCGTGGTCGCAGATGCCCAGCGTTTCACGCACATTGTGGTCGGTGATCAGGACGCCGATGCCGCGATCCTTGAGAAAGCGGATGATTTTTTGGATATCGAGCACGGCAATCGGATCGACGCCAGCGAAGGGTTCGTCAAGCAGTATGAAGCGCGGTGAAGTTGCCAGGGCGCGCGCGATCTCGACCCGCCGACGTTCGCCGCCCGACAGCGAGGTGGCAGGACTGTTGCGCAGGTGGCCGATGTGCAACTCATCGAGGAGGTCTTCACTGCGCGACTCGACATCGCTGGCCGACAGGTTTTGCAGTTCGAGCACCGCCTTGATGTTCTCGCCAACGGTCAGCTTGCGAAAGACCGAAGCCTCCTGCGGCAGGTACGACACCCCCAAGCGAGCGCGCTTGTGGATCGGCAGGTGCGTCAGTTGCGTTGCGTCGAGATACACGTCGCCACCGTCACATGCCGCCAGGCCGACGACCATGTAGAAGCAGGTGGTCTTGCCGGCTCCGTTCGGGCCGAGCAGGCCGACGACCTCGCCGCTGACCACCTCGAAGGAGACGTCGTGCACCACCGTGCGCGACTTGTACCGCTTCTTTAGATGCTGTGTGAATAACTTGCTCTGCGTATCGGACATGTCTCAGTCGTCTTCCCGGTTGCCGCGCAGTACGCGCCGAATCGTTTCGCTGGAGAATCCGCGCGCGGCCAGAAAGCGAACTTGCCGTGCATTATCGGCCGGATCGGCGGTTGTCGGTGATTGCCCAGCAAATCGTCGCTGCCAGAGGCGGCGCGCCCGGCTGACTTCGTCTTCGCCGGCGGCCAACGCAGCCTCCACCAGATCACCGGCCAGGCCCTGGGCGCGCAGTTCCCCAGCCAACCGCGCATCACCAAACTTTCGGCCGCGCAGAGCGACGCGGGTCTCACAGTAACGTTGGTCCGACAAGAGGCCCTCGGCACTCAGCTCGTCGAGCAGCGCATTCAGCACTGGTGCCGCCTCGCCACTGGTCGCGAGGAGCTTGCGGGCCAATTCACTGCGCGCGTATTCGCGCCGCGCCAGCAAACGCAGGGCACGCTCGCGCAAAGTGTTGGGCATCTTCCTGTAAGGTTCAGGCCGTCGGCGCTGCCGAGGGCGCCGGCACCTTCACCGCGGCGCGAATTCGCGCTTCGATTTCCTGGGCAATCTGTGGCTTGCCTTTCAGGTATTCGCGCGCGTTGTCCTTGCCCTGGCCGATCTTCTCGCCATTGTAAGCGTACCAGGAGCCCGATTTGTCGATCAGCTTGTGCTGCACGCCAAGTTCGACGATCTCGCCTTCGCGCGAGGTTCCTTCGCCGTAGAGAATGTCGAAGATCGCCTCGCGAAACGGGGGGGCGACTTTGTTCTTGACCACCTTGACGCGGGTTTCGCTACCGATGACTTCGTCACCCTTCTTGATGCTGCCGATGCGTCGAATGTCCAGACGAACCGAGGCGTAGAACTTCAAGGCGTTGCCGCCGGTCGTGGTTTCCGGGCTGCCGAACATGACGCCAATCTTCATCCGAATCTGATTGATGAATACGACTAGCGTGTTCGTACGGTTGATGTTGGCAGTCAGCTTGCGCAACGCCTGGCTCATCAGGCGGGCTTGCAGGCCGGGTAGCGAATCGCCCATCTCGCCTTCGATCTCCGCTTTCGGTACGAGCGCGGCGACCGAATCGATGACGACAACGTCGACGCTTGCCGAGCGGACCAGCATGTCAGCGATTTCCAGTGCCTGTTCGCCGGTATCCGGCTGCGAGATGAGAAGTTCGTCCAGGTTTACCCCGAGCTTCTGCGCGTATGCCGGATCCAAAGCATGCTCGGCGTCGATGAACGCCGCCGTTCCGCCGAGCTTCTGCATCTCGGCAATCACCTGCAAGGTTAATGTGGTCTTGCCTGACGATTCCGGCCCGTAGATCTCGACCACGCGTCCGCGCGGCAAACCACCGATGCCAAGCGCAATGTCGAGTCCGAGCGAACCGGTAGACACGACCGGCACATCGTTCACCACGCTGCCTTCGCCCATTTTCATGATCGAGCCCTTGCCGAACTGCTTTTCGATCTGAGCCAACGCTGCGGCCAGCGCTTTCGCCTTGTTGTCTTCCATTTCCTGTCCTCTTGTTGGATGGGCGCGAATTATCCCATTTTCGGCGATACTGCAGACGAGCGCCCAGAAATCACCGAGAACTGAGATTATATACACATTGCGGCGAGGGCGCGCGACCTTTGCGGCCAGCGTAGCGATTGCCCTACAATTCGCCCCCGAGAACGGCGAACGACGTTGGCCGCTCGGGGTGCCCATCGCTTGCCGGCGCGCTGACCGGCAGCCGCGCTTTACCGCGCGGCCGGAAGTTCGCAGGAAAGCCATTGGCCCGTTCCCAGGAGGTTCCGATGCGTGCTCTCAGACTGCTCATGTTGCTCATGACAATGGTTGCCAGCAGCATACTGCCTGACCGCGTGCTGCTCGCCCAGCCAGCCGCCAGCCGCCTTGAGCGGATCAAGGCAGCCGGACGCATGCGCGTCTGCATCTGGCCCGATTACTACAGCATTACCTATCGCAACCCGAAAACCCAGATTCTCGCTGGCATCGACATCGATCTGGCTGGCGAGTTGGGCAAGGAACTTGGCGTAAGCGTCGAGTTCGTCGATAGCTCGTTTGCTCGCTTGATCGATGATGTCGTCAAGGAGCATTGTGATGTCGCCATGTTCGCTGTCGGCATCACGCCGTCACGCGCAGCATACTTGCGCTTCACGAGTCCGTATCTGGCGAGTGACATTTACGCCATCACCAGTCGGACAAACCGACGGATCACCGACTGGCAGCAGATTGATCAGGCCGGTTCGATTGTCGCAGTGGCGAAAGGCACCTTGCACGAGCAGGTAATGAAGGGCAAGCTCAGGTTGGCGCAGCTTGTCGTACTCGATACGCCGTTTGCGCGGGAGCAGGAGGTGCAGTCGGGGCGAGCCGACGTCTTCATGACCGACTATCCGTACAGTCAGCGTTTCCTGGCGAGCGCCGAGTGGGCGCGCCTGATTGCGCCGCCGGCGACCTATCATGTGACATCTTATGCCTACGCGGTGAAGCCCGGAGACGATCCCTGGCACACCCGGCTGGAACGTTTCGTTGCCGACATCAAGCGCGACGGACGCCTGCTGGCGGCCGCGCGGCGACACAAGCTCGAAGCCATTGTGGCGCAATGAGCCCCCGTACGTGGCAGCTGCGGCGAGCGTATCTGCTCGCCCTGGCGCTCTTGGTCGGTGGGATGAGCGCATTGGCCGCGTTCACGCTCGTCCGCCTGCGCAGCGATGCAATCGCCAACGGTTTGAGCATGTCGGCGATGCATTCGCGCGGTTTCGAAGATCTTCTGACGCAAAGCCTGCACCTGATTGACCTGGTGGCGGTGAGCACGCTGGCCAGCGCACCGAAGGCAGCGCAGCGTCGCGAGCTCGCCGGCCGCCTGGTGACTACGCTGCAACACGCGCCTTTCGTACGTTCGCTGTCGCTTCTCGATGACGACGGCCGTATTGCGGTCAGTTCGAATCTGGGCAACATCGGTCTGCGTGTGGCAACACAGAACTACTTGCCCGTATCCAGCCGCGAGATCGGCAGTCTGCGCGTTGGAGCACCCTGGGCCGGGCGCGACTTCGCCGATGGTCGCCCGTCGACCCCCGATCACCCGGTTGCCGTCGCTGAAGCGTATTTCGTTCCGGTGATGCGCAGCGTCGAACTTGGTGGCAGGAAGGCGGCGACGGTGCTCGTCGCGTTGAACCCGGACCACTTCGTCGGCCACGTCCTGCAGAAGCTGCAACACGAGGAAGGATGGGTCGAGGTCTTGCGTTACGACGGAACGTTGCTCATGCACAGCAATCCCGGTGGGCAACCGGGAATGGCCAACGACCGAATGCTCGCCACCCTGCGCTTGGAAGAGAGGGAGTTCGGCCAGTTCGTCAGCGAACCTGGGGAAGCACCAGGCTTGCTGACCACCTTCCGCGCTTCGCGCCTTTACCCCTTTATCGTTCTCACACATCTTGACCGCGAGCACGTTCTGCAGCCCTGGCGGAGCAGCGCACAATCCTTGTTGGGCGTGCTTGTCCCGGCCTTATTGGTGATCACGCTGCTCGCCCTGGCCTACTATCGCCGGCAGTTGCAGTTGGCCGAGGAGCGTGCTCAGTCGGAGCGCCTGCAGCGGATCAACGCGGCAAGCGTATTCACCAACGCGCGCGAAGGAATCATGATCACTTCCGCCGAGGCGACAATCATCGACGTGAACGAAGCGTTCGCCGCCATGACGGGTTTCTCGCGCGAGGAGTCCATCGGCCGCAATCCGCGCTTTCTCTCTTCCGGTCGACAAGGCGTAGAGTTCTACAGCGCGATGTGGCGGGAGTTGCTCGAACGCGGGCAGTGGTGCGGCGAGATCTGGAATCGTCGCAGGGATGGGCGGCCGTTCGCAGCGCGGCTGACGATCAGTGCGGTACGCGACGAGCAGGGCATCACGCGGCAGTATGTGGGCATGTTCTCGGACATTACCGGCTTGAAGGAGTATGAACAGGAGCTTGAAATCCGCGCTCACTACGACGCGCTGACCGGTCTGCCGAACCGCAATTTGCTCGGCGATCGTCTGCACCAGGCAATGAGTCAGGTGCTTCGGCGCGGCGAGGGGCTGACGGTGGCTTTCGTCGACCTCGACGGGTTCAAGGCGATCAACGACAATCACGGCCACGAGATCGGCGACCAATTGTTGGTCGCACTGGCCACGCGCATGAAGAGCACCTTACGCGAAGGTGATACCTTGGCCCGTCTGGGCGGCGACGAATTCGTTGCGGTTCTCCTTGATTTGCCCGACGTGGCTGCCAGCGCTCCCATTCTCGACCGCCTGATACTCGCCAGCGCGCAGCCGGTACAGGTCGATGGGCTGCGTCTGCAGATATCAGCCAGCGTCGGCGCGACGTTCTACCCGCAGGACGACGAGGTTGACGGCGACCAATTGTTGCGCCAGGCCGACCAGGCCATGTACCAGGCAAAGCTGGCCGGTAAGCACCGTTTCAGCGTTTTCTCCGGGCAGTCTGGTCACGCGCTGCGCGAGGCTGGTGAGCAGCCTCCGGCGACCCGGCAGACGCTGCCCGCAGGCGCGCCAAAGTGAACGAATGATTCGCCGCTGACGGCTGATCACGCGCCGCGGCAAGCGCGACGAGCGCGCGGTGTGCGGCCTCGCGCGATGCTTTTGCCCGAGCCAGCTTCGCTTTTCTGGATCAGCGGTGCCCATTGCGACGGCCTGATGATCGCCGCATAATGCATGGACGATGGATGCCGCACCATCGCTGATTTTTTTTCTTGCGGCCCTGGAAGGAGACAGAATATGGCTAACAAGAAGGCACTGTTCGTAGGCATCAACAAGTTTGCCAACTATCCGCAGTTTGCACTCAATGGCTGCGTCAATGATGCCAAGGACATGGCAGCGCTATACAAGGATCTGCTCGGTTTCAAGGCAACCGAAATGAGCACCCTGACCGATTCTCAGGCCACCAAGGCGAACATCATGGATAGGCTCAACGCGATGGTTGCCGAGGCCAAGGCGGGCAAGCTCAACTATCTGGTCTTCAGCCTTTCTTCGCACGGGACGCAGATGAACGACACAAGTGGCGATGAGCCCGACGGCAAGGACGAAGCTTTCGTTCCGTACGATATCGCCGAGAAAGCCGGCGCCTGGAACCCGGCGCATATCATCAGCGACGACGAGCTGCACGACCTTTTCGTCCAGTTGCCGGCCAACGTCCTGCTCGAGGTCTATCTCGATACCTGCCACAGCGGCAGCGGACTGCGCGGTGCAGAGTTCGGTTTGCACGCGCCTCGCCCGCGCTACGTGGCGCCACCCGACCACGAGTTCACCAAGAAGAGCGCCAAGATGCGTGGGTTCACGCTCGGTGCGGGCGGCAAGAAGGGCGCGGCAAGCGCCGAAAAGGCGGCTGTTGCCGGCGCCAATCATGTCTTGTGGACCGGCTGTAAAGCCAATGAAACGAGTGCGGATGCCTATTTCAACGGACGTTACAACGGGGCCTTCACCTACTACCTGGTCAAGGTCATGCGCGAGACGCAAAACAAGCTGTCGCGCAAGCAGGTCATCAGCAAGATGCGGGCACAGATGAAGAGTGGCTTCAGCCAGAATCCGCAACTCGAAGGCAACGCGACAAACCGCACCCAGGCGATCATCTACTGATCGATCTGGTCAGAGCAGCAGGAAGACGGGCTTCAGCAGGAGCCCTTTTTTTTGCCCTCAGAAATGCTTGCTTTCCCTGCCCGCAAACATTGCACCGGCTCATCCGAATTCGGTATGATCGGTCTGAGACCTTACCGCCGACGTTTTCTCCAAACCACTCCCACGGAGCCCCATCATGGCAAAACCCGAGAAAGTCAAGAAGTCGCAAAAGGCAGCAACAACAGAGGACGCAGCGCCCGCTGCGCCGGCCGAATTCGTCGCGATCACCAAGGTGGTCGGTCGGCAGATCCTCGATTCGCGTGGTAATCCGACGGTTGAAGTCGATATCTTGCTTGACAACGGCTACATGGCCCGCGCGGCCGTTCCGTCAGGCGCCTCCACCGGCGAGTTCGAGGCTTGCGAACTGCGCGACGGTGACAAGAAGACTTACTTGGGCAAGGGTGTTCTGAAGGCTGTCGAAGCGGTCAATACCAAGATTGCCAAACTGCTCAAGGGTAAGAATCCGCTTGACCAACGTGCCCTCGACGAAGCGATGATTGCGCTCGACGGCACCCCGAACAAATCCGCCCTGGGCGCCAACGCCATCCTCGGCGCGTCGATGGCGATCACGATGGCGGGCGCCAACGTCAGCAAGATGCCGCTCTGGAAGTACATCGGCAAGATCCACCAGAATCGCAATTTCTCGCTGCCGACGCCGATGGCGAACATCATCAACGGCGGCAAGCACGCGGACAACCTGATCGACTTCCAGGAGTTCATGATCATGCCGGTTGGCGCAGCGTCCTTCTCCGAGGGTCTGCGCTGGATCACCGAGGTGTTCCACGCGCTGAAAGCAATCCTCAAGAAGGGCGGACATGTCACGGCGGTGGGCGACGAAGGCGGTTTTGCCCCCAATCTGACCAACGACGAGTCGCTCGATGTTGTCATGCAGGCGATCGCTGCCGCCGGTTACAAGCCGGGCAAACAGATTGCCATTGCGCTCGACTGCGCGTCATCCGAACTCTTCGACGAGGGTGGCCGGAAGGGCTACAAGTTCTGGAAGTCGAATCCCGACAAGCTCTTCACCGACGACGATATGATTGCCAAGTACACCGAATGGTGCGCCAAGTACCCGATCGTCTCGATTGAGGATGGTCTTGACCAGAGCGATTGGGAAGGCTACGTGAAGCTTACCAAGGCGCTCGGTGCGAAGGTGCAGATCGTCGGCGACGACTTCTTCGTAACCAACCCGACGCGCCTGAAGCAGGGTATCGAGATGAAGGCAGCAAACGCCATTCTGATCAAGGTCAATCAGATCGGCACGGTGACCGAAACCCTCGACGCGATCAAGATGGCGCAGAAGGCGGGCTATGGCGTGATCTCGTCGCACCGCTCCGGGGAAACCGAGGACTCGTTCATTGCCGATCTGGCGGTTGGCACCGGCGCTGGGCAAATCAAGACCGGCTCGCTCTCGCGTACCGATCGGATTTGCAAATACAATCAGCTGCTGAGGATCGAAGAGCAACTGGGCAAGAAAGCCGTATATAAGGGGCTGAAATCGATCAAGGGCGCCGGCTTCTAGGCCCCTGGGCCCACTTTCCGCGGCAAGGTGGCAAAAGAGGCGCTGCTCGCGCAGTGCCTCTGTGTTGACCAGGATACGGAGCGGCGCAAGCGCTGCCTTGCTGCCGCAACCTGCGTGTTTCCTCCGTTGCGCGCATCCAGCGAAAGTCCGTGTAATCCGCTTTGATGACTTGAAACGCTTTGCAGCTTGGCGCTATTTCGGTATTGTTGGAAGGATGAACAAGACCGATGCCGTGACTGCCCTGGCTGCGCTGGCGCAAGACAGTCGTCTAGCCATCTTTCGCCTGCTTGTGCAACATGCTCCCGCTGGCCTGACCGTCGGGCTCATCGGCGAACAGCTCGAGCTGCCGGCACCAACGCTCTCGTTTCATCTGAAGACGCTGACGCACGCGGGACTGGTCAGTACCGTCCAGGAAGGACGCTTCGTTCGCTGTCATGCCGAAATGGCGCGAATCAACGCACTCGTCGGCTTCCTCACCGACAACTGCTGCGGCGGACGCCCGGAAATCTGCCAACCGCGCAACGCCGGCTCAGCAGCCCTGCCGCTCGGTCGATCGAGCTGAGCATGTGCGCACGCTCCCGCCATGGACCAACCCACCGGAAGCGCTGCAACAATGCCGCGGACGACCGGTCACCGCCGTCCGCAAGGCAGTCGCGGGCCAGTTTTCGGCGACGCGAGGATTGACATGGATTGCCCCGATCCAATATCATGCTGGGCTTTCCGTGATCAGGCCATAAAAGGACAGCGTTTCCAATGAAGACTTTCTCTGCCAAGCCGCACGAGGTTCAGCGCGAGTGGCTCGTGGTCGATGCCACGGACAAGGTGCTGGGTCGTCTGGCGAGCGAAATCGCTCGCCGCCTGCGTGGTAAGCACAAGCCCGAGTTCACGCCGCATGTCGACACCGGCGACTACATCGTCGTCACCAATGTCGAACGTCTGCGCGTAACGGGTAACAAGGCACAAGACAAGAAATACTACCGCCACTCGGGATATCCGGGAGGAATCTACGAAAGCAACTTCACCAAGATGCAACAGCGTTTTCCGGCCCGTATTCTTGAGCTTGCAGTCAAGGGTATGCTGCCGAAAGGCCCGTTGGGCTACGCCATGCTCAAGAAGTTGAAATGCTATGCCGGCAGCGCGCATCCGCACGCTGCGCAGCAGCCGAAAGTTCTGGAACTCTAAGGGATCACCATGGCTGACAATTTCTTCTATGGCACGGGCAGACGCAAGAGTGCCGTCGCCCGCGTCTTCATGAAGCGCGGCAGTGGCAACTTCGTCGTCAATGGCAAGCCAGTCGATGAATTCTTCACGCGCGTTACCGGGCGAATGGTGGTCCGCCAGCCCCTGCAACTGCTCGACCAGTTGAACACCTTCGACATCATGGTCAACGTCGGCGGTGGCGGCGAGTCCGGCCAAGCCGGCGCAGTGCGCCACGGTATCACGCGAGCGCTGATCGAGTACGATGCGGCGCTCAAACCCGCGCTCTCAAAGGCGGGTTTCGTGACGCGTGATGCACGCGAAGTCGAGCGCAAGAAAGTCGGTTTCCACAAGGCACGTCGGCGCAAGCAGTTCTCGAAGCGCTGAGCGCGGCCTTTCTGCGCCATGCAAGGGCCGCCTGCGGGCGGCTCTTGCGTTTCCTGGGTGGGCAGATCAGCAATTCTGGCATACGCGAAGGGATGATATGATCAAGGTCGGAATCGTCGGTGGCACCGGCTACACCGGGGTCGAGCTCCTGCGTTTGCTGGCGCAGCATCCGGAAGCACAGATTGCCGTCATCACTTCGCGGGCAGACGCGGGAACGCCGGTTGCCAGCATGTTCCCGAGCTTGCGGCGGCGCGTCAGACTGAAGTTCGAGGATCCCCGGAACGCCAACCTGCGTGTGTGCGATGTGGTCTTTTTCGCCACGCCGAACGGGGTCGCGATGGAGCAGGCGCCCGCCCTGCTTGCCTCCGGTGTGCGCGTCATCGATCTGGCGGCAGACTTTCGGCTCAAGGATGTCGCTGAATGGGAGCACTGGTACGGCCAGCCGCACGCCAGTCCGCAGTGGGTCGAGCAGGCGGTTTATGGACTCCCCGAGTGCAATCGCTCGGCGATTCGCAATGCGCTTTTGGTCGCCAACCCCGGCTGCTACCCGACAGCCGTGCAGCTCGGCCTGATGCCGTTGCTGGAAGCTGGGCTGGTTGACTCCGACAGTCTGATCGCCGACGCCAAATCGGGCGTCTCCGGAGCCGGGCGAAAAGCGGAGGTTCACACACTGTTCTCGGAAGCCGCCGATAACTTCAAGGCGTACGCGGTGCCCGGCCACCGGCACCTGCCCGAGATTCGGCAGGGCTTGGCGAGTATGGCGGGCCAGCCGGTCGGTCTCACCTTCGTCCCGCATCTGACCCCGATGATTCGTGGCATTCACGCGACGCTTTACGCACGTATTCGCCACACGGCCGACGTTCAGGAACTTTACGAGAAGCGCTACGCTGACGAGCCGTTCATCGATGTCATGCCGGCGGGTTCGCATCCGGACACGCGCTCGGTGCGCGCTGCCAATGTCTGTCGGATTGCAGTACACCAGCCACAGCAGGGAAACGTGCTGGTCGTTCTCGCAGTAATCGATAACCTCGTCAAGGGCGCTGCTGGGCAGGCGATACAGAACATGAACATCATGTTCGGCTTGCGCGAAACCGAGGGTCTGTGGCAGGCTGCCGTACTGCCGTGAGCGGTTTGCTGCGGGCCGACGCGTGACGATGAGAGCCGCGTGCTCTGCGTGCTGGAACTCCCCTCGCGGCCATGGGTCAGATGGGGTGAATCGGCAGTGACAAACTGTTGGCGAACACGCTTCTTGCCTCGAACCAGGCTGCTTCGAGCCGAGTTGGTGTTATCGACTACTCAACTTCAGCAAGTTGCAGGAGGGTTACGCAATGAATGTAGCAAATGAAATTCCCATGCCGTTCGTCTTCACCGATAGTGCGGCCAACAAGGTAAAGGAACTGATCGAGGAGGAAGGCAATCCCGATCTCAAGCTGCGCGTTTTCGTCACCGGAGGAGGATGTTCTGGCTTTCAGTACGGCTTTACCTTCGACGAAGTCGCTAGCGAGGACGACACTGCGTTGCAGAAGAACGGTGTCACCCTGCTCATCGATCCGATGAGTTACCAGTATCTGGTTGGCGCTGAAATCGACTACACCGAAGGCATCGAGGGCTCACAGTTTGTTATCAAGAACCCGAACGCGTCGTCGACCTGCGGCTGCGGATCGTCGTTCTCAGTCTAGACGGCGCGCTACGCGGATTCGCCGCTGGTGCGCGGTAAGCGGAGTGGCGCAAGCCCTCGGTTTCAGGTCTACGCGTCTCTGATCGATCCTCCCGTCCAGGGCTTACCGATGTCCGTATTGCGCATCGCCGCCACACTGCTCGTACTCGCGCTGGCGCCACTGCTCACGCACGCCGAAAGCAAGGAAGCGGCCGGCGCGAGGTACCGCGTCGGCGAGCGTCTGGCGAGCGATAAAGCGACTGCGACGAGTTTCCGTCAGATCGAATGGGAGGATCTCACGCCGAAGGGTTGGGACCCGATGGCGGCTTTCAAGGGAATCGACTTGGCACGTCTGCAGGATAGCGACCCGAAGGCGATGGAAGCGCTCGACCGGATGAAGTCGGCCTGGAATCAGGCACCGGTCAATTCTTCGCTTGATGGGCAGAAAGTGCGTATCGCCGGCTTTGTCGTGCCGCTCGAGCGAAAAGGCGAACAGGTCGTCGAGTTCCTCCTCGTTCCCTACTTCGGCGCCTGCATTCATGTGCCACCGCCGCCGGCCAACCAGATCATTCACGTGTTTGCCGACAAACCGGTCGACGGAATGCGGACGATGGACGCCATGTGGGTGAGCGGCAGGCTCAAGGTGCATCGGGCCGATACGGGCATGGGCGTTGCGGGCTACCAGATGCGTAGCGAGCTGCTGGCGCCTTACACTCGCCCGAAGACCTGAACCAGCTACTGGCGGGCGACGAAACAGCAAGCCGGATGCGGCGGCTGGCGCGCCTGTCTGTCTTTCAGAACGTCTCGAAGACACGCACCGCGAAGGCCGGCAGAGCAAGTGCGACGCGTCCGGCAGCGGAGCGCTGCCAGCCGGCCGCGTCGGTCGCCGCGCGGCCACGCTCGACGCAGCCACCGACCCACGGCCAGGGGATTTCATAGACGGGAAAGTCCTGTCCACCGCAGTTGGCGACCACTACGACTTGGCCGCCCGACCCCGGCGTCTTGCCAGCCGTGCGGCAGTAGACAAAGACCCGCGTTCCGTCGTTGTCGTCTATCGTCGGGTGAAAATGCAGGAATTCGACCTCATTGCGCTGCAAAGCCGGGTGACCGCCGCGCAGCCAGAAGAGGTCCGAGACGGCGGCGGCCGTCTGGCGATGCCCGGTGTGTTCGCGCCGGTTCCAGTCGACCGGGTCGGACATTTTGAGTTGCCAGTCGTAATGGTTCGTATCATGAATGTCGGCGAACTCCTCGCCGGCCAGCAACATCGGCACACCGACCGAGGTCGTGAGTAGTGCGTAGGCGCTGCGCACGCGCGCCAGTGCGTTCCGATACAGGTTGCGCACCAATTCGGGAACCGGCGCCGAGTTGCGCTGCAAGCTTTCCGCAATCTCGCGGACCTGCGCGAAGCCGCCGTCGCCCAGGCCATGGTAGAGCAGCAGCGAGGACAGGACGTGGTTCATGAACCGGCGCTCGCCGTCTTTCTCGACGTCGTGCGAAGTGACGTAGATGATCGACTGCGCCAGATCGCCGAATCCGCCGTCGAAACGCTTCGACCAGTCGTCCCAGCGTCGCTGACCAGAAATCATCCCGGCGATGCGCTCGCGCCGTGCCGGCTGGCCATAGGTCGTATGCATCTCGTTGAGGAGCAAGCGACGAAGCTCATCACGATAGCTGAAATTCCAGATTGCATCGACCACCTTACGACCGCCAGGATTTGCCTGGTCGTCCCGCACCGCTACCGTGCGTGACCAGGAATCCTCGGCAATGACGATGAATGGCCTTTCCGGGAAAACGCTGGAAAAGGTTTCCCAGGCGTTATCACGAAATTCCTGAATGAAATCCCAGTTGTTGATTCCTTTGAATTCATCAATGCGGAAACCATCGACATGGTATTCCTCGATCCAGAAGCTCGCCATGTCGAAATGGAACAGGCGTGCCCAGTGCTGCCCGTCGACACGGTCACGGTAGCGGAACATCGTTCCACCGTAGTCCTCCCCACGCTCGCCAGACTCACCGTCGTTCTTCGTGATGAAATAGCGCTGGCCGGCGAGTCGGGCGAGCGGGCAATCGCGTGCGTGATTCATGACAACATCGAGAATGACGCGGATACCCCGTTGATGGCAACGCTTGATGAACAACTTCAGATCGACCGGTGCGCCCATGTCGAAATCCGGCGCGAAGAAGAAGCGCGTCCCGTAGCCCCAGTTCAGCGTGTCTGGCGAATCCTGGATCGGCAACAGCTCGATGCAATTGATGCCCGACTTTGCCAGGCGATCAAGATGCTCAAAGATAGCCTTGTCGAATGTCCCCAGGCCCACTTGGCGCGAGAGGTCGCCATCCATCCAGCGCAACGGCATCTCGTAGATGACCATCCGGTTGTTCGCTGGCAGCGTCACATCGGCCGGCAGCTCGTCGCTCCAGTCGAACTCGGGCCACGCCTCCTCGCCGTCAACCACGTGCAGCACGCCGCGATAGCCACCAAAACGAGTAATCTCGCGCGCAAAGGGATCGGCGATCGGTGAGGACGTGTCGCCGTCGACGATGAACTCGTACTCGTAGGTCCCATCATCGAGGCCGAGCATGTCAACGTCAAGTTCCCAGAAACCGCCGGGGCTGACGGCCAGTGGCCAAGTCATCCAGCGCTCGCCAAAGCGGTCCCGGTCGAGAACGTTGGCCAGCCGGACTTCAACCAGCTGGGCTGCGGGTGCGGGGATCCTCATGCTCATCGTGCTCCTCGATCCAGACTACGACATGTCGTCGGCAGAGGAAAAGCGACCCCAGCCGACTCGAGAGCGAGCTTGCGGCATCTATCGACCTTTTCCAAATAAGAAATTTTTATCTTGGCGCAGTCTAACGGGGCTTGTCAGGACGACCGACCCGAAGCCGCCGGGGTCTCCTTCCTGGTCGAGCAAGGGGCAGAGTGGCAGCGGACTGTGACTACGACGACGCCAGGCAGACGGTCGTCGCGTCGGAGAGAATGGAGACGATGGCGGCACGACGACTGCGGGGCGGCGTACAGCATGACCGGCAGCCAGGGGTGCAATTGGAAGTGCGACTGTGGGTTAGGCCGCCTGCTGACCTCTGGACTGCCAATAGCTGTCCCACTCCTGGTTGGCACGGCAGACACGCAGGGCCAGCATGTGCTCGGCGTTTTTCAGT
>NZ_JAPUVR010000075.1 GCF_029255125.1 Accumulibacter sp. | reverse complement strand
GTGCGGCTATCTCCCGAACGTATTCCAGCGCATCACCTTCCCACAGCCGCTTCGCCAGATCCATAGGCGAAACCATAACGAAAAACCGCTACGGTGTCCAGCGGAGATCTGGCGAAGGGTAAGGGCCAGGCAAGGTACTTTGCGTATACTCGGACCTTTTGATCTCTATCGGAAAACGGGTCATGACGAGCAGCGCAGCAACACGCTTCGAGCGCAGCGAACCGGCAACGCTCAACCGCTTTCAGGCGGCAAGCGCGCGCCTGATCCTGGACAGCCATCAGCGCCTGTTGCAGCGGCCGCTGCTGCCCGCCGAGGCTGACGGCGATCCGGCGTGGCGGCTTTACCATGCGCCCTTCGTCGTGCTGGCGCACGATGCTGCGCCCGATCCGGTTTTCTTCTACGCCAACCGCCTGGCGCAGGAGCTCTTCGAAATGCCCTGGGCCGAGCTCGTCTGCCTGCCTTCGCGGCTCTCGGCGGAAGCTGCCTCGCGCGCCGAGCGCCAGCGTTTGCTCGAACGCGTGACGCGCCAGGGTTTCATCGAGGATTACGGCGGCGTACGCATTTCGCGCAGCGGTCGACGCTTCCGGATTAGCGGTGCAACGGTGTGGAATCTGAGCCCGGAGGGGAGCGCGGTGATTGGCCAGGCGGCGTCTTTCTCGTCCTGGGTTCCGCTTGTCTGAGCGGGCAAAGCGCGCGATGTGCACTTCGCGCCATGTTGGGGGACGGTGGAGATGGTGATATTGCTGATGATCGTTGGCGCCTTGCTTGGCCTGGGCACACACGAGGGCATCGGAGCGCTGCTCGGCGCGACGATCGGCTGGCTGGTCGCGAGCGCCATACGTCAGGGGCGCCGCATCGCGCAGCTCGAGCAGGCGCTCGGCGAACGCGCCGAGCGCGCCGTAACGCCGCCGGCGGATCGGCAATCCCAGGTCGGGCCAACACCGGCGGGCGATCAGGCGCGCGAGCCTGCAACGGCCGCGGCGGCTGCCGCGCCAGCGCTGGCCTCGCCGGTCTCGCCACTCGCGACCGCGTCACCGCCTTCACCACCCTTGCCCTCTGCAGCACCGTCGCCGATCGTTGCGCCCATCCCAACACCAGCGGGCGCGGCAGCCGCCGCCGAATCCGATACGCTCGCGCCGGGTGAGCGGGCAACACGCCCGGCGAGCCATCCGGCCGCCGGTCCGACGACCCCACCGACCGATGCGGGCGAAGCCGCAGGCGAGAGTCGCTCGCTTCTCGGTGCCAATACCATCATCTATGTCGGCATCGCCATCCTGTTCGTCGGGCTCGCCTTCCTCGCCAAGTACCTGGCCGGACGCGTGACGATACCGGTCGAGTTGCGCCTGAGCGCAAATGCGCTGGTCGCGATCGTCCTCACGCTGATCGGCTGGCGGCTGCGCACGCGTCGCCCGCGCTATGCGCAGGTGCTGCAGGGCGGCGGAATTGCTGTGCTCTACTTGACACTGTTCGTCTCCTTCCGCTGGTACGGCGTACTCGCCATGGCACCGGCCTTCGTCCTGATGGCCATCGTCGCCATGCTCGCGGCGGCGCTCGCGGTGTTGCAGGAAGCACCAGCGCTGGCTGTGGTGGGCGCGCTCGGCGGCTTCGCGACGCCGCTGCTCGTGTCCACCGGCGTCGGCAATCACGTGGCGCTGTTCACCTATTACCTGGTGCTCGATCTTGCCATCGCAGCGATTGCCTGGTTCCGCAACTGGCGCCCGCTGAACCTGATCGGCTTCGCGTTTACCGGCGGCGTCGGCAGCCTGTGGGGCGCCACTTCGTACCAGCCGGCGTACTACGTTTCGGCACAGTTTTTCTTGATCGCCTTCTTCCTCGTCTTCATCGCCATCCTGATTCTCCCAGCGCGCTCTGCTGCCACGGACGACGAAGACGAACCGATCAGCGAGCAGTGGCTGAACGGCAGCTTGCTGTTCGGTCTGCCGACGATCACCTTCGTCCTGCAACACGGTCTGGTTCACCACCTGCGCTACGGCAGCGCCTTCGCCGCACTCCTCCTGGCGGCGTTCTATATCTGGCTCGCCTACTGCCTGCGCGCGAGCCCGCGGATGCGCGTCCTCTTCGAAAGCTGTCTCGCCATCGCCACCGTCTTCCTCACGCTGGTGATTCCGCTTGCCTTCGATGCGCACGCCACGGCCGGCGCCTGGGCGCTCGAAGGCGCCGGCCTGGTATGGCTTGGCGTTCGACTACAGCGCTGGTTCACGCGCAGCTTCGGTTACCTGCTGCTGTTCGGCGCCGGACTGGTGCTGATCCGCGCGGCGCATCAGGCGGGCGTGCCGCTACGCTGGCTGAATACGACGATGCTCAGCGCACTGATGCTGTTCGCCGGCGCCCTGCTCGCTGCGTTCGCCGTTCGCCGGCAGGCAGCCCAGCCGACCGAGCACCCGGCGAGCAAATTCGGCGTGACGATGCCGCCCGAGCCGATACTCGTCGGCGGCGGCTTGCTGGTCGCGCTGGGCGTCGGCATGCTGCACATCGACGCGCTGCTGGCGCCCGAGCTGCGGCTGGCGGCGGCGATCAGCGGACTGGCCGGGCTCGCGCTGCTGCTCACGCTGCTCGCCGCCCGCCTGCATTGGCCCGGCGTCGCCTGGCCGCTGCTCGGCTTGGCGCCGGCACTGCTCCTGGCTGCCGGCGTCAGTGCGCTGACCCAGGATAATCCCTTCATCAAGAATGGCGGCTGGGCGTGGCTGCTCGCGCTCGCCGCACACCTTGCCGCGCTGCGCTACGCCGCGGCGCACTGGAGCGAGCGCGGCGCGCACCAGGCGCATACGATCGGCTTCCTTGTCCTGGCCGCGCTCGGCGCGCTGGTCGGCCGCGCACTGACGCGCGACCTGGGCGACCTCGGCAGCGCCTGGCCGTGGCTCGGCTGGCTGGCCGCTCCCGCCGCGCTGCTGCTCGCCCTGCCGCAGCCGGCATTCGCCCGGCGCTGGCCGGCCAGCGCCGCACCGGCCGCCTATCAACGCAGCGCCGGAGCAGTGCTCGCAGTCGCGCTGTTCGGCTGGACGCTCGCCGCGAACGTCGCTTCGAATGGTTCGGCGCAGCCTTTGCCTTACCTGCCGCTGCTCAGTCCGCTCGATCTTGGTGTGGCGATCGCCCTCTTCGCCGGCTGGCGCTGGAGCCTTTGCCCGGCCGCCGCCGAGGCGCTGCGCGCTGAACCGAAACTGGCGCCGGCAGCACTCGGCGCCGCTGCTTTCTTCTGGCTGAACGCGATGCTGGTGCGCGGCTTCTACCACTACGACGACGTGCCGCTCCGCTTATCCGCCTGGATCGATTCGCTCGCTGTGCAGACGGGCTTCACCTTGTTGTGGGCAGCAACTGCTTTGGCGCTGATGTGGTTTGGCGCACAGCGCGCCCTGCGCGACCGCTGGATGGCGGGTGCAGCGCTGCTCACCGCTGTTGTGCTCAAACTGCTCATCCTCGACCTGGCGGGCAGCGGCACGCTGACGCGCGTCGTATCGTTCATCGGGGCCGGCGGCTTGATGCTGGTGATTGGCTATGTCGCGCCCTTGCCGGCGCCGGAGAAGAAGGATGGATAAGCGGCTGCTCGGCGTTCCTGCCATTCTTGCCATACTTGCCACTTTTCTCGCGCGCGGCAGCGCGTTGGCCGGCACCACCAGCGACGACTTGCCACAGCGCTATCGGGCCGCGATCATCGTCGAGCAGGCGGCACCCTTCGTCCGCCTGCCGCTGTCGCCGCAGGTGTATGCCAACAGCCGGTCAGCCGGCCTGGCCGACCTGCGCATCCTCGACGCCGGTGGCGAGCGCGTGCCTTTCGCGCTGCTCGCGCCGCGCCCGGAGCAGACGACCACCCGCCAGCAGTGGCGCGCGGCCGTCCTCTACCGCCTGCCACCTCGCCCGGCAAGCGGCGAGTGGTTAGCGCCGGTCGATCTGACGCTGGCCGACGGCCGCCTCACGCTGCGCCAACGCGGCGGGCCGCCGATCGCCGCCGAGCGCTCGCCTGGCTGGCTGGTCGACCTCGGCGAGCGCGCTCCGGGCGAAGCCGCGCCGCGCGCGCTGCGCTTCGAGTGGACTGGGCCGAGCGAGTTCAGCGCGCCGTATCAGCTCGAAACCAGCGCCGACCTGCGCACCTGGCGCGCTGCCGGGAGCGGCCAGTTGATCGCGCTCGCCGCCGCCAGCGGCGCGCTGACGCAGCCCGACGCGCCGCTACCGGAGTCGGTCGAGCGCTTCGTGCGCATCGTCTGGCGACCCGAAGCAAGGCCGCCCGAGCTGCGCGCCGCGCAAGCCGGGCATGCCGACGAACAGCACACGACGCTCGATCCAGCCACCTCGCTCGTATTGGCAAGCAGCCCCGAGCCGGCCAGCGCGTACGCCGGCGAAGACGCCCGGCGCGCGCTGCATTTCGATCTCGCTGCACGCCTCCCGGTGGCCACGCTTGAACTGCTGCTGCCCGCCGGAACGCGCGTCCTGCCGGTGCGCGTGCAGGCGCGCCAGCGGCTCGACGAACCCTGGCAGACCATCACCAGCACGGTGGTCTATCGCCTCGAACGCGCTGGCGGAGTCGCCGCCGACCGCTCGCCGCCGCTCGTCGTGCGCCGCGACCTGCGTTACGTGCGCGCGCTCCCCGACGCACGTGCGACCGCGCCGGCCGCCGGCGAAGTCCGACTCGAGGTGCGCGCCGAGCTGGTGAGCGTCGTCTTCGCGGCGCAGGGCACGCCGCCCTACACGCTGGCAACGGGCGCCGAACGCGCCAGCCCTGGCGCGCTCCCGCTACCGACGCTGGTACCGGAAGCCGACAAGGAAAGGGTCCGTTTTGGCGTCGCCAGACTCGGCACCTTCGCCGAGTTGCCGGAAGCCGCGCAGCAGGACAAGACCGACGCACGCAACGCCGCACTGCGCCCGTGGCTGCTCTGGGCCGTCCTGCTCGCCGGCGTCGCGCTGCTGGCCGTCATGGTCTGGCGCCTGGCGAGCGCACGCGGCGGAGCGCCCCCGAGCTGAACGGCGCCGGGTGCTCTGCCGGGCGAGATCTGCGCTGGCCTGCCCTGCCCGCTGGCGAATATCCAGGCCGCCGAGCTGGATTGCGGTCCAGCCTGCACGCCACTGCGATTCGGTTGCTGCCTGAAACCGCCGGAAGAACACCGAGCCGATGGCCCGGCTGAAGGATTACTGAGACCGATCCCTTTGGCCCAGCCGTCGTGTCGACGAGTTGACGCTGCTCCGGAAGCTTGCGGCAACCTGAGCCGGTCTCGGCGTGTGGCGCGCTTGACGCTTACGCTAGACGGCCAGCTTTCTGCAGTACATCCCCTCCGCGAAAGGCGAGTTGCACTCCACGCCTCGCAACCGCATCAGTGCGTAGAACGTCTCCGCTGACCACCAATGGTGACGCTTACGGCTCGGATAAGCGCTTAGTAACAGTTCCACTTTCCATGCTGCATCTTCGCCTCCCAGGCGTACATAGACGTTCGGCGAACCCAGATCAGCTTCATACTTTGCTATCTCGTACTCAACTATCAGCGCAAGCCGGAATACACGCCAGATGTTTTCAGCCACAGCCCGGTGGTCTTGATGCCGGTCCTCAAGACGTGGGCAAAGTATTAGTCCAATCTCCCTCTCGCCAATCCTGTCGCGAATATCCAGCATCTCCTTTTTGATCAACAAGGAGTTCTCCGGGAGTTGCGTATCCGGGAAGCTAAGAATTGTCTGTTCTTGGCAGCCAAGAGCCGTCATCGCGTGTCGTTCCTCCGCGCCGCGTGTTGAATCATCACCACCACAAAACGTGACCGCGCGGAGGCACGCCTTTGCCTTCGTGTCGCGCATAATGCGACGAAGCAAGCCAGCACAGCCGATCGCGACGTCGTCACAATGTGCGGAAAACGCTAAAACCGTCTTGCCTTCCAGCGACGCCAGATTGATCAGCATTGCCTACAGCTCAAACTGTATAAAACAGACCTGAGTCGTTGACAAACTGAAGTATCTCAGCAACGGTCTTTGTCGTTGCCGCGACCGGAACGGCGACGTTAAAGCAGTTCAGGCGCCCAGTTCCTGCCTCGCCCGCGCACAAGACACGCAATACATCCGGGCCGGTCAACAAGCGGCGAGCGAACCCGTCGCGACTTAGCTCGTCAACCTGCCGCTGATACGGAATCAGCGAATTGGCGTCGAAGATTAATGGCAGTCTCCCAAGTCCTTCGCCGTCAGCGATACCCGCAAGCCGTCCGAATAGCCTATCTGCCGGTTCAACGGCATAGGTGTCGTTGCCGCGGACATACGCGATGTTGGCCGCGGCAACCTTCCTGCATTCAAGCGTTTGAGTGGCCAAATCCAAGGAGACGAAGAAGTAGCCTGACTCAATCTCTTCGCCGTCAAGGCACAAAATCAGTTTCCAGACCTGTGGGTGCGCGTGGGCGATTCTCGCGAGATCAACCTCGAAGACGTGCTCGGTTAACAAGAGCGCGTCTCGGGCGTGCTCGCTCACCTGGGCAAGACGTAGCGAATGAGGATCGATCCCGGGAACCATCAGGCCCTTTTCGACAATGTGCCTAACGAAAGCCTCCTGCGAAAGCGGAGCCGTCCGCTGCGGCGCCAGATAAAGAATCCTCCGCCGATGAGCCTCGTCCTCTACGTAGCAGATAAACTCCTCTTGCAACTCCGCGTAGCAGCAGTCGGCTAAGCTAAGAGTGTCAAGCCCACCAGCCGGCATGGTCAGTCGATCTGGATCACGGCGCGCTCCAAAGTCACGTCGCTGAAGTGGAATCCTCGTCTGATTCGTATTAAAAGAGGCAGCCGCGGGTTCTCGAGTGTCGAAGAGGAGCACGCCCCCAGAGAAATACAATTTCTCGTCGGCGGCATGCAGCGGCGTCGATGAATCTGGATTGCGCTGAGTGAGGCGCTGAAAGTGCTCAATTTCCGGCTGGCGCTTCCCGCGCGGTGTGCTGACGATCTTTGCCAGAAGCGCTAAAGCCGGTCCGGCCACATCAGCAGGCTCCTTTTTGCGATCGACTGCATCCGACGAAAGGAAGTTGATTTTTAGCTCGCCGTCGGACACCTCAAGCTTTGAATGGCGAACCGCGACAAAGCACTTGTCGGCCAGTGATTCGCGGCGCACATCAACCAAGTCCCGTACTGTCAAGACGCGGTCGACATGTCGCTCCACATAGTGCTTGACGGCTTGAATCAGATTGCGCGGCGTACCAGTGTCGAACCACGCGCCAACGAGCGGGAAGTACTTTGCGATCCGTCCCTTCTTTATCTCGTCTTGAATGTAGTAGCCGAGGTCAATGTTGCGCTGCTCGTTTGAACGGCTTCTCACGAAGTCTTCGATCGCCTTCTGGTCATACTTCAATGCATAGCAGCCGGCGCTAGCGAGACTATCGGCGGGCGTCGGGCGTTCAGGCTTCTCAAGAATCGCAGCGATCCTGAAATCCGAACCCGGCTGTTGTCGAATGACACCAAGTTGCTTGGCGAGCCGATAGTCGGACAGTCTGTACGCAGCGTTCACCAGAACACATGTCGGTTCCCGCAGGCTCGCCACGGCTTGCTCGGCAAACTTGCCGAGCGAGCCCTCGAAGTAGTTGTCTCCGTAGAGAATCAAGACGGGATCCCCGCCTCGCAGATTCCCCTCGGTATCCAGCCTCCTCATGCACCGGTAGACTGCGGCGAGCGTTCCTGTCGCACCGTCAAAGATGGTCGCATCGAGGTCGATCTCCTCGTACAAGATGTGCACCCTGCTCGAAGCATCCCCTCCATCCAGCGCGGATCGCTGACTCAGACGGCCTCTATAGCCGGCTACCCAGGGATCAAAGAACTGCCTCCATTTGGATCTCGTGACCACATAGATCTGGGTATCGCCACCGAAGGCCAACACATTGTCCACCAGAACTTCTAAGACCGGTGGGAGTGCGAGCCGGATGAGCGCCTTGGGGTACTCGTCACCCAACAACCTAGTGCCATTACCGCCAGCCAGAATGATCACGTTCAGCACGTCAAATCTCCTTTGTGTGCAACTGCCGTTTGTCTGTCATCGTGCAATAGGAAGTGTGTACGCCGATCCTCTTAACATCCCCCACTCGCGGTCAACAGCGGTCCTCAATTAAACCTTTCCCCTGCAGCGAGTAGTTGAGCGGACGAACATTAGTATAGCCACGGGTGACTCGAAAGGCAAGGCGCTAAGGTACCTTGATGAATCCCATCTTATACTTCGGAGTTCCACGCGGAGAGCAGAAGCGGCCTGCCCTTTTTTTGCTGGAAACGCTGCTCTATTGGTCGAACCGTGTGATTCCCGGTCGGTTGACCGGTGGCGCGGTTGGTTGTGACCTTCTCGGACTTTGTCGGAAACGAATCGAGCCCGACGGGGCTTGTGGCCGAAGCAGCCGTGCCATCGGAAAGTCACCAGACGCTTCCATCGCAAACGGCCCCGAAGGCGCTTGGCATCGTCGGCTGATCCGCGGAGCCCTTCCACTGCCTTAGCCGCGGCTCGTGTGGCCGACGCTGGGGCGACGGATATGGTACGCATCAAGGGGTACAGGTAGCAATGCTCTAAACCTAGCACGCCATAGGCATAATTGCATCAGCGGCCGGCAAATCGGTTGCACCTCGGGCAGGTACCCGGCAGAATGTCTATCCCCTTGATACAGAGGTAAGATTTTATATGCCGAGATCTTTATGTCAACGTCGTTGACTCGTTCTCTAACTTCCTTTTTTCTCAAGCTTTTTTCATTCAGTCGCGTTTGACGGAGAAGGCTTTCTCGCGAACCGGCTTCCTCAGTTTTCCCCGCCTGATGGCCTGCCTGCTCGGCGGATACACGTCCAAAGTGCAGTCCGAACTGGAGTGTCCTTTCGGCAACCCTGCGTGAAATCCCTGACGGCGTCTGGTAGCGTAGGGGCCCCCTCCCTTCCGATCCGGAGCCCTGCTGATGGCCTCATCCCTTCCCCTTGCCGACCCGCAACTGGCCGACACCGCGGCCGCCCTCGCCGCGTGGCGGAGCACCCGCGCGCCTGGCGCCCGCATT
>NZ_JAPUVR010000074.1 GCF_029255125.1 Accumulibacter sp. | reverse complement strand
TAGCTGGCATGGATTTTGCAAACCGTTTCCGTGTTATCATAATGGTCTCCAGGTAAAAATAGTCTGTTGCATCAATGGCCTAAAGTGGATTATACCGGGATTTTGCCTAATTCAACAGCATTGAGACCGTGGGGCGGGTACCAGCACCGCCGAGGATTCGGCGCGGGTGGCCGCGGCCGGGCCCGCACCGAGCGCCGCCGGCGCCCGCTTCGCGCTGGCCGGCGAGGGCGAACTGCAGGCCTGGATCGGGCGCATCGTGCGCCATGAGGAACAGGCGCTCGGCGAGTTGTACGAGGCGATGGCCGGGCGCGTCTACGGCCTCGCCTTGCGCATCACGCGACACGTGCAGGTCGCCGAGGAAGTAACCGAGGATGTCTTCTGGCAGGTCTGGCGGCAGGCGCCGCGCTTCGACGCGACGCGCGGCAGCGTGCTGAGCTGGATCCTCACCATTGCCCGCAGCCGCGCGCTCGATACGCTGCGGCGTGGTGAACGCGCCGAGGCGCTTGATGAGGAAGCGCTCGCCAGCTTGCCGGGCGAGGGCGATCCGCACGACCTGCTGGACGCTGTGCAGCGCAATGATCGCCTGCACCGTGCGCTCTCCGGCCTCGATCCACTGCCGCGCCAGCTTCTTGCGCTGTCGTTTTTCCGTGGCCTGACGCACGAAGAGATCGCCCGCCACATGAGTCTTCCCTTGGGCACCGTCAAGTCGCACATCCGGCGCGCGCTGTTGCGCCTGCGCGAGATGCTCGGTGCCGACGATCCCCGCACGCCAATGGTGACACCATGAATACCGATTCCAGGGACGCTGCCGACGGCGGCGTCGACACAGGCGAAGTCGATCGTCTGATTTGCGAGGGTTTGGCGCCGGTGGCGCTTTCTGCGGATCGCCACGCCGGGCTGCGCGCACGTCTGCTGCAGCGCGCTGGGGAAAGCGCCAGCCGCCTGGCCGGGCTGCTTACCGTGCGTAGCGGGGAAGGGACGTGGACGCGGGTGAAAGCCGGCGTCCGGGCCAAGATTCTCCATCGCGGACGGCAAGGAGCATCGGTGCTGATCGAATTCGCTCCCGGCGCCAGCTTGCCCGTACACCGTCATCGCCAGCTCGAGGAGGGCATCATCCTCCGCGGTAGCTTGCAGCTAGGCGAGCTCGATCTCGTCGCGGGCGATTACCATGTCTCGCCAGCGGGCAGTCGACACGGGCGGATAGCGGCGCGCCAGGGGGGGCTCGCGTACTTGCGCGGAACCTCTCTTGGCCAGACCAGCGCCGTCCTCGGCGAGTTGCTTGGCGCGCTCGTTCCCGGGCGCGGGCCGGCGATTCGCACGATTCCGGCAAGCGAAGAAGGTTGGCAGCTTGTCGCGGCCGGCGTCGAAACGAAACTGCTGTACCAGGACGGCGATCTGGTTTCACGTTTCGTCCGCCTGGCGCCAGGTGGCGTACTGCCGGCGCACCGGCACAGCGCCGAGGAAGAATGCCTGATGTTGACCGGCGACGCTTTCCTCGGCGACCTGTTGCTGACGCCGGGTGATTTTCATCTGGCGCCGGCGGGCAGCGAACACGGCGACGTCAGCAGCGACGGCGGGGCGCTCTTCTTCGTGCGCGGCCAGGCCGAGTTCCTGGCGCTGACCAGTCCTTGACTCGCCGCTTCGTCCTGATCAGCCGCTGGCGTCTGCGAACGACGCCAGCGCGCCTCTGGGAACTGCTCGTCCAGCCGGCCGACTGGCCCGCCTGGTGGCCACATCTGGCGACGGTGCGCCAGTTGGCGGCGGGCGACCGCGAGGGAATCGGCGCCCGCTACGCCTTCTGCTGGCGTAGCGGTATCGGCTATACGCTGCGCATCGTGATGACCACCGTGCGCGCGGCGAGCTGCTGCGCGCTTGAGGGTGCGGCGAGCGGTGACGTCAGCGGCATCGGCCTCTGGCTGATCGAGCCCGACGGGCCAGACGCCTTGCGCCTGACCTATCGCTGGGATATCGAGCTCGATCGTCCGTGGATGCGGCTGTGCGCACCGCTGCTGCGCGCTGTTTTCGCGCGCCGGCACTTTGCGGTGATGGCTGCCGGGGCGCGCGGCATGGCGCGCCAGCTCGCCTGCACACTCGACGAGCTCGAGGAGTGGTCGGCGATCACGCCGGCGGCGGCCCGCCGCGACGACACCTGAACGGCTAGGTTCCGGCGTCGCCGACCGGCCAGCGTGCGTTGGCGCCGGGTGCGCCGGGCGCGTCCTTGGGCGCTGCGTCGGCTGTGCTGTCGGCGGCGAGTGGCGTGACGGTTACGGCGACCGCGAGTTCGTGCTCGTCACCGCCAAGGATGACGCCGCGTAGCGGTGAGACGTCGGCAAAGTCGCGGCCCCAGGCGAGCGTGATGTGCTGCGTGTCGGGCAGCAGGTTGTTCGTCGGGTCGAAGTCGACCCAGCGTCCGCCCTCGACTTCCGGGCAGTACACCGATATCCAGGCGTGCGAGGCGTCGGCGCCAATCATGCGCGGCTGGCCGGGCGGCGGCGTAGTGAGCAGATAGCCGCTGACGTAGCGCGCGGCGAGGCCGAGCGAGCGCAGGCAGGCAAGCATCAGGTGCGCGAAGTCCTGACAGACGCCACGCTTGTCGGCGAGAACGGAGAGCACCGGTGTGGCGATCGTGGTGGCTTCGGGGTCGAACTCGAACTCGTCGAAAATGCGCTGCATCAGCGCTTGCGTGGCGGCGAGCAGCGGGCGCCGCGGCGTGAAGGCGGCGGCGGCGTAGGCGGCGAACTCATGTTTGACGCGCACGTGCGGCGATTCGAACTGAAACTCGGCGGCGCTCAGGGTTACCGGTCGGGCACCGTAGGCGAGCGCGGCCCGCACGTCTTCCCAGGGCGGCGAGTCGGGCAGGCAAAGCGGCAACGGCGCCGCAGTCCGTCTGCCGCTGGCCGGCGCCGCGCGCGTCCCGGCGGGCAGGTGCGGCAGCACCTCGAGCGTGCTCTCGGCGCGCACTTCCAGGCTACGGTGGGGAAACTCGAAAGCCAGGTCGCTGACCGGATTGGCGTAGCAGTCGAGCCGCTGGTCGGTCCAGCTGGCGGTGGGCTCGACGGCGATATGGTGGGCGAGCGTGCGCTGCCAGGAGCAGTTGCGTGGCGTCAGGTGGAGCAACTGGCGCGACAGCGAGACCGGGCTGGCATAGCGATAGACCGTCTCGTGCACGATGTGGTAACGGATGGCGGGTGGCTGCATCGCGTTCACCAGGCCAGGGTGTGGTGGCTGATCCCGCCGACATGGCTGAAGTAGCGCATCGTCAGGCGGTCGGAAAGCGCCGCCGCGGCCAGCGCCAGATCGGCGAGCAGCGCCGCCAGATCGCGCGCAGCGTCGGCTTCACGCGCATCGTCAGCTTCGAAGCGGCCGACATCGAAAGCCTGCAGGCGCTGGCGTGCACTGTGTAATGCCGGATCGGCCGGGCCGCCGAGCAGGTGCGCCAGCTTGTCGAGGTCGCGCGCCAGGACGTCGATCTGGAAAGCGACCGAGTGCGGATTGGCGTCGTCGAAGACGATCAGGTCGAGCGCCGGCAGGATCTGCGCTCGCGCCATGTAGCGTGAGCGGTAGGTAATGATGCTGTCGGTCAGCTCGAGCAGCCACTCGAGATTGGCCGCGGCCGACGCTGCCGGCAGGCGGAGGTACTGGCCAAGGCTGGCGGCGAGGAAAGCCAGACGTTCGAGGCGGCGGCCGATGATCAGGAAGCGCCAGCCATCGTCGCGCGTCATGTTGTCCATGGCAAAGCCGGCAAGCGAGGATGCGGCGAGCAGGACCTGGTCGAGGAAGGCGAGGGCATCGCTCAGCTCGACCCGTTGTGCCTCGCCGGCGGCCTGCGCATAGCACTGCAACTGGTGTTGCAAGCGGTTGATCGCATGCCAGTTGTCGAGCGAGAAGCGCTCGCGCACCTGGGTGGCGACCCAGAGCAGGCGGCGGATGCCGCCGGCCAGGCCGTCGCCCCATTGTTTGCCGCAGATCGCCTGGACGAGCAGCACCTGGTGCGCGGCGCCGGCAGTGGCCGGCGGGCTTGGCTCGGCGGGCTGCGCTGCAGCATCGGCGGCGGGCACGATCTGCAGCGCCTGGCAAAGATCGAAGGCGGCGAGCAGCGCCCGGCTGGCGTCGGCGCCGCTATCGAGCAGGCGGGAAAGGCCGGCGCGCAGCAGGCGGGCGGTCTTGTCGCAGCGTTCGCTGTAGCGGCCGAACCAGTACAGGTTTTCGACGATGCGCGACGATAGATTGTATCCGCCGCGCACCAGGTCGGCCTTGCCGACGGTGTGCTTGAGCAGGCTGAACGGGTTGACCGCACCCTCGGCGAGGACCCAGGTGTCCTTGCTCGAACCACCACGTTGCATCGAGATGATGCGCGCGTTCGACACTGCGGCGACGCGCGTCAGGCCGCCCGGCATGACGACGTGGCCGCTGGGCGTCGCGGCGACGAAGACGCGCAGTCCGACACCACGCGCCAGCAGGCGGCGATCGTGCTGCTTGCTCCAGGCCGGAGCGCGCGAGAAGTTGACCAGTTCCTGGGCGACGTAGGCCTGCGGGCGGGCGCGCAGGCGGGCAATCATTTCTGCGCGTCGACGGCTGCTCAGTTGATTGCCGAAAACCGGGTCGAACTTCTGGCTCGGGTAAGAGCCCTTGATGACCAGCCGATCGAGGTGGGCAATGGTGAACTCGAGCGCGGCCTGCTCGCCGCACCACCAGGTGGCGACCGACGGCATGGCGAGTTCTTCGCCGAGCAGTTTGACGCACGCGCCGGGCAGGAAACCGGGCAGCGCGGCCGATTCGAGCAGGCCGCTGCCGAGCGCGTTGGCGACCAGAACCTTGCCCGCGCGCACCGCCTGCAACAGTCCAGCGACGCCAAGCGCCGAGTCGGCGCGCAATTCGAGCGGGTCGCAGAAGTCGTCGTCGAGCCGGCGCAGAATCGCGTGCACGCGGCGCAGACCGCTCAGCGTCTTCAGGTAGACGCAATCGCCGCGCACCGTCAGGTCCTGTCCTTCGACCAGCGGAAAACCCAGGTAACGCGCCAGATAGGCATGCTCGAAGTAGGTCTCGTTGTACGCTCCGGGAGTGAGCAGGACGATCAGCGGTGCTTCGTTCGACTGTGGAGCGAAAGCCGCCAGACTTTCCTGCAGATCGCGGAAAAAGCTCGCCAGGTGCTGTACCTGCAGGTCGCGGAAGAGGTCGGGGAAGACGCGCCCGACGATGGTCCGGTTCTCCAGCGCATAGCCGGCGCCGGACGGCGCCTGCGTGCGATCGGCGATCACCCACCAGCGGCCGTCCGGCGAGCGGGCCAGATCGGCTGCGTAGAGGTGCAGGAAGACGTCCCCCGGCGGCCGCGTCCCGCGGCACGGCCAGAGGAAGTTGTTGTGCCCATAGACCAGTGCCGGTGGCAGGCTGCCGTCACGCAGCAGTTCCTGCGGCCCATACAGATCCTGCAGCACGGCGTTGAGCAGACGCGCGCGCTGGCTGACCGCGGCCGCCAGTTGTTGCCACTCGGCGGCCGGCAGGATGAGCGGCAGCAGATCGAGTTCCCACGGCCGGTCGGCGCCCTTGGGGTCGGCGTAAACGTTGTAGGTGACGCCGTTCTCGACGATGCGCCGGTGCAGATCGGCGCAACGGTGGCGCATCTGCTCGCCGCTGGCGGCGTCGAGATGGCCAAGGAAGGCTCGCCAGGCGGGGCGAACCACGCCGTCTTGGTCGAGCATTTCGTCGAAACGGTCGCCTTGTTTGGGATAGCTGGCGAGCAGGGAACGCGGCATGCAGAAGGGGCGCGCGCGGTATCGAACGCGCCGGAGAGGTTCAGGAGCGGCGCAAGTCTAGCGTAAACGGGAAGTCGGTATTGGTTGGCGACGGCGCGAGGTCGAGCGCGCCGGGGCTATGCCCGAAGGGAAGGAAGCGCGCCAGGCGGCGCCCCTCGGCTTCGTTGGCGTTGACCGGATAACGCTCCGGGTTGCGTCCACCGGGATGTTCGACATGGTACTGGCAGCCGCCGAGCGAGCGCTTCATCCAGGTATCGACCAGATCGAAGACGAGCGGTGCGTGCACTCCGATCGTCGGATGCAGCGCCGAGGGCGGGTTCCACGCCCGGTAGCGGACGCCGGCGACGTACTCGCCAGTGCGGCCGGTCGGGCGCATCGGCAGCGCCTGCCCGTTGCAACTGACGACATAGCGCTCGCCAGCCATTCCGGTCGCCCTGAGCTGCAGGCGCTCAAGCGAGGAATCGACGTAGCGTACGGCGCCGCTGGCGGTGTTTTCCTCGCCCATGACGTGCCATGGTTCCAGCGCATGGCGCAATTCGAGTTCGATTCCCTGCGCGCAGATCGTGCCGTGCACAGGGAAGCGAAACGCAAAATGGGGGGCAAACCATTCGTCGGCAAAGGCATAGCCGGCACCGCGCAACTCGCTCAGCACATCGGCGAAATCCTGCTCGACGAAATGCGGCAAGAGGAAGCGGTCGTGCAACTCGCTGCCCCAGCGCACCAGGCGGGTCGGCGCGTACGGTGTCTGCCAGAAGCGGGCAATCAAAGCGCGCAGCAACAACTGCTGGGCGAGCGACATGCGCGCGTGCGGTGGCATCTCGAAGGCGCGCATCTCGACCAGGCCCAGGCGGCCAGCCGGACCGTCGGGCGAGTAGAGCTTGTCGATGCAGAACTCGGCACGGTGCGTGTTGCCCGTCGCGTCCACCAGCAGGTTGCGCAGCAGGCGATCGACCAGCCAGGGCGCGATCGGCGCAGCGCCCGCGGGGGGCGGCGGAAACTGGCGGAAGGCGATTTCGAGTTCGTAGAGCGAGTCATTGCGTGCTTCGTCGACGCGCGGCGCCTGACTGGTGGGCCCGATGAACAATCCGGAGAAGAGATAGGAGAGCGATGGATGGTTGTGCCAATAGCTGATCAGGCTGCGCAGCAGATCGGGGCGGCGCAAGAATGGTGAGTCGAGCGTGCTCGGTCCGCCGAAGACGAAATGGTTGCCGCCGCCGGTACCCGTGTGGCGGCCGTCGAGCATGAACTTCTCGGTGCACAGACGCGACAGGTAGGCGGCTTCGTAAAGCTGCGTCGTGCGCTCGACGAGTTCGTCCCAGCTTGCCGAGGGCTGGATGTTGACCTCGATCACGCCGGGATCGGGCGTCACCCGGAACTTGCTCAGACGTGGGTCGGGCGGCGGCTCGTAGCCTTCGACAATGATCGGCGTGGCGAGCGCCGCGGCCGTTGCCTCGACCGCAGCGACCAGTTCGAGATAATCGTCCAGGCGTTCGCACGGCGGCATGAAGACATACAGAACGCCGTCACGCGCCTGCGTCGTGAGCGCGCTGCGAACGAGCGTGGCGGCTGCTTCAGTGGGCGGTTCGGGGCGTCGATTCGCCGCGTCGGCGGTATCCGCCTGAGGTGCGCTCGATCGCCGGGCTTCCTCACCGTCGCTCGCCGCCACGGCATCCGCAGACGTGTTGTTGCGGTCGGCGGCAAACTGCGCGCGGATTGCAGCATGGGCGCGCAAGGGCGGGAACGACTGCGTCGGGTCGGGTGTATGGACGTAGGGATAGTCGTTCTTCGGCACCCATGGCTGCCCGTCGAGCGGCAGGCGATAGCCGAGCGGTGAGTCGCCCGGAATCAGGTAGCAGCGCCCGGCGCGCAGCCGCCATGACCCGCTCTCCCAGTGTCCGTGGGCGGCACGGCGCAGCGGCAGGACGTAGCCGGCGACCCGCTCCAGCCCTTGCCGGAAGACCCGGGCGAGGCGCTCGCGCTCGAGCGGGTCGTCGAGCCGCGCGTCAAGCGGATCGACGTTCACCGGCAGGCGGTTTTCGCGCCAGAGGTAGTAGAAGACATCCTCGAAAGCCGGGAAGACGTGCTGCGAGGCGACTCCGAGGCGCCCGGCGAGTTCGTTCAGAAAGCGCCCAGCAAGCTTTTCGTCGGCGCCACACGGCTGGCCTTCATCGGCGTAGAGCTCGGGGTCGTGCCAGATCGGCTGCCCGTCGGTGCGCCAGAAGCAGTTGAGCGACCAGCGCGGAAGCTGCTCGCCGGGGTACCACTTGCCTTGGCCGAAGTGCTGCAGCCCTTGCGCGGCGTAGCGCTCGCGCAGCCGCTGGAAGATTGCTGCGGCGCGCTGCCGCTTGCTCGGCCCGAGCGCGTCAGTGTTCCATTCGGCGCCATCGTGGTCGTCGATCGACACGAACGTCGGCTCGCCGCCCATCGTCAGGCGTACGTCGCCACGCTGCAACTGGTCGTCGATCTGCCGGCCAAGCGCTTCGATCGCTGCCCATTGCGTGTCGGTATACGGCTTGGTCACGCGCGCTGCCTGCCAGACGCGCTCGATCGTCATCGTGTGCGAGAAGTTGCATTGGCACTCGTCAGTGAAGCCGGTGATCGGCGCCGCCGACGATGGGTGCGGCGAACACGCCAACGGAATGTGACCCTCGCCGGCGAACAAGCCGGAAGTCGGGTCGAGGCCGATCCAGCCGGCGCCGGGCAGGTAGACCTCGCACCACGCGTGCAGGTCGGTAAAGTCGTGTTCGGTTCCGGATGGACCGTCGAGCGCCTTGACATCGGGCGTCAACTGGATCAGGTAGCCTGAGACGAAGCGCGCCGCGAGGCCAAGCTGGCGCAGAATCTGCACCAAGAGCCAGGCCGAATCGCGGCACGAGCCACGCCCTAGCGCAAGCGTTTCTTCGGGCGTCTGCACGCCGGGGTCGAGCCGAATGACGTAGCCCACCGCAGCTTGCACCTGGCGGTTCAGTTCGACCAGGAAGTCTACGCTCGAAGACGGCCCCGGCGCGATCTGGCGCAGGAAGTCGCTCACCAGTGGCGTTGGCGGCGGGGCGTCGAGGTAAGGGGCGAGCTCAGCACGTTGCGCGTCGTCGTAGCGGAACGGGAAGCGCGCGGCGTAGGGCTCGGGAAAGAAATCAAACGGATTGATTACCGACAAGCGCGCGACGAGATCGACTTCGACGCAGAACTCGCGCGTCAGCTCAGGAAAGACGAGGCGCGCCAGGTGGTTCGCCTGCGGGTCCTGCTGCCAGTTGATGAAATGACGTGCCGGAGTGACTTTCAGCGAATAGGCGAGGATCGGCGTGCGCGCGTGGGGCGCGGGCCGCAAGCGCACGACCTGCGGCGAGAGCCGGACCGGGCGGTCGTAGCGGTAACTGGTGCGGTGATTGAGGGCAACATGGATCGACACGGCGAGCTCCGGAGCGAAGTGTTGCGCAGGGGCAAGCAAGAAGCGGGCCATAAGCGCGCACCACCAGATTTCGGGCGTTTCGCCGCGCGGCTGCACGACCCGGCGCACCATTCCCGTGCAAACAGGCGCCGCGTAGCGCCCGACCGGCTGCACAGCGGTGCGCAGCCGCTGCGCAGCTACGGACAAGCGAGGCATGGGTGGTGCAGCCCCCCTCTGCTCGCCTGCGGTCGAGCAGGCCGCCAAGGTCGAGAGCTTAAGTCGAGTGACCCCTTGCGCGGTCAGCCAGCGCAGCGCTGCCTGCCGACGCGCCGATCAGCGGCGCGCGTCCTCGAACACGGCGGCGAGCGTCGGCGCGCTGAGTACCGCCTCGCCCCAGGTCTGCAGTTCGTCCTCGCTCGCTTGCGCCAGACGCTCGCCAACCCATTCCGGCAAAGGGCCGAAGCGGCGCGTCAGCAGTCTGGCGAGCAGGAGCACTTCACCTTCGTGGCGGCCTTCCATCCGACCTTCCATCCGGCCTTCCATCCGGCCTTCCATCCGGCCTTCCATCCGGCCTTCCATCCGGCCTTCCATCCGGCCTTCCATCAGACCCTGCGTCCGGCCCTCGACCAGGCCCTGCTGAATACCGGTCTGAATTCCTGTCTGAATACCGTTCTCGACCCCGTCCTGAAATCCATTCTGGAACCCATTCTGAAATCCACGCTGGGTTGCTTCCTCAAACCAGGCTTCGATACGTTCGGCGAGCATGCTGTCAGCCTCCATGAAATCGCTCATAGCGTCAATCTCGGTCGCCATCGC
>NZ_JAPUVR010000073.1 GCF_029255125.1 Accumulibacter sp. | reverse complement strand
GGGCCACCTCTGACAAAAAATTCAGTCCGCTAGCGCTCGGTGGCTAGGCGTTTGCCAAGTGCTCTTTCGATCGTTGTGGCGAGGGCTCTAAGGTTGATCGGCTTGCTCACGCAGCCGTCGACGTCGCTGGCCAAGCGAGCGTCGTGCTCGTCGGTGATGGTGTTCGCCGAGACGGCGAGGAGGACCGCAGCCTGTGGCTGCGCCAGTTCTCTGGCGCGCGCACGCAGTTGTCGGCAGGTGGTCAATCCGGCGTCCAGCGGGAACTGACAGTCGATCAGAACGACATCGAAGGCACCCGTGGCGAGCGCCGCCAGAGCCTGCTTAGCGTCCTCCGCTTCGACCACGCTGAGTCCGAGCGAGGACAGCATTTCCCGACTGATCAGACGATTTACCGCGTTCTCGTCGACCAGCAGCAGGCGGCGAGCTGGCGCAAGCCCAGCTTGCGGTCCATCCACCGGTGCCCGGCTGCGCAGGTCGGCGTCCACCGCCGACTCGTCTGGTGTCGCTGGTGAGCGCGTCGGTGCGGCCAAGGAGTACGGGAGGCGCACCGTAAACACGCTTCCCCGGCAGTCGGCCGCGGTGCTGCTCTGCCAGGCAATCGTTCCCTCCATTGCGTCGACCAGTTGCTTGACGAGCGCCAGGCCGATACCTGTGCCGCCGTGCTGGCGCGTCGTAGACTGGTCGCCCGGAGCGAACGCCTGGAACAGCGTCGCCTGCCGTTCGGGCGGTATGCCGATCCCGGTGTCACTGATCGTGAATACAAGCGTTATCTTATCGGCATTTGCATCGTCCGCAGCGCGGCTGACGGCCAGGGCAACCTCGCCGTGCTCGGTGAACTTGAGCGCATTACCGAAAAGCTTGAGCAGAACCTGCCGGGTTTGCGTCGGATCGCCCAGCACGCGTGGCGGCAAGTCCGGCGCCACGGCCAAACGCAGGTGCACGCCCTTGCGCGCGGCGGCCGCCGAGAAGAGGCCGACGACGCTCTGTGCGACAGTCGCCGGCGAGAATTCGCTGCGCCGCAAGACGAGATGCCCGGCATCGATCGACGCAAAATCGAGAATGTCGTTGATCACCTCGAGCAAGGCGTCGCTCGACCTGCGCGCGGTGCGTAGCAAAGGCAGCTGGCTGGACGATAGTGGGGAGTCTGCCAGCAGGTCGAGCGTTCCGATCAGCCCGTTCATTGGCGTGCGCAGCTCGTGACTCATGGTGGCAAGAAAGCGCGACTTGGCGTGTCCGGCGGCTTCGGCCTGGCGTCGGGCCAGATCGAGCGCGCCCGCAGTCCGCTCGAGTTCAATACGTTGGAGAACCTGAGCCGTTGCCTCCGCCAGTTGCTCGCGTGCGGCGCGCAGCGTGACCAGTCCGTAGATTGGCGCGACAGCCGCCAACGCGTAGCCGTAGCCGTCGGCTTGCACGAGCGAAACGACCATGGTGACGAGGAGAGGCGGCAGCAGCCAGATGAGTAGCGCCGACCGGACAAGCGTCAGAAAGAGCGCGGCAACGGTCAGCGAGGCGAGCAAGACGATGAGAACCATCGCGGCGGCTTGTGGCGGAACGGCGGGATAAACGAGCGCGACGCTGACGACATTGTTCGCCGCCAGCAAGGCGGTCATGGCCAGGAAACGCCGGCGCGCGCGTCGGCAGCCGGCCGGTGTGGTTGACATCTGCGGCCACTGGCGATGCAGGATCTGCCGCCAGACACCAGCCACGACGGCCACAATCAGAATCCCTCCTGCGAGCAGCGCCGAACAGTAGACCGCGGTAATCGTGGCGACGATTGCCTGTCCGAAGACCATTGCGATGGCCGACGAGCGCGCCTTCTCGATCGCCCGGCCGGTCAGTTCGAGTTCGACGCGCAGTGTCTCGTCGGCCGGCGGCAGCGCGTCCGCAGCCACGCGGTTTCCAGTCATTGGCCGGCGGTGACGGGGATCTTCCCGCCCGTGATGAAAGCGAGCAGCGCGCTGGCAACCGCTGCGGGTTGCTCACCCATCATGCCGTGTCCGCAATCGGCCAGTTCGATGCGTTCGGGCGCCCGCAGCGCGGACAGCAGTGGCGGCAGATTGCGGCGTGGCGTCATGCGGTCGCGTCGCGCGACGATGATTAAGCTTGGGCAGTGCACCTGTGCTGCAGCGCACAGGCCATTCTGGTAGTCGTTACAGTTGGCGAGGTCGACGGCCAACACGCCAGGCCGGCTGCGGCGCATGATAGCCAACATCAGACCGGGTCCCCAGATGCCGTGTCCGCGCTTACCACCCGTGCGCAGGAAATGGTCGCTGGCCGAGTAGCGGGTGATCATTCGGCAAACCTGGTCGGGAGCGTCGGTCGCCTGTCCGAGCAGCGCGTCGGCGACGGGCATCGGAACCGACGAGCCGAGCAAGGCGAGGCGGGTGACTCGCTGCCGGTGGCGGGCCGCGCACTCGAGCGCGACGAGCGAGCCCATGGAGTGACCGGCGAGGACCGCCTGGGCGATTCCGGCGGTGTCCAGCAGCGCAGCCAGCCAGTCGGCAAGTGCTTCGATGCTGCGCAAGGGTGATCCTTCGGACCGACCATGCCCGGGCAGGTCAGGCACCAGCACGCGCTGACCAGCCGCGACAAGGGCATCGGCGACGCCCAGCCAGGCGTCGTGGTCGTTGGCTGCGCCGTGCACGAGAACGACCGGCGGATCGTGCGCATCGTCCGCGCCGCGCACAGCGAATGGCTGTCCGCCGCTTGCCACGTAGCAGCGCTGACCGTTCACACTCAGGTGCAAGGGGGGTGCCCTTCCGGGATCGATGGGCGACCGGTCAGGCGGGTACGTCGGGTTCCAGCATATGTTCGAGAAAGGTGATGCGATCCTTCAGCAGCAGTTTGCGCTTCTTCAGACGCCGCACCAGGAGTTCGTCCGGAGGCGGGTTGAGCATCAGGTGCTCGATCACCAGGTCGAGGTCGCGGTGCTCGATCTGCAGCTCATGCAGGGTGGCGCGGGTGTGTGTCATCTGCTCTTCAGTCAGCATGGTCGGCAATTTCCCTAGGGTTGTGATTCGGCTAGCCGAGCGAGGCTTGCAGCCTGCACCAAGCGAGCAAGCCAGGAGCGACAGTCAACACGGTTGCGCTTCCACCGGGCTGCGCGCGTGCTCACCCTCGGAGGCGACGTGCGGCAAGCCAGCGTGTATGGTAGGCGTGCCACCGGGAAAAAACAACGGTGGCGTAGCGCTGGCGGGGCCATGCGCCCGCGACGGCGTTGGCGTTCGCCGAGTCTGGCCATCATCTGCCGGGTATCCATGCTCGGCACGATGACACTTCTGCCTGCTCGGTAAAGCGGTGCGGGAAGCCGCCAATAAACTCGCTGCCGGGGTTCTCGACTTGCCGCAATAGCGCGCTTTTGCGACTAGAATAGAGAGTCGGATTGTAACCTTGAGATACCGCCGGGAGGAGGCAGATGGTCTATCACATTATCGTTTCGTTTGGGCGGGACAGGCAGTACGAGTTCAAGTTTTCCCACACCGATCTCGCTTCCGGTTCTCCCGAAGATGCGCGCCGCTGGTTCGACAAGGAGTTCGCCGATCTCGAGTGCGAACCCAGCAATCCGATGGGCAAGGTGCTGATCATCGACAAGATTCTCAATGTCGCACGCTACGGCGGAGAACAGCGCTTCATCGACGGCAAGGATTGGGCGACCCGCTTCGCGCGGTACACGGCTTTGGCACTTGGTCGCGATACGGTGCGCATTGATGTGGCGGCATTCAATATCGGCTACTGAGAATATCCGCTACTTCATCGTATGCGTCGCGCCGCGTCGGGCGGCCTTGCGGTGTCCGCTGCAGTTTGCCGCTTTCATCGCCCGGACCAGTACGGCTGACCGGCAAGGATCCGGCAGGTGCGCAGCGGGCAGCAGACCAGCATGAGCAAGGCGTTGACGCAGAAAACCGTCGATGAAGACGAGGACGAGGCCGCTGGCGGCGGCTTGACTGCACTTCCTGCCGGCACACGCAACTACATTACGCCGGGCGGGCACGCTCGCCTGGTCGCCGAACTCGAACACCTGGTCCGCGTCGACCGGCCGCAGGTGGTTGCCGTCGTGCAGTGGGCGGCGTCTAATGGAGACCGCTCGGAAAACGCCGACTACCAGTATGGCAAGCGGCGATTGCGCGAGATCGATCGGCGAATTCGCTTCCTTGGCAAACGCCTCGACCTGGCCGAGATCGTCGATCCGCGCCGGCACGCTGGCTGCGAGCAGGTGTTTTTTGGGGCGACGGTAACCATTTGCGACGAGCAGGGAAGGGAAAACACCTATCAGATCGTCGGTGTCGACGAGACGGAATCGGCGCGCGGACGGATCAGTTGGGTTTCTCCGCTGGCCAGAGCGCTCCTCAAGTCGCGCGTTGGCGACACCGTCCGTTTCCGTAGCCCGGCTGGCTGGCGCGAAGTAGAGGTGCTGGTCGTCGACTACTCGGTGGGCGAAACTTGAAGCCGGCGCCTGGTCATTGCGCGGCGGCCTGAACGCGCAGTACGAAGGGATTGGTGACGAAACGCCAGGCCCGACTTCCGGAGAGCACAAATGAAACCGCACGCCTTCGTTGCCATGCCGTTTGGTACCAAGCCCGGACACGACGGTCAGCCGATCGACTTCAATCGTGTCTACGCCGAGTATATCGAACCGGCCTTGGCGGCTGCCGGCCTGGCCGTTTTTCGCGCCGATCGTGAGCAGCGGGCGGGTGACATTCGGACCGACATGTTCCAGGAGTTGCTGATCGCCGATCTGGTGGTCGCCGACCTGACCCTCGACAACCCGAACGTCTGGTACGAATTGGGGGTGCGGCACGCCCTGCGGGCGCGCGGTGTCATTCTGGTCCAGGGGCCGCGTCCGAACCAGCCCTTCGATACCTACACCGACCGCAAGCTGCGTTATGGTCTGCTCGACGGCGCACCCGATCCGGCGACCTTGGACGATGACCGGCGCGCGCTGACCGAGATGGTTCGGGCAACGATGACCAGTTCGACGCGACGCAAGGTGAGCCCGGTCTTTCAGTTGATTCCCAATCTCGAGCAGCCCGAGTGGAGACGCTTGTTGCTGGCCGAGCGCAACGAGTTTTCTACGGCCTACGCGAACTGGTCAAGCCGTATGGAGGTGGCGCGGCAGAAGAACCGGCCCGGCGACATACTCGTTCTTGCCGACGAAACGCCGGTGCGCGCCTTGCACCTCGAAGCCAAGCGGGCAGCCGGCAACGCCTTGCTCAAGCTCGAACAGTATGAACTGGCGCTCGAGCAGTTCGAGCAGGCGCTGGCGGTCGACGTCGACGACAAATCAAGCCGGGAGAGGAAAGCGGTCTGCCTTGGTCGCCTCGGTCGCTACGAAGAAGCGCGTGAGTGGGTCCGCCAGCTCACCACTGATTATCCGCGCGATGCCGAGTGCTGGGCTTTGGCCGGTCGTGTCGAGAAAGAAAAGTGGATTGGCCGCTGGCGTCAGCCGGGACTGACGCCGGCTCAGATGCACCAGGCTGCCGCCGACGAAGACGCGTTGCTGGCGGAAGCCCTTGAGCCGTATCGGCAGGCGTTCATTGCTGACCCGGCACATCACTATTCCGGGATCAACGCGCTGACCTTGCAACTGCTGCGCCGGCACTGCGGTGCTGCGGTTGCCCAGACGCTGATCGACAACCTGGTCGGCGGCGTCCTTTGGGCCAGCCTGACAGCGCAGGAACGTGATCGCCGCGACTACTGGGCACGCGCCAGCTACGCCGAGCTTTGTCTTCTGGTCAATCCGCTCGACAGTGTGCGCCGCGAATATGGCAATATGGTTGCCGCAGCCAATGGCGACTGGTTTGCCCTGGAGTCAAGTCGCCAAACACTCACCTTGTTGCGCGACATCGATTTTCGGCCGCTGGAAACGGCTGCCGCGTTGGCCATCGTAGACCGCGAGATTGCGCGCAGCGGCTCGCCCTTCGCGCCCCGCCAAGTGGTCCTGTTCAGCGGCCACATGGTTGATGCAGCGCACCGCGAGCCGCCACGCTTTCCAGCCGAGCAGGAAGCGGTAGCCGCAGCGCGCATCGGTGAAGCGCTTGATCAGCTCGGCGTGGGGCCGGGAGACCTCGCCCTGGCGCAGGCGGCGTCTGGCGGCGATCTGCTCTTTCTCGAAGCGTGCCGCGCGCGCGGTCTGCGCCTGCGGCCGATGCTGCCGTTCGAGGAACCCGAGTTCATCGAACGTTCAATCGTCCCGGCGAGCAACGGTGAGCAGTGGCGCGAGCGCTATTTCGCGTTGATTGCCGGGCTCGACGAGCCGCCGCGCATCATGCCCAGCGAACTTGGCGAGCTGCCGCGTGACGCGCGCGGTATTGAGGCGAACGCCTATGAGCGCTGCAATCTCTGGTTGCTGTACACGGCGCTCGCCTGGGGAATCGAGAAGGTTCGCTTTGTCTGTCTGTGGAACGGTGGCGGCGGCGACGGGCCGGGCGGCACCGCGCACATGTACGATGAGGTGCGCCGCCGTACCGGGCGCGTCATTTGGCTCGATACACGCAAGCTATGGTGACCGGTTTACGGCCGAGGCGCTGACATCGTGGCGGGAGGCGGCTGCGTCGGCGATCGGCAGTGCTTCCAGCGCCGTTGACCCCGCGTCCGGCCAATTGACTGGTCGCCGCGTGCGCTTTCCATCCGGGTAGGTTCGCGAGGGGTTTCTGTAGTTACAGGGCTCAGGCGCCGTTCTCGTGCAGCCAGCGCAGCGCAGCGCTGAGACAGGTATTCAGCGTGTGGTGGTTCAATCCTCCGGTTACCTGCGTCAGGAGCTGATCGCAGCCGGCCGCGTCATCGCCATCAAAGCACTCGAGTAGAGCTAGAAGCGTTCCGAGCAGGCCTTCGTGCATGCAGAGCGCGGTCCACAAGTCGCGATCGACGGTGATTTGCTGCAGGATTTCCTCGATCGGCAGCCCGAGCGCCAGCGGCATCATCGACAGGACGCCGGCAAGGAAGGCAAGGTCGCTGAGTTTGCGGTCGTGCACGCGGGTCGCCTCGACTAGCAGCTCCATCATCCGCCCGCGCAATGCAGCCACTTGCAGTAGCGCCGAGCCGCTTGGATCGGCGCTGCCGTTGGCCGGTGCGAGCAGGAGGAGTGACAACCAGCGCTGGATTTGGCGGCGCCCGAGCAGGGTGATCGCCTGACGCAATGAAGTGACAGGCTGGGCGTAGCGGCTGCCCCGGTGGCCGACCGAGTTGACCACACGCAGCAGGTTCAGCGTCAGTGCCGGCTCGTGTTTGAAAGCATCCTCGATCACCGGCGTGTCGACGTCCAGACCGACCAGGTTGATCAGGCGGATCAGCGCCGTCTGCGAGGCGGAAAGGCGTCGCCCGCTGACGATCTCAGCCTGGGCAAAGTAGCGCCCCTGGAAGAGCTGGAAGCCGACCTTGCGGCAGCGTTCGAGATGTTCCTGGCTGTCCACCCCTTGCGCCAGCAGCTTGATCGGCAGGCGGCGCAGCGATCCGGCGAGATCGCGCAACTGGCTCTCGCCGGCCATCTGCACGTCGATCTTGATGACGTCGACGATCGGCAGGAGCGGCCGACTGCGGTCATCGATTCCACGGTAATCGGTCAGGGCGAGTGAATAGCCGCGCTCGCACAGTGTTCGACAGCGGCCGAGCAGGTCCTTGTCGGGGATGCCGTCGAGCAGTAACTCGAGGACGACGCCTTCGTGCGGCAGCAATTCAATCGCTTCCTGATGGAGAAAAGCCGCATCGATGCCGATGAAGGCGGAACGATGGCCAAGCGCGCTGCGCATGCCGAGATCAGCATAGACGGCGCACAGGGCGGCCCCGCTGCCGCGCTCGTCGGTGCCCCCGCCGCTTCGCCGAAGGAAAAGTTCGTAGCCGGCGAGTTCGTTTTTCTGGTTGAGAATCGGTTGGCGGAAGAGGAAGGCGTTATCGCGAGCGCGGTCGGTCATCGGGGGAGGTTCATCCTCGGCGGCAGTTGTGGGCAGGCGGAGCGACTCGGTCAGAACGGCAGCCGCAAGCTGGGTCTCGCTGCCAGCAGCACGCGGCGAAAATCCGCCTGGATGCGCTCGAGCGCGGCGGCGTTATCGGCCTCGAAACGGAGCACGACGACCGGCGTAGTGTTCGACGGCCGTGCCAGCCCAAAGCCATCGGCGTACTCGACGCGCAGGCCGTCGATCGTGATGACTTCGCGTGCGCCGGAGAAGTCTGCGTGTTGGCGCAGTTCTTCAACCAGCGCGAAAGGCTCTCCTTCCTGCATGGCAACGTTCAATTCCGGGGTTGAGGTGCTGTCCGGCAACGCCGCGAGGACCGCGCTCGGGTCGCTGTTACGCGAGAGGATTTCGAGCAGACGAGCAGCGGCGTAGAGACCATCGTCAAAGCCATACCAACGCTCCTTGAAAAACACATGGCCGCTCATTTCGCCGGCCAGCGGTGCGCCGGTTTCCCTCAGTTTGGCTTTGACCAGCGCGTGTCCGGTTTTCCACATCAGCGGCTCACCACCGTGCTGGCGAATCCATGGCGCCAGGCGGCGCGTACACTTGACATCGTAGATGATGGCTTGCCCGGGACAGCGCTGCAGCACATCGGCGGCGAAAAGCATGAGTTGACGGTCTGGAAAGATGATCTCGCCACTTTTCGTCACGACGCCCAGCCGGTCGCCGTCGCCGTCGAAGGCCAGGCCAACTTCGGCGTCGCTGGTCGCCAGGGCATCGACGAGGTCGCGCAGGTTTTCCGGTTTTGAGGGGTCCGGGTGGTGGTTGGGGAAGCGGCCATCGATCTGGCAAAACAGTTCGACGAGCTGACAACCCAGGGCACGGAACAGTTGCGGCGCGAGACCGCCGGCGACCCCGTTGCCGCAATCGATGGCGATCCGCATCGGGCGCGCCAGGCGGACATCGTCGACGATGCGGGCCAGATAAGCCGGACCGACGTCAGCGCTGCGGGCTTGACCGTTGCCGGAGTGCAGTTGGCCGTCGTCGACGCGTCGGCGAATCTGCTGAATGGCTTCACCGGCTAGTGTCTCGCCGCCAATGACCATCTTCAGTCCATTGTAGTCGGGCGGGTTGTGGCTGCCGGTAACCGCCACGCAGCTCTGGCAGCCCAGCTCATGCGCGGCGAAATAGACCACCGGTGTCGGGACGCAGCCGACATCGATGGTATCCATTCCGGCCTGCCGGATACCCTCGCTCAGCGCGGCGGCAAGATCGGGACCAGACAGGCGGCCGTCGCGTCCGACGGCAATCGCCGGCTGGCCGCGCTCGACCGCCAGCGAACCGAGGCCCTGGCCGATACGGCGGGCGATGTCGCTGGTCAGCGTGCGACCGACGATACCGCGAATGTCATAGGCCTTGAAGATCTCGGCCGGCAGGGGAAGGCTCATGGCTGACCTCTTGCTGGAAAGGAATCGGGCTAGTGGAGGATGCGCGCGACCTTGCTGTCAAGGTCGCCGCCGGTGGCGCTATCGGCAACGCCGCGCTCGGCTGCGGTAGACGAATGATGACAGAGCAAGCGCCAGCCACTGGCGCCACGTTGGAAAACGTTGGTGGCCAGCATCGAGCTGTGTGCGCGGCGTTGATCGCCGATGAACAGCGTTTCGACGACATTGTGTACGGCAAGCAGCATGCCGGTCCAGCGGACGACGCGTGACAGGCGAACAGTCAGCCGCGGGTTGTTGGCAAAGATCGCGCGCCAGCTCTCGCGTATCGCCGTGGTGCCAGCCAGGCGCTGGCCAGTGGGGTGAATGCAGATGATTTCTTCGTCGTCCGCCCAGACATTCATCAGTGCGCTCAAATCGGCGCGTGCAATGGCCTCGTAGAATGCGGCTTCAACGTCATCCGGGCTGGCGAAAACGAGGATCATGGCGCAGCCTCGGCCAGGCAGGCAGCGAGAACCTGCTGCGGCGCGAGCTTGTTCAGACAATCGAGATGACCGAGCGGGCAGCGGCGCTGAAAGCACGGGCTGCAGGCGAGACGTAGACTGAGAATCGTCGCACGCTCGGACAGCGGCGGGGTGAACGTTGGCGATGACGAGCCGTACAGCGCGATCAGCCGGCGATCGAGGGCGGCGGCGACATGCATCAGTCCGGAGTCGTTGCAGACGACGAGCGAAGCCGCGGCGATCAGATCGATCGCCTGGCCTAGCGATGTCCTGCCACACAGGTTGAGCGGCAGGCGCGCCGGCCCGGCCAGGGCGACAATCTCCTCGGCGATCGGGCGATCCTTTTCCGAACCGAGCAGCCAGACGGTATGGCCGGTCTCGCCGAGCAGGTCGGCAAGCAAAGCGAAATGCCGGGCAGGCCAGCGCTTGGCCGGGCCGTACTCGGCGCCCGGACAGAAGACGGCCAGTTTCTCCGGCAGGTCGAGGGCGAGCGCCGCGCAGGTGGACGCGCGTCCGTCTGCGCTCGAGCGCAGGCGTGGCCTGGGAAGCGGTCTAGGCAGCGCCGCCCCGGGCGCTTCGGCGAGCTGCGCAAAGCGCTCAGCCATCTGCGGCAGCAAGGTCTTGTCCAGCGTATGCCGGTGGTTGATCAGTCCGTAGCGTTTTTCCCCGACGAAGCCGATGCGTTGCGGAATGTCGGCCAGGAAGGGGATCAGCGCCGACTTCAACGAGTTCGGCAGGACGTAGGCGCGTTGATAACCGCTTGTGGCAAGCTTTCGTGCCAGGCGGTGACGCGCGCGCAGCGAGAGATCGCCGTGGGCAAAAGGGCTGTCGACGATCTGCGCAATTTCAGGCATACGTTCGAGGACGGGCGCGACCCAGCGAGGAGCGAGGGCATCGAGCTGTAGCCCAGGCATTCTCTCGTGCAGTCGCATGCACAGCGGCTGCGCCAACACCGTGTCGCCAATCCAGGACGGAGCGACGATAAGTGCTTTCATGAGCAGCGGCCAGCTCGGCTACCCGCACGCGCGGATAGCCGCCGGCTGATCAGTGGTGTCCCTTGGGCAGCTCGCCGGTGAACACGTAGCGCGTGCTGCAATACGGGCACACGGCCTCGCCGTGCTGCGTGACATCGAGGAAAACGCGCGGGTGCCTGGCCCACAGCGGAGAATCCTTGGTCGGACAATGCAGCGGCAAGTCGCTGGCGGTAACCTCGACGGACTTGCTCTTGGGGTCTTGAGACATGGACACAACCTTGCAAACAGGGAACCGGAGTTAGACGTAGGCGAGCCAATCCTCGCGCGTCGGCACACGGCCGTTGACGCAGTCGAAAAACAGGCTCTGAATTCGGGTTGTGATCGGCCCGCGACGCCCTTCGCCGATTTGCCGGTTGTCGAGCTCGCGAATCGGCGTCACTTCGGCTGCCGTGCCCGTAAAGAACGCCTCGTCGGCGCAATAAATTTCGTCGCGCGTGATGCGTTTTTCGATCACCGGCAGGCCCAGTTCTTCGGCCAGATCGAGAACCGACGCACGGGTAATTCCCTCCAGGCAGGAGGTGAGGTCGGGCGTGTACAGTTTGCCGTGCTTGACCATGAAAATATTTTCGCCAGCACCCTCGGCAACATAGCCGTCGACGTCAAGCAGCAAGGCCTCGTCGTAACCGTCGTGCGCCACTTCCTGGTGCGCGAGGATCGAGTTGGTGTAGGTGCCAACCGACTTCGAGCGGCACATGTTGATGTTCACGTGATGCCGGGTGAAGGACGAGGTTTTGACGCGGATGCCCTTTTCCATTCCCTCGGCACCCAGGTAGGCGCCCCACGGCCAAGCGGCGATGGCGATGTGCGTACTGACCGCGGTGGCGGCGATGCCCATCGCTTCCGAGCCGTAGAAGGCAATCGGCCGGATATAGCAGGAGTCGAGCTGATTGGCGCGGACGACCTCCTTTTGCGCGTCCATCAGCGTTGCCTGATCGTAGGGCATCTTCATCTGAAAGATACGCGCCGAATTGAGCAGGCGCTCGGTATGCTCGCGTAGGCGGAAGATCGCTGTCCCCTTGACCGCCTTGTAGGCGCGCACGCCCTCGAAAACGCCCATACCGTAATGCAGCGTGTGGGTCAGGACATGCGTTGTTGCTTCGCGCCACGGCACCAGTCTGCCATCGTACCAGATGAACCCGTCACGATCTGCCATGGACATGGTCTCTACCCCTCTCGCCAGATGCCTTGAAGGCCGAATTCTAGCCGATTTCGTGGCCCGGTTGGCGGTAAAATGGCGCTCTGCTTCCCTCCGGCAAGGTTTGGCTGATGGTCTGGAAACCCAACGTAACGGTAGCTGCACTGCTCGAACGCGATGGCCGCTTCCTGCTCGTCGAGGAAGAGACCGAGTTCGGCGTCTGCTTCAACCAGCCGGCGGGTCACCTCGAGTGTGGCGAGTCACTACTCGCGGCAGTCGTTCGTGAAACGCTTGAAGAAACGGCTTATCGTCTGCAGCCGGAGTTTCTGCTTGGCATCTACAACTTTCGCATCGAAGAGCGCGACCTGACCTACTTGCGCTTTGCCTTTGGTGGCCGGATCCTGGGGCACGAGCCGGCGCGGGCGCTGGACGAGGGAATTCTCGCAGCGCACTGGTTGACCGTGGATGAGATTCGTGCGACGCAGGCGCAGCACCGCAGTCCACTCGTCCTGCGCTGCGTCGAGGACTGGCTGGCCGGGCGGCGCTACCCGCTCGACCTTCTCGTCGACTACCATCGATGAAGTGGCTGGCCTGCCTCGCGCTGGTTGGCGTGGTAAGCGCAGTCAGTGCGGAAACCGTCCGTGTCTGTTACAACTACGGGTGTCTGGCCGAGGCCGAAGCGCACTTCGACGAAGCACGCATGACGCAGCTTGCCGCTTGGCTGGGCGCAGCGCAGGACGCGGCTGACGAGCGGGCACGGCTGTCGCTGGCGGTCGGCTGGATGCTTGGCTGGGCCGGCGAGCAGACACCGATCGCGGCCGACCGGGGTGGAAACTTTGCCGATCAGGCAGCTTTCGGGCGCATGGACTGCATTGATCATTCGACGACGACGACGCGTCTGTTGCGCTTGCTCGAAGCGCGCGGGTGGTTGCGTTTCCACCGCGTTGCCGAGCCGGCACAACGCGTGCTTTACCTGGTCCAGGTGCATTTTTCGGCGCAGATCGAGGAAAGGGCGGTTCCGCCCGAGGGTGGCGGCACACTGGCCGCGCCGGAACGGCATGTCGTCGATAGCTGGTTTCGCGACAATGGCCAGCCAGCAGTGGTCATGCGTCTGGAGGAGTGGCTGGCCGGGAATGAAGACCAGTTGGAAGCAGTGGCGATCGCCGGGCGGTCGCCAGACTAGGCAGGTGGTGCTACTCAGATGCGCGCAGAGAGGCGGATATGAATGCAGTCACGCGGGGAAGGACGGTGGTCGTCGGCTTGTCGGGTGGTGTCGATTCGTCGGTCGCCGCCTTGCTCCTCAAACAGCAGGGTTGGCAGGTCGTCGGCCTGTTCATGAAGAACTGGGAAGATGACGATACGGAAGAGTATTGCTCGTCGCGCCAGGATTTGATCGACGTGTTGAGCGTTGCCGACGCAATCGGTATCGACGTAGAAGTGGTCAATTTTGCGAGCGAGTATCGGCAGCGCGTCTTTGACCGCTTTCTGCAGGAATACCAGGCTGGAAGGACGCCAAACCCGGACGTTCTGTGCAATTCCGAAATCAAGTTCAGCGTGTTTCTCGAGCATGCCCTGAAGATCGGCGCGGACTATATCGCGACGGGTCACTACGCCGGTGTGCGCGAGTTCGCCGGGGGATTCCAGTTGCTCAAAGCGGAAGACGGCACCAAGGATCAGAGCTACTTCCTCTATCGCCTCGATCAACAGCAGTTGGCGAAGACGATCTTCCCGCTCGCCGGCCTGTACAAGCGCGATGTGCGCACGATGGCCGCAGAAGCTGGACTGCACGTCGCCCTGAAGAAAGACTCGACCGGCATCTGTTTCATCGGCGAGCGGCCGTTCAAGGAATTCCTGATGCGCTACCTGCCGCCGCAAAAAGGCGAAATCCGCTGCCTCGACGACGAGCGCCTGCTCGGCGAGCACGATGGTGTCGCCTATCACACGCTGGGTCAGCGCAAGGGGCTGCACATCGGCGGTGTCAAAGGCGGCAAGAGCAGCGAGAACGGCGACCACGAAGCCTGGTTCGTCGCCGGCAAGGATCTGGCACGAAACATTCTCTACGTCGTGCAGGGGCACGACCACCCGGCGTTGCTGGCCGACGAGCTACGCGCCGAAGAACTGGCCTGGATCGTCGGCGATGCTCCGCATACGCATTGGGTCTATACAGCCAAGACGCGCTACCGGCAAGCCGATGCGCCGTGCGAGATCGAGCACGTCGACGGTCAGTCGTGCCTGATCAGATTCGCTGCGCCGCAGTGGGCAGTGACGCCAGGCCAGTCCGTCGTCGTCTACGAAAGCCGTGTCTGCCTGGGTGGCGGCGTCATCGTCTGAGCGAGCGACGGCGATCAGTGGCCGACGAGTAGTTCGAAGCCGCAGGCCTCGTCACCGAAGCCCCCCATGCAGGTGACTTCCTTGGCCTGTACGTGTTGCCCGACGATGCCTTCGACGACGCCGGCGATCAGGCCGCCCTCGAAATGGCACAAGGACCGACCAACCGGCGTCAGTCCGGCGCAGGTGACGCACTCGTGGACGTCCACGTGGATGTGCTCTGGGGTCATCACGGGAACGCTCACCTGGCCGATGCGAAGTTGCTCGCAGAGCGCGAGAAAATCGTCCATCTTCCTGATCCCCAGGTCCATGCCCAGTTTCTTGCCAGCGTAGTAGGTGATGGCCGATGCGCCAGTGCCGAGAACATCCTCCAGAGCAACGAGTCGAAGAAGGCGGTAGAGGCCGACGCCGGCCATGCCGCCAACTGCCGGGCGATGAACTTGTAAGGCATTGCGAATGGCGACCGGCTCTTTCATTGATTTCTCCAGGAGCAGGGCACCAGGCCGAGGCCTTCCCTGCGGGCGGTTAAGGGTTTAGCGTGTAAGAATCTAGCTTGCGTCGTCGGGGCGTCGGGAAAGCAATTGGCTGCGACGCTGAGGGTCGGCCGATGGACGGAACGAGCGATATCCATTCAGGCAGTATATATTATGCCGGATGCCTTGGTCAATTCCCCAGCAGGGACGGCTCGGCCGCACCGGATGCCCGGCGGTTCATCTTGTCGTCACGCCGGTAGAGCTTAAGCTTCTCGCTCTCGCGACGATCGGCAGGTCGCGCGCCCTCCCAGATCTTTCGCCAGTTGGTGCCGGCGAGCGGGCTCTCGTCTTTCAGTGAGCCCTGCACGAGGAGCAGGTTGCAGCGCGCGCCGGCGTCCGAATACAGTCCGACGGTTCGTATGCCATGGAAATAGTCGAGGGAGGCCAGCAGCGAGTCGCCCAGGTTGCCATTGGCAATACATCCGCGTTTCTCGGGCAGGGCGCGGGCGAGCCCTGCCGAGAGCGGACGATAACTTTTGCCGTAATCTATCCACGGCATCCAGAGCGTCGCGATCAAGAACCAGAACAGGGTGAGTCCGGCCATCCAATGAACGATGCCGCGCATTGGCGAGCGTGGACTGGTGACAATCAACCATGACCAGATTAGCGTGGCGGCCAAGGCCAGGGCGGTCGACAGGACGCTGAACTGCGGTGTGAAACCAGGTTCCAGCCGGCTGGCTTCGCTCGCCAGGCGCTCAGGCCAGCCGAAAGTCGTGGCAACCCAACCGGTCCAGGCGACCAGTGCGAAAAGGCTGAAAGTGACCATCGCGAACCAGTCGAAAGCATTCGCTGCACCGCGTCGCAAGGAGGACACGCCGGGGGTGGCAAGCAATACCAGCGAGGGCAGCAGGAGCAGGGTGGGCGCGCTGCGCGTGCCGAAACACACGCTGATGACGACCAGCGAGGTGAGGAAGGCAAAGATCGGAAAGCTCAATTGCGGGCTCAGCAACTGACGACGGCGCGCCCATACGGTCCACCCGGCAAGCGGGAGCGCCGGCCAGGCGTACCAGGTGAGGAGCAGCAGGACCCGCGGGAAACTGAGCAGCGGCTGGCTGCTGCCAGTCAATTGAAGCAACTCCTCGCGCCAGAACGCCTGCAGGAAATCGGGCCGCGTGGCGAGCAGGGCGAAGGCCCAGCAAGCGGCAATCGCGCCCGCAAGGAGCAGTGCAGCGAGCAGCACGAGCCCGGTCTGCCAGGGCCTTTCCGAGCGCCAGGCAACGAAGCCGGCGATTGGCAAGAGCGAAAGCATGGGGACCAGACCGTTGGCGAGGAAGCCCAGGCCAAGCGCCAGGCCGAAACAACTCGCCCCAGTCAGCGGCTTCCGCTTGATCAGCGTCAGTGCCCAGTAAGCCGCGGTATGCGCGGTGAGCGCGGCCAGCATCGGTTGCGCTTCGTGCGCGTGAAATAGAAAGCCGATACTGCCGGCGAGCAGCAGTGGAGCCGCCGGCGCGGCCGCACGGTCATGCAGCTCGCGCGCGGCGAGGAGAATGAAGGTGAGCGCCAGCAGGGTGCAAAGGCCGCTTGCCAGCCGTGCGCCTTCGTGCACTGGCAGCAGCCAGGAAAACAGGTGCGCAGTGGCTGCGGCCAACCAGTAATAGAGCGGCGCGTCAGGGTAGGGGCGGCCGGCGAGGCCGGGTGTCAACCAGTTGGCATGGCTGACGATGTCATGAACGACGCCAATGGTTACCGCGTCGTCAGTTTTCCATGGGTCGTGCCCGACCAGGCCGCTGAAGATGTAGATCGCCAGCAGCAGGGCGAGGACCGCGCCCCGTGGGGGCAGGCGGATCCCGTTGAGGGGATGGATTTCCGGCTCAACTGACATGGGGCGATTACGGGTGAGCAAAAAAAAGGCAGCCGACGGGCTGCCTTCGTCGCCGAAACCAAGACGGCTGGGTGCGCCGGCTTAAGCCGACCTGCGAATGGCGCCGTATTTCTGGTTGAATTTTTCGACGCGGCCCGCCGTGTCGATGATTTTCTGCTTGCCGGTATAGAAGGGATGGCAGGCCGCACACACTTCGACATGCAAGGCCTTCTTCATCGTCGACCGGGTCGTGAAGGTGTTTCCGCAGGAGCAGGTCACCGTGATTTCGTTGTACGCAGGGTGGATGGTGGCTTTCATCTGGTGCTTTTCCTGTAGGTTGAACGGGCCGGCTGATTGCGCATCGACAGCGATCAGCCCACCTGAGCAATGAAAAACGCGAATTATGGTGCATCTGCACGCCATCCGCAATCCTCCGGACTGCTCGCGGCTGCTCACTTCCGCTGTACCGGCTGCGGCGGCGGCGATTCGAGCGAACCGGGAATGCCTCGGCTGTTCGACCGTTCAGCGGGTCAACGGCGCATCGAATCGAAGAATTCCGCGTTGTTCTTGGTCGCCTTGATCTTGTCGAGGAGGAACTCCATGGCCTCCAGGTCGTCCATGTTGTAGAGCAGCTTGCGCAGGATCCACATCTTCTGCAGGACGTCGGGTTTGAGGAGCAGTTCCTCGCGGCGAGTGCCCGAGCGATTGACGTTGATCGCCGGGTACACCCGCTTCTCGGCCATGCGCCGGTCAAGGTGGATCTCCATGTTGCCGGTCCCCTTGAACTCTTCGTAGATGACGTCGTCCATCCGGCTGCCGGTGTCGATCAGCGCGGTCGCGATGATCGTCAGCGAGCCGCCTTCTTCAATGTTGCGTGCGGCACCGAAGAAACGCTTCGGCTTTTGCAGCGCATTGGCGTCGACACCGCCGGTGAGAACCTTGCCCGAAGCCGGCTGAACCGTATTGTAGGCGCGCGCCAGGCGAGTGATCGAGTCGAGCAGGATGACTACATCCTTCTTGTGTTCGACCAACCGCTTGGCCTTTTCGATGACCATCTCTGCGACCTGTACATGCCGGGTCGCTGGCTCGTCAAAGGTCGAGGCGACGACCTCGCCGCGTACCGAGCGCGTCATCTCGGTCACCTCTTCGGGGCGCTCGTCGATGAGCAGGACGATCAGCGAGATGTCGGGATGGTTGCTCGTGATGGCGTGTGCGATGTGCTGCATCATGACGGTCTTGCCGCTCTTGGGGCTGGCGACCAGCAGGCCGCGTTGTCCCTTGCCGATCGGCGCGATGATGTCGATGATCCGGCTGGTGATGTTTTCCTCGCCGCGGATGTCACGCTCAAGCTCGATATGCTCGGCCGGATGCAGTGGCGTCAGATTTTCGAACAGTATCTTGTTCTTCGACGCCTCGGGGATTTCGCTGTTTATCCGGTCAACCTTGACCAGCGCAAAGTAGCGTTCACCATCCTTCGGCGTACGTATTTCTCCCTCGATCGTGTCGCCGGTGTGCAGGTTGAAGCGCCTGATCTGGCTTGGACTGACATAGATGTCGTCAGTGCTGGCGAGATAGGACGTGTCGGGCGAACGCAGGAAGCCGAACCCGTCCGACAGTGTCTCCAGCGTCCCGTCGCCGAAAATACTCTCGCCTTTCCTGGCCTGGTTCTTGAGCAGCGCGAAAATCAGTTCGTGTTTGCGCAGACGGTTGGCGCCTTCGACGTTGTTGCTGACCGCCATGTCGAGAAGCTGGCTGACGTGAAGTGCTTTGAGTTCGGATAAGTGCATGTGCTGACGATGGAGAAGGGGGGAGCAGACGTCCGCGCGCCGGCGTGGGTCAGACGACGGCTGGCGGGATGGCCGCGTGGTCGGCGAGGCGCCGCTATTGCGGCGTGAAGAGATTGCCCGAAGAGTGCCCGAAGCGTGACCGAAGCTTGGTGGCCAGCCGCTGGCTAGCCGAAACCGTGGGTTGCATGCTGCACCCACCGCACCCACGCCACCTGGAGGCGCAGGGTAGCGACTTTAGATATTGCTGTCAATGAAGGTTAGCAATTGCGATTTGGAGAGCGCGCCGACCTTGGTCGCCTCGACGTTGCCGTTCTTGAACAGCATCAACGTTGGAATGCCGCGTATGCCGTAGCTGGCTGGCGTCCGCTGGTTGTCGTCGATGTTGAGCTTGACCACCTTCAGGCGACCTGCATAGTCGTTGGCAACGTCGTCCAGCAGCGGCGCGATCATCTTGCACGGGCCGCACCATTCGGCCCAGTAATCGACCAGCACGGGGCGGTCCGACTGCAGTACGTCGACAGCAAAACTGTCGTCGGTGACATGGTGAATATGTTCGTTCATGGGCTAGCCTCTAGCGGGATCGGGATGAAGTGCGTGGCCGAAGCGGTGGCCGAAGCGGGTGGCGGAAGCGGGTCGCAGCCGGCTGACCCGCAGCAAGCTCAGCCAGCCCTGCAATGCTAAACAAAAATCATCGCCATGGGAAGCCGTTGCCCTGTCTCGTCCGCGGCAAATGCGCTATAGTGGTTCCGTCGTAGATTCACGAGACTAGACAATGGCCTACGTAGTTACTGAGAACTGTATCAAGTGCAAGTTTACGGACTGCGTCGATGTGTGTCCGGTGGATTGCTTTCACGAGGGTCCCAATTTCCTGGTCATCGATCCGGAAGAGTGCATCGATTGCACGCTGTGTGTCCCCGAGTGTCCCGCCGAAGCAATTCTTGCCGAGGACGACGTTCCGCAGGCGCAGCGCCACTTCATTGCGCTTAACGCGGAGTTGGCCGGGCAGTGGCCGACGATCCTCGAACGCAAGGCGCCGCCCGACGACGCCGATGAATGGAACGGCAAGACCGGAAAGTTGCAGTACCTGCAGCGTTAAACCGTACTTTCACCCCGGTGACAGGGGAAATTATTGATTGATTCAGGAGGAGAGCAGTGGAAAGAATCTGGCTCGAAAGCTACCAGAAAGGGGTGCCCGCCGAGGTTGATCTGAGCGAATTCCAGTCGCTGGGGGAGCTTTTCGAAAGAAGTGTTGCGCAGTACCGCGAGCGCGTCGCGTATATCAACATGGGCGTCGAAATTACCTACGGGCAACTCGACAAGCTGTCGCGCGACTTTGCCGCATACTTGCAATCGGTGCTGATGCTGCCGCCGGGTGCGCGCGTTGCGGTCATGCTGCCGAACGTCCTGCAGTATCCGATCTGCATTTTCGGGGCGCTGCGCGCGGGCTATGTGGTGGTCAATGTCAACCCGCTCTACACGCCGCGTGAGCTCGAGCATCAGTTGAAGGATTCCGGTGCCGATGTCATCGTCATTCTGGAGAACTTCGCTGTCACGCTCGAGGAGGTGCTTGCCCGGACGCCGGTCAAACATGTCGTTCTGGCGCGCCTGGGTGACATGTTGGGTTTTCCGAAAGGCACGGTGGTCAACTTTGTCGTCAAGTACGTCAAGAAGATGGTGCCGGCGTACAGTCTGCCGCGCGCGGTCGACTTCCGGACGGCGCTCGGCAAAGGTGCGGCTGGCGAACTGAAGAAGGTTGCCGTGACGCACGAGGATCTGGCCTTCCTGCAGTACACCGGTGGTACGACGGGTGTCTCGAAAGGAGCCATGTTGGTTCACCGCAACATCCTGGCCAATCTGGCTCAGGCGCATGCGTGGATCAAACCGGAACTGGGTGACGAACAGCACATGGTGGTCACCGCTCTGCCGCTTTACCACATCTTTGCGCTGACCGCGAACTGCTTCACTTTCTTCAAGATCGGGGCGAGCAATCTGCTGATCACCAATCCGCGCGACATACCTGCCTTCGTTGCTGAGCTCGGCAAGTATCCGTTTACGGTGATCACTGGCGTCAACACGCTGTTCAACGCCTTGCTCAATAACGAGGCGTTCTGCGCGCTCGACTTCAAGCACCTGAAGGTGACCTTGGGCGGGGGAATGGCCGTGCAGAAAGCGGTCGCCGTGAAGTGGAAACTGGTGACTGGCAAGCCGCTCATCGAAGCCTACGGGCTGACCGAAACGTCGCCGGCAGCAACCATCAACCCGCTCGATAGTGCCGACTATACCGGCGCAATCGGCTTGCCGATTTCGTCGACTGAGGTGACCTTGCGCAACGACGCTGGCGAGGACGTTCCGTTAGGCGAACGCGGCGAGTTGTGCATCCGCGGCCCACAGGTCATGAAGGGCTATTACAATCGGCCGGAAGAGACGGCCAAGGTGATCACCGCCGACGGCTTCCTGATGACCGGCGACATCGCGGTGATGGACGAGAAGGGCTTTGTCCGCATCGTCGATCGCAAGAAGGACATGATCCTTGTTTCCGGTTTCAATGTCTATCCGAATGAGGTCGAGGATGTGGTCGCGCAGCATCCGGGCGTTCTCGAAGTCGCCGCAGTTGGTGTGCCGCATGAGAAGTCGGGTGAAGCGGTCAAGATCTTCGTCGTCAAGAAGGATGCTGCGCTTACGGCTGAGGCGCTGATCGCTCACTGCCGCGAGCATCTGACCGGCTACAAGGTCCCCAGCCAGGTCGAATTTCGCAGCGAGTTGCCGAAAACGAACGTGGGCAAGATTCTACGGCGTGAACTGCGTGACGAGGCGCTCAAGAAAGCTTGAGCGGCCGCTGGTCAGTTCTGCGCGTACTGCTGGAGAAACTCGGTGGTTACCGGGTGTTTGTTGCGCGAGGCGTAGAAAAGGGGGGTTTTGCCGTTCTTGTCGACGCTTTTCGGGTCCGCTCCACGTTCGATCAGGGCGCGCGCCACCTTCGGCTGGCCAGTGGCGGCAGCCAGGTGTAGTGCCGTCTGGCCCGCGTCGCTCTTCGCGTTGACGTCGGCGCGTTTGTCGAGCAGAAGTTCGACCTCGGGTCGGCCGCCGGCGAGCACGGCAGCGTGCAGCGGCGTCATTCCGATCCGGTCGCGCGCGTTGATGTTTGCTCCGCGTGCCAGCAAGAGCTCCGATGCCTTGTTGCGGCGGTGGAAGGCGGCCAGGTGCAGCGGCGTTCTACCGAGCGCATCGGTCGCGTCGACATCCGCGCCGCCTTCAAGCAGGATCTTGATTTCATTGATGTCGCCACGAGTTACGGCAAGGGCGAGCGGGGGTGTTGCGCTGGCTGATGCGTTCGCTGGAACGGTCGCAGCAGGCGGCTTGTCGGTCGCCGCAGGAAGACTGTCGGCTTCCTTGCTGCAGGCGGCAAGGACGGCGACGGCAATGACGGCCGAGGTGATGCAGCATGCAAGTCGTTTCATGCGGGAAAGTCTCCTGCGGGGCGAATCGGTGATTCTTCGGTGACCGGATATTACCATTGGTCCCGGCGAGCAAGTTCGTTCGAGAAGTCGTCTCGGGCAGAGCAGGCAGCCGGGGTGTTGTCGGGCGCGGTGGCCGCAGGCCCGGTGGACGACCCCAGGCCTGCGGCCGACCGCCCTGATTCTACGGAGGAAACCCTATGCTGTTGAGAATGGACCAGTCGCTCCTGCTGCTCGTCGACCTGCAGGAGCGCCTGCTGCCGGCGATCGACGATGCCAGCAGTGTGGTCGAGGCGAGCGTCTGGCTGACGAGACTCGCCGGCCAGCTGCATGTTCCAGTGATTTGTACTGAGCAGTATCCGCGCGGCCTAGGCCCTACGGTGTCGGAGCTGCGCGCCTGCCTGCCGGCGACCGCAAGCACGGTCGAGAAAATTCATTTTTCGGCAATGGCTGATGGCGGGGTATGCAGAGCAGCCGGTGGTGATCGTCAGCAATTCGTCGTCGCCGGAACCGAAGCCCATGTCTGCGTCCTGCAGACGGTGCTCGACCTGCTCGCGGCCGGTCGTCAGGTCTATGTCGTGGAGGAGGCGGTCGGCTCGCGGCGCAGTTCGGACAAAGCTTTGGCCTTGGCGCGCATGCGTCGTCATGGCGCCGATATCGTGTCGCGCGAGATGGTCGCTTTCGAGTGGCTGCAGCAAGCGGGAACCGACATTTTCCGTCAGGTCAGCCGCGACTTCATCCGTTGATCGTTTGGCGGCGCAGTTTCCATCGTCGTCCAGCACCCGGGGTTTGCCGGCGACGGATCGAACGGGGCGAGCGAGCCGGCGGCGTGAGGCATACTGAGCGCAAGAGGAGCAGGGCATGGGAAAATTGTCAGGGAAAGTGGCGATCGTCAGCGGTTCCGGCCGCGGCATCGGGCGGGCGGTGGCGCTCAAGCTGGCTGAGGAGGGCGCTCGCGTCGTGGTCAACGATGTCGACCATGCGCCGGCGCTGGAGACGGTCGGCGCGATCGCTGCTCGCGGCGCTGAGGCAATCGCCTGCATCGGTAGCGTGACGGCGGCCGATTTCGCCGAGCGCTTCGTGCATAGCGCACTCGACCACTTCGGTGGGCTTGACATCATCATCAACAACGCCGGATACACCTGGGACAATGTCGTGCAGAAGATGAGCGACGAGCAGTGGCAGGCGATGCTTGAGGTACACCTCACGGCGCCCTTCCGCATTCTCCGCGCGGCCGCCGATTTCTTGCGCGCCGCTGCCCGCAGCGAGAGCGAAAGTGGTCGGGAAACCTACCGCAAGGTGGTCAATGTGTCGTCGATTGCCGGCGTCGGTGGCAACCCCGGGCAGGCCGGGTATGCCGCTGCGAAGGCCGGGATCGTCGGTCTGACCCGGACGCTGGCCAAGGAGTGGGGCCGCTACCGGGTGAATGTGAATTGTGTTGCCTTCGGTTTGATCAACACACGCCTGACCAGCGCGGCAGCCGGCGAAGCGGTGCTCGACATCGAAGGTCGGCAGATCAAGGCGGGCGTCAACCCCGATCTGCTGCGGCAGATGGCGGCAATGATCCCGCTCGGCCGCGGCGGAACGCCCGAGGAGGCGGCGGGCGCGATCGCCATGCTGTGTTATCCGGAAGCCAACTACGTGTCAGGCGAGCTGCTCGTCTGCGCCGGTGGCTTCCGTATCTAGACGAGGTAGAAGGCGGTGAGCGGTGCGCGTGCGCGCGGCGAAGCGCGTCGCTTGTGGTTGCAGCAGGCCAGTGCTCTGGCTGGCGCTTCGCTGTTGCCGCTCCCGGCGACACCCGCGGACGAAGTCTCGACTTTACACGCGTTGCCGCGCCTGGCGTTGGTCATCGGTAACACGAGGTATGGGCAAGCGCCGCTGAACAACCCGGCCAACGATGCACGGGCAATCGCCAATGAGCTGCAGCGGATTGGCTTCAAGCTGAGCCTGCGGCTCGACGCAAGTCGGCAGCAGATGAGCGAGGCGATTGACGCGTTCTGTACCGAACTGGCGCGGAGCCGAGGTGTCGGGATCTTCTATTACGCCGGGCACGGTGCGCAACTTGCTTGGCGCAACTATCTGATCCCGGTCGATGCGCTGCTCGACAAGCTTGCTGATCTGCAGACGAAGACGATCGAGCTCAATTCACTGCTCGCCGGCCTGAAGCACGCGAAGAACCGGATGAACATCATCATCCTCGACGCCTGCCGCGACAACCCGTTTGGCAACCGCTTGCCGATCGAACAGCCGGGTTTGAGCCAGTTTGATGCGCCGCCCGGCTCGCTGCTCGCCTATGCCACTGCGCCGGGTAACACGGCGAGCGACGGCGATGGCGTCAACGGTTTGTACACCGAGAGCCTCCTGCGCGAGATGAAGGTGCCAGAAACCCGGATCGAAGACGTCTTCAAGCGCGTGCGCCTGGCAGTCCGGCGCAGGTCTGACGGCCAGCAGATCCCGTGGGAGAGCACCTCGCTCGACGACGACTTCTATTTCTTGCCGCCGCAGCAGCTCAGGCGGCAATCCGAAATCGAACTGGAAAGGCTGTTCAACGAGGAGCTTGCCCTCTGGCAGACGATTCGGCTGGCGCAGGAGCCGGCGCCCTTGGAGAGTTACCTGCGCCGCTATCCGAGCGGAAAATTTTCCGAACTGGCGCAGTTCCGACTCGACCGCCTGTTGAAGGCGAGGGGTGAGAAGGCGATCGTCATCCAGGCGGCGAAGGACAACCCGTTCAGCAAGGGCAGTGCCCGGGTGGACACGCAGTTCAAGGTGGGCGAGCGCTGGAGCTACCGCGAGATCGATCTTTTCACGAAGCTTGAACTGCGCCGGTTTACCAACCGCGTGAGCGCAATCACCGAAAGCGAAGTGCTCTTCAACGATGGCAGCCTGGTGACCGACCTGTTGGGCAACTTCATCAAGCGGCCACCGGGTTGGCAGTATACCGGCGCGCAGTTCTACATTCAGGAGTATGCGCTGGGCAAGCGCTGGTCGACACGCTTTCGCGTCCTGACGCCGAATGGTTTCGACAGCGAAACGGAGATCGACTTCCGAGTGGTCGAGCGCGAGGAGATCACGGTACCCGCGGGGACTTTCACTGCCTACCGGGTCGAGGGCGACGGCTGGGGCCGCGCACCCCGGGGAGTGGTCAAACTGCGTGTCGTCTATTGGGTTGCGCCGGAAATCAAGCGCGTAGTGGCGTCCGACACGAAGCGGAGCCACTTCAGCGGCAGCGTGCTGAACAATGAACGTCTCGAACTGACGGCCTGCACTCAGTTCTAGCAGAACGGCGCTGGTGGGCGCAATCCTGCCAACAGCACGGTTGCGCCAGCCGCGGGATGCCGGGACCAGGTGACAAGGTGTACGGAAGCAAGACGGAGGCGCTTGTTGTGTTCGCGTGCCTCTGGTCAACCGTGTCGGAGGGCGAGCACCACTGCGCGCTCGCGCTGGTCGATCAGCCGCCCTTCACGTACTGCAGTGTGATCTCGGCGATTCGCTTGCCGTACTGGCGGGCGGTCGCCAGGTCACCTTCGGGGGGAGCCAGGTCGGCACCGACATCGGAATCGCTCTGCGCCATTGCCCCGATGAAGGAGCCGAGTCGGTTGATGTCGTTGCGGTGGGCCTGCGAACTGTTTGCCGGCAACATGCCGGTACCGACCCAGATCATCGAGTGCTGCATGGCCAGCGTGACGAAGGACATCAGCGTCGCGTATTTGTCGCCGTTCAGCGAGGCTGAGAGGCTGTGAAAAAATCCCGAGCCTACCCTCCGGGAACGTGGGACGCAGGGTATAATGACAATGTCAACTACGGACGGTTTCTGGCGATGACTGAATCTCTTTTTCGCGAGGAAGAAGTG
>NZ_JAPUVR010000072.1 GCF_029255125.1 Accumulibacter sp. | reverse complement strand
GAACAGCGCATCCCGCAGAAATGGCAGCGCAGCGTCCGGGAAGGGGTGGTCGAACCGACTGCCGCCGGTTCCGGGCCCACTGCCGAGTCCGCCAGCAGTAGATCATCTGGTGCCGGTGGCATAGACCCCTGATGCGTCACCTTCTGCTGACGAAGCCGGTAACGGCGGGTTCTTTCAGCGTGCTTGAGGCGGCCATTCCGGCTCTTCTGGTAACGGCGGCCGGCTGCCTGGAGGGAAGCGCGGCGGGCCGCCTCGGCGCAGTAGATCTGGCCCCGGTCGCAGCGGCTGCAGACAACGACCTGGGTTCGGCAGTGATGGCAAAGGAAGAGTCGGCCGGTGGCTTCCATTGGCGGTTCCCGTCACGCCAATGAGCTATCGACACGAAGAGGCCGCTCGTGAAATACTCTCCCTGCACCCGTGCACGGCACGGTGTGGGGCACGACATCGGTGTTAACTTTGCGGGTTTGGCCGGTGTCGTGCCCGTTCTCCTTGGCGGGTTCCTTTTACCGCATCGCGAGCGGGTTGGCCATCCCCGCCTGGACCCCTTGGCCGCATCGGCGGCAGGTTTCCCCGATGGCCGCCGCGCGACAGGAGGGCGCGTCTCCAGTCGCCCAGCCACCCCGAAACCCCAATCGCTCCCGACCACGGACCCTTCCTCCCACGACCACATCCTCAACCGCTCGCAGCCAGATATCGGCACTTTTCGGCAGCCACCAACAGTTTGCCCGACACCGTTGTTGGCGTTGACGGACGCAGTTGCTAGCGTTGACGGACGCAGTTGCGTCCGCTCTGCTTGCATTCGTACAGCGCGACATCGGCGCGCGCAAACAGGCGGTCGAAATCATCGCCTTCCTGCAGGCTGCTCACGCCTATGCTGACCGTCATCTTCATCCCCGCCGGCCTGCTCGCCGCGACCTGGGCGCACAGTTCATCAGCCATGCGCAGGGCATCGGCGAGCGGCGTTGCCGGCAGCAGCAGGAGAAACTCCTCACCGCCGTAACGGATTGCCTCCTGCGGCAAGCGGCAGCTTGCGCGCAAGAGCTCGGCGATGGCAATCAGCACCTCGTCACCGCGCGCATGTCCATGCTCGTCATTGACCCGCTTGAAGTGATCGACATCGACCACCGCCAGAACGAGGCCTTCCTGGCGCGCGCGAGCGAGAATCTGCGGCCACGCACCGTGCAAGTAGTGCCGATTGCGCAGCGAAGTCAGATGGTCGCGCAGCGCCAGCTCCTTGAGCAACTCGTGCTGCGCTTCGAGCTGTTCCCAAAGCTGCCGCAAGGTCAGCAGATTGCCCAGCCGCGCCGCCAGTTCCTCGGCGACGACCGGCTTGTTGACGAAGTCGTTCGCCCCCGCGCGCAGCAGGTCCACTCGGCGACTCGCGCTGCCCAACGCGGACAGCGCGAGAATCGGTATCTCGCCTTTCTTTCCCGGCTGGCTGCGCACCGCACGTATCAGCGACAAGCCGGTCTGGAATCCGTCGAGGACGTAATCGGTAACGACAATCTGGTAATCCTGCTGCGCCAGGGAGGTGATCGCGTCTTCCGCGCTCTTGAACCAGAAGACATCAAGGCCCAGCCCGCTCATCACTTCGCGATAGAAGCGCGCCGCCGTGATGCTGTCCTCGACCAGCAGCACGCGTCCCGAAAGGCGGCGGGTAACGCTTTTCTCCCATTGCTCGACGTAAGCTTCGAAGCTGTTCAGATCGGACTTCAGAAAGCACTCGCTGACACCGACGGCCAGCGCTTCGGCGAAAACCACCCGCTCGCGACGCGAGGTCAACATGAGCGCCGTCGTCAGACCGAGCAGCCCGCGCTGGCGTGCCTCGCGCAGGAGTTCGGTGCCACGCATGTCGCCCAGTTCAAAGGAGAAGCAGAGCAGATCGCGATGCCCTCCGGCAAGCGCCGCGAGCGCGCTCTCGCCATTGACGACGGCATCGTAGGCGATGTTGTGGCGAGCGAAGATCGAGCCGATCACCGTTCGCAGGAAAGTCGAGGGTTCAACGAGCAACGCTTTCATCAGCGGTCCATGGCCGACAACACGAACGTGGCGGGCGGGTGGCGCGTCCGGCCAGCAAGGGTCTTGCCGTCGTTCCGGCGATCAACCACCGACCGGCAGCAGCAGCAGCGTGTCATCATCGCCCGTGGCAGACCTGGTCGCGCACTCGGCCAAGCGTCCTCATCCGCAACGCGCGGCACCTGGCTGCCCCGCGGGCTACGCACGCCTACCATGCCGCACCAGGGTCAATCTGCACTCGTCCAGCGTTCAAAGACAAAAAGGAGTCGCCTAACCGCAATTCGGGCTAGCCGCCGTGCCTTACCGGTCGACGCCCTGGCCCCGACCACTAGCCACGCGCGCGGCCCAGGTCCGAGTAGCGCGCTCTGCCGCTACTCGTCCGAATATGATAACGGGTTGGCGCGCGCCAGGCAACCACCGTCGCCCGGGAACGAGACGCTATGAAACGTCTGAATCGGGAACTGCCGGTAAACCCACACCAGCGCCCTTGGCGCGCGAAGCATCGTAGAATCGGCCAACCGGAGGGCCATTGGACGCGCTCGTACGGGATCAGCCGCGACGCGTCTTCTTCGGCTAAGCGCGCGAACCAGGCACCCACGCCGTGCAGGTGCGCTCGACGCGCTGCTCCGGTCTCTCCGTCTGGCACGCCGCTCGGCCTGGTCGAACGACGGCCAGTACGTCCATGCCGCGCGCTGGTCGCGCCAATCGGTCACCTGCTCGGCGGCTCGATGAAGCAGAGCAGCCCCTGTAACGAGGTAGACGCCACGGGGGCAAATTCAGGTGGCGCCTGGCTTTGTCATGGGACCGACGTGCGGGAACACGGGAGACGCCTTGCCAGAAGCGCCGTCGCTTTCCTGGACCGATTCGTCGCCCCGCGCGCCTTGATAGATCTCGTGCCAGGCATTGGCGCACCAGCGTGCCCGTTCGTCGGCCGGCGAGCTTGCGGAAGCGGTCAACGGGAACGACGACCATCAGCCGGCCTTCGCCAGCACTGCGCCGGCGGTCACGGGCCGCGTCGCCGGTGGCCAGGGGCTTGGCGGTGGGTCGACGCACGGCCGCAGCGCGGGTGGCGCGGCACTTGTCGTCGGTGTCCGCGGGCGGCTGGGTGGCGCGACGACGGGCTCCGGCGGCACCGTTGGCGCGAGATGCTTGGCTGGATGCCGGCATCGGAGTGTGATGACGACGACTGCGGGCAGAGTATCTGGCGGCCGATGTCTGGCGTTGGTCGAAAGCGAAAGTGACAGGCGCATTGATCGCCGAGTCGGGTTATCTTCACGATTTCTCGCGTTTCCCCGGAAAATGGCTGTAATGATTTCGCTTGCCTTGCTGCTCATCGGGTTTTCAGTGGTCAGCGCCCTGCTGCTGACGGTTACCCATTTTCGAAAGGCGAACTACAGCGAGCAGCCTGTCGCGCGGAACATGGGCCTGTCGCTGGTCGCTGCACTGGCCGGCCTGCAAATTGCACATTGGGGCTGGTTGTATCTCGACCGAACCTGGATCGATACCGGCCTGTACCGCATGCTGCTGTTCACGGTTGCCCCGGCATTCTGGGCTTTCAGCCAGCCGCTGCTCAAGGCGCAAACCTTTGTCGGATCAAACTCCCGCACAATCATTCATGCCCTGCCAATCGCCATTGCTCCGTGGCTTGGTCGTGATCTTGCACTGCCCCTGGCCTTCGTGATCGGGGCGGGCTATCTGCTTGCCCTGGCCCGCGACATTCACCACTTGCGCATGCAACGCGACGAGTATGCACAGGAAATCGTCCTGCTGGGGACGATCTTTGTCATCGCCGTCGGGGTGGCGCTCCTCGGGGTCCTGCAGACGCATTTGCCGGACAAGCTGTTTTTCATCCTCTATGCCATGGCCATCGGTCTCGCCTTTCTGCTCGTGCAAATGGCTCTCGGCTTGCGGCCGCAACTGTCAGTCGAGGTGGCGGAAACGGCCAAGGCGTCCTACCAGAATTCGACGCTGACACGCGTCGACTGCCCGGCCATGCTTGAGCGCTTGGCTGGCCTGATGGATGGCGAACGGATCTACGAGAATTCCGACCTCAGCCTCGCTGGGCTCGCCGAACGCCTTGGGCTGAGCTCTCACCAGTTATCGGAACTGGTCAATGTCCATCTCGGCAAGAATTTCTCGCGCTACCTTCGCGAGGTTCGCGTGGCCGCAGCCGGCAGAATGCTGTGCGCCGAACCGTCGGCATCGGTGCTTTCGGTGGGTCTGAGGGTCGGCTTCAGCGCCCAATCCAACTTCTATGAGGCCTTTCGGGAAATCGAAGGCATGACGCCGGGGCAGTATCGCAAACTCCGGCGCAAGGGCGATATTCGCTCGTAGCGCCGGTCCAGCCGCACCGCTTCTGTTCCGAAACGATCATTTCGGAACAGAAGACAGCTCCGACTTGGCCATTCCGGAGGATTTCCTCCCGGCAAAAGCCAAGACTGTGGGCTCCATTCATCGAAAGGGAGTCCAATATGAGCACCTATCTGCTGTTGCTGCTGGAGTTGCTGATCGGCATTGGGACCGGCCAGCGCGTCCTGCGCGTCCTGCGCATCCTGGCAAGTCGGTTGATCAAGACCTTGGGGCGAATCTGCCCCGACGAGGAGTCCGCCCGCTTCGGGCTTGGCTACACTCGGGTGACGCTGGTCATCGCCCCGCTGATTCTTGTTCTGTTGATGGATCTCTTTTCCCGCGACAGCACGCCGCAGGACAGTTTGCGCACGGCTCTGCTCGCCAGTCCGGGCGGTTTGCTGGCTGTACTGCACCTGATCGGTTCCCGCATCGGACGCTTCATTACCGTTCCCAAGCATCAGGACGCCCGGCAATGAACATCCTGCTCACCGGTGCCAGCGGCTTTATCAGCCAGAACCTTGGCCAAGTACTGACGGCGGCAGGGCATCATGTCGTGCCGGTTTCGCGTCGTGACGGCGGCGATTTTTCGGCGCTGCAGACGGTAGAACGCTGGCTGCCCCGACTTCGCGGTATGGATGCCGTGATCAACGCAGTCGGTATCATCGGCGAGACCGGTAGCCAGCGCTTCCACGCACTGCATGTCGCCGCACCGATCGCGCTGTTTGATGCCTGTTGCGAGGCGGGGGTAGCGCGGGTGATCCAGATTTCGGCACTTGGTGCCGACGACTCGGCTTTCTCGGCGTATCACCTGAGCAAGAAGGCGGCGGACGACCATTTGCGCCAGCTTGACCTTGACTGGTTCGTCCTTCGCCCATCGGTGATCTACGGGCGGGGCGGTACCAGTGCCGAGATGTTCATGCGGCTTGCCCGATTGCCGGTGTTGCCGGTGATTGGCGACGGTCGCCAGCGCTTGCAGCCGGTGCATATCGGCGACGTCGTTGCCACAGTGATGGCCTGTCTCACCGCCCGCGAGACCCGGCGAACGCTGGACATCGTCGGTAACGAAAAGATCGAGTACGTGGAGTGGCTGCAACGCCTGCGACTGGCCCAAGGGGGAAATCGGGCGCTGGTCCTGCGCCTGCCTGTCCGATTGGTCATGCTTGGCGCCGGGCTGGGACAGCCGCTGAGCCCGATGCTGCGCCCAGAAAACATCCGGATGCTGATCGAGGGCTACCACGCCGACGGCCGGCCGTGGCGCGATTTCCTTGGGCGGCCGGCCATGGCGTTCTCGCCGGCTCTGCTGCATGCCGACGCGCCACAGGCGCTGACGCAATTGGGAGGCCAGGCATGAGCTATCTGACACTCAAGACATTGCACCTCCTCAGCATGGTGCTGCTCTTTGGCACTGGCCTGGGGAGTGCGTATTACAAATGGATGGCAGATCGCAGCCGGCAGGTGGCCCATATTGCGGTGACCAACCGGCAGGTGGTGCTGGCCGACTGGTCCTTCACCACGCCGACGGTCATCCTCCAGCCAATCAGCGGCGTGGCCATGGCTTACCTGGCGGACATCCCTCTGACGACGCCCTGGCTCGCGATCAGCCTCGGGCTTTATTGCCTGGCCGGCATTTGCTGGCTGCCCGTCGTCTGCCTGCAGATTCGCATGCAGAAGCTCGCTGAAGCCGCGCTGGCGTCGGGAAGTCCACTCCCCGACGCTTACTGGCGAATGGCGCGCTGGTGGTTCTGGCTCGGCGTGCCGGCATTCACGGCAATGGTGGCGGTGGTCACGCTGATGGTGTTCAAGCACGTTCCGGGAGTAGCTTCATGAAGAGCCTCATGCAATGCGCGCTGGGCGACGACTGGGATCGGCTTCCGGCGTCACTGCGAGCGCACTACCAGTCCGCTCCCAACGTCGATGTCGGACACATGGATATCGACTTCCCGGTGTGGATGAAACCCTATCTTTGGCTGCTGCATCGCCTCGGTGCGCTGCTGCCGAGATCTGGAAGCCGGATTCCAACCCGGGTCGAGAAGAACGTGGTGGGGGGCCGTCAGTACTGGCGGAGAACGATGCGGTTTCCGGACGGGAAGCAAGTCACCTTCAACAGCTTCTGGATTTGCCCGGGCGGCCATCGCTTGCTTGAGTTCGTGAATCCGGTCATGGGGCTGGAAATGGCGGTTCGCATCGAGGGACCTCACCTGCGCTACGATGGCGTACGCTTCGTGTTGAAGCTGGGGCGTTTCATCGTTGGGCTTCCTGAATGGGTCCTCGGCCACACGAGCATCGTTGAAAGCGCCCTGTCGGAATGCGACTTCGCCATGGACTTTCGCCTGACGCACCCGATTTTCGGACAGGTCTTTCGGTATGCTGGCATCTTCGCTACCCAGGTGCGTCAGCCGTAGACCCCAGGTGATCTCACTGTTTTTCCCTAGCGTTATCCGCGACAGTTCCAGTCGATTCCGAGATCAGCCTAGCCTGCATCGGCGAAGTCCCGCCCAGCGCCTCGGATGATTCGCCGCGCCTGCGCAATGGCGGCTCTTGGCGGACGCAGCGAGCGGATCCCTGCACCGGCATTGACCCGATGCGCAAGCGGTCGACGGCCGCGCCGGCTCCGCGCTGTGACTTCGGGGTGCTGGCAGCCGCGGCGTGGCGTCATCGCCGCAGCCCGATGCTGCGGCGCACTCGGCCAAGCGTCTTCATCGGCGCCGCGCCGACGGTTTCTACTTCGCCACGAGCAGGACGACGGCGGCGCAGGCGATTCCTTCGCCGCGCCCGACGAAGCCCAGGCGTTCCGCCGTCTTCGCTTTGACGCTGACGCAGGAAGGCGGGATCCCCAGATCGGCAGCGATGTTGGCGACCATCTGCGCAACGTGCGGCGCCATGCGCGGCTGCTGCGCACTGATCGTCGCGTCCACGTTGCCGACCTGCCAGCCGCGTTGCGCGAGTAGCGCCAGCGTCGCGCGCAGCAGGCTGCGGCTGTCGGCGGCGCGGTAGCGTTCGTCGGTGTCCGGGAAATGGCGTCCGATGTCGCCGAGTCCGGCTGCGCCGAGCAGCGCGTCGATGATCGCGTGCAGCAGCGCGTCGCCGTCGGAATGGGCGAGCAGACCGCTGGAGTGCGGGATATCGACGCCGCCGAGGATCAGTCGGCGACCGGGAACGAGTGCGTGGATGTCGCTGCCCTGTCCGACGCGAATCATTCGTCGCCTCCGCCACGGGCACGCAGGATCATTTCAGCCAGGCGCAGATCGGCGGCAAAGGTGACCTTCAGATTGCTCGCGTCACCGCGCACCAGGCGCGGCCGCAGACCAAGGGCTTCGATCGCCGACGCTTCGTCGGTCCCCGCCGGATGCTCGGCCAGCGCACGGCGCAGCAGGCCGTAGCGAAACATCTGCGGCGTCTGCGCCTGCCACAGGCCGTCACGTGCCTCGGTGCGCGCAACGCGCTGTTCGTCGTCGCCGCGTTTGAGCGTGTCGGCAAGCGGCACGGCGAGCAGGCCGCCGACCGGATCGTCGGCCAGTTCGGCGCACAGGCGGGCCAGCATGGGCAACGACAAGCAAGGGCGCGCCGCGTCGTGTACGAGCAGCCAGTCTTCGTCGCAAACCGCGGTGGCCGCCGCCCGCAGGCCATTGGCGACGCTTGCCGAACGCGTTGCGCCGCCGGAGAATACGCTTTCCAGCTTGGGTCCGAGGGGCGTCCAGTCGAAGCTCCGCCACCCGGTGTCGTCCGGCGCGAGGACGACCCAGACGCGCTCGATCAGCGGGCACGCGCAAAGCACCGCCAGGCTGTAGTGGATCAACGGGCGGCCGGCGAGCATCTCGTACTGCTTTGGCGTCGTGCCACCGAAACGGGCACCGCTGCCGGCTGCCGGAACGATTGCGAAGTAGCTTGTCATCGGCTAATTTTAATGCAGCAGAGGTAACGATGGCGCGCACGGCCGGTTCGCCCCCACGGCGCACCACCACAACGGCCGGCGACCGCCGACGAACGACCGCCCACGAACGACCGCCAGTGCAGACCGAAGGAGCGCGAAGATGAGCAGCGAAGCAAGGCATGCAACCCGACCGCCGGCGGTCGCCGGTACGTTCTATCCCGCACCGGCGAGCGTCCTGGCGCGCGATCTGCGCCGCCTGCTGGCGCACGCGCCGGCAACGCCGACAGCGCCGGCCAAGGCAATCATCGCGCCGCACGCCGGTTACGTCTATTCCGGCCCGGTCGCCGCCACCGCCTACGCGCCGCTCGTCACCCGCCGCGAAACGATCCGACGCGTCGTCCTGCTCGGTCCGACGCACCGTGTCCCGGTCAATGGGCTGGCCCTGCCCGCGGCCAGCGCTTTCGCAACACCGCTCGGCGAAGTTCCGCTCGACCAGGCAAGCTGCGAAGACATCCTGCAACTGGCGCAGGTCGTCGTCAGCGACGCGGCGCACGCCTACGAGCACTCGCTCGAAGTACAACTTCCGTTCCTGCAGTCGGTCCTGGCCGATTTTAGCCTGGTGCCGCTGGCCGTCGGGCGCGCTTCGGCCGAACAGGTGGCCGAGGTGCTCGAACGTTTGTGGGGCGGTGATGAAACGCTGATCGTGATCAGCTCCGACCTCTCGCACTACCTGCCTTACACCACGGCGTGCGCCCTCGACCAGCGCACGGCACACCACATCCTTGCCCTCGACGTGCACCTCGACCACCAGCAGGCGTGTGGCGCGACGCCGATCAATGGCCTGCTGCTCGCCGCGCGCCGGCATGGCCTGCAGGCGCAACTCGTCGACCTGCGCAATTCGGGCGACACCGCCGGCGACAAGGCGCGCGTCGTCGGCTACGGCGCGTTCAGTTTTTTCCCGGAGTCCAGGAATGAGCAGCGAAACGCCCAGCACCCTATCCACTGACGCTTTCGGCGACACGCTGCTGCGCATTGCACGCAACGCGATCGGCGAACGCTTCGCCTTCCCGGCGCAAGCCGTCGCGGACTTCGCCGAACTCGGCGAAGCGGCGGCCACTTTCGTCACGCTGACCCAGCAGGGCCAGTTGCGTGGCTGCATCGGCAGCCTGGAAGCGCATCGGCCGCTGGCGCGCGATGTCGCCGCCAACGCGCTCGCCGCCGCTTTCCACGACCCACGCTTCCGGCCGCTGGGCAAGGACGAATTCGTGCGCACGCGTGTCGAGGTTTCGCTGCTGACGCCGGCCGAGCCCTTTCCGGTGCGTGACGAAGCCGACGCGCTGGCCCGCTTGCGGCCATTGGTCGACGGCCTCATCCTGAGCTACCGCGGACGGCGCGCAACATTTCTGCCGCAAGTCTGGGAATCGCTGCGCGCACCAGGCGATTTCCTCGCCCAACTCAAGCTGAAAGCCGGCCTGCCGGCTGATTTCTGGCACGCCGACATCGTGCTGGCGCGCTACGCGGTCCGCAAGTGGCACGAGACAGCGCGATGAACGACGCCGTGCATCGACCGAAAACGCCGGAATCCGCCTGCCCGGCGCGCTGGTGGCACGCGATCGCCGACGAGCGCATCCAGTGCGACCTCTGCCCGCGCGACTGCAAGCTGCACGACGGGCAGCGCGGCGCGTGCTTCGTTCGCCAGAATGTCGGCGGCCGCATGCTGCTGACCACCTACGGCCGCTCGTCCGGCTTCTGCATCGACCCGATCGAGAAGAAGCCGCTCAACCACTTCTTTCCCAGCTCGGCGATCCTTTCCTTCGGCACCGCCGGCTGCAATCTGGCGTGCAAGTTCTGCCAGAACTGGGACATTTCGAAATCGAAGGACATGGACCGTCTGCTCGATGCGGCAACGCCGGAAGGAATCGCCGCAGCAGCCGTCGCCTACGGCGCGCACTCGGTCGCCTTCACCTACAACGACCCGGTGATCTTTGCCGAGTACGCGATCGATACAGCGCTTGCCTGCCGCGAACGCGGCATCCGGACGGTCGCGGTGACCGCCGGCTACATCCACCCGCAGCCGGCGCGCGAGTTCTTTGCCGTGATGGACGGGGCCAATGTCGACCTCAAGGCGTTCACCGACGATTTCTATTTCAAGCTCTGCGCCGGCCATCTGCAGCCTGTCCTCGACATTCTGCAGTACATACACCACGCCACTGCGTGCTGGCTGGAGATCACCACGCTGCTGATTCCCGGCCGCAACGACTCGGACGGTGAGATCAACGCGCTGGCGAAATGGGTCGCGCGCGAACTGGGCCCCGACGTGCCGCTGCATTTCAGTGCCTTCCACCCCGACTGGAAGATGGACGACGTGCCGGCGACGCCCCGCTCGACGCTGACGCGCGCACGCCGAATTGCCCTCGACGCGGGTCTGCATTACGTCTATACCGGCAACGTGCACGACAGCGAGGGCGGAACGACCTTCTGCCCGGGTTGCCAGGCCGCGCTGATCGAGCGCGACTGGTACGACATTCGGCACAACGATCTGCCGGCCGATGGCCGCTGCCCGCACTGCGCCACCCGCATCGCCGGCTACTTCGCGCGGCTGGGCAAGCCTTTCGGGCCGCGCCGCGTCGCCGTCCGGCTGCTCCGTCATTGAACCCGACGATTCTCCAGCCCGGCGTCACTTCGCTGACCGTTCCGCTCGCCGACGCTGCCCTGCGCGGCACGCTGCATCTGCCGACCGTGGCGACGGCGCTGATCATCCTGGCCGAAGCCGGCCCGGCACCGGCGGCCCGCAACGAAGCTCTGGCGACCGTGCTGCAGCAGGCCGGCCTGGCAACGCTGACGCTCGATCTGCTGACGCACGCCGAAGAGCGCTTTCGCGACCCGCATCACAATGTCGCGCTGCTCGTCAAACGCCTGCTCGCCGGCGTCGAACTGATCAAGCGGCACATCCAGCTTGGCGACCTGCCGCCGCTGCCGATCGGCCTGTGCGCTGCCGGCGACTGTTCGCCGGCGATCGTGCGCATCGCCGCCTTGCGTGACGGCGACATCTACGCGCTGGTCTGCCGCGACGGCCTGATCGACGGCGCCGGCATGCTCTACCTGCGCTCCTTGAAAGCGCCGCTGCTGCTCCTCGTGCAGCCCGGCAACGAGCCAGCCCTGGCCAGCAACCGGCGCGCCCTGCGCGAACTGAGCTGCGTCAATGAGTTGAAAGTGCTCCCGGCGAATTCCGACGGGGCTACCCGGGGAGCGAGCTTGGCCGCGCTGGCGCACGACGCCGCGCAATGGTTCACGCGTCACCTGCCGCGCGCAAAGCGACCCGCCGGCTGATCCGACCCGCCGACGACGCCGTACCGACGCGCTGCAACAGGCCAAGGGGGCGGCGAGCGGGCTCTACCAAATCCCGGCAAAATGCGTTATATTGCGCTGCAACAGACGCGCTGCCCGCACCGCCGACGTGACGCCACGCGGCCGACGTGAGCAGCGCTGGCGGCCAGCGTCGAGCCGGGCTGCGGCGCCCGACCGCGGCCCCGGGCCGCTTGTCCCCAGCTTCCCGCCGACACGCCACAGGTGCCTGCCGACTTCACCGGCACGAGCGCCGTGACGCTGTCCGGCCAACCCTCAGCGGACCGCCTCGGCGGTCAATCTCAGGACGTACGCCATGAAACACGACACGCCCCCCTCACTGTTGAGCCGACTATCTCTGGCCATCAGCACTTTCTTCTCGATTCTTGGCGACGGGCAGTTCGCCCTTCGCGTGCAGGCGCTGCGTAGCGGCGAGCCGCGCACCGAGCCGCCCGCGCCGGCAGCCGCACCGGCGCCGGTCAGAACGCCGCCGGTGCGCATGAGCGAAGCGACGCCCGACGGTGCGCTGCAGCTCCTCGGTCTGCTCCAGCGCGAGGCGCGCTTCATCGATTTCGTGCAGGAGGAGGTCAGCGCTTACCCTGACGCCGACGTCGGCGCCGCCGCGCGCCTGGTGCACGAAGGCTGCCGCAAGGTGCTGCGCGAGAATTTCACGCTCGCTCCGGTACGCGGCGAAGCGGAAGGCAGCCGGGTCAGCCTGCCGGTCGGTTTCGACGCCGCGGCGGTGCGCGTCACCGGCAACGTCGTCGGACAGCCGCCGTTTACCGGCAGCCTGACGCACCGCGGCTGGCAGGTCGTCGAGCTGCGCCTGCCCAAGCTGGCGCCCGGTCACGAGCTGAAGATCGTTGCCCCGGCGGAGGTCGAACTATGAGTGCACCGCGTTTCTCGATCGGCATCGACCTCGGTACGACGCATTGTGCGCTTTCGTACATCGATCTCGCCGGCAGCGACGGCGAGCAGGTGACCCAGGACGTGCTGCCGATTCCGCAGTTGACCGCCCCCGGTTCGCTCGAAGCGCGCGGCCTGCTGCCTTCGTTCATCTACCTGCCGCACGCCGACGAACTGGCGCCAGGCGATCTGGCGCTGCCATGGACCGCCGAGCTCGATCACGCGGTCGGCGAGATGGCGCGCAGCCGCGGCGCGGGAACGCCGATCCGCCTGGTTTCCAGCGCCAAGAGCTGGCTCTGCCACGCCGGCGTCGATCGCCGGGCAGCGATCCTGCCGAACGATGCACCGCCTGAAGTCACCCGCGTTTCGCCGCTCGAGGCCTCGCTGCGCTACCTGTCGCACCTGCGCGCAGCGTGGGAGTACGCGCAGCCACAGGCGCCCTTCGCTGAACAGGAAGTGGTCGTCACCATCCCCGCCTCGTTCGATCCGGCCGCGCGCGAACTGACCGCCGAAGCGGCACGCGCCGCGGGTTGCGCGCAGTTGATCCTGCTCGAAGAGCCGCAGGCGGCGCTCTATAGCTGGATTCAGCAAAGCGCCGGCGCCTGGCGCAAGGCGGTCCGCCCGGGCGACATCATTCTCGTCGTCGACGTCGGCGGCGGCACCAGCGACTTCTCGCTGATCGCGGTCGTCGAAACCGCCGGCAACCTGGAACTGCACCGCGTCGCCGTTGGCGAGCATATCCTGCTCGGCGGCGACAACATGGACCTGGCGCTCGCCTACGCGGTCGCCGGCAAACTCGCCGCCCAGGGGACCCGGCTCGACGCCTGGCAACTGCGCACGCTGACGCACGCCTGCCGCTCGGCCAAGGAAACGCTGCTCGCCAAGGCCGACGTGGAGAGCGTGCCGCTGGTCATCGCCAGCCGCGGCAGCAAGCTGATCGGCGGCTCGATCCGCAGCGAGCTGACGCGCGCCGAACTTACCGCGACGCTGCTCGATGGCTTCTTCCCGGCGGCGGCGATTGGCGATCGTCCGCAGGGGCGCGGGCGCGCCGGCCTGACGCAACTCGGCCTGCCCTACGCGCAGGATGCGGCGATCACCCGCCATCTGGCCGCTTTCCTGGCGCGCCAGCGCACGGCCACCGACGATCTCGCCGGGTTCAGTGCGCAGCTCCCGGACGGCGCGACCTTCCTGCATCCGACCGCGGTGCTCTTCAACGGCGGTGTCTTCAAGTCCGAGCTGCTGGCCGAACGGACGCTGGCGACGATCAACGCCTGGCTGAGCAGCGAGCAGGCCGCACCGGCGCGCCGCCTGGCTGGCGCCGACCTCGACCTCGCCGTCGCACGTGGCGCGGCTTACTATGGCTACGTCCGACGCGGCCAGGGCGTGCGCATTCGCGGCGGAACGGCGCGTTCGTACTACGTTGCCGTCGAATCGGCGATGCCTGCCGTACCCGGCCTGCAGCCACCGGTGCAGGCGCTCTGTCTGGCGCCCTTCGGCATGGAGGAAGGCAGCGAAGCCGCCCTGTCTACGCAGGAGTTCGGTCTGGTCGTCGGCGAACAGGTACGCTTCCGCTTCTTCGGGTCGTCGGTGCGCCGGCTCGATCAGGTCGGTACGCTGCTCGAGGAGTGGGCGCCGGAAGAGCTGCAGGAGCTCGACGAGATCCATACGACCTTGCCGAGCGAAGGACGCGCCCCTGGCGCGGTCGTCCGCGTCCGTCTGCACGCGCGCGTCACCGAAGCCGGCACGCTCGAACTGGAAGCGCTGCCGCACGATGGCGCCGAGCGCTGGAAGGTCGAGTTCGACGTGCGCGGCGCCGCGGCAGAATAGGCGATGCGGCGCCCGGCCACGCGCCAGTACATCGTCGGCATCGACCTGGGGACGAGCAACACCGTCGTCGCCTACGCCGCGCCCGGCGAGCAGCAGGTCGAACTGCTGCCGATCGAGCAACTCGTCGGCCCCGGCCAGGTCGCCGCGCGACCGCTGCTGCCTTCGGTGCGCTACCACCCGGCGCCCGGCGAGATCAGCCCGGCCGACCGGCTGCTCCCCTGGTCGAACGCCGACGACGAGCCGGCGATCACCGGGCGCCTGGCGCTCGAGCTCGGTGCGCAGGTTCCCGGCCGCCTGGTGAGCAGTGCCAAGAGCTGGTTGTCGCACGCCGCCGTCGACCGGCTGGCGCCGATCCTGCCCTGGGGTGCGGAAGACGATGTGCTCAGGATATCGCCGCTCGAGGCGAGCGCCAGCTACCTCGCGCACGTCAGCGCCGCCTGGCAGCATCGCTTCCCGCAGGCGCCGCTGGCCGAGCAGCAGGTCGTCCTTACCGTTCCCGCGTCGTTCGACGAAGGCGCGCGTGCGCTGACGCTGGCCGCCGCCCGCCAGGCCGGGCTGAGCCAACTGCGCCTGCTCGAAGAACCGCAAGCGGCGGTCTACGACTGGCTGCTGCGCCACCAGACCGGGCTCGCCGAAGCCCTGGCCGAAACGCGCTTGCTGCTCGTCTGCGATGTCGGCGGCGGGACGACCGATCTGACGCTGATCCAGGTGACGCAGCACGACGGCGAGCCGCGGCTGACGCGCGTCGGTGTCGGCGACCATCTGATGCTTGGCGGCGACAACATGGACCTGGCGCTCGCCCACCTGGTCGAGTCGCGCCTGCCGGAAAGCGAAGGCAAACTGTCGGCGGCGCGCTTTTCGCAGCTCACCGCGCGCTGTCGGACGGCGAAGGAACAACTGCTCGCCGCCGGCGCTCCGGAAAGCCTGGTCCTGACGCTGCTCGGCGGTGGCGCGCGCCTGATTGGTGGCGCGCGCAAGCTCGAACTGCAGCGCCAGGAGGTCCGCCGGCTGCTCGTCGACGGCTTCTTCCCGCAAACCCATTACGATACGCCGCTCGCCCAGCGGCGCGCCGGTCTGGTCGAGTTCGGCCTGCCCTACCCGGCCGATCCGGCCATCACCCGACACCTCGCCGCGTTCCTGCGCCGACACGCGCAAGCTGCCCGCCAGGCGCTGGGCGACGACCCGGCGACGCTACCCGTCCCCGACACCATTCTCTTCAACGGCGGCGTCTTCCGCGCCGAGGCTCTGTGCGAGCGGCTGCAGGAGACGCTCGCCGAGTGGCGCGGCAGACCTTTGTGCGTCCTGCACAACGACGATCCCGAAACCGCCGTGGCACGCGGTGCGGTCGCCTACGCGCTCGTCCGCCAGGGACACGGGCGGCGCATCGGCGGCGGTTCGGCGCGTAGCTACTTTCTCGTTCTCGACGAGGCGCACGGCCAGGCGGGCGGCGCGCCGCGCGGCATCTGCCTGTTACCGCGCGGCAGCGAGGAAGGGCGCGAAATCTGCCTGCCCGAGCACACTTTCAGCCTCCGCCTGGGCCAGCCGGTGCGCTTCCACCTCGCCTCGTCAGTCGCCGACACGGCGTATCAGCCCGGCCAGATCAGCCCGTTGGAGAGCGACGACTTCGTCCGCCTGCCGCCACTCGCCAGTGTCGTACAGCCGATTCCGGGCAGCACACAGCGCGAAGTGCGCGTCCAACTGCGCAGCGCGATGACCGAAGTCGGAACGCTCGAACTGCACTGCGTCAGCCTCGACGATGCCGCCCGCCGCTGGCTGCTCGAGTTCCAGTTGCGCGGTGCGGCGAGCGAAACCGCGGTCGCTTCGGCCGCCTTGCCGGCGCGCTTTGGCGAAGCCGTGCGCCTGATCGAGCAGGTCTTTGGCGCCCGTGCGCCGAGCGTCGACAGCAAGGACGTACGGCGTCTGCGTGGCCAGCTCGAACACCTGCTCGGCAAACGCGACGAGTGGGACATGGTGCTCCTGCGCGCGCTCTGCGACGCGTTGCTGCAACGCGCCCGGCGCCGCCGACGGTCGCCCGAACACGAGCGGCTGTGGCTCAACCTGACCGGTTTCTGCCTGCGCCCCGGACTGGGCTACGCGCTCGACGACTGGCGCAGCGAACAACTCGTTCCCTTGCTCGAACAAGGCATCGAGTACGTCGGCGAGAGCCAGAACTGGTCGGAATGGTGGACGCTGTGGCGACGCACCGCCGGCGGTTTGTCGTCTGCCGTACAAGAAAAGCTGCTCGCCGAAGTCGATCCCTGGTTGCGCGGCGAGAGCGCGAAGACGCGCAGCCGGGCGGCCGCGGCGATCGCCGGCAGTCACGACGACATGCTGCGCCTGGTCGCCTCGCTCGAGCGTTTGCCGAGCGAGCGCAAGACCGAACTCGGCGACTGGCTGCTCGCCTGGCTGGGCAAACCGAACGCGCGCGCGCTCGGCTGGTGGGCGCTCGGCCGAATCGGCGCGCGCCAGTCCTTGTACGGCAGCGCGCATCAGGTCGTCGCGCCGGAAACGGCGGCGCGCTGGCTGGACGCGCTGCTCGCCATCGACTGGAAAAGGGTCGAACCGGCCGCTTTCGCTGCGACGCAAATGGCTCGCGTGACCGGCGACCGCTCGCGCGATCTGCCCGAAGACCTGCGCCAACGCATCGCCGCCCGCCTGCGCGCGATCAATTCGCCTGATACCTGGATCAATCAGTTGCACACCGTCATCGAACTCGACCGTGCCGACGAGCGCCGTGCTTTCGGCGAGTCGCTGCCGGCCGGGCTGCGCCTGCTCACCGATCGCCCGAGCTAGCGAGCGCTCCGGCCGGTCGTTCGCGGAAAAATGTGTGACGATTCTGCGTGGTGATCGTTGTTGACCTATTGGAGCGGTCGGCCGCTGGCCACCGCACCGGGCCGCCGAGGAGGTCGGAGAACACGCCCTCGCCACCGCTTGCCACGCGGACCAAGCGGGCGCGTGTAAGAGATCTGTCGATCTGTCGACGCGACCCTGCGAGACTCTTACCCGCCAGTCAGGCGGGCGGCTTCTCGATAAACGTGATCCATTGGCCTCAACGGCGGTTTTTCCCGATAATCGATGAGCAAAAAGACTAGCGAGGATTTTTCCATGCACACCTCGAGGGGTCCCGAAAGGCGCAGCAGCGACCGCGGGCGACCGGATGGGCTGCCTGACCGGCGCTGCGGCGCCGAGCGGCGGACGATGCGCGTGAACGAGGAAGCGCTGGCGGAAATCGAGGCGCGTCTGACCGGCATCGAAGGCGTCCGGCCCCAGGTCGACGAAGCAGGCACCGGCTGGGACAAACTGATCATCGAGCTTGACTAGGCCAAGCGAGCGCGCGCAGCGGCCGGCCATGGCCAAGCGCACCGACCGTCCGGCGACGCCCGCGCGCACACTGCGTGCGGCGCACCAGGCGCAGCGCCAACCGCTTTCAGGTCCGCTCGGAGCCCTTCGGCAAAGGCCTCTTCGGCGCAGCGCCCGGCGCTGAAAGCGGCAGATCGCCGCTGCGTTCAAAAGGCACACTGCCGATTCCGGAAACGCTGAGACGGCCGACGACACGGTAGTCGATACGCTCGCGGCCGCCTTTCTGCAACTCGCGAAGCTGGTTCAGCGCCTTCGCCAACGTGCCGCTGGCCATCACCTCGAGCACCGCTTCGCCGAAACGGGGAACGGTCACCGCCTTGTCCGACAAACCCTTGACGAAAGGCTGCTCGTTGACCTCGACATCGAAGGCGAGGCCGGTGATGCGCAGTTCGACGTCATTTGGGTTCTGAATCCGCAGCTTGAGTGCAAAGCGCTGCTCAAAGACGCCAAGCTGGACGAGGTTGAGGCCGATCAGGGTCACCTCGGGCTTGTGCGAGAGGCCGGACAGAGCGGCGCACGAGGTCAGCAAAGCGCAGATGACGGCAGCGATGACACCGATGATCTTCTTCATGCAGCCATGCCTTTCATGTCCAGTCCCGACCGGACTGCGCCGGGCAACGGGTGCCACTGCCGCCCGCATCCGCCCGCTCGAGCACGCGCAGCAGCGCCGCCGTATCGTGTCGCGCCCCGCCGTGCGCCAGTAATGCGTTGAGTTGCTGGCCGACCAGCGCGGAAACCGGCAGCGGAACGCCCAGGCGCTGCGCCTCCGCGAGCACGACACCGTAATCCTTGTGGTGCAGGCGAGCTTCGACACCCGCGGCGAAGTCGCCGTCGACCATGCGCCGGCCCATCACCTCGAGCACCCGGCTGGCCGCCGATCCGCCGGCCAGCGCCTGGCGCACGCGCGCCACATCGGCCCCGGCCGCCCGACTCAGATGCAAGGCCTCGGCGACCGCCTGAATTGCCCCGACCATGATCATCTGGTTGCACGCTTTCGCCACCTGACCGGCGCCGTGCCCGCCGACATGAACGATCGTCCGCCCGAGCCGTTCAAGCAGGGGCCGGGCGCGCGCGAAGACCGCCGGGTCGCCGCCGACCATGATCGCCAGCGTGGCCGCGATGGCACCCGCCTCGCCGCCTGAAACTGGCGCGTCGAGCATGTCGATCTGCCGCTCGGCCAGCCGCCGGGCGAGCGAACGCGCGCTTTCCGGCGCAATCGTGCTCAGATCGACGAGCAGCGAACCGGCGGCCAGACCTTCCACCAGCCCACCCTCGCCGAAGCTCAGTTGCTCGACATCGGCGCCGCCGGTAACGACCGTGAACACGACCTCGGACGCGCGCCCCACACCGGCCGGGTCAGCGCAGACTTGCGCGCCGGCGGCGCTCAGCGGCTGGCAGACCGACGGACGACGCGCCCAGATGGCCAGCGTGTGGCCGGCAGCGAGCAGATGGCGGGCCATCGGCTGGCCCATCACGCCCAGGCCGATGAAGCCGAGACGCATCAGTCTTCGCCGCCGGAAAGACGTTCGAGCAGCTTGAGGATGGCAATCGAATCCTCTTCGCCCAAGCCGCAGCCGACCATTGCGTTGTACATCTGCGCCGTCGCCGCCGACACCGGCAGGCAGAGGCCGAGTTCGTGCGCGCTCTGCATGACGATGTTCATGTCCTTCTGGTGCATCCAGGACTTGAAACCGGGCTTGAAGTTGCGGTCGAGCATGCGCTGACCGTGGTTTTCCAGGATCTTCGAGTAGGCGAATCCACCGAGCAGCGCTTCGCGCACGCGCGCCGGATCGACGCCGCTGCGCGCCGCGAAATTGAGCGCCTCGGCAACCGTCAGCACGCCGACTCCGGTGACGATCTGATTCGCCGCCTTCGCCACCTGACCGGCGCCGGAATCGCCGACATGGACGATGTTCCTGCCCATCGCCTCGAACGCCGGTCGCGCCTTGGTGAAAGCCTCGACCGACCCGCCGACCATGATCGACAGCGTTCCGGCAATCGCCCCGACCTCGCCGCCGGAAACCGGCGCATCAAGAAAATCGATTCCCTGCTCGGCCATTCGACGAGCGATGTCGCGCGCCGCTGCCGGGCGTATCGTGCTCATATCGACGGCGATCAGCCCGCGCCGCGCGCCGGCAGCAACCCCGTTCTCAGCCAGCATCACCTGCTCGACATCGGGCGCATCGGCGACCATCGAAATGACGAGTTCGGCCTCGCCGGCGACGTCGGCGGCGCTCGCTGTGCCTTGTGCGCCGGCCGCCAGCAGAGGCTGCATCGACTCGCTGCGACGCGCCCACACGCTCACCTGGTGGCCGCCGCGCAGCAGGTTCAGCGCCATCGGACGCCCCATGATGCCGAGACCGATGAATCCGATTTTCATTACCTTTTCCTTTCCGCTCGCCAGACTTTCGAATTGGTCAGTTTAGCAGGAAGATGCGGCTGCCAAGCGCGGCCGACCGGCGAAATGGCGGCGCGCAGCCGGCACGGCGCCGGCTGCGCGTCGAGCGCGCTCAGCCGACGACCGTGACGACGATCTGCCGGCGGTGCGGCGAGGTACGGTGCTCCCAGAGATAGATCCCCTGCCAGGTTCCCAGACGCAGATCGCGATTGGCGACCGGCACGCTCAGCCCGGCACCCGCGACAATGTTGCGTCCGTGCGCCGCCATGTCGTCGTCTCCCTCCATGTCGTGCCGGTACGCCGGATCGCCGTCCGGAGCCCAGCGCGCGGCCAGCGTTTCGAGGTCGCGGCGCACCGAAGGGTCGGCGTTTTCGGTCAGGATCACCGAGCAACTGGTGTGCAGCACGAAGACGTTCGCCAGGCCGATCTCGACGCCCGACAGGCGCACGATGCGTGCCACTTCGGCGGTGATTTCAAGCGTTCCGCGGCCGCGACTGTGCACGTCGATCGTCTGTTGGTAAACCATGGCCACTCCTCATCTTCTTCGCCCGCGCAGTGTAGCCAATCG
>NZ_JAPUVR010000071.1 GCF_029255125.1 Accumulibacter sp. | reverse complement strand
GAAGCGTGGCCTCATCCAGCCTTCCACGCAGCGCTTGATACTTGGCTTCTATGGCTAACTCCTGCTCCATGCCGAAACCATAGGCCAATCATCACAAATGTTCAAGTTATTTTTGCTTAACGCCTTAGCGCTTTTCCGGGTTGTCGTGGCCACCGGCTGCAGCCGGAACCTCGGAGGCGCTGCGTCCGCCGATGAAGCCCGACGGCGATCCCTCCATCAATGCGCGTGCCTTCTTCCTCAATCCCTCGCGATCGAACTGTAGCTGTGCCGGCGCCAGCGGCGGGCAGAGCGCCGCCGGGTCAACCGCAGCCATGGCGCTCTCTTCCGGTACGTTCTCGGCATCGACGCGTTTCAGGCCGAGTTTTTCGAGCAGACGGCCCATCGCTGCGTACGACCGCAGGTAAGCCAGTGACAGATCGACATCGGCATTGACCTGTGTTCGCCGTGCATCGAAGAACTCGTTTTGTGTGTTGAGCAGATCGAGCAGCGTGCGCTGACCGATGTTGAACTGATCGCGATAGGCGTTGCGCGTTTTTTCGACCAGTTCGACCTGCTGGGTGATGTACGACAACTGCTCGCGCAGGCGGATCGTGTCGTGGTAGGCAATCGACAAAGTCTGGCGTAGATCACGACAGATCTTTTCGCGCTGGTCAAGCGCCGTGTTCTTGCGCTCGCGATACTGGCGGTCACGCGCAAGGTCGGAGCCCCCGTTGAACAGGTTGTAGCGCAAGCGCAGTTCGACGACCGTGTTGTCGCGCGAACCCTCGACGCCGAGGTAGTTCCGGATGTTCTCGCTGCGCGCCAGCAGGTCGACGCGCGGCATGAATGCGGCCCGGCGGGCATCCAGGTCGTACTGCGCCGCCTCGGTGTTTTCCACGCTTGCCCGCAAGGCGGGGCTGTGCTTCAGCGCCGACTGCAGGGCCAGGTCCACCCTCTCGGGCAGCGTTGCCGACAGATCTGCCGGGACAGGCAGGGCATTCGCCGGATAGTCACCGACAATCCGCAAGTAGCGCGCCGTCACGTCGTGCAGGTTGGCCAGCGCGGTCGTCAGATTAACGTCGGCCAGCGCCAGGCGGCTTGCCGCCTGGTCGACGTCGACTCGCTTTCCCACACCCGAGGCTGCGCGTCGTTGAAGCTGCTCGAGGGCAGCCTGGTGCTGGATATAGTTCTCTTCTGCGAGTTCGACTTGGCGGCGGTAACGCACGACATCGAGGTACGCGCGCGCACCTTCGAGGGCAATGTTCTCGGACGAATCGAGCAACTCGAAGTAGCGCACCAGCTTGGCTTTGCCTAGTCGCTTTACTTCGTTCGAGGTGGCAAAGCCGTCAAACAGCATTTGCCGCAGGCTGAGCGAGACATCACGCCGGGTGTAGCTCGAGTCGCCTCCGGCGCTTGCCGGCTTCAGACGTTCCTGACCGGCGCCGGCGGACAGGTCGACCTCGGGAAAGAAGCCTCCGCGCGCCACGCCAATCTCCTCGGTTGCTTCACGGAAGGCATGCCAGCGCGCCAAGACTTCGGGATTCCGCAAGACAGCCGCCTGCGCAGCCTCTGGCAAGGAAGCGGGCTCGCTGGCCAGACAGGTGGCAACCAGGACGGCGCTGCTGGCGAGCACCGAGGCGCCCAAACGAGCAATAAATCTCTGTTGAATGATGGCCATGCTTCAACACTCCTACCCCGATAGCTATTCCATCGCATTATACTCATGACTGAGTGATATTTCTGGAAAAGGCATGGATTTGCCTCAGTTCTTCGCCAAGCCTTGTCGCTTTCGGCTGACATGTCGCTGAACATCGGGCGGCAGGCCGTTCCAGCGCTCCGTCGGTGCGGCAGCCTGCTGGCCTTCCCGATCGTGCTGGCAACCTGTTACGTCTTTGCCCAGCCGAGCCTGAGTGCACTGCAGGCACAACTGGTCGCCCGCTTTGGCGCCGCGAGAAGCGCGCTGCTGGACGACTGGGGCCGCGTTCTCGCGCAGGCCAGGAACGCGGGCGAGGAAGGAAAGCTTGCCTTGGTAAACGATTTTTTCAACAAGAACATCCTTTTTGAAGAGGACATCAGCACTTGGCAGCAGGCTGACTACTGGGCAACGCCGCTCGAAACAATCGGTCAGGGCAAGGGCGACTGCGAGGATTTCGCCATCGCCAAGTACTTCTCGCTGCGCATGGCCGGTATTCCGATCAGCAAGATGCGCCTGGTCTATGTCAAGGCTCAACTCACTGGCGGCGGCGAGTTCGTGCAGCGAGCGCACATGGTACTGGCTTACTACAGCAGGCCGCAGGCTGATCCTCTGATTCTCGACAACCTGCAGAAAGCGATACAGCCGGCATCGAAGCGGCGCGATCTGCAACCGGTGTTCAGCTTCAACAGTGAGGGAATCTTTGCCGGCGTTTCGGGGGCAGAACCGCCTAGTGCGGGAAAACTCGGCCGCCTGTCACGCTGGGAGAACCTGCTGCAGCGCGCGCGCGCCGAGGGTTTTGACTAATCATGTTCGATTGAGGACGATGAACATGTCGATGTATCGCCAATTCTGGCTGGCCATCATCACCAGCATGCTGCTCGCATTTATCGGCAGCCTGGCTGCCTCGATGCTCAGCGCGCGAGCTTACCTGCAGGAGCAACTGACGATGAAGAATGCCGACAACGCTTCGGCGCTGGCTTTATCGCTCAGCCAGAGCAATCCCGACCGAGTCGCCATCGAGTTGACCGTGTCGGCTCTTTTCGACAGCGGTCACTATGAGCTGATTCGCGTCGTCGACCCTGACGGGGTGACCATGGTCGAAAGACTCAGCGGGCCGGTCGAGCTCGAAGCGCCACGCTGGTTCGCCGATCTGCTGCCAATTCTGGCCCAGCCCGGACAGGCGCAGATCAGTAACGGTTGGGCCCAGGTGGGCACACTAACCCTGCTCAGTCACAGCCGCTTCGCCTACGGCGCGCTCTGGAAAAGCGTCTGGCGGATGGTCGGCGCACTGGCGCTGGCCGGTGTCGTCGGCGGATGTCTCGGCTCGATCATTCTGGCGCGCCTGAGGGCGCCACTGCAGGCCGTCATCGAACAGGCGATGGCGATCAGCGATCGGCGCTTCATGATCATCGACGAACCACGCGTACCAGAATTGCGCCACCTGGCGGGGGCGATGAACATGACCGTCGGGCGCCTGAAGAAGATGTTCGAGGACGAGGCGGCGCGTATCGAGGCGCTGCGGCGGGCGGCCAACGTCGATGCCTTGACCGGGCTGGCCAATCGCGACCATTTCATGGCGCGTTTGCGCCAGTCGCTGGAGGGAGAAGACGCTGGCGAGGGTTGCTTGCTGCTCATTCGGCTGGCCGACCTGGGCGAGATCAATCGGCGATTAGGTCGGGTAAAGACCGACGATTACCTGCGGCGAATCGGCGAGCAGCTTGCGGCCTGCGCCAACCAGGATCCGCCAGCGTTCGCCGGGCGCCTGAACGGAGCTGACTTTGCCCTTCTTCTGTCGCCCGGCAGTGATGGCCGCGCGCGTGCCGCCAGTCTGCTGCAAGCGCTCAACGACTGCGGCCGGCGCGCGGGTGGCGATGACGCGGCGGTGTGGATCGGGCTTGGCCGCTTCGATCACGAAAGCGATCTGCCGAACCTGCTTGCACGTGTTGACGGCGCACTTGCCGCGGCTGAGGCGAGTCGGCGCAGTGCCATTCGCGAGGTGCCTTCGGATGAACCAAGGGACGCCCAGCACGGTACTGGGCAGTGGTCGGCAATGATTACGCGTGCGCTCGCACAGCAATGGCTACGGCTGGTGTTGTTCCCGGTGGTCGATGCAGCCGGCCGGCTGTCGCATTACGAGTGCCCGCTGCGCATGCTCTCCGACGAGGGCGGTCAGTGGTTGCCGGCAGGTCGTTTCCTGCCGATGGCCGAGCGGCTGCGGCTGACACCGGCGCTCGATCTTGCCGCGCTGCGTCTGGGCTTGAACGAACTTGCCTCGCGTTCCGAACTGCCGGGGCTGGCGGTCAATCTGTCAGCGCGCTCAGTCGTCGACGCCGGCTTCCGGCAGCAACTGCTCATCCTGGTGGCCGACTGTCCGAGCGAATCCCGCCGCCTGTGGCTGGAGGTCGACGAGAACGGTGCGTTCAGCGAACTGCCGGCTTTTCGCGAATTTCGTCTCGCCCTGCTCAAGACGGGCTGTCGCGTCGGACTGGAGCACTTCGGTCACCGCTTCAGCGAGGTCGGTCTGCTCCATGATCTGGGCCTGGACTATCTGAAGGTCGATGCCAGTTTTGTCCGCGACGTACACCATAACCGGGGCAACGCAGCGTTCCTCGAAGGACTGGCAAGTGTCGCGCACGACATTGGTCTGCAGGTGATCGCGGAAGGGGTGACGACTCGCGAGGAACTTTCCGCGGTGATCAGGTTGGGCTTTGACGGAGTAACCGGGCCGGCGGTCAGCGAACCGTCGGCCGGAGGCTAGTCAGCGGGGACCGAGGGACGGCCGATCCGGCGCCGCGCCTCGGTCTTTCCGCTCGGGCAACATCCCGGCCTAGTCGGTGATCAGTTTGCCCTTGCTGAGCAGATCCTGGATGACTTGCTGATCGGTCGTGAAGCCGCCGATCAGGTTGGCATTCTGCAGGACGATCGTCTGCGTTTCCTGTCCCGCAGTGTAGCTTCCACCGACCTGGTGACTATCTGTCGAAAAGCCTCCGGACGAACTGATATGCACCAGCGTATTGCTACCGGCTTGCTCGAAGTGCAGGAAGTTGGTCAGGCTGCCGCTGTTTTCCCCCTGCAGGAGATCACGCAGGTCGAGACGGTCGCTTTGTGCCGTCAGATCAAAGTCGGTCACGGTATCACTGGCCGGTGTGCCGGGCGCCCCGCGGTCGGCCAGAGCCCAACGGAATGTGTCAGCGCCGGCACCACCCGTCAGTTGATCATTGCCTGAGCCGCCGACCAGCACGTCGTTGGCGTTTCCACCGCTGAGCGTGTCATTTCCCGTTCCGCCGTAAAGCAGATCGCTGCCGTCGCCGCCACTGAGCAGGTCGTTGCCGAAGAGCCCGTTGATGTGATCGTTCGACGCGTTTCCGGTAAGGGTTTCGCCATCGTGGGTACCCATCGTCGTGTTCGTCGTGCTTGCCACGGTGACGCTGATGTTCTGGGAGACGCTCGCCATGTCGGCGTTACTGCTCTCAGTTGCACTTGCCGTCAGTGTCAGATTGACCGTTCCGGAGAAACCGCTCGGTGGGAGAAAGGTAAGTCCGGACAACTGGGCCGGCGTCAGGCTCCACGTTCCGCCGCCGAGGTCGGTCCCCGCGGAGAGCATCGCACCGCTGGGAACGCCGGAAATCGTGATCGCCAGTGCTTCCGAACCATCGGTATCGCGTAGCTGTATGTCCGCTGCAATGGCAACCGGTGCTGCATGGCTGGTCCCCCCGGCCATGAAGTCAATGCCGTTGATGCGTAGCGTCGAATCCTTGTCGTTGTCTTTCCCGTTGACCACCAGCCAGGCAAAACTGTAGTTGCCAGACATCGTCGGAGTAAAGGTATAGGTGCCATTGGTATTGGTCGCTGGGCCGGCCTGCTCGGACGATGTGATCAGGATATTCTGCCTTCCCCCGTTCGGATCGACCACCGACAGAACGACCATATCGTTGTAACCATCGTTGATTTCGCTCTGAAGAGTTTCACCATTGGTGAACGCCCAGTTGAATGCCACGGCGGTGCCCGGTGTCAGCGAGTAGTTATACATGGTCGCCTTGCCGTCGACCGCGGTGATCGGACCAGGATCGTTTGTCGTCGCACCGGCGGGCGGATCAAAGCTGTTCAGCAGCCCGGAAGGCAATTCCAGCGTGTTCTCGAGGAACACCCGGGTGATGCCCGGTTGTGTGGAAATGGTTGTCGGCCCGGCGTTCAAGCTGAATGCCGACGTTCCCACCAGCATGCTGGGTGCGTCGGCGACGGCGTTGACCGTGATCGCGACCGTATCCTGATCGGACAGGACACCACCCGAACCGGTGTTGCCGTTATCGCTGGTGGTCATCGTCAGCGTCGCGGTTCCGCTGTAGTTTGCGGCCGGGGCGTAGACCACGCTGCTGCCCAAGGTGGCGTTGATCTGGGCGGCTGTACCGGTCAGCGTAACGGTAGGCGTGCCGCTTCCTGCGATTGCTGCCGATCCGCCACTGACTGTCAGGGTGCCATGCGTGACTTGCAAGGTAACAGTCATGCTGCTGTTGCCAGCGTCGACGTCGGATATTGATAGTCCGGTGATTGCCTTGTTGGTGTCCTCATTGGTTGTTAGCGCACCTGGGACCAGGTTGACGGGCGCGTCGTTGACCGGGGTGAGATTGATTGTCGTTGCGCCGCTTGTCGTCGCCAGGCCGTCCGAGACACTGTAGGTGAAGCTGGTCGTCGTCGCCGCGGCCAAGTTGGCCGGGGCGTCATATTGCAGCCCAGCGAGTTGCACTGCGGTCAGCACTTGCCCGTTGCTTACCGGGGTACCGTCAGCGAGCGTGATGCTGCCCACGCTCGGCAGCCCGGTGACGGTGATCGTGAGCGGGTTACCGTCGGCGTCGGTTGGCGGGGAGAGGCCCAGAAGGGAGTTGCTGCTTTCCTCGGCAACGTTGATTACAGTAGAACTGACGACCGGGGGATGATTGACTCCCACCTGTACCGATCCATTGTCGTTCCCCATACCGGTGTTACCGGCGGAGTCGGTGACGCTGACATCGACGGTGTAGCTGCCGTCGGCGAGTGCGCTGGCTGGTGTGGCGCTGTAGCTACCGTCGGGCTGAACGGTTGCCGTCAGCGTCTGCACGGT
>NZ_JAPUVR010000070.1 GCF_029255125.1 Accumulibacter sp. | reverse complement strand
GCTTCTCCTTCGATCTCGACCTGGAAGCCGGCGGTGCCGACGCAGACTCAGCGCACGGACGGCGCGTCATCGTCGGGCTGGCGGGAGGACAGCAAGCCCCGCGGATACTCGTCGTGGACGATCACCAGTCGAACCGCACGCTGCTCGTCCAGTTGCTCGCGCCACTTGGCTTCGCGGTCGAGGCCGCCGCCGACGGCGAACAGGCACTGCGCTGCTGGCGCGAATGGCAGCCCGACCTGATCTGGCTCGACATCCAGATGCCCGGCCTCGACGGACACGAGGTGACCCGGCGGATACGCGCCGCGGAGCGCGAGCGGCGCACGATCATCCTGGCAATCACCGCCTGCGCCTTCGACGGACAACGCGAAGAGATCCTGGCTGCCGGCTGCGACGGCTTCCTGAGCAAGCCCTTCGTTCCCGACGAACTGCTCGAAATGATGGCGCAGCATCTGGGCATCGCCTACGCCTACACCGAGGGCGGCCCACCCGCACGACTAGCCGCGGAGACCTTGGCGACCTCGCTGACGCCGGCCACCCGCCTTTGCGACCTGCCAGCGGAGTTGAAGGACGGCCTGCGCGACGCCGTCCTCTGTCTCGACACGCAGCGCACCGCCGACATCATCGAGTCGATCGCCGCGCTCGATTCCGAACTGTCCGCCTGGCTGGCGCGCGAAGCCCAGGAAATGCGCTACGAGCACCTGCTCGACTTGTGCGAACGAGCCGTACAAGCAGCGCCGGCTGCATGCTCGCTCCTCGTCACGAAAACATCCGCGCTGCCGTCATCCGCCGAGGACAGCGCGGAGAGCCGAGCGTAATCGACAGCCAGTTCAGGACTGGCAAGCGGCGAAGATGTCGAGCGCATCGTCAACCTGGCGCTGCCAGTCGGCCAGCGCCTGCTCGGCCAAGCGGCGCCGGCGTCGGCGGCAGCGCGCGTCGGTTCTTGTCGCGCACCCGCCGGTCAGGTGGCGCACCGCGTTGGCTTCGGGCCAGAAGCTGCCGCCCGGGCGAGTGCCGCTACCGCTGCCACGGGCAAACCCGGCGCCCTGACGGAAGCAGGTCAGCTTCCTGAATCGATTTCTACCGGCTCGACGCCACCGCCAAACATCGGCGCGAGCAGACGACAGGGGTAGCGACGAAAGTGGATTGCGCGGAATGCGGGGAATGCGCGGAAGGTGCGTCGCCATCAGGCGAGAAATGCGTAAGGCGAGCTGCAGCGCGGTGCGCCACGTCGGGCGCGCCCTGACGCGGCGTGCCAGGGCAGGCCGCCGGCCGGCTTGGCGCTGCGCGCCGCGGCGAGCAGCCTGGCCGCGCTCAGTCGCGCTCGGCGGCCGGCTTGCGCCGGAAGGCCAGGCGGCTGGCGCTCGCCCGGGTCAGCGTCAGGAGCAGCAGGCCACCCAGCGCGAGGGGCAGCGAAGCGGGTTCGGGTACCGTCGCCAAGGCGAGCCGACCAATTTGCCGATGTGCGGCGGCCGACGGATGCAGGTCATCGGAAAAGGCGGAGACGCTGCAGTTGCTGCCGGCGGTGGAACCGGGAACGAAGTAGACGCCTGGCGCGACCGGGTTGATGCACGGCGCATCGACGTTGCTGATTCCGTAGGTGGCACCGCCGGTCGTGCGCGCGTCGTTGATTATCGCTTCGAACAAGCCGTAGACATCCATCAGCTTGATGTCGAGGTCGATCCCGAAGTTGGTGTTGAACAAGGCATCGACGCCCGCTGCCTGGGCGGCCAACGCGGCGTTGAAACCCAGCGTCACCTCGGTCGACGCGGCTTGCTTGCCGGCACCGCCCGGCGCCTGATCGAGCGCCAGCGCCTCTGGCGCCTTGCCCAGGTCAGGCAGGCTGGAAAGCAGAAAATGCCGTGCCCCGGCCTGCGCCAGCAAGGCCACCGCGGTGCTGATGCCCTGTGCCACGTCGGCCGCCGCCGCGGCGCGCGCGGCGCTGTCGGCCGGCGTCGTGCCGAAGTTCGCGCTGCGCACATCGCGCAAGTCGTTGGCGCCGGCAAAGACAACGTACAAGGCATCGCGATCCGCCGCACGGGTGAGCGAGTTGACGAAGGTCGATCCATTCCACGCGACAAGCTGCCCGAGCAGACCGGTTGTCGCTCCCGCGCTGCCGCCCAGGCCGGTACGCGCACCGCCAAACGCATAGTTGCTGCCGACCACCTCGCCGGGCTGGGCCAGCGACACGACCCCTGCCGCAGTCAGGATACGTTGCGTCGGTCGGGCGCTGTCGGCCAGACCGATTCCCTCAGCCAGATACTCGGACCATACCCGCCCATTCGAGAAGCGCCCGGGCGACCCTGAGAAGTTTGGAAACAGCGGCGCGCCAACCGCCCTGGTCAATGACAACACGTTTCCGGTGTCGGACAGGCTGTCGCCGAAGAAGACGACATCAGTGTAGCCCGCGTGCACTTGACCGGAGAAACCGATGGCGCAAATCAAGGACGCGCCGAGCGCCCGTCTATACAGTTTGGCAAGCATCTATTGATCTCCTCTGGTTGGGATACCGCCTGCTCCCTGGTCGACTGGCGGCGGTAAGCCGAAGCAAGAAACATTCCGTGCACCTGAACCGCAGCTAATAGACTCATTTGACACGCTTTCGTCCGCGGTGTACAGGACGCTGGCAAGTTCACGTGTAAAAAATGTCGACAGGTGCGCGAGCCCGCGCGCGCAACGAGCGGCCGGTGCGGACAGCGCGTTTGACACTGCGTGGGCCTAACCTATACTTGTTCTTACGGCTGCGTTGCGCAGGGGCGCCCACAACCGTGGAGAGGACATGAAGCTGCGCGCGCGTGGCGGCCAATGGAGATGACATTGATTTGCGTCGGATGGCGTGGCGCCGCCCATGAGCTTGCCGGCTTGCCGACCACTGGAAGCGCTTCGGGCAGTCCCCATGGATAGCGTCGCACGGCTCGAAGCACTAGCCGCTTTGCCTTCCGAGCACGGCTTGCGCATCGGGGAAAGCGGGGCTTCCGCCTTCTCGGCCTGGCGCACGTTGCCGCGCGTTCTGCTGCCGCTCGCCGGCATCGTGTTGGGCACCTTCTTCGGCGCGGGATTCCTGCTCTGGCAACAGGAACAGCAGCACCTGGTCCAGGAGGCGACGGCAAGAAGCGAAGCGGTGCTGCGTGAGTTCCGCACCGATGTGGCCAGTCAGGCAGCGTCTCTGAGCATGACCACCGACGCGCTCAGCGGTTCAAGCGAAATCCGCAACACCCTGGCGGCCGGAGACGCGCGCGCGCTGTTCACGCTCTGGCAACCGATCATGCATACCCTGTCGCGCGAGCACGGTCTGGCCTATTCGTCGTTCCATGGCGGCGACGGCCGAACGCTGCTGCGCCTCGGGCAGCAATTGGGGGCGGACGATACCAGCGGCCGGCGCGTTCTGCGCGAAGCAATGGAAACCGGCAGGGTGCGCTCGGGAATCGAACTGAGTCGGCATGGAATTCCGAAGTTGTGGGTTGTCGCACCGGTAATCAAGGGCGGCCGAATAGTCGGTTATGCTCAGGTCGGCAAAAGCATCCTGCCGCTGCTGCAGTATCGGGCCAGCCCAGGCGTTGAAATTGCGCTGCTCGTACGCAAGGACCGCCTGTTTCGCCCGGCATGGGAAAGCCGTACGGCGAGCGGCGAGAGTTGGTTGAGCCTGCCGCACGCCGTCGTGGCGTACGCGTCCGACGACGCTCTGGCACTGGCTCTTGGCCAGCAAATCGCCCGGCAACCGTTCGTCGGCGAGGCCGACACCGGACAAACCTTTAGTCACGCCGGCCACGACTGGTGGTGGATCAGCGACACGCTGCACGACATCGGCAACAGCGAGATTGGGCAATTGCTGGTGCTGGTCGACGTCACCGCCGAAAGACAGAGCTTCGGTCGCCTGCTGACCATCGGTGGCGCCACCGGCAGCCTCCTGCTGCTGATGCTGCTCGGTTTCATCCTGCACTTGCTGGTGCAGAGCAAGGAGCGCTCGCTCGCCCGGCAAAGGTTGCTCAACGACATGCTGAAGTTTCACCAGGACTTGATCGACGCGGTTCCGTCGCCGATCTTCTACAAGAATACACAGGGTCTTTACGAAGGTGGTAACCGCGCTTTCGAAGGCTTTCTCGGCCTGCCGCGCAAGCAATTCATCGGCAAGAGCGTTTTCGAGGTCGCTGCCCCCGACCTGGCCGAACGCTACGCAGCGGCCGATCGCGCGCTGTTCGCGAATCCGGGAGTGCAGACATATCAAGGACCGGTTGACTACGCGGATGGCTCGCGACGCGATGTGGTTTTTCACAAGGCAACTTATACCAACTCCGACGGTGAAGTTACTGGAATGATCGGCCTGATCTCCGACATCAGCGAGATCAAGGCAGCAGAACGCGCCATCACCGAGTCGCGCAACCTGCTGCTGACGGTGATCGACACCGTTCCGGCGCGCGTCTACTGGAAGGATCGTGAGCTCCGTTACCTGGGTTGCAACCGTTTCTTTGCCGCCGATCTCGGGCTCGACAATCCGAGTGCGGTGATTGGCCGCAGCGACGGTGATCTGATAAGCAAGGAACAGGCCGCGGCGCCGGACGTGAGCGCCGAGGAGCGCGCGGTCATCGAGACCGGGTTTGCCCGGCTTTATGTCGAGCAGGCGCGCACCACCACCGACGGCAGAACGATCTGGCTGCGCCACTCGACTGCCCCGCTGCGCAACGCTGAAAACGACGTGATTGGCCTGCTCGGCGTCTACGAGGACATTACCGAACGCAAGGAAGCGGAACAAAAGCTCGCGCGCAACGAACACCTGCAGCGCGCCGCGATCGAGGCTGCCGACGAAGCCTTCGCCGTCTTTGACCGGCACGATCGCCTGGTCTTCAGCAATCGAAAGTTTCGCGATCTACACGCGCCGGTCAGCCACCTGGTCGTCCCCGGAGTCGCTTTCGAAACCCTGCTCAGCGAGTGGGTCAGAAACAGGAAGCTCGCCACGCTACCCGACCACGGGGCTGCCTGGCTGACTGAGCGCCGGCGCGCATATTACAGCGCGAACGGACAGTTCACCGACCAACTCGACGACGGACGGCGATTGCGCATCGTCGAGCGGCGGGCGCCCGACGGCCATACCGTCGGCTTCTACGTCGACGTCACCAAGTTGCACCAGGCACGCGAAGCCGCCGAAGCCGCGAGCGCCGTCAAGAGCACCTTCCTCGCTACGATGAGCCACGAGTTGCGCACGCCGATGAACGGCATCCTGGGCATGCTCGAACTGGTTGCCGAAAGCGAACTGACCGCCGAGCAGCGCGACCGCATCGAGACGGCGCAGAATTCGGCCCGCCTGCTCCTCACGCTGCTCAACCAAATCCTTGATTTCTCGAAGATCGAGGCCGACAAGATGGACCTCGAGGCGGTCTCTTTCAACCTGCGCCGACTCCTCCGCGAAACGATCCGGGCGCTGGAAGCACGCGCGCTGGACAAGGGCCTGGCGGTCAGCGTCGACATCCACGACGACGTTCCGGCTTTCGTCGTCGGCGACCCGACACGCTTGCGCCAGGTGATGACCAACCTGTTTGGCAACGCAGTCAAGTTCACCGAGCGCGGACAGGTCGCCGTCGAGCTGGTGCTGGCGGCGCTGAGCGACAACGAGGTCAGCCTCACGTTCAGCGTCCGCGACTCCGGCGTCGGCATACCGCCGGAGAAGATGGCGAGCATCTTCGATCCGTTTGCCCAGGCGGACGTTTCGACCAGCCGCCGCTTCGGCGGCACCGGTCTTGGTCTGGCGATCTGCCGCCGCCTGGTCGGCCTGATGGGCGGATCGCTGGCGGTCGACAGCGAAGTTGGTCGGGGCAGCGTCTTCCGCTTTTCGGCCCGCTTTGGCCGTACGACGCAGGTCGAAGACGACGACAGCGTCGCCTCGCCGGCCGCATCGAATCAGTTGCGGCCAGGCCTGCAAGTCTTGTTGGCGGAAGACAACCCGACCAACCAGAAGTTTGCCCTGGCCGTCCTGGAGAAAGCCGGCTGCCATGTCGTGCTGGCTCAGGATGGCGAGAAGGCCGTGCAAACGGCCTGCTGCGGGCGCTTCGATGTCATCCTGATGGATGTCGAAATGCCCCGGCTGGACGGCTTTGCGGCGACCCGGGCATTACGCGAGCGCGGCATAGAAGCGCCGATCGTCGGACTGACCGCGCACGCGATCAAAGGCTTTCGCGATCAGTGCCTGCAAGCGGGGATGAACGACTACCTGTCGAAACCGATTCGTGGCCGCGATCTGCGCGCCAAGTTGGCGGAAATTCAGCAAACGCTGTCGGCGGGCATGGCGCCGCCGGCTGCCCTGCCCACGCCGGCGGACGAGCCGGCAGCGACGAGCGCCAACCCGGTCTTTGATCAGACCCGAGCGTTGGAAATCATGGACGGAGATCAGGATGGCCTGCTGATGATGCTGACGCTGGTGCGCGACCAGGCGCGCACGGACGGCGCCGCGATCCTGAGCGCGATCGCGGCCGCCGACGCGCGCAGCGTGAAGACGGCCAGCCATCGCCTGAAGAGCAGCCTCGGCCAGATCGCCGCCTTGCAGGCGTGGGAGATTTGTGCGACGGTCGAAGCGGCCGCTGCGGAGTCCAGCCTGCCCAAGCTGGCTGCGCTGGAGGAGCCGCTGCGCACCGCGTTGAGCGCGCTCGAACCGGCGATTTGGACGTATCTTGCAGCGCATGCAGCCGACTCGGGCTGAAACCGTTCTCGAAGCGTGCTCAGCGCAGTAAACTGTCCAGGATTTTATGGGTCGGTGTGACCCCAGGAGAGCATGCCATGGAAGGTGAGTTCACCGTTTTTGTCGTCGATGACGTCGAGGCCAGCCGCCGGATGGTCGAAGCAGCGCTCGGCCGGAGCTGCCAAGTCGAGACTTTTGCCTCTGGCGCCGCCTGCCTCGAGAGAATGCAGAGCAAGGTCCCCGACCTCTTCCTGCTCGACGTTGAAATGCCCGGAATGGACGGTTACACGCTGTGCCGCAAACTGAAGGACGATTCCGCCGGCAGCCGCGTTCCAGTTGTTTTCGTTTCCGGGCTGGCCGATCTCGATTCGTGCCTGGCGGGCTACGATGCGGGCGGCGACGACTTCGTCGTCAAGCCTTTCAAGGCGGCCGAACTGAAGCAGAAAGTCGCCGTCTGGCAACGCGACGCCGAGAAGAAATCGTCGCTCCAGCAACAGATCGAAGCGTCCGATACCTTGGCCTCGCTGATCATGTCCAATCTGGACGAATACGCCGCCTTGGTCAAATTCCTGCGTGCGCTGAACGGCTGTACCGAGTATCGCCAGGTGGGCGACGAGATCTTCGGTCTGCTGCGCGCCTACCGCCTCGAAGGCGCAGTACAACTACGCTTGCCCGGAATCGAGCTGACGCTGAATGCGAACGGCGACGCGCGGCCGGTCGAGGGGTCGATCCTCCGCCTGATGCGCTGCATGGACACGATCACCTCGTACCGCAACCGCCTGGCGATTCACTATGAACGCGCCTCGCTGCTGGTCGCCAACATGCCGCTGGACGACGCCGACTTGTGCGGCCGCTTGCGCGATCACCTGGCGATCGCCGTCGAAACGACAGACGCCAGGCTCGCAGCGATGCATGCCCAACGGGAAACCTTGAGCACGCGCAGCGAAATTTCTGCGCTGCTCGACAACGTCACCGCGACCGTGCACGACTTCAGTCAGCGCTACGAGGCCGCCCGCTACCGCGGATCGGAAACCCGTCCGTCTGCTGCTCGCCGAACTTGACGCACTGCTCGACAGCTCGTCCCTGCCGGAAGCGGTCGAGGAAAGTCTGCGCAACACCGTCCGCCTGCGCACCGACCAGTTGATTGACGCGTTCGACTTCAGCGCGGCAACCGAAACCGCCCTGCAGACGCTTTCGCAGCGACTGGCGCAGGCTCTGGAACCGTCAGGCTAGCCCGCAGCCCGCGGAGCGCCGCGCGGTTTGGCGGCGCCCCTTCCCCTGCCGGCGCGCTGGTCTCTGCGAACGACTGTGCTGGCGTTGACGGACACCGTTGCTGGCGTTGCGGTTAATGGCGGTGAGAAACCGCGGCAATCTGGCGCAGAAAAGCGCAGGTCAGCATGGCTGTAAGCGCGGAACTGCCGCGCTTACAGCCATGCTCCAGCGTACCCGTCCCTCCGCCACGTCAAGGGGTTGCTGCGCCAGGCTGGCGCCCGCCCCAAATGCTGTTGAATTAGGCCATGGCGATTCGTTTGCCTTTATCGACCTGCCAGTTGGAGATGGGCTTCTTTGATACGCGAGGCTGCGAAGGCCGAAGCGTTCGTGGGGGGTAATAGGGCACGCGAGCAATCTCGGAGAGGAGTTCGCGGAAGATTGCGAGAGCCTGTTGGGGGCAGCGGGGCGTGAGGACGAAGGCTTCTTCGGCGAGGGTGATCATGGCGTGCTTGAACTGCGGCGCGGCCGCTGCGGGATGGTCGGGAGCGGTGCT
>NZ_JAPUVR010000069.1 GCF_029255125.1 Accumulibacter sp. | reverse complement strand
TTCGCCGCCGGGCGCTGGGTGTGGCACTGGAAGGACTGGATCGACCGCCGCTTCATGCGCCTTTTTTCGCATCTGCCGCAGAAAAGCGCTTGAAACCCGTCGCCCACCGCTGTGCAGCGGGCCGGTGTGCGCCCCGGCTGACGATGCGATGCGCTGAGCGACGGCGCCTGCCGCGTTCGCCTTCGGCGTAAGTTTTTCACCGCTCTGGGCGACGAATCGTCCACACTGGCCGTCCGCCCGGCGGCCGGCATCCGCCGCTGGGCCAGCCATTCGCCGAAGCTGAGGAGTTCTCCATGAAGCGCAAGCAAATCGTCGTTCTCGCCCTGATCGTGCTCGCCCTGCTTGCCTATTTTCAGCTTGGCCTGGGCGAGTACCTCAGCCTGGCAGCGCTCAAGGCGGAGCAGGCGGCGCTCGCCGAATACCAGCAGCAGCACCCATGGCAGCTTGCCGGTCTGTATTTTGCCGCCTACGTCGTGGTCACCGCCCTTTCGCTGCCCGGCGCGGCGCTTCTGACGCTCGCCGGCGGAGCCCTCTTCGGCCTCGTCTGGGGCAGCGTCATCGTTTCCTTCGCCTCGTCGCTCGGCGCGACGCTCGCCTTCCTGGTCGCGCGCTTCCTGCTGCGAGACTGGCTGCTCGGCCGTTTTGGCGAACGCCTGCGGGCGGTCGACGAGGGCATACGGCGCGACGGCGCCTTCTATCTGTTCACGCTGCGCCTGATCCCACTGTTCCCGTTCTTTCTGGTCAATCTCCTGCTCGGACTGACCGCGATGCGGGTACGCACCTTCTACTCGGTCAGCCAGCTCGGGATGCTCGCCGGCACGCTGGTCTACGTCAATGCAGGTACGCAACTGGCGCGCGTCGATTCGCTCGCCGGCATCGTTTCGCCGACGCTGCTTGCCTCGTTCGCCCTGCTCGGCATTTTTCCGCTCGTCGCTCGCCGGCTCGTCGACGCGGTCAAAGCGCGCAAGGTTTACGCCGGCTGGACGAAGCCGCGGCGCTTCGACCGGAACCTGATCGTCATTGGTGGCGGCAGCGCCGGCCTGGTCAGCGCCTACATCGCGGCCGCCGTGCGTGCGAAAGTCAGCCTGGTCGAGCAACACCGCATGGGCGGCGACTGCCTGAACACCGGTTGCGTTCCCTCGAAAGCGCTGATCCGCTCGGCCCGATTGCTCGCGCAGATCGCGCGCGCGCGCGCGTTCGGAATCGCCACGGCCGAGGCCCGCTGCGACTTTGCCGAAGTGATGGAGCGCGTGCAGGCGATCATTCGGCAGGTCGCCCCGCACGACTCGGTCGAACGCTACCGGGCGCTCGGCGTGGACGTCGTCGAAGGCGCAGCGCGCATCGTCTCGCCATGGCAGGTCGAGATCACCCGCCGCGATGGCACGCAGCAGAGCCTGCGTACGCGCAGCATCGTCGTCGCCGCCGGCGCGCGACCGGTCGTCCCCGAGCTACCGGGAATCGAAAAGATCGCCTACCTGACCTCGGATACCGTCTGGCAGTTGCGTCAGTTGCCGCGCCGACTGCTGATCCTCGGCGGCGGCCCGATCGGCAGCGAGCTGGCGCAGGCCTTCAGTCGTCTCGGCGCACAGGTGACGCTGGTCGAACGTGGTGCGCGCCTGCTGGCGCGCGAAGACGCCGAGGTCTCGGCTCTGGTCGCGCAGCGTTTTCGCGCCGAGGGCGTGCAGCTACGGCTCGAGCACGAAGCGAAGTCCTTCATCGTCGAGCAAGGCGAGCAGATGCTCGTCGCCGAACACGCCGGCGCCACCGTCCTCCTGCCCTTCGACGCGCTGCTCGTCGCGCTCGGGCGACGCGCCAATCTCGACGGATACGGCCTGGCCGAGCTCGGCATCGCCAGCGGAGCTACGCTCGAAGTCAACGAGTTCCTGCAGACGCGCTACCCGAACATCTACGCTGCCGGCGATGTCGCCGGGCCGTTCCAGTTCACCCACACGGCGGCGCATCAGGCGTGGTATGCGTCGGTCAACGCGCTCTTCGCACCCTGGCGCAGGTTCCGCGTCGACTATTCGGTGATTCCGTGGGCCACCTTCATCGAACCCGAGGTTGCGCGCGTCGGGATCAACGAGCAGGAAGCGCAAGCGCGTGGAATCGCTTACGAAGTGACGCGTTACGACCTCGACGACCTGGACCGGGCAATCGCCGACGGGGCAGCCGAGGGCTTCATCAAGGTGTTGACCGTTCCCGGTAAGGACCGCATTCTGGGCGTAACGATCGTCGGCGAGCATGCCGGCGAGTTGATCGCCGAGTACGTTCTGGCGATGAAGAACGGCATCGGGCTGAACCGGATTCTGGCAACGATCCACATCTACCCGACGCTCGCCGAGGCAAACAAGTACGTCGCCGGCGTCTGGAAGAAAGCGCATGCGCCGGCGACAGTGCTGCGCTGGGTCGAGCGCTGGCACGCCTGGCGGCTGCGCAGGCGAGGAGGCTGAACCAGGCGGGGCCTGGCACAGCCGGTCAGCGAAGCTAGCGAATCAGGGTGAGCGGCAGATCGCTCGACTGCAGCACTTCGCTGCTCACCGAGCCGAGCAAGGCGGCCGAGACCGCGCCCATTCCGCGGCTGCCCATGACGATGCCGTCGCAGTTGTGCTCGGCGGCGACCCGGGTGATGCACGCCGCCGGCGCACCGATTTCGACCAAAGGTGTAAAGCGCACGCCGGCCGCCTGCAACACCGCGCGCTCCTCACGTAGCACATCGCCCGCGCGACTCTCTTCCATCGCCTCGACTTCCTCCCGCGTGAGCACACGCAACACGCTCCAGTCGTCGATTTCCGGCTGGACATTGAGCAGGACGACCTCGATAGATGGGAAGACGGCAGCCAGCGCAACGACGTACTGGACGGCACGATGGGCAGCGGCTGAGCCGTCAACGGCAAGCAGCAATTTGTGCATGGCAAGCGTGTCCTTCGGCAAGAATAAGCTATGAAATGAACGCGTGACGCGCATTCGATGCAGGCTGCGCCGGCTTCGCCGGCGAACCGCCCAGCCGACAGGCCTCCCCCACCGGCTCGCCGGTAACGAAACGCTTGACGGCTTCCAGTCTAAGCGACAAGCTTAGCACAAGGACTGGGTGGCCATTCGGCATGAGGAGAAACGCGATGGGGTGGAAGGCGGTCGATCGGACATGCATTTGCGCGGCAGCTTCGGCTGCTTTTTTGTGTTTTGCCGGGCCGGCACTGGCGGCGGAAGGCCCGGCGGTAATGAACATACCGCTCGAGTTCATTCTGTTCGCGGCGACCCTGCTTGGCGTCGCGCTGTTCCATCGCTACGTGCTGCAGATTGCCTTGACCGGTCTGCTGGTGATTACGAGCTACAAGATCGTCTTCTCCAACTTCAAGACCGGTGATGGAATCGCCGGCTTCGCCAGCCACATGGCGCACGAATGGGTGCTGCTCGCCAACCTGTTCGGCCTGCTCGTCGGCTTTGCCCTGCTCGCGCGCCACTTCGAGGACAGCGGTGTACCGGCGCTGCTGCCGAGGCTGTTGCCGGCTGGCTGGCTGGGTCCGTTCATCCTGCTCGCCTTGATCTGGTTTCTTTCGTCGTTCCTCGA
>NZ_JAPUVR010000068.1 GCF_029255125.1 Accumulibacter sp. | reverse complement strand
GCCAACTGAGGCTGGTGGCGATTCTTGCCGTCGGCGTGCTCGCCGGCTTTTCCGCCCAGGCGGCAGAAGGGCAGACATCCGGACTGGCGAGCGCCGTGGACCAAGCCTGGCGCCTGAACCCTCAGGCCGCCGGGCTGGATGCCCGCGAGGCTGAAGCGCGTGCCGCGCAGGATCTTGCGGCTGGACTGACCCCCGAGCCCGGTTCGCTCAGCATCGGCAACTTGAGCGACCGCTTCAACCGCAATCAAGGCAAGCAGGAATTCGAGCTCGAACTGGCGGTTCCGCTGTGGCTGCCCGGCCAGAAAACGGCGCGCGAAGCCGAGGCGGCGAGCCAACTCGACGAAATTCTCGCCAAGCGTGCCGCCCTGCGTCTGGAGGTTGGTGGCGAACTGCGGGAAGCCTGGTGGGCGTTGGCAGCGGCACGCAGCGCCAAGCTGATGGCGTCGCGTCGCCTGGAAACTGCCCGCGCTCTGGAAAGCGACGTCATGCGGCGTTACAGGGTTGGCGAACTGTCGCGCATCGATGCCAATCTCGCGCAAACCGAGACGCATGCCGCCAATGCCGAGTGGGTCGAAGCGCAGGCAACGCTGCTCCAGGCCGAGCAGGCCGTACAAACCCTCACCGGTTCGCCAGCCCCGATGAATCTCGACGAAGAGTCCCCGACAGGGCGACGACTGATCGATGAAAGCGGCGATTCAGCCGCATCGCATCCCTGGTTGGCGGTCACCGCCGCCGCTGCGCGCAGCGCTCGTGCGCGCGCCAAAGTCGCGGATGAGTCGCGTCGCGCCGCGCCGGAGCTGGCGCTGCGCGTCGTGCGCGAGCGCGCCGACTTTGCCGAGTCCTATTCCAGCAGCGTCGGCATCAAACTCAAGATCCCGTTCTCCTCGGGCTCGCAAGTGCGTCGGCAAACTGCAGCGGCGCAGGCCGAGGCGAATCAGGCGGAGACCGACTTGCTGCGTACGCAGACCCGCATCCGGCTCGACGCCGAGCGCGCGCAGCGCAACCTGCAATCAGCCGAACGCCAGTTGGCCATGGCGCACGAGCGCCGCCAGCTTTCCGCGGAAAACCTGCGTCTTGCCGAGAAAGCCTTCGCGCTGGGCGCATCCGATCTGGCGAGCTTGCTGCGCATCCGCGCCGCCGCCTTTGATGCCGAAGCCTTCCTCGACCGCCAGCGCGTCGCGCGCGCCGCCGCGATCTCGCGTTTGAACCAAGCCATGGGAGTCTTGCCGTGAAACATGCCGTTGCCGTTGCTCTGTTTTTCGTGGCCGCCTCGGCATTCGGCCACGATGGAGAGGACCACGGCGCGCCACCGTCGCCCGTCACCCAGTCGGTCGAACCGCGTGCCGCCACGGCAAGCGAGGATTTTGAGCTCGTCGTGTCGCTCGAAGGCAAGAAGCTGGTGCTCTATGTCGATCGTTTCGCCAGCAACGAACCCGTGACGCAGGCAAAGGTGGAAATCGACGGCGCCGGGCTCAAGGGCGTGGCCAGCGAAACGACACCGGGAACTTACGTACTCGAGCTGAGCACGCCGCTGCCGCCGGCCAAACATTCGCTGACCATCAGTATTGAGGCGAGCGATAACGCCGATCTCCTTTCCGCCACGCTGGATACCTCGAGCGCGGTGACGACTGAAGTGCATGCGCACGGCTGGAGCGAGTGGGTCGTCTGGGCTTTCTCGGGAGCGCTGCTGCTGGTCAGCGGAATAGCATTTGCCGTCCGGCGGAACAAACGCGCGGAGCAGGGGGTTTGATGATGCGCAAAATCGATTTGCCGGTACTGCTCACCGCACTGATCTTGGGGTTGAGCGCGGGAAGCGCCCTGGCTCACGGCGACGAAGATCACAGTCAGGACGCCAAGAAGAAGACACCAGCCGCCGCGGCACCGGCAGCAAGCAGCCGGGGAACTGCGGGGGCAACTGCGGGCGCAACCGCGGCACCGCAGCGACTGGCCGACGGCAGCCTGTTCGTGCCGAAGCCGGTCCAACGCCAACTGGGTCTGCGCACGCAAGTGGTGCGTATCGCCGAACTGGCGGCGACGGTCGAATTGAATGGCCGGGTCGTTCCCGATCCGGAAACCAGCGGGCGGGTGCAGGCCATGTTTGCTGGCAGCGTGATTCCCGGTCCCAAAGGCATGCCGACGGCCGGGCGGAAGCTTGCCAAGGGCGAAATCCTGGCCTACCTGCGCCCGATCAGCGGCGCCATCGAGCGTGCCAACCAGAAAGCCAGCCTGGCCGAACTCGAAGCGCAACTGGCGATCGCCAAGGGCAAGCTGAAGCGCTTCGAGCAGCTCGAAGGCGCCGTGCCCCAGAGGGAGATCGAGGCCGCGCGCATCGAGCACGCCGCCTTGCAGCAACGGCGGGCGTATGTGCGCGCCAGCATCGACTCGGCCGAACCGCTGGCGGCGCCGGTGGCCGGCATCGTCAGCGCCTCGCACCACTTGCTGGCCGGACAGGTGGTCGACGCCAAGGAAGTGCTGTTCGAGATCGTCGATCCCTCCCGCCTTGCGGTGGAAGCGCTGGCCTACGATGTCGGCATCGCCAAGACACTGGTATCCGCCAGCGGCCTGGCGGAACAAACCGCACTCGAACTCAAATTCGTCGGTGGCGGGCAGCAATTGCGCGAGCAGGCTTTGCCCCTGCTGTTTCGTATCGCCAACCGCAACGCGGCGGTAGCCGTCGGTCAGCCGGTCAAGGTGATCGCGCGCACCGCGCAAGGCGTCAAGGGGGTGACCGCGCCGCGGACGGCGCTGACAAGAACAGGCGCCGGCGAGACCGCGGTCTGGGTGCATAGCGAAGCCGAGCGCTTCGTTGCGCGCCGGATTCGCCACCAGTCGCTCGACGCGGCGAACGTCGCCATCCTCGATGGCCTGCACGACGGCGAGCGCGTGGTGACGGTCGGCGCCGGATTGCTCGCACAGCTCAGGTAAGCGCGCCCATGTTCGCCTACATCATTCACGCCGCACTCAGGCAGCGCTTGATCGTGCTCGGCGTGTCGTTGCTGCTGATCCTCTACGGCGCGATCACCCTGCGCCAGATGCCGGTCGACGTTTTCCCCGACCTCAACAAGCCGACCGTGACCTTGATGATCGAGGCCGGCGGAATGGCCCCGGAAGAAGTCGAACAACGCGTCACCTTCCCGGTCGAGTCGAGCATGAACGGCATGCCGGGCGTGACGCGCGTCCGCTCGGTCTCGGGCATCGGTCTGTCGATCATCTACGTCGAGTTCGAATGGGGCTCGGACATCTACCGCAACCGCCAGCAGATTGCCGAACGACTGAATCTGGTGCGCGAAGCCCTGCCGCCCGGCATCGTCCCGCAGCTCGGGCCGATCTCGTCGATCATGGGCGAGATACTGCTCATTGCGCTGCCGGCCGATCCCGACAAGATCAGCCCGATGGCCGTCCGCGAATACGCGGACTGGGTGATGCGACCGCGTCTCTTGACGATTCCCGGGGTCGCCCAGGTCATCCCGATCGGCGGCGAGGTACGGCAATACCGGGTCGAGATCCGGCCGGCGCAACTGCAGGCGCTGGGGATAGAACGCGAGAAGCTGGAAAGCGCGCTGAAGGATTTCGGCGCCAACACCAGCGGCGGCTTTCTCGAAGCCCAGGGGCGCGAATACCTGATCCGCCAGATCGGGCGCAGCTCACGCATCGAAGACCTGCAGAATCTCGTCGTCGCCGTGAAAAGCGGCCAGCCCATTCTGCTTCGGCAGGTCGCCGACGTGCAGCTCGCGCCGGCTCTCAAGCGTGGCGACGGCAGCTACAAGGGCAAGCCGGCGGTGATTCTGTCGGTGCAGAAACAGCCGGCCGCTGACAGCGTCAGGCTGACCCGCGAGGTCGAGAAGGCCATCGCCGAACTCGGCGAGAGCCTGCCCAAGGGCTTCGCAGCGCCCTCGTTCCTGTTCAAGCAGGCTGACTTCATCGAGCATTCGGTGAACAACGTCGAGGAGGCGTTGCGCGACGGCGCCATCCTGGTCGCCGTGATCCTTTTCATGTTCCTGCTCAACGTGCGTACCACGCTGATTTCGCTGATGGCGATTCCGGTGTCGCTGCTGGTCACGGCACTCGTGTTCCGTTACTTCGGCCTGTCGATCAACACCATGACGCTGGGCGGCTTGGCCATCGCCATCGGCGAGCTGGTCGATGACGCAGTCGTCGGCGTCGAGAACGTGCTTCGGCGATTGAAGCTGAATCGAGCCGCCGAGGCGCCGCGTCCGGTTGTCGAAGTGATTGCTGCCGCAACGCTGGAGGTACGTTCCGCCATCGTCTATGCGACCGTGATCATCGTTCTCGTGTTCGTGCCGCTGTTCGTCCTGCCGGGGATCGAGGGCCGGCTGTTCACGCCGCTCGGCGTCGCCTACATCGTCTCGATTCTCGCCAGCATGATCGTTTCGGTAACGCTGACGCCGGTCATGGCCTACTACCTGCTGCCGTCGATGAAGCAGCTCCACGCCGGCGACAGCCCGTTGGTGAGTTGGCTCAAGCGCTGGGATGCCCGGCTTCTGCACTGGTCATTCGGCCACGCGCGCCGCCTGCTGACGGGTGCCGTGCTCCTGGTCGTCATCGTCGCGGCGAGCGTGCCCTTCTTTCCGCGCTCGTTCCTGCCGCCGTTCAACGAGGGCACGCTGACCGTCAACGTCCTGCTCAATCCCGGCACTTCGCTCGCCGAATCCAGCGCCATCGGCACCCTCGCCGAGCACCTGGTGATGCAGGTGCCGGAAGTCACGCAGGTTGGCCGGCGCACCGGCCGTGCCGAGCTGGACGAGCATGCGGAAGGCGTGCATTACACGGAAATGGACGTGGACCTGAAGGCCTCGGCGCGCAGTCGCGACGAGATCATCGCCGACATCCGGAGCCGTCTGGCCAGCCTGCCGGCCGCTTCCAACGTCGGTCAGCCGATTTCGCACCGACTCGATCACCTGCTTTCCGGTGTGCGCGCCCAGATTGCGCTGAAGATCTACGGCGACGATCTCGATACCCTGCGCGGCCTGGCGACTGAAATGCGTGAGCGGCTGGCGCGGATTCCCGGCGTGGCCGATCTGCAGATCGAAAAACAGGTGCTGATCCCGCAGGTCAAGATCCGGCTCGATTACGAGCAGGCGGCGCGCTATGGCGTAGCGCCCGGCAACCTGCTGCGTGGACTGCAACAGATGATCGAGGGCGAGAAGATCACTCAGATCATCGAAGGCAACCGCCGCTTCGATCTCCTGTTGCGCTTGCCGGAGTCTGCGCGCGGGCCGCAGGCCTTGGCCGAACTTCTCATCGAGACGCCGACCGGCTACGTCCCCTTGTCCAAGATCGCCAGCGTCGAGGAAAGCGATGGTCCCAATCAGGTCAGCCGCGAGAACTCCCGCCGCCGCATCGTGCTTTCCGCCAATACCGACGGCCGCGACATGTCGAAGGTGATCGCCGACATCCGCGCCGAACTGGCCGCCAAGCCCATGCCCGAGGGCTATTTCACGGCGCTCGAAGGACAGTTCCAGGCACAGGAGCAGGCCGCCGAACTGATCACGTTGCTCGCGCTGGTGTCGCTGACGATGATCTTCATGGTGCTCTACAGCCGCTATCGCTCGATCGCGCTGACCCTGATCATCATGGGTAACATCCCGCTGGCACTGATCGGTAGCGTGCTCGCCCTGTGGATTTCCGGGCAGCCGCTGTCGGTCGCTGCTCTGGTCGGTTTCATCACGCTGACCGGCATCGCCACGCGCAACGGCATCCTCAAGATCAGCCACTACATCAACCTGTGCGCCTTCGAAGGCGAACGTTTCGGCGAGCACCTGATCGTGCGCGGATCGCTCGAGCGTCTGACGCCCGTCCTGATGACCGCGCTGGTTGCTGCCTTCGCGCTGCTACCGCTGCTGCTCTCCGCCGATGCCCCGGGCAAGGAAGTCCTGCATCCGGTCGCCGTCGTCATCTTCGGCGGACTGGTCAGTTCGACCCTGCTCGATACACTGCTCACCCCGGTGATGTTCTGGCTTTGGGGGCAAGAGCCATTGCAGCGTTTGCTCGCCAGTTCGGAAAAAGAAAGTTTCTGACCCTTTTCATCACGCAAGGAGAGTCCCCATGAAGAAAACCCTGTTCCTGATCGCCGCCGCCAGTGCCTTGGCTCTGACCAGCCCGGCGTCGCTGGCCCACACCGACGATGTCCTCAATACCCAGAAAGCGCCCAATGGCGGTCAGTTGCGCATGGCCGGCGCGTATCACTTCGAGTTGGTCGTGGCCAAGGACAGCAAGGAAGCGAAAGACAACCCGGTGCTCGTCTATGTCACCGACCACGCTGGCGCGAAAGTCCCGACCAGCGGGGCCAGCGGGGCGGCGACCCTGCTCGCCGGCAAGCTCAAGTCGAGCGCGACGCTGGCGCCGGACGACGACAATCGGCTCAAGGGCATCGCCAGGTACGTGTCGACGCCGGACATGAAGGTCGTCGTCTCGATCAGCTTCCCGGGCAAGCCTGCCGAACAGGCGCGCTTCACACCGCTCGCCGTCGCCAAGGATGGACATGCGGATCGCCAGCATTGAAGCGGGAAGCCCTCCGCAGCGACCGCCAGGAGAATGCACCGATCACGCGAATGTCATCTCCGGGTCGGCTTGCTGTCCGGATATGAGTGCGTCAGACTGCTCCCGCCCGTCTGCTGCGGCATTGCGCTCGACCCGCCTTTGCGCTGGAGCGTCTGCGTGAAATCGACGCCGAACACCTGGTCCATGCGAGCGTCAAGCCGGGTCCTGGCGGCCGCGTCAGCTTGATGCTCACGCCGCTCGTCTCGCGGCCAACCTGAAAGTGGTCGCCGTGAGCCGGCGTGAAGTTGGATGTCCTTGAAGTCTGGATGTTCTTCGAGAGAGTGATAACGAGCTGGCGTTTCTTCGCTGCTTGGTTCTAGTTTGGTTTCCTTTCCAGACCGTGTGGTAGCCTGTCCTGTGGTGAGGCAGGAGGCGACGTGTGATGGTCAGAGCGAAGCAGAACCCCTGCGTGAATTGCGGTCGGGCGTTCGTGCCGGACAGGCGTAACGCGCGGCACCAGCCTTATTGCGGGGCGGCGACATGCAGGGCGGCGAGCAGGCGGGACAGCCAAGCCAGATGGCTCGCCAAGAACCCCGACTATCACCGCGGACCGGAAGCGGTGACGCGGGTCCGTACCTGGAGCCAGGATCACCCGGGATACCGCCGCGGCACGCGTGCGCCGGCTGCCGAGGCCGCCCCGACGCCCCCGCTACAAGATTTCTTGAACGCCCAACCGGCTGTTCTGATTGGCTTAATTGCTTATATCTGGGGGAGCACGTGACAAGATGACATCGCTTCGGCACTGACCTCGCTGCTACAACTGGGACAGGACATCCGAGGAGGCACACATGAACAGTCCGACGAAGCGGCCATTGAATCCGCAACGCCAGCGCCAGGTGCCCGCGCACTTCAGCCGGCTCGATCATTGGCTGGTGCGGAACACTACATCGAGAAGGCTGACGTCTGCGCCTGGGCGCTGTACCTGTTTCTCGTCAGTGTCGCCGACGCCTGCGGCCTTTCCTGCTACAGCGAGGCCAGCCTCTGCCGTCGGCTACAGATCGTTGCCGGTCGGCTGGCCCGCGCTCGCCGGGACTTGATCGCCCTCGACCTGATCGCCTACTTTATGCCGGTCGCTGACAACAGTCACCGGACGGCCTGCTTCAAGGAGCGGGCAGCCATTCTATGCAGCCGCTGCGGGGCGGTCATGCTCATCGTCAAAACGCGCATTCCTCCGCTGTTCCCGGAGCCGAAACCCGTTCCCTGGCTACCGTGGGAGCCCGCTGATCGTGTAGGCAAATGATCTCTCCAGTGTCACTGCAGTTCAGCGCCCGCACGCTGAGAACCCGGCTCGCCTTGCGTCGGCCCAGAATCGGGAGTTCTTCCCCCGTCACCGCCCAAATGGCGCGCCTCCGGCCACAACGGCAGGCTTTCGACGCCCGTTGAAGCGCTCGCCAAACCGGCAGAATACCCAGCCCGGCCATATCCCAAAAACATACTTTCTATGGGGCTCGACCAGCTCCCCCGGGCTCGTTCAACAAACGGTTCAGATCGCGACTTCGCGCGATCTAACCCTATTCGTCAGGCATGGCCTTATCCTGGCGGACGTTGAGTTTCCGGTAAATTTGAAGTCAGTTTAAGGCTCATATCTCGCCGATCCACGAGCTTGCAACCCGGTCGTTTTTGGCGCTCCCGAAGGTCGGCCACCATTTCATTTAGGCTATTGTGATGTTGGGCGGCGTAAGCATCCCGGTTCCGCCAAACCTCGGCGATAATTTCATCGCTATAAATCATCGTTATCCTCCGGCAAGAGTTCCAATGGTGTGCAGATTTCCGGGTAAGAGTACCCGGCGGTAGCGCAAATCGCACGAATGATAGGTTTCCTGGTAGCGTTGTCGATATGTCGGCAATTCCAAGTCAGCAGATAATCCATGCCATGAACCGCCGCCACCGCGACATGCAATGCATCGGCTTTGGCAACCTCGGGTATCCCTCCCTCCAAAATCAACCTTTCAGCAAACGTTTGAACTTCCTCGTCCATCAACAGTTCAGCGATTCCTTGTAGAGCTTCCAAACGTCTTGCAGCGGCTTCGGTATGACCGGCCGATGCTTCAGCAATAACCAAGGCGGAAGTAAAAAGCTCGTATTGACCTCGCGCTTCATCCCACCATTGGGCCGTTATTTGCTGCCAAGCCGCAGCCCTCACGTCGCGGCTTGGTCTTGCGGTGAAATAGCTCGGAATGGAAGTCTCGATATAAACGCTTTTTTTCATTTCTTGCCTAAATTTGGTTGTCGGGCACGATAAATTCATGCTCGACCTACCCGGCTAGGGTCTTTTCCTTGTTGGACGAAGCCGCTGCGCGGAGGATCCGGTGGTGACGCACTCGCCTCACAATGTGACGTTCCCCCTCAACCGAGGGACTCTCCCCTAACGACACTGGAGGTCATCTTACGATGAGTACATCACCGGAAGCAACGTTTGCCGACAACTACGAACGGCATCTACAACACCTGACGCTCAAGGGCTTGCAGCCGAAGACGATCGAGGCCTACGCG
>NZ_JAPUVR010000067.1 GCF_029255125.1 Accumulibacter sp. | reverse complement strand
GCCAGCCGTTGCGCCGCGGTCACCGCGAAAGCGAAAGCTTGACCAGCGCTCAGGCGGCGGCGCGCGCCGGTACTGCTTCGCGGATCGGCAGATTGCTCAAGCCGGCTGCCGTCGCGAGAACGATGTCGGCGTACCACATCCATGAGTAATCGCCGTAACGGGTGAGCGCCAGCCCGCCCAGATATGCGCCGAAGAATCCGCCGATCTGGTGCGAGAGCAGCGTGACGCCGAACAGTGTTCCGAGGTAACGCACGCCAAACAGCTTGCCGACGATCGCCGCCGTCGGTGGCACCGTCGCCAGCCAGGTGAAGCCGAGCCCGGCAGCGAAAATGTAGAAGGTCAGATCGGTTTTCGGCGCCAGCAGGTATATGGCCACCATCAGCGCGCGCGAGCTGTACATCCAGAACAGGACGTACTTGCTGCGGTAGCGGGCAACGCAGGCGCCGGCGTAGAGGCTGCCGGCGATGTTCGACAGGCCGATGATGCCCAGCGACCAACTGGCCACCGACGACGGCAGACCACAAAGGTCGACTTCGCCGGGCAGGTGGGTGACCAGAAAGGCAATGTGGAAGCCACAGGTGAAGAAGCCGAGGTTGAGCAGCTGGTAGCTGCGATCGGCGGTCGCCGTGCAGAGGCTGTGCCACAGCCCGTCGCCGTCCGGCGCGCGCGGGACAGCCGGGTCGACCGGGCGGGCGAGGACGCCGACCAGCGGCAGCGCGGCCAGCGTGATCGCCGCCAGCGACCACAAGGCGCCCATCCAGCCGATGAACTGGATCAGAGCCTGCAGCAGCGGCGCGAAAACGAACTGGCCAAAAGACCCGCCGGCGTTGATCACGCCGGACGCTCCGGCACGTGCTGCGAGCGGCAGGCGCTGACTGGAGGCGCTGAAGAGAACCGAGAAACTGCCGGCGCCCGAACCGATCGCCGAGAGCAGGCCGAGCGAGACGATCAGGCCCCAGGTGCTGCTCATCAGCGGCGTCAGCGCGCTGCCCAGAGCGAGCAGCAACAAGCCGGCGACGAGCACCCGACCCGGTCCCCAGCGGTCAGCCGCGGCACCGGCGAGCGGCTGCACGGCGCCCCAGGTGAACTGGCCGACGGCCATTGCCAGGCTGATCGAGGCGACGCCGAGCCCGGTTGCGGTGTTCAGCGGTGAGAGAAAGAGGCCGAGCGATTGCCTGGCGCCCATGGTAACCATCAGGATTCCCGCCGCCGCGAGCGCGATCGCCCATAGCCCGGGTTGGTTGAGCGAGCGGAACATCTGCACTGGCGGCACCCTTCTGCGAGTTTGCGGAAACGTCGGATTGTAGGTCAGTTTGCCAACCGCGCGACCGATTGCCAGGCACCGGGCGCACGACAGCGAGCAGCGCTCGCCGGGTGGTCCGCGGGCAAGGTTTTCTTGCCCGGGGCTGTCCCGACGTACCGAAGCGCAATACACTGGTCGCTGCTTGCCGGTCGGCGTGCGGCGAGCGCCCGCTGGTCCAGTCGCTCGCCGCCCTGCCCCAACCGGAGAGTTTTTCATGAGCAGTCATGCGTGGATTCTGCTCGGAGTGTTTCTTGCCGTGCTGCTGCCGACCGCCAAACCCTTGGGGATCCACATCGCCAACGTGATGGAAGGCCGCTGCCGCTTCGCTGGCCGCTTCGAAGCGGCGCTCTACCGCGTGTGCGGGATTCGCCCCGCAGAGGAAATGAGCTGGCTGCGTTACGCCAGCGCGCTGCTGCTCTTCAACCTGTTCGGCGTGCTCAGCGTGTATGCCGTGCAGAGGCTGCAGGCGGAGTTGCCGCTCAATCCGCTGGCTTTGCCCGATGTGCGCCCGGATACCGCTTTCAATACGGCCATCAGCTTCGCCACCAACACCAACTGGCAGGCTTACGGTGGCGAAAGCACGCTCAGCCATCTGAGCCAGATGCTCGCTCTGTGCGTGCAGAACTTCCTCTCGGCGGCCACCGGCATCGTCGTCGCGATCGCGCTGATCCGCGGCTTTGCCCGCCAACGCGCGACAACGCTCGGCAACGCCTGGGTCGATCTGACGCGGATCATTCTGTATGTGCTGCTGCCGCTGGCATTCGTCGAGGCGATCTTCCTGAACAGTCAGGGTGTGGTGCAGAATTTCGTCGGCCAGCACGAGGTGACGACGCTGCAAGGCAGCCGTTCTGGCCGGCCGCTCGACCTTGGCCAAACCGCCGAGGCGACGCCGAACACGCCGCCGGACGCCGCCGCCACTCCGGCGGCCGGCACGTCAGCTCAGCGACTGGCGATGGGTCCGCTGGCAACGCAGGAAGCAATCAAGCTGCTCGGCAGCAACGGCGGCGGCTTCATGCAGGCCAACTCGGCGCATCCCTACGCAAACCCGACGCCGCTGACCAATTTCGTGCAGATGTTGTCGATCTTCCTGATCCCGGCCGCGCTCTGTCTGACTTTCGGGCGCATGGTCGGCGACCTGCGTCAGGGCTGGACGCTGCTCGCGGCGATGGGACTGATCTTCGTCATCCTGGCGATCGCCGCGATGCACTTCGAAGCGCAGGCAAATCCGCTGCTCACGCGACTCGGCGTCGATCCGGTTGGCGGCAACATGGAGGGCAAGGAGCTGCGTTTCGGCATTGCCGATTCCGCGCTGTTCGCGACGATCAGCACGCTCGCCGCGTGTGGTGCGGTCAACGCGATGCACGACTCGTTCACGCCGCTCGGCGGAATGATCCTGCTGATCGACATGCAGCTTGGCGAAGTCGTTTTCGGCGGCGTCGGCAGCGGCCTCTACGGCATGCTGCTGTTCGCCATTCTGGCCGTCTTCGTCGCCGGCCTGATGATCGGCCGCACGCCGGAATACCTGGGCAAGAAGATCGAGGCGCGCGAAATGTGGTTGAGTTCGATTGCCGTCGTGCTCACTCCGCTGCTCGTCCTCGGCGGAACGGCGATTGCCGTGCTGCTCGCCGCCGGGCGCGCCGGGATTGGCAATCCGGGCGCGCATGGCTTCTCGGAGATCCTCTACGCCTTTACTTCAGCGGCCAACAACAACGGCAGCGCTTTCGCCGGCCTGTCCGCCAACACGCCGTTCTACAACCTGACACTCGCCGCCGTCATGCTGTTCGGCCGCTGCGGCGTGATCGGCCCGGTGCTCGCCATCGCCGGATCGCTCGCCGCCAAGCAGCGCCTCGCCGCCGGTGCCGGCACGCTGCCCACACAGGGGCCGCTGTTCGTCGCGCTGCTCAGCGCCACGGTGCTCCTCGTCGGCCTGCTCAACTACGTCCCGGCGCTTGCCCTCGGCCCGCTGGCCGAACACCTGCTGCTGCGGGCAGCCGAGTGAAGCAGGCAGGAGAAGCGAGTTGCCCCGCCAGACCTTCGCCCTCTTCGACCCGGTACTCGCCGTGCCGGCGATCGCCAGCGCCTTCAGGAAGCTGAATCCGGCGCGACAGTGGCGCAACCCGGTGATGCTGGTCGTCTACCTCGGCAGCCTCCTGACCACCGTCCTTGCCTGGCGCGCCTGGGGCGCAGAAAGCGAGCCGCCGGCCGGCTTCATCGTGGCCATCGCCATCTGGCTGTGGTTCACGGTGCTTTTCGCCAATTTCGCCGAAGCGCTCGCCGAGGGCCGCAGCAAGGCGCAGGCGGCCTCGTTGCGCGCGGTGCACAAGGAGACCTGGGCGAAGAAGCTGCACGAGGCGCGCCATGGTGGCGCGGTGAGCCGCGTACTGGCAAGCGATCTGCGCCAGGGCGATGTCGTCCTGGTCGAGGCGCAGGAGACGATTCCGGCCGATGGCGAGGTGATCGAGGGTATCGCCTCGGTCGACGAATCGGCGATCACCGGCGAATCGGCGCCGGTGATTCGCGAATCGGGCGGCGACTTCTCCGCCGTCACCGGCGGAACCCGCGTACTGTCCGACTGGATCGTCGTCCGGGTGAGCGTCGATCCCGGCGAAACCTTCGTCGACCGGATGATTGCCATGGTGGAAAGCGGCAAGCGGCAGAAGACGCCCAACGAAGTCGCCCTCAATATCCTGCTCGTCGCCTTGACCGTCGTTTTTCTCGGCGTCGTCGTGACGCTGCTCCCCTTCTCGCTGTTCAGCGTCGCCGCTGCCGGCAGCGGGACTCCGGTCAGCCTGACGGTACTCGTCGCGCTCCTCGTCTGCCTGATTCCGACGACGATTGCCGGCCTGCTCTCGGCCATCGGGGTCGCCGGCATGAGCCGCATGCTGCAGGCCAAGGTCATCGCCACGTCCGGACGCGCGGTGGAAGCCGCGGGCGATGTCGATGTCCTGCTGATGGACAAGACGGGGACGATCACGCTGGGCAACCGGCAGGCCGCCGCCTTCCTGGCCGCCGACGGGGTGCGCGAGGACGAACTCGCCGACGCCGCGCAACTCGCCTCGCTCGCCGACGAAACGCCCGAGGGCCGCAGCATCGTCGTCCTCGCCAAACAGCGCTTCCAGTTGCGTCGGCGCGACATGCAGGCGCTGGACGCGCGCTTGCTACGCTTTTCGGCGCATACCCGGATGAGCGGCGTCGACCTGGGCGATCGCCAGGTGCGCAAGGGTGCGGCCGACGCGATCCGCCAGCACGTCGACCGCCTGGGCGGCAACTTTCCGCAGTCGGTCGCCCGCCAGGTCGATGAGGTCGCGCGGCGCGGCAGCACGCCGCTGGTGGTTGCCGACGGCCGGCGCGTGCTCGGCGTCGTCGAACTGAAGGACATCATCAAGGGCGGCATCCGGGAGCGCTTCGCACAGTTGCGCAGGATGGGAATCAAGACGGTCATGGTGACCGGCGACAACCGGGTGACGGCGGCCGCGATCGCTGCCGAGGCAGGCGTCGACGACTTTCTCCCGGAAGCCACGCCGGAAGCCAAGCTGGCGCTGATTCGCCAGTATCAGGCCGAAGGCCACCTGGTCGCGATGACCGGCGACGGCGTCAACGACGCGCCGGCACTCGCCCAGGCCGATGTCGCCGTTGCCATGAACAGCGGCACGCAAGCGGCCAAGGAGGCGGGCAACATGGTCGATCTCGATTCCAATCCGACCAAGCTGATCGAGGTCGTCGAGACCGGCAAGCAGATGCTGATGACGCGCGGCGCGCTGACCACTTTCAGCCTGGCCAACGACATCGCCAAATACTTCGCCATCGTTCCCGCTGCGCTCGTCACCACCTACCCGCAGCTCGCTGCGCTCAACGTCATGCGTCTGAGCAGTCCGGCCTCGGCAATCCTGTCGGCGGTGATTTTCAATGCCGTGATCATCATCTGTCTGATTCCGCTCGCGCTGCAGGGCGTCGCTTACCGCCCGCTCGGCGCCGCGCAGATGTTGCGCCGCAACCTGGCGATCTACGGTCTGGGCGGCGTCGTCGTCCCGTTCATCGGCATCAAGCTGATCGACCTGGTGCTGACGCTGTGCGGACTGACTTGAGGAGAACGCAGGTGAGCAGTCTGCTGCGTCCGGCGATCAGCCTGTTCATCGGGCTCAGCGTGCTTACCGGCATCGCCTATCCGCTCGCGGTTGCCGGCATCGGGCGGCTGCTGTTTGCCGAAGAGACCGCCGGCAGCCTGCTCGTCGTTGACCGGAGGAGCGTGGGTTCGCGCCTGATCGGACAACACTTCACCGATCCGGCGTATTTCTGGGGCCGCCCTTCGGCCACACCAGCCCGGCCCTATGACGCCGCGGCCTCCGGCGGTTCCAATCTCGGCCCGCTCAATCCGGCGCTGAGCGAAGCGGTCAGGCAGCGCATCGCGGCCCTGCAGGCGGCCCATCCCGGCAAGCTGCAGCGCATCCCGGTCGATCTGGTGACCGCTTCGGCGAGCGGCCTCGACCCGCACATCAGCCCGCAGGCGGCGGCCTGTCAGGTGGAGCGCGTCGCCCGTCAGCGCCGCCTGCCGCCGGCCCAGGTCAGCGCGCTGGTCGCCGCGTACACCGAGGGCCGGCAATGGGGCGTTTTCGGCGAGCCGCGGGTCAATGTTCTGCTGCTCAACATCGCTCTCGACGCGCTGCCTTGAACGACCAGGCGTCCAGCCGATGCTGGCGCCCCCGGCGCAACACGCTGACGAGGGCTTGCCGAGGTCGTCAAAATGGCGCTACATACGCGTTGTCGACAAGCTGAACGGGGTTGAACCATGCTGATCAACTGTACTGCCTATCAGAACGGGGTTCGCCTGGCCGAGATCCCGGTCGCCGCGATCAGCGATTACCTCGCGCGGCCCGATTGCCTCGTCTGGGTTGCCTTGAGCGATGCAACGCCGCGAGAAATGGCGGCGATGCAGGAGGAGTTCGCGCTGCACGAACTGGCCGTCGAGGACGCGCATCACGGCCATCAACGGCCGAAGATCGAGGAGTACGGCGACTCGGTTTTCGCCGTGATGCATCTGCTCGGTGAGCAGCAAGGTGAGGTGGCCGTCGGCGAAATCAATGTCTTCGTCGGCCGCAACTACGTCCTCTCGGTGCGCAACCGTAGCACGCACGACTTTTCCGGCGTGCGCGAACGTTGCGAGCGCGAGCCGCACCTGCTTCGGCAGGGCTCGGGTTTCATCCTTTACGCCTTGATGGATGCTGTCGTCGACCAGTATTTCCCGATCATCGATCAACTCGAGTCCGGGCTGGAAGACATCGAGGAGCAGATCTTTGCCAAGGGCGCCGCACGCAGCAACGTCAAACGACTATACGAACTGAAGCGCCAGACACGCTTTCTGAAGCACGCCGTCGAGCCGATGATGGAGGCGACCGGCCGCCTCTGCGGTGGCCTGGCGCCGGAGATTTGCAGCCGCAGCCGGGACTACTTCCGCGACGTGTACGACCATCTGGCGCGGATCAACGCGGCCGTCGATACGATCCGGGAGACGATCGCCACCGCCATCCAGGTCAACCTGTCGATGGTGACGATCGAGGAAAGCGAGGTAAACAAGAAGCTCGCTGCCTGGGCCGGCATCTTCGCGATGGCGGCCGCGTTTGCCGGCATCTGGGGAATGAATTTCAAGGCGATGCCGGAACTGCAATGGGAGTACGGCTACCCGATGGCGCTGTCGGTGATCGCGGCAACCTGCCTCGTGCTCTATCTTCGCTTCCGCCGTGCCGGCTGGTTGTGACGCGCGATGACTGCCGACCAGCGCCCCGACCCGGATCGACTGCTTGACCGGGTACACGCCGAGGAAGCACGCGCCCGGCGGGGCAAACTGAAGATCTTCTTCGGCGCCTCGGCCGGCGTCGGCAAGACCTGCGCCATGCTCGGCGAAGCCCGCCAACAGGCGGCAAAAGGCGTCGATGTGGTGATCGGCAGCGTCGAAACACATGGCCGGGCGGAAACGCAGCGCATGGCCGACGGCCTGCCGGCGCTGCCCGCGCGCGAGCTCGTGCAGCGCCACCGCGTGCTCCGCGAGTTCGATCTGGACGGCGCGCTGAAACGCCGGCCGGAGCTGATTCTGATGGATGAACTGGCGCACTCGAACGTCGCCGGCTCGCGCCATGCGAAGCGCTGGCAGGATATCGACGAGCTGCTGGCGGCGGGGATCGATGTCTATTCGACGGTGAATGTTCAGCACCTGGAGAGTCTGAACGACGTGATCAGCGGGATTACCGGCATCCGGGTCTGGGAGACGGTCCCCGACAAGGTCTTCGATTCGGCCGACGAAGTGGTTCTCGTCGACCTGCCGCCGGACGAGTTGCTGCAGCGCCTGCAGGCCGGCAAGGTATATCTGCCCCATCAGGCAGAACGGGCGATCCGCAACTTCTTCCGCAAGGGCAACCTGATCGCGCTGCGCGAGCTGGCGCTGCGCCGTACGGCAGACCGGGTGGACGACGAAATGCTGCAGTACCGGCGCGAGCAAGCGGTTGCGCCGGTCTGGCAGACGCGCGACTCGCTGCTCGCCTGCGTCGGCACCGGTGGCGCGGGCGAACGCATCGTGCGCACCACCGCACGCATCGCCAGCCGCCTGGAAGCGCCCTGGCACGCCGTCTACGTCGAAACGCCGGCGTTGCAGCGCCTTTCCGACAGCGAGCGTCACCGCGTCCTCCGCCTGCTCAAGCTGGCCGAGGAACTGGGCGCGTCGACCGCCGTGCTGGCCGGCAGCGAGGCGGCCGCCGCGGTGGTCGACTATGCCCGTACACACAACCTGGCGAAGATCGTCGTCGGTCGCGATCGGGCTCGCCGCTGGCGCCCGCCGTATCGCTCGTTTGCCGAGCGCCTCGGGCAAGCAGCGCCGGAGGTGGACGTCATCCAGGTCGCCGGCGGCGCTGCCGCAGGCGCAGCGCAACGCGCTGCCGGCAATGCACGTCTGCGCCACCCGCGTACGTTCGACGAATGGCCGGCGTACGGCAAGGCCGCCGCCGCCTGCGCCGTGACCGGAATGGCGAGCGCCCTGCTGCTGCCGATCGCCAGCCTGCCCGGCAGCGCGCTCGTCCTGCTGCTCGGCGTCGTCCTGGTCGGCGCCCGCGCAGGACGCGGCCCCGCGCTCCTCGCCGCTGTCCTCGTCGTCGCTTTGCTTGCGCTGTTGGTTGGCGCACCGCACGCTGCTCCCGCCGGCGATCTACATTACCCGACGACGGCTGCCGTCATGCTCGTCGTCGGTCTGATCGCCGGCCAGTTGACGGCCGCTTCGCGCTATCAGGCGAAGGTGGCGAGACGCCGCGAGCGACGCATCAGTGCGCTGTATCAGATGTCACGCGACCTCTCGGCCGCACTGCTGCCAGAGGAGATCGCCCGTATCGGCACGCGCTTCGTCGTCGCCGAATTCGGCGCTCGGGCCGCCTTCCTGCTCACCGACGACAAGAACCGTCTGCAGCCTGCACTACCCGCGGCCAATGGTCTGCCAGCAATCGACATGGCGATCGCGCAATGGGCGCTCGACCACCAGGAGGCGGCCGGGCCGGGCAGCCATACACTGGTCGGCAGCCCGCTCCTCTACCTGCCGCTGAAGGCGCCAATGCGCGCACGTGGCGTGCTGGCGCTGGAAGTTCAGGACGCCGACCGCCTGCTCATCCCGGAACAGCAGCGCCTGCTCGACACCTTTGCCTCGCTGATCGCGATTGCCCTGGAGCGCGTGCATTATGTGGCCATCGCGCAAGAGACCACCGTGCAAATGGCATCCGAACGCCTGCGTAACTCGGTGCTGGCGGCGCTTTCGCACGACCTGCGCACCCCGCTTGGCGTCCTCGTCGGTCTGGCCGAAGCGATCTCGGGCAGCCCGCCGCCGCCAGCCGATAGGCAGGCCGAGATCGCGCGCGCGCTGAAGGAGGAGGCGCTGCGGGTCAGCAGCCAGGTCAACAACCTGCTCGAAATGGCCCGCCTGCAATCCGGCCCGGTGGAACTGAACCGGCAGTGGCTACCGCTCGACCAAGTGGTCGGCGGGGCTCTGCAAACCTTGCAGTGGGCCTTCCGCGAACACCGAATCAAGGTCTCGCTCGGCGAGAACCTGCCGCTGGTCAATATCGATCCGGTGCTGCTCGAACGTGTCGTCTACAACCTGCTGGAAAACACCGTGAAATTCACGCCAGCCGGGAGTTCGGTCGAAGTCGGTGCGCAGGTCGGCGAAACGAGCATCGCGATCTGGGTCGCGGACAACGGGCCGGGCCTGCCGAAAGGCCGCGAGGAGATCATTTTCAAGAAATTCGAACGCGGTCGGCCGGCCGATGCCAGCCAGGGCGTCGGCCTTGGACTGGCGATCTGCCGGGCCATCGTCGAAGCGCACGGCGGAGAAATCCGCGCCGAGAACCGCCCGAGCGGGGGCGCTCGTTTCATCTTCACCTTGCCCAGAGAAATTCCGCCGGCGCCGACCGAGTCTGAGCCGGAGCGCGCCCAGCCATTACCCTGAGCCGCTGCCTCTCCTTACCCAGGCGCTTCGAACAGCGCCAGAATCTCGCTGAAGCGATAGTTTTCGGCACGCGTCTTCAGGCCGACGGCAAGCTGCGGATCGAGGCTCTCAATCTCTTCGATCACCGCTTCGGTCCCGCGTACGTCGAGTTCGGTCGCCGCTGCGCGCAATGCCTGGCGCAAGGGTTCAGGCAGCGAGGCCAGCATCCCGGCGGCGAGTTCCGGAATCGCCTCCTGCCCATCGCTGGCCGCGGCATGGCGGTAGCGCAACCCAAGCAGGCGCCCCAGCGTCGCGAAGATGTCCTGCGCACGAACCGGCTTGGCGAGAATGGCGTCGCAGCCGCAAGCGAGAATGGCCGCCCGCTGATCCTTGAAGTCGCCGGCGGTCAAGGCGACGATCTTGACCGCCGCGCCGCCGGGCAGGGTCCGAATGCGCCCGGTTGCCGCGAAACCGTCGAGCACCGGCATGCACATGTCCATCAGGATCAGGTCGGGCCGCCACGACTGGAACTCGCCCACCGCCTGTTCGCCGTTCGCTGCTTCGCGCACGATGAAATCAGCCTGCATCAGCAGGCCGGTCACCAACAAGCGACTGTCTGAAGCGTCCTCGACAATCAATATGCGTGGTGCGAGCTGCCCATCGGCCAGCCCGATCACATCGCAAGCTTGTGCCGCAGGAGCCGCCACTGCGTCTGCCGACGAAAGTTCGAGTGGCAGCTCCACATGGAAAACGCTCCCCTGGCCAGGCGTGCTCGCCACCTCGATGCGCCCACCCATCATCCGGACGAAAGAGCGGCTGAGCGCCAGACCCAGGCCAGTACCCGCGCCATCGGCAGCCGCCTGGCCGCGGATGAAGGGCTGGAAGATGGTCTCCAGCGACTCGCTTGCAATTCCGCTGCCGGTATCTTCCACGTCGATATCCAGCCACGTCTGCTGCCCTTCACTGCGCGTCCGGGCGCGCAAGATGACACCCCCCTCGCCGGTAAACTTGACCGCATTCCCCAGCAGGTTGATCAGAATCTGACGCAGCTTGCCGGCGTCGGCGACGACGATACGAGCGATGTCCGGCGCAACGTCCGGGCTGAAGCTGATGCCGCGCGCCTCGGCACGGTGCCGTATCATCTGACCGACGTCCTCGAGCAGCGCAGTGAGATCGAACGGCTCGCTCAGCACTTCCGTCTTGCCCGCCTCGACCTTCGACAGGTTGAGGATATCTTCGATCATCGCCAAGAGATGCGCGCCGCTGCGGTTGATGATGCCCAGCTTCTGCCGGTGATCCTCGGTCGCGTTGCGCTCGCGCGCCAGCATCTCGGAAAAGCCGAGAATAGCATTGAGCGGCGTGCGCAGTTCGTGCGACATGCTGGCGAGAAACATGCTCTTGGCCTGATTGGCGGCTTCCGCGGCGTCGCGGGAGCGCCGCAGTTCGGCTTCCGAGGCCTTCAAATCCGCTTCTTGCGAGCGTAACTC
>NZ_JAPUVR010000066.1 GCF_029255125.1 Accumulibacter sp. | reverse complement strand
TCATGGCAGGGAAGCGACCCAAGGTCACGCGTTCCGGACCGCCGCCCTTGGTGCGCCGGTACATGGAAAAGGTTTTCACGCCTGCCGGGGTTACGCGAAGCTGTAGGCCCGGTGTCTTCGTGTCGCGATAAGTCGCCCGCGTGCCAGCCGCAGAAGCAGGCAGGGCAAGGATTCGCTCTTTGTTGAACTGGAACCTCGATGCAGCGCTCATGACGTGACCTTATGCATTTAGTCTTCCCCGGGGTTACGCCGGGGTTACGTTTCGGGTCAAAAACGATCGACTTTGGTGTAACCCCGTTAAGGTCAGTGTAGGGCTAACATACTGCTCCGTCAATCATTATTAAGGTTCGTTAATGCGTAGGTTTGCCCCTGCTCACGCATTCGTAATGCGTAGGTCGACAGTTCGATTCCGTCCAGCGGCACCATGAAGCCAAGGGGCTAGTTCACTTTCGCAACTGGCCTTCCCGTCATTTGGCTTCCATGCCGCCGCCATCCAGCCGAACGTGCGCCATGCAGTAAGCAAGGGCGCGGTCACGATGGCGTGAGAGGCGGGCTCGGGCTTTTCCCACTGGATCCACGCTTACCGGTTGGCAAGCACGCTCAGGAACGAGCGGGCGTTCGTGCCATGCTCCTGGTGACGAAACATCGGCCGCAGGTCAAGCGCGTGCCCGAGAGACCGCAAACACCTTTTCCGGCTCGGGGCGACGGTCGAATCGCGCTAATGTCATCCCTGACGCCAGGCCAGTTGTTTGTGTGCAGGCCATGGATGCCAGGGTGCATGGCCCGGGTGTACTCGGCGCGGGGTCCCTGCCCGTTAGGCCAGCGCGCGCTCAACGACCTCGCCGACGTCGGGCGATAGCCTGCGCATGGTCAGCAGCCCGGTGAGTGCGTCTTGCGCGTGCTGCTGATGTTCCGCGGTAAACCGGCGCCAGCGGTCGAAGCGGCGTGCCAGGCGGGCGGCGACCTGTGGGTTGAACTGATCGATCTCGCCAATTTGCTCGGCCAGGAAGCGGTAGGCGCTGCCGTCGGCGGCGTGGAAGCGGACGTGGTTGTTGCCGAAAGTGTTAAGCAGCGCATAGACTTTGTTCGGGTTGTGCCGCTCGAAGGCTGGGTGCTCGAGCAGCCGCTGAACCACCGCCAGCGTCTCGGGTAGGCGGCTTGCCGCCTGTACCGCCAGCCACTTGTCGACGACCAGCGCTTCGTTCTGCCAGCGCTCGTAGAAAGCAGTCAGCGCGCGTCCGCGCTCCGCGCAGTCGTCCTGGGCGAGGACGGCCAGGGCAGCGAACTGGTCGGTCATGTTGTCGGCCGACACGAATTGGGCGAACGCGCGGGTACGGGTTTCCTGCGTGCGCAGTTCGCCGAGATAGCTCAGGCAGACGTTGCGCAGCGCTCGCCGGCCGGCGGCGCTGGGCGTTGCTTGGTAGCCGCCCGTCGCGCTCAGGCTGGCGTAACACTGTTCCAGTTGCCGGGCCATCTGCTCGGCAAGGAAGCAGCGCAATCCATTGCGCGCAGCGTGCAGTGCCGCCGGGTCGACAACTGCCATTTCTTCGGCGAGCGTAGCCTCGCCTGGCAGGGTCAGCGTTTCGGCGGCAAACGCCGGGTCGGATTCTGCGAGTTCGAGGACGCGTGCCAGCGCGCGCGCGATGCTCTCTGGCCAGCGCACCGGTCGACCTTGCGTCAGTTCGGCCGTGGCGGCCAGGATCAGTCGGCTGGTCAGGCGTTGACCCGCTTCCCAACGGTTGAAGGGGTCGCTGTCGTAGGCGAGCAAATGGGTCAACTCTTCATCACGCCAGGCATACTCGACGATGACTGGGGCCGAGAAGTTGCGCAGCAGCGAAGGGACGGGCGCCGCGTCGACGGCCAGGAAAACGAATTCCTGGTGGCGTTCGGTAAGCGACAGGACGCGTGTCGTCGGCGCCGCGGCCGGTTGTCCGTTCGCGCTGTGGCCGGCCAGCTCGGCGGCAAGGACGAGCGGCAGGTCGTGCCCATCGCTTCCGCACAGGCCGACGGCGACCGGGATATGGAAGGGCAGGTCGGACGCCGCCGTAGCTGGCGCGCTCGGGCGCTCCTGCGTCAGGGCAAGCACATAGCGCCGCTGTTCGGCGTCGTAATCGCCGCGCACCCGGATGCGCGGCGTACCTGCGTGGTCGTACCAGCGCATGAACTGCTGCAGGTCTACGCCGCTGGCATTGGCCATCGCGGCGACGAAGTCGTCACAGGTCACCGCCTGGCCGTCGTGGCGCGCGAAATACAGGTCCATGCCACGGCGAAAGCCCGCTTCGCCGAGCAGCGTGTGGATCATGCGCACGACCTCGGCACCCTTTTCATAGACGGTGCTGGTGTAGAAGTTGTTGATCTCGACGTAGGCCTCGGGTCGCACCGGATGTGCCATCGGTCCAGCGTCCTCGGGGAACTGTACGGCGCGCAGCGTGCGCACGTCGCGGATGCGGGCGAGTGCGCGATTGTGCGTGTCGGCGGTGAATTCCTGGTCGCGGAAAACGGTCAGCCCTTCCTTGAGGGACAACTGGAACCAGTCGCGGCAGGTGACGCGGTTGCCGGTCCAGTTGTGAAAGTACTCGTGCGCGACGACGCGGTCGACGTTTTCATAGTCCACATCGGTGGCCGTATCCGGGCGGGCAAGGACGTACTTTGTGTTGAAGATATTCAGCCCCTTGTTCTCCATCGCGCCCATGTTGAAGTCGCTGACGGCGACGATCATGTAGTGGTCGAGGTCGCAGGTGAGACCGAAGACCTGCTCATCCCAACGCATCGCGCGCTTGAGTGCGTCGAGCGCGTGCGCACACTGGTCGCTCTTGCCCGGCTCGACATAGAGCGCCAATTGCACGCGGCGACCGTCGGCGGTGACGAAGTCGTCGCGCAGCACATCGAGGCGTGCGGCGACGACGGCGAAGAGGTAGCACGGCTTGGGGAAAGGGTCGTGCCATTTTGCCCAGTGCCGACCATCGCCGTGTTCGCCGCTGCCGACCGGGTTGCCGTTCGCCAGGAGGACCGGCAGGTTTTCCCGGTCGGCATGCAAGGTCACGCTGTAGGTCGACATGACGTCCGGGCGGTCGGGAAACCAGGTGATGCGGCGAAAGCCTTGCGCCTCGCACTGGGTGAAGTAGCCGTTCTGCGACCGGTAGAGGCCCGACAGACTGCTGTTGTGATCGGCGTCGATGCGCGTGCGCGTGCTCAGCGTCAGGCGATCGGCAACCTCGGCGATGCACAGCAGCGTGTCGCTACAGGTGTAGCGGTCCGCGCTCAGCGGCACGCCGTCGAGCGTCAGCGAAATCGTCTGCAGGCCATACCCGTCGAGCTGCAGCGCCTGTCCGGGAGCCGCCGCCGGGTTCCGCCGCAGGTGCAGTTGGCTGTCGACGATGACTTCGCCGGACCGGAAATCGAGTTCCAGGGCGACCTGGTCGACCAGGAAAGGCGGTGGAGCGTAGTCCTCGCGCCGGACCCGCTTTATCGCTGGCGTCGTCATTGGGGCAGATCCTCGTGCTGCAGGAGGAAGACGTAGCGATCGCCCGCGCTCGTTTCCAGCCAGGTGAATGGGAGGTCGGGGAAGGCGGCTTCCAGCGTGTCGCGATTGTGGCCAATCTCGACGATGAGCAGTCCGTGCGGTGCGAGGTGTCGGCGCGCCTGGGCGATGATGGCGCGCGTCAGATCGAGTCCGTCGACGCCGCTGGCCAGCGCCAGTTCGGGTTCGCAGCGGTATTCAGCAGGCAGCGTGGCCATCGTCGCGGCATCGACGTAGGGCGGATTGCTCACGATCAGGTCGTAGCGTCGGCCGCGCAGGCCAGCGAAGAGGTCGGATTCGATCAGCCGGACGCGCTCGTCCAGCGCGTGATCGGTGACGTTGCGCCGGGCGACGGCGAGCGCGTCGGCTGAAACGTCTACGGCATCGACCAGTGCGGCCGGAAAGACGTGCGCGGCGATGATCGCCAGGCAGGCCGACCCGGTGCACAGGTCGAGCACGCTGGTGATTTCATCGGGTTCAGCGATCCACGGTGTCAGGCGCTCGCGCAGCAGTTCGCCGATGAACGAGCGGGGAACGATGACACGCCGGTCCACGTAGAAGCGATACTCGCCCAACCAGGCTTCGTTGGTGAGGTACGCGGCGGGCAGCCGCTCGCCGATCCGGCGAGCGATCAGTTGCACGCATTGGGTGCGTTCGCTGCGCGTCAGGCGGGCGTCGAGAAAGGGCTCCAGGCGGTCGAGCGGCAGGTGCAGGCAATGCAGCAGCAGGTAGGCGGCTTCGTCCCAGGCGTTGTCGCTGCCATGTCCAAAGAACACACCGGCCTCGTTGAAGCGGCTGACGGCAAAGCGCATCAGGTCGCGCAGCGTGCGCAGTTCGCGGCTTGCCTCAGACATCGGCCGGCAGGAGTTGCTCGATGATTCGCCGGTAGATGGCCGCCAGACGCGGCAGAGCGTCAAGGTCGATGCACTCGTTCACCTGATGAATGGTCGTTCCGAGCGGACCGATCTCGACGATCTGCGGACAGATTTCGGCAATGAAACGCCCGTCGGAAGTCCCGCCGCTGGTCGATAGTTCGCTCGTCAGCCCGGTTTCGGCACGGATCGCGTGCCGCGCCGCGTCGATCAGCGCGCCGCTGCCGGTGAGGAAGGGGCGTGCACCGAGCGTCCAGGCGATTTCGTAGTCCACCCCGTGGCGTTCGAGCACCGCGCACAGCCTGGCCTGCAGACTCTCTGGCGTGCTGGCGGTGGCGAAACGGAAGTTGAAGTCGATGCTCACGCTGCCCGGGATGACATTGCCGGCGCCGGTGCCGCCGTGGATGTTCGAGACCTGCCAGGTGGTGGGCGGAAAGAACTCGTTGCCGGTGTCCCAGACGGTCGCCGCCAGTTCGGCAATTGCCGGTGCCGCCAGGAGGATCGGGTTCTTGGCCAGATGCGGATAGGCGATATGGCCTTGCACGCCCTTGACGACGAGCTTGCCGGAGAGCGAACCACGGCGGCCATTCTTGATCACATCGCCGAGCGCGCTGACCGCCGTGGGTTCGCCGACGATGCAGTAGTCGATCGTTTCACCGCGCTCACGCAGCGCGTCGGTGACGACGACCGTTCCGTCGACGGCGTCGCCTTCCTCGTCCGAAGTGAGCAGGAAGGCGAGTGATCCGAGGTGCCCCGGTCGCTCGGCAAGAAAAGCCTCCACCGCCGTGACGAAGGCGGCGAGCGAACCTTTCATGTCTGCCGCACCCCGCCCGTAGAGCTTGCCGTCCACTCGCTGCGGGATGAACGGGTCCGAGTTCCAGGCTTCGCGCGGACCGCTGGGGACGACATCGGTGTGCCCCGCCAGGCAGAGCAGCGGCCGCGCCTGGCCGCGTCGTGCCCACAGATTGCTCACGCCGCCGCGGTTGATGAACTCGCACGCGAAACCCAGTGCGCTCAGACGTTCGACGATGATCGGCAGGCAACCAGCGTCGTCGGGCGTCACCGAGCGACAGGCGATCAGTTGCTCGGCGAGTCTGAGCGTCGGCTCGTCATGCAAGGTCAGGTTTGCCTCGGGCGACATCACGCGGGTGGCTATGGCGCTTCAGTATCGTGCAGACTGAGCGTGAACGCCTTGTAAGATGGTCCGCCGGGATCGGTAGCCGACAGGTCGTAGGGTGTTTCAACACGCTTTTCTTCCTTACGTGGTCGGGCGCCGCTCTCCGTATTGTTGTTGATCAGCCACGACAGGTTGGTCGGCGAGTCGGCGTTGTTGAGTGCCTCGTCAAGGGTGATCAGCCCGCTGCTATAGAGGCGGAAGATGTCCTGCTCGAAGGTGCGCGAACCCGGGGCAAGACTTTGTTCCATCGCTTCCTTGAGCGCCGGGATGTCGCCTCGTTCGATCAGCTCCTGCACATGGTAGCTGTTCAGCAGAACTTCGACTGCCGGGATCAAGCGGCCTTCCTTGTTCTTGATCAGGCGTTGCGAAACGATCGCCTTCAGACTGACCGACAGATCCATGTACAGCGTACCGCGCGATTCGACCGGGAAAAAGTTGATCATCCGGTTGAGCGCGTGGTAGCTGTTGTTGGCGTGCAGCGTGCCCAGGCACAGGTGACCCGTTTGCGCATACGCAATGGCTGCCTGCATCGTTTCCTTGTCACGAATCTCGCCGATCAGGATGCAGTCGGGCGCCTGTCGCATGGCGTTCTTCAGGGCATGATTCCAGCCCAGCGTGTCCATGCCGATTTCACGCTGATTGACGATCGACTTCTTGTGTCGGAAGAGATACTCGATCGGGTCCTCGATGGTCAGGATGTGACCCGCCCGGTTGGCGTTGCGGTAGTCGAGCATCGAAGCGATCGTCGTCGACTTGCCGGAACCCGTCGAGCCGACGATCAGGATCAGGCCGCGCCTTTCCATGACCAGGCTGGCCAGGACATCAGGCAGCATCAGCGTATCCAGCGCCGGAATGTTGCCCCGGATGTAGCGCACGACGAGCGATATCGTACCGCGCTGACGGAACAGGTTGATGCGGAAGTTGCCCAGACTGGGGACGCCAACCGAGAGGTTCATCTCCTTCGTCGTCTCGAAGATCTGCGCCTGTTCGGCGGTCATCAACTCGCCGGCGATCTTCTCGATCATCGCCGGTTCCATCACCTGCTGATTGACCGCGACCGTATTGCCGTGGATCTTGATGTGAATCGGCGCGCCGGCCGTGATGAAGATGTCCGACGCCTGTCGGTCGGCCATGACCTGGAAGAGCTTGTCGAGGATCATCTGAGTGCTTGCGACGCAGTTTGCGAAAGGGGCGCTACTCAGTCGCCGCGCAGCAGGTCGTTGATACTGGTCTTGGCGCGCGTTGCCGCGTCCACCTTCTTGACGATGACCGCGCAATACAGGCTGTGGCTGCCATCTTTGGCGGGCAGGTTGCCGGACACGACGACCGATCCCGGCGGCACTCGGCCATAACTCACCTGGCCGGTTTCACGGTCGAAAATCCGCGTCGACTGACCGATGTAGACGCCCATCGAAATGACCGATCCGGCACCGACGATGACGCCTTCGACGACCTCCGAGCGCGCGCCGATGAAGCAATCGTCCTCAATGATCGTTGGATTGGCCTGCAGCGGTTCGAGCACGCCGCCGATACCCACGCCGCCCGAGAGATGGACATTGCGGCCGATCTGCGCACACGAGCCGACCGTTGCCCAGGTGTCGACCATCGTCCCCTCGTCGACGTGCGCGCCGATGTTGACATATGACGGCATGAGGACGACGTTCTTGCCGATGAACGCGCCGCGCCGGGCCGTCGCCGGCGGGACGACGCGAAATCCGCCGCGCGCGAAGCGCTCGCCGTCGTAATCGGCAAACTTGCTTGGCACCTTGTCGAAATAGCGCAGCGGACCGCCATCGATCAGGCGATTGTCCTGCAGGCGAAACGACAGCAGAACGGCTTTCTTCACCCATTGATGCGTCACCCACTCGCCGTCGACCTTCTCGGCGACGCGCAGGCTGCCTTCGTCGAGCTGGTCGAGGACGGTGCTTACCGCTTCGCAGAGCGGCACCGGGGCGTTCGCCGGCTGCAGCGTGCTGCGCGTTTCCCATGCCTCATCGATGATCTGCTGGACGGCGTACATGGCAGTCTTCCTAGAGTGTTGCAGTGAATGAACGAATACGCTCGGCGGCTTCGATGCACTCTGCCCGTGCGGCGACGAGCGCGATGCGGACGAAACCTGCGCCCGGGTTGACGCCGTGCGCCAAGCGAGCGAGATAGCTTCCCGGCAGGACAAGCACATTATACGCGGCGAGCAGGCGGCGAGCGAATTCCGTATCGTCGATCGGGGTTCGCAGCCAGAGGTAGAAGCCGGCCTCCGGCCAGGTGGCACCGAGGGCATCGGCGAGCAGCGGGGTAACGGCAGCGAACTTCTCGCGGTAGGCGCGTCGGTTTTCAATGACGTGCGCCTCGTCGTTCCAGGCCGCTGCACTCGCCGCCTGCACGGCCGGGTTCATCGCGCAGCCGTGGTAGGTGCGATAGAGCAGAAACGAGGCGAGGATGGCCGGATCGCCGGCGACGAAGCCCGAGCGCATGCCAGGTACGTTCGAACGTTTCGACAGGCTGGAAAACACCACCAGTCGTCGCCCATCGTGGCCGAGCAGGCGGGCGGCCTGCAGCCCGCCAAGTGGTGGGCGGTCCTCGTCAAAGTAGATTTCCGAGTAGCATTCGTCGGCTGCAATGACAAAGCCGTAACGGTCGGCGAGCAAGAAGAGCTGCTGCCAGTCGTCGAGACTCAGGATCTTGCCGGTCGGATTGCCCGGCGAGCAGACGAAGACGAGTTGTACGCGTTGCCATTCGGCTTCGCTCAACGACGAGAAGTCGAGTGCGTAGCCGTTTTCGGGAACCGTGTTGAGAAAGCGCGGTTGCGCCCCGGCGAGATACGCCGCGCCCTCATAGATCTGGTAAAACGGATTCGGGCAGACGACCAGCGGTGGCTCGTCGCGCGTCGGATCGACGACCGCCTGGACGAAGGCGAACAAGGCTTCACGCGAGCCATTGACCGGAATGATCTGCGTCTCCGGGTCGACTCCGGGAAGACCGTAACGGCGCTCAAGCCAGGCGGCGATGCTGTGCCGCAACTCCGGGCTGCCCAGCGTCGTCGGATAGTTCGCCAGCCCGGCCAGGCGCTCGCTCAGTACCGCCTTGATGAAATCCGGTGTGCGATGCTGCGGCTCGCCGATCGACAACCTGATTTCGCGCAATTCCGGGTTGGGGGCGACTCCGGCAAAGAGCTGGCGCAGCTTTTCGAAGGGGTAGGGCTGCAATTTGGCGAGATGGGGATTCACGGTTGGTCCTTGTCCGCGTGCGCACAGGCTTCAATCGAGCGACCGGGCAGCCGACCCACGCGCCGGCTCATTCGCTCGCTCCCGTCGTTGCCGCGCGCCTTCCATCGTGCTCCGCTCGTGGCAACTTCTTCGCAAGCACTCAGTCGCGGCGACCGGGCTGCCCGGCAAAGTCGCTGAGCACGACCGCCGGGTTTGGCCGCCAGCCCGGCTGGCGATGTTCGGCGACGACCGTGGTGTATATGCCGCCACGCACGTTGAAGCGCGCGGTCAGCTTCATGTAACGCGGCTGCGTAACGGCGACCAGGTCGTTGAGAATGCGGTTGGTCACGTCTTCATGAAAGCAGCCCGTATCGCGAAACGACCAGACGTAGAGCTTCAGGCTCTTCAGTTCGACGCACAGGGCGTCCGGGATGTAGTCGAGGATCAGCGTCGCGAAATCCGGCTGGCCGGTTTTCGGGCAAAGGCAGGTAAACTCGGGGATTTTCATATGAATGTGAAAATCCCGTTGGGGGGCCGGATTGGCGAAAGTCTCGAGGGTTTGGGCCGGGCTTGTGCTCATGCGGGTTGCGCGTGGCGTCGGAGGGCAAACGATTCGGTCAGGCGGGGTGATATTATAGGCGGCATTCTCCCCTTTCCGCAGGAATATCGTTGGCCATCCGCGCGGCCGAACGCGGCGGTGAAAGGGGAGAGCGTTTCCTTGCGAGCGTGTCCTGCGAGCGAGTCATTTCCGATCTCATCCGGCATGCCCGAGTAGCTGCCCGGCCCGAGCCCATGCGCCTGACCAGACTCAAACTTGCTGGTTTCAAGTCTTTCGTCGACCCGACGACGCTTGCCCTGCCCGGCCAGCTCGTCGGCGTGGTCGGCCCGAATGGCTGTGGCAAGTCGAACGTCATCGACTCCGTACGTTGGGTGCTCGGCGAATCGAAAGCCTCTGAATTGCGCGGCGAATCGATGCAGGATGTCATCTTCAACGGCTCCGGCAGTCGCAAGCCGGTCTCCCGGGCGGCGGTCGAACTGGTCTTCGACAATTCGCTCGGCCGGCTTGCCGGTCAGTGGTCGCAGTATGCCGAACTGTCGGTCAAGCGTCTGCTCACGCGCAACGGTCAGTCGGAGTATTACATCAACAACCTGCACGTACGCCGCAAGGACGTGACCGACCTCTTCCTCGGTACCGGGCTGGGTCCGCGCGCTTACGCGATCATCGGTCAGGGGACGATTTCGCGCATCATCGAGGCCAAGCCTGACGAGTTGCGCGTCTTTCTGGAAGAAGCGGCCGGCGTCACCCGGTACAAGGAAAGGCGCAAGGAAAGCGAAGGCCGCTTGGCCGACACGCGGGAAAATCTGACCCGCGTCGAAGACATTCGTTGCGAGCTCGCGACGCAGATGGAACGGCTGGCTGACCAGGCCGGCGTTGCCCGCCAGTATCGCGCCCTCTGTGACGAACTGAACCGCAAGCAGCAAGTGCTCTGGCTCTTGCGCCGCAACGAGGCACAAGGCGAGCGCGATCGGCTGATCAATGAAATCAGCCAGGCCAGCCTCGACCTTGAAGCCCGCATCGCCGCGCTGCGCGATCTGGAAGCCCAGCTCGAGGCGGCGCGCGAGGCGCACTTCGCGGCGAGCGACGGTGTCCATTCGGCGCAGGCCGAGCTCTTTGCCGCCAACGCCGAGGTGGCACGGATCGAAGCCGAAATCCGCCATCGTCGCGAAGCGCAGCGCGAGTACGAGACGCGCCTGGCGCAATTGGCGGAAGATCAGCTTCACTGGCAGGCGGAAAGCGAGCGACTGGCGCACGACGATGAACGCTGGCAGAACCTGCTCGGCTTGGCCGAAGCGCGCGTCGACCAGGGCCGGCTGGTGCTCGACAGTTGCCAGGAGCGATTGCCCTTGGCGGAAGAGCGGCAAGCCGCCAGGCTTGCCGAAGTCAGTCGCCAGCGCGCCGATCTGGCGCAGGTCGAGCGGGCTCTGCATGTCGAGCTGGCGAATCGCGGGCACGCCGAGCGTTCGCTGCAGATCATTGCCGCTCGGCGCGACAAGCTGGCTGCCGAGCGGGCCGCGTTGCCGCCGCCGGACGAAAGCGGGCTGGCGCGTCGGGAGGGCGAACTGGCCGAGCTACGGCAGCGGATCGGTGCACTGCAAGCCGCGCAGCAAGCGCAGCAACTGGCTCTTCCACAGCGCGAAGAAGAGCGTCGGCGGGTGTTTGCCGAAGTGCAGGAAACGCAAAAGACGCGCGCTGAAGCGCACGCCCGGCGGACTGCGCTGCAGCAACTGCAGAATCGGCTGCGCACCAACGGCAAGCTGGATGACTGGCTAAGGCGGCATGGCGTGCATTCCGAGGCGCCCCTTTGGCAGGCGCTGCGCGTCGAGGCCGGCTGGGAAGACGCAGTCGAGGCGGTGCTGCGCGAACGCCTGAATGCGCTGCCGGCGGACGCGGCCAACTCTTCCTGGAGCAAGGACCGGCCGGTCGGGCGGCTCACCTTGCTCCTGCCGCAGGCCGATACGGCGGCGAGCGCGCCGAGCGCGAGTTTTGCTGCGCCCGACCGGCTCCTCGCGCGCATCGACTGCGCTCGGCCGGATCTGCATGCCGTGCTGGCCGATTGGCTGCGCGACGTAGCGACGGCACCCAGCTTGGCGCTAGCCTGGGCGCAACGCGCGACGCTGGCCGGTAACGCGTGTTGCGTCACGGCGCAGGGCGACATCGTTACCCGGCATGCGGTCACTTTCTTCGCGCCGGACAGCGCCGAGCATGGCCTGCTCGAGCGGCAGCGCGAGATCGACGCGCTGGGCAGCCTTATTGCCCAGCGTGAAGACGCGGTGGCGCAAGCGCAAGCGCGACTGGGCGAGCTCGAACAGCGGCTGACCGATGCCCAGCGCGCCCTGCAGGATTCGCGCCAGCAGCTTAATGTCGTACAGGACCGGGCCCATGCGATTCAGGTCGAGACGTTGAAGCTGACGCAGGCGCGCGAGCGCTTTCTCGAACGCCAGGCGCAAGTCGATGAGAGCTTTGCGGCAATGGCGAGCGAAGAGGAAAACGAGCGCGAGCGGTTGTTGTTGGCCGACGAGGCGATCGAGCAGCGGCGCCATGAAATTCATCAGGCGCAATCGATGATCCAGGCGGCCCAGATTCAGCTCGAAGCGAGCGAGCGGGCGCTGCGCGACGAACGCGAGCAGGTGGCGCGGGCTGAGCGCGATCTGCGCGAAGCGGAATTTTCGCAGCGCGAGTGCCGCAGCAAACTGAGCGAGCTCGCCACCAGTCGCGACCTCGCGCAGCGCCAGATCGCCCGCGTGCGCGATGAGCTGGCGCGCTGTACGGAAAGCGCCGGGGCTCTGCGTGCGGAGGATCTGGAAGCGGCTTTGCAGGAGGCGCTCGACCATCGCGTTGCGCGCGAGCACGCGCTGTCCGACGCGCGTGAGGCTCTGGAGAGCGCTACCAATCGGCTGCGGGCGCTTGATGAGCAGCGTCTGCGCACCGAGCAGGGTCTCGACCCGTTGCGGACACGGATTGGCGAACTGAAGCTCAAGGAGCAGGCAGCGGCTTTGAGTTGCGATCAGTTTGCCGCGCAGTTGAGCGAAGCGAACGCCGACGAGGATTCACTGCGTGGCGAACTCGTCGGCGTGCGCGCCAGCACCCTGCAGGCGGCGATTGGCACTTTGCAACGATCGATTGAAGCGCTCGGTGCGGTTAACCTGGCCGCGCTCGACGAACTGGAGGCGGCACGCGAACGGAAGGCCTATCTCGATGCGCAGGCGGCCGACCTGACGCAGGCGATGGAGACGCTGGAGAACGCGATCCGGCGGATCGATCGTGAAACACGCGACTTGTTGCAAACCACCTATGATGCGGTCAACCGCAGCTTCGGCGAACTTTTTCCGACGCTCTTCGGCGGCGGCGAGGCGCGTCTGGTGATGACCGGCGAAGAAATCCTGGACTCCGGGCTGCAGGTGATGGCGCAGCCGCCGGGCAAGAAGAACTCGACGATTCACCTGCTTTCCGGTGGAGAGAAGGCGCTTACCGCGATCGCGCTGGTCTTCTCGATGTTTCAATTGAATCCGGCGCCGTTCTGCCTGCTTGACGAAGTGGATGCGCCGCTGGACGATACCAATACTGAGCGATTTTGCGCTATGGTGCGGCGGATGTCGGCGCACACCCAGTTTCTGTTCATCAGTCATAACAAGATCACGATGGAGATGGCACAGCAGCTGGTCGGCGTCACGATGCAGGAGTCCGGCGTTTCGCGGATCGTCGAAGTCGATATGGAAGAGGCGCTGCGCCTGCGCGAGCAACTGGTTTAGGAAGAGACATGACCGATTTGCAAATGGGTTTGATGGGCCTTGGCGCGACCGCCGTGATCGTTGTCCTGGCCTATAACAAATGGCAGGAGCACAAGCACCGCAAGCTGGCCGAGCAGCTATTGAACGCCCGCCAGGCTGATGTCCTGCTCGACGAGACCTTGCCTGGCGAGATGCCCGCCAGTTCACCGGCGCAGCCTGAGCCCGCCGCCCGAGCAAACACGCGGAAGGGTCGTGAGCGCTTCGACCCGCTGCTCGATGGCGGACAACCGGCGGCTGCCGAGGGCATGCCCGATGAGCGGACCAGCGGGACCGGCCGCATACCGGCGTTTCTTGCCGCGTCCGACCCGGTGATTCTGGCGGACGACATCTCGCCCGAGCTGGAGGCGACGGTCGGTGCTGGTGAGCTGCCCGGGCCGCGCGAGATCGGTACACCGCTGCACGTGCTTTCACCGCTGATCGACTATATTGCGGCGCTCGAATTCTCCTCGTCGGTCGGCGCGTATCGCTTGCGCGAGACGCAACGCGTGGCCCTGCAACGGATCGAGAAGGCGATCAACTGGATCGGTTACAACGAAGAATCGAACGAGTGGGACTTGATCGCCGACGACAGCGATCGCGCCTATCGGCACGTCCGCATCGGTCTCCAGATGGTCGACCGGCGGGGACCGCTGCGCAGTTCCGACCTGTCGATCTTCGATGTCGCCGTGCATGATCTGGCGACCGAGCTTGGCGGCCTGGCCGAATTGCCGCTACGCGAAACCGCACTGGAGGCCGCTGCCGAACTGGATCAGTTCTGTGCCGGAGTGGACATTCAGATCGGCATCAACGTGATCAGCCAGGGACAGGTGTTTGCCGGAACGAAATTGCGCGCGTTGGCCGAATCGGCCGGCATGGTAATCGACCCGGCGGGTCGTTTTGCGCGTTGCGACGATGACGGTAGCGTTCTCTACCATCTGGTCAACCAGGAGGACAAGGGTTTTTCGGCCGAGGCGATGAAGAGCCTGACGACGCATGGCGTGACGTTTCTGCTCGACGTACCCTGTGTCGCCAGCGGCGATAGCGTACTCTCGCAAATGTTCGAGCAGGCGCGTCGTTTTGCCGACTCCTTGCACGGCGCACTGGTCGACGACAATCGGCATCCGTTGTCGGAAAAGGCGCTCGAACCGATTCGCCGTCAGGTCATGCAATATCAGGCGGCGATGAGTGCACGCCATTTGGCCGCGGGTGGCCCGCTGGCCTTGCGTCTGTTCTCCTGAGAGCTCCGGCAGTTGCGATGAACGTCAACGAGCGCCTGGCCTTCCTGCGCGGCGAGATCGAGCGGCACAACGTTTGCTACTACGTACGCGACGCGCCGCTGATCAGCGACGCGGAGTACGATCGCCTGTTCGCCGAACTGCAGGCGCTGGAAGCCGATTATCCCGAGTTGGCGAGCGCTAGCTCGCCGACGCAAAGGGTAGGTGCGGCTCCGCTCGCCGAATTTGCCCCGGTGGCGCATGCCCGGCCGATGCTGTCGTTGAACAACGCGTTCAGCGATGAGGAGATCGCCGCTTTCGATCGCCGGGTGCGGGAGGCGCTTGCGGTCGACGGTGACGTTGCCTATTCGGCTGAACCCAAGTTCGACGGCCTGGCGGTTGCCCTCCTATATGAAAACGGAGTTTTCGTGCGCGGCGCAACGCGTGGCGACGGAGCGATCGGTGAGGACATCACGGCCAATCTGCGCACGCTGCGCACGGTTCCGCTACACCTGCTCGGCGCTCGCTGGCCCGAGACGATCGAAGTCCGGGGCGAGGTGCTGATGTTGCGCGCAGATTTTCTGCGCCTGAACGAGCGTCAGCGCGAACTCGGTGAGAAGGAGTTCGTGAATCCGCGCAACGCGGCTGCCGGCAGCCTGCGCCAGCTCGACCCGCGAGTCACCGCGCAGCGTCCTTTGCGCTTCTTTGCTTACGGGATCGCGGCGGACGATGGACCTTCCCTGCCGCGTGCCCATTGCACCGTCCTCCAGTGGCTCGCTGACTGGGGTTTTCCGGTGGCCCGCGAGCAGCGCCGGGTGAGCGGCCTGGCGGGGCTGCTGGCCTACTATCGGGAAATTGGCGAGCGCCGGGCGGCACTCGCCTATGCGATCGACGGCGTCGTCTACAAGGTAGATGATCTGCGTGCCCAGCAACAACTGGGCTTTGCTTCGCGTGCGCCGCGTTTTGCCATTGCCCACAAGTTTCCGGCTGAAGAAGCGATCACCGAAATTCTCGAGATCAGCGTGCAGGTCGGGCGCACCGGCGCGCTGACGCCGGTTGCGCGTCTGGCGCCGGTCTTCGTCGGTGGCGTCACGGTGAGCAATGCAACGCTGCACAATGCCGACGAGGTCCAGCGCAAGGACCTGCGTGTCGGTGACACGGTCGTCGTCCGGCGGGCTGGCGATGTCATTCCCGAGGTGGTTCGCGTCCTGGCGGAAAAGCGTCCGCGCAATGCGGCTGAATTCGTCATGCCGCAAAGCTGCCCGGTATGCGGTTCGTGCATCGTGCGCGCCGAGGGCGAGGCCGTTGCTCGCTGCAGCGGCGGGCTCTTTTGCCCGGCGCAGCGCAAACAGGCGGTGCTCCACTTCGCTTCACGGCGTGCGATGAACATCGACGGACTAGGCGAGAGGCTGGTCGAGCAACTGGTCGAGGCGTCGATCGTGCGCACGCCAGCCGATCTCTACCGCCTGGCTCCGCCCGCCCTGGCGGCACTCGAACGGATGGCCGAGAAGTCGGCCAACAATCTGTTGACCGCGATCGAGAACAGCAAGCGAACGACGCTGGCGCGCTTCATCTATGCCTTGGGGATGCGTAACGTTGGCGAAGCGACGGCGCGAGACCTGGCCCGGCACTTTGGCCGCCTGCAGGCTTTGCTCGCCGCCGACGAAGCGCAGTTGCTGCGCGTTCCCGAAGTCGGCCCGACGGTGGCCCAGTGCATCCGCCAGTTCTGCCGCGAGGCGCACAACCTCGAGGTCATCCGGGAACTGCAGGAAGCCGGGGTCACCTGGGACGACAGCCTGCCTGCGCCACACACTGACACCGCGCTCGCCGGCAAGGTATTCGTGCTGACTGGAACCTTGCCCTCCTTGACGCGCGAGGCGGCGCGCCAGATGATCGAAGCGGCTGGTGGCAAGGTGAGCAGTTCGGTGTCGAAGAAGACCGATTTCGTCGTCGCCGGTGGCGAGGCGGGCAGCAAGCTGAGCAAGGCGGAGAGCCTTGGTCTCACAGTGATCGACGAGAGTGGCTTGCGGCAGTTGCTGGCGCCGGCGCTGCCGGCATCGAGCGCAGAGGAGGAGCGATGTTCGCCATGACTTCTGCGGGCTGGGTGCGGGCAGGTCGTTCTATCGTTCCGGGAGTGCCAGGAGGACCGGCGAAATGCTGATGGATCGGCAAGCTGCACTTGCCCTGCTGGCTACGGCCGACCTCATTCACGATGGCGACGCGATCAGCGCGGCGGTCAATCGCGTCGCGCGCGAAATCAGCACCCGCCTCGCCGAGAGCTATCCGGTCGTCCTCTGCGTCCTCAACGGCGGCGTACCCTTTGCCGGTCACCTGCTGACCCAACTGAGCTTCCCGCTCGACTTCGACTACGTCCATCTGACACGCTATGGGTCAGCGACGACGGGCGGCGCACTCTCGTGGCGCGCCGCCCCGTCGCTTGCCTTGCTGGGGCGGACGGTACTGATCATCGACGACATTCTGGACGAGGGAATGACGCTGGCGGCAATTCAGGAGCGCGTGCGGCAGCTCGGCGCGGCGGTTTGTTACACCGCCGTGCTCGCCGAGAAAATGAATGGGCGAAAGAAGGCGGCGCAAGCCGATTTCGTCGCACTGGCCGTCCCCGACCGCTTCGTCTTCGGTTTCGGCATGGACGTTCGTGGCGCTTGGCGCAACCTGCCGGCGATCTATGCCATGCGTGGAGAGTGAGAGATGCTGGCGATCATCGGTGGCAGCCGTCTGGGTCAACTCGCTGGGCTCGAGGTCGAACGTCGTGAGCGAAGCGGTACGCCCTATGGCGATCCCTCGGGGCCGCTGGTCTTCGGCCGGCTCGCCGGTCGTGACCTCGTTTTTCTGGCGCGCCACGGGAGCGACCATGATATCCCGCCGCACCGCGTCAACTATCGTGCGAACGTCTGGGCCTTGAGTCAGGTCGGCGCCGCGCGGGCGATCCTGGCGGTTGCCGCAGTCGGCGGCATCCGGGCGGATCTTCACCCAGGCGATCTGGTGCTTCCCGATCAGATCATCGACTATACCTGGGGTCGTCCGTCGACCTATCACGAGGGACCAGGAAGTACCGTCACGCACGTAGACTTCAGCCAGCCGTATGACGCAGAGCTCCGCCGGAAAGCGCTTTCGGCGGCGCAGGCTCTGTCGCTGCCCTGCGCAGGATCGGCGGTGTATGCGGCGACGCAAGGGCCGCGTCTGGAAACGGCGGCCGAGATCAATCGCCTCGAACGCGATGGGGCCGATGTGGTGGGCATGACGGCCATGCCGGAAGCGGTGCTGGCGCGTGAACTTGGCGTCCCCTATGCGGCGATCAACGTCGTCGCCAACTACGCGGCTGGGCGTGGCCAGCCGCCGCGCGCAATCAGTCTTGCCGAGATCAACGCGGTTCTCGATGGGGCCATGCAACGGGTGCTTGCGTTGATTGAACGGATGCTCGCCGACAATGATTAGGCCGGTGCTGAAAATGGGCGATCCGCGCCTCTGGCGCCGGGCGAAGCCGGTCGAAGAGTTCGGCACTCGGCAACTGCACGCCTTGGTCGATGATCTGCGCGAAACCATGCGGCAGCTTGACGGAGCTGGCTTGGCGGCGCCGCAAATTGGCGTTGACTTGCGCCTGGTCGTTTTCGGCGTGAGCAACAACCCACGCTATCCGGACGCCGAGGCAGTTCCTTGGACCGTCCTCGCCAACCCTGTGCTGACCCCTCTTGGCGACGAGGTGGACGAGGGCTGGGAAGGCTGTCTGTCGGTTCCCGGCTTGCGTGGCTGGGTCGCGCGCGCAGCCCGTCTGCATTACACCGGCTTCGACGCCGACGGCCGGCCGGTCGAGCGAACGGTCGGTGGTTTCCACGCGCGTCTCGTCCAGCACGAATGCGATCACCTCGACGGTGTGCTCTATCCGATGCGGATGCGCGACTTCACACGCTTTGGCTTTGTCGAGGCGCTTTTTCCGGGAGATCAGCTTGCGGCTGACGGACGGCCGGCGCCCGCCGCTCCTTCCATCTTGCCGAGTGCATCGGCAACCGCTGATTAGACCAATACGGATTCCAGATGAACATGAACGCGGCCAACACGCGCTATCGCATCCTTTTTGTCTGCATGGGCAACATTTGCCGTTCGCCAATCGCCGAGGGCGTCACGCGCGGTATGGCGCAGCGCGCCGGCCTGGCCGCCCGCCTCGAGCTTGCTTCGGCCGGGACACACGGCCATTACCACAAGGGCGAACCACCCGATCCGCGTGCTCGACGGGTTGCCGCCAAGGGCGGTTACGATTTGTCCGGAATTCGTGCGCGGCCGGTCGTCGAAGCCGATTTCGCCTATTACGACCGGGTTCTGGCGATGGACGACAGCAATCTGTCGGTGCTTGAATCGATTTGCCCGGAAGAAAGTCGAGCGCGCCTCGGCCTGTTTCTGGCATACGCACCAGAACTTGGCGTCTACGAGGTGCCCGATCCCTATTACGGCGCGGAATCGGGCTTTGAGCGTGTGCTCACTTTGTGCGAGCGGGCGGCGAGCGGCTTGCTCGCTGCCCTGGCGCGTGGCGAGATCTGAGCCGGCTGCGCCCGCGAGTCGACGCGCTGAGCAGCCGGCTAGCGGCCGGCCTGCGCCATCATCAGGCGCTCGATGTGGTTGATCAGCAGTTCTTCCGGATACGGTTTGCCGAGGACGACATTGACCCCAACCGCGGCTGCCTGGCTGCGTAGCTCGTCGTTGTCGGAGGTCACCATGATGATCGGGACATGTGCGGTGCGCGGGTCGGCGCGAACCTGCCGACTGAGCTGGAAGCCGTCCAGTCCCGGCATGTCGACGTCGGTGACGAGAATGTCGGGTACGGTGCCTTCGATCTGGCGTGCTGCGTCCAGGCCATCCTCTGCCGTCAGCACCTGATAGGCGTGCGCTGAGAGCAACCTGCCGGTCTTCACCCGGACGACACGCGAATCGTCGGCGACCATCACGACGGTTTGCTGCGGCGACTTCACGGGAGCGTGGGTGAGCGGCGCGGGGGCTTGGCGTCGGGCGGCTTCCACCGCCTGGCGTTGGTTTTCCCGGTTGATCGCCTGCTCGATGATGCGCAGTTCCTGCTCTTCCTGGCGCAGCGCTTCCGCGACCGCACGCCGCTCGCGTTCGAGCTGCGCGGCGTCATCCGCCGCGCGCCTTGCGGCAGCCCGGCTCGCCGCTTCCTCAGCCGCCTGACGCTCGGCGGCCCGGCGGCGCGCCGCCTCGTCTTCCGCACGTCGAGCAGCGTCCCGGCGAGCAGCCTCTTCGGCCGCCAAGCGCCGGGCTTCGCGCTGCGCGGCTTCCTCAGCCGCGCGCGCTTCGGCTGCCTTCCGCTCGGCGGCCAGCCGCGCTGCCTCTTCGGCGGCACGTCGCTCGCTTGCGCGGCGGGCAGTTTCAGCGGCGGCCAGTCGCTGCGCTTCACGCTGCGCGGCTTCTTCCGCGGCACGCTTTTCGGCTGCCTGTCGTGCTGCCTCATCGGCCGCACGTCGCTCGCTTGCGCGGCGCGCGGCTTCCTCGGCTGCCAGCCGCTGCGCTTCACGCTGCGCGGCTTCCTCGGCGGCACGCTGTTCGGCCGCCTGCCGTTCGGCGGCGAGCCGTGCTGCCTGTTCCACGGCACGTCGCTCACTTTCGCGGCGAGCGGCTTCCTCGGTTGCCAAGCGCTGAGCTTCGCGCCGTGCGGCTTCCTCGGTTGCCAAGCGCTGAGCTTCGCGCCGTGCGGCTTCCTCAGCGGCGCGCGCTTCGCTTGCCTGTCGTTCAGCCGCTTGCCGCTCGCTTTCCCGGTGGGCAGCGTCTTCAGCCGCGCGCGTAGCAGCCGCTTCCTGCGCCGCAGGCTCCGGCCGGCTTTCTTCGGGAGCGACGCCTGGCGTCGGGCGGGCCTCGTCGGCTGGTGGCCGGGCTTCGCTCGGCTCGATGTGCCGCCAGTCGCTACGTTGATCCAGCCGTTTGCGCGCCGAGCGCCGGGCGATGAAGAAGCTTACGACCAGAAACACCGCAAACACGGCGGCGGCGACCAGCAGCATGTTTTCATTCATCGACATTGAACTGCTCCTTCACGGCGCGCGGGCGTTCCTGGAAAAAACCATCAGCACGCATGATAAAACGATTGATTGAACTCCTGCTAGGTCGGCGGCAGGAAAATCGCCGCTACGCAGCCGCTGCGTCGCCAGGGGCAAGATGCCAACGGTATTTCAACTGGAGCCTTCGCCGGAAGCGATTATTGCCAGGCGCTGGAGTGCGGTTTGCCGGGCAAAGAGCGTCAACAGGACATCGACCGACGGGGTTTGCTCCTGGCCGGTGAGGAGTACGCGCAAGGGCATCGCCAGTTGCGGCATTCGGATGCCGCTTCTGGCGACGCAGTCCTTAATCAGTGCACCAATTGCCGCAGCCTCCCAAGCGACGTCGGCGAGGCGGCGGGTGAACTCGCGCAGGGCTGGCCGCGCTGCCTCGGTCAGGTACTTGTTCACCAGGTCTGCTGGTGGTTGCAGGGCGCCGTGAAAAATGGCCACCGCGTCGGTCAGTTGATTGAGTGTGACCACACGCTCTTTGTAAACACCGACGATGGTCGTCAGCGGTGCGGCGTCACCCAGCGCGAGCGCGCGCGCTGCCAGTCGTTCGGCCACCTTCTCCGCCAGGTAGCCATTGTCAGCCTGTTTCAGATAGTGGGCATTCAGCCAGTCCAGTTTCTCGGGGTTGAATTGCGCCGCGGACGGTGTGATGTGATCGAGGTCGAACCACTGACAGAACTGCTGAGCCGAGAATATCTCGTCGTCGCCGTGCGACCAGCCGAGGCGGGCAAGGTAGTTCACGACGGCCTGCGGCAGGTAGCCGGCATGATCGTATTGCATGACGCTGACCGCGCCGTGACGCTTCGAGAGCTTCTGAGCGTCGCTGCCGAGAATCATCGAGAGATGCGCATAGCTCGGCACCTGTGCGCCAAGCGCCTGCAGGATGTTGATCTGGCGTGGCGTATTGTTCACATGATCGTCGCCACGAATGACGTGTGTGATCGCCATGTCCCAGTCATCGACGACGACACAGAAGTTGTAGGTCGGCGTTCCGTCGGCGCGTGCGATGACCAAGTCGTCGAGTTCGGAATTGGCAATTTCGATGCGACCCTTGACCAGGTCATCCCAGGCGACGACGCCGGTCGTCGGGTTGCGGAAACGAACGGCCGGCAGGACATCGGTGGGCGGTGTCGGCAAATCCTTCCCGGGGTCGGGCCGCCAGCGACCATCGTAGCGGGGCTTCAGGCCGTGCGCGCGCTGGGTATCGCGCAGCTCAGCGAGCTCTTCGGCCGAGGTGTAACACAGGTAGGCGGTACCCGCGGCAAGCATTTCCTGGATGACCTGGCGATAGCGATCCATGCGCTGGGTCTGGTAGAACGGACCCTCGTCGTAGCTCAGACCCAGCCAGTGCATGCCATCGAGGATCGCCTGTACCGCCTCAGGCGTCGAGCGGGCAAGATCGGTGTCTTCGATGCGGAGGATGAAACTGCCCCCATGCCGGCGGGCGAACGCCCACGAAAAAAGCGCCGTACGGGCTCCGCCGACATGCAGGAAGCCGGTCGGCGACGGGGCAAAACGGGTACGGATCATGGTAGCTCGCAGCAGAAAGAAAAGCGCCTATTCTAGTTGAAGCGAGTCGTCCAGGCCGCCAGACGAAGCGTTGCCGATGTGGCCGGTCGTCGTCGGGGGGCCGATCCCCGGGTGTGCCGCTGCCTGGCACAGGCGGCAGCGACTCGCTGCTTGCCGACTGGCTGCTCTTGCCACCTGCTCGGATGGCTCGCGCCACTTCTCCGCCAGGCGTGCGTCGCTGATTCGACATGCGTTTGCCCGGAGACGAACCGGCACTTGCGGTCGTCCTGGTTTACAATGATCCGTCTGTGGTCCGTCTGGCTCGCGCGATCTGTCAAGAGGCTGGCTGTCAATGATCCTAAGATTCTTTCCGCAACGTCCTGATCATCCGCTGGCCGATGCCAAGGAGCTGAAACAGACTCTCGCCGAGTTGCTGACGGCGAAGCCGGCGCAGGCGGTCGAGGAGATCGTGGACTGGTTCGATTCGCTGCGCAAGAGTTCCGGGTTCCGTCTCGACCAGTACTTCGATGTCCTTCGTCAGCTCGACGATGCGGCACAACCACATCTGCGCCGGCTGGCGCGTGACTATCTGATGAAGCAGCCGCTGTCCAAGCTGGAGGAGGAGCGCCTGTGGGTGATGAATTCCGGCTATTGGCAACTGATTGCCGGCTTGTACTTGGGGTGCGTCGAACAGAGCCGCATCGACGCCAAGAGCAAAGGCGCGGACGCGTTCAAGGCCTCCTTGCCGTTGGTCATGGCGCGCGCGCAAGCGGCTTACTACATGCGAATAAAGTGGCTGACCTACCGCTATGGCCCGGTGGACCAGGAGGTCTGGCGACGGCTTGGGCAGACGTACCTCGACGCCGAAGCGAGCGGTCACGCGCAAAAGCCGCTGCAGCTTTATCCTTCGCAACGCGGGCTGACCAGCACTGGCCAGATTTATCTGCACGCGATTGTTTTCTTTGCCTCGTCGATGGACAGTCTGGCACCGGCCCAGATCGAACTGGCCGATCGACTGATTACGCATTTCTTGCCGAACTTCGTTCTCTCGCCCGATTGCCGCAAGGACAGCGTGTATTGGCTTGACGCGGCGGCCGATTCGCTGCCAACCCGCCTGGCTCGCCACCCGGGGAATGCACGGCCCGGCTTGCGTTTCTTCGCGCCGGGGGCCGCCCTGAAGTCGCTCGATGAGCTGATGCACAAGGTCGAGCGCGGCGACCTGCCAACCGATCTGGATCTGGGCGGCGAATACCCGGCGCGCGCCGTTCTCGCCGTCCTGCGTCATCTGCACATCTACTGGGCCGCGCAGCCGCCACGGCGGCGACACAAGCGGCATGCGGTGAAGACGCGGATGTCGGTGTTTACCGGTTTTGACGACTGCTATGCGGTGGGTCTGGCGCCGGCCGCTGCGTTGACCGAGAAGTCGGCAACGGTCGAGAGCTGGGTGGTTGAGAACGTCAGTGTCGGTGGTTTTCAGGCTTGCTTTGCCGACCACCCCGGTGGCCCGGAAAGACTGGGCAGGTTGTTGGTCGGTCGCCCGGACGGCAGCAGCACTTGGTTGCTCGGCGTCGCCCGGCGCTTCAATCGACTGCCTGGAGCACGCGCCAGTCTGGGCGTCCAGTTACTCTCCAATCAGGCGCTGAGTATCCGGCTGCAACCGCGGCGCAGCGGCTTTTCGGCCGCTACCGCGATCCCCGGCATCTGGTTGCCGGCTCAGGGCGAGCCTGCGGTGCTCCGCATTGTCCTCCCCCTTGGCAGCTTCAACGTGCGCGAGAACCTGGAGTTTGCGCACGGCGGGCAGGTTCACCGGTTGCTTCCGGTTGAACTGGAGGAAAGCGGCGCGGACTACGAGCTTGCTCGCTTCAACGACGAGGCGAGTTAGCTCGCGATCGCCTGGCGTCAGGTCAACTCTTGCCGCGCGTGGCAGATTTTGGCCGGAATGCCTTGACGACCTGCTCCAGGGTTTCGACGAAGGGGCCGCCGATCAGATCGAGACAGTAGGGCACCGCAGCAAAGATCCCATCCACGATGATGCGTCCATCGTTCGCTCGCACACCTTCGAGCGTTTCCCGGATTGCCTTGGGTTGCCCCGGCAGGTTGATGATCAGGGTCTGACCGCGAACCACTGCGACTTGCCGCGAGAGGATCGCGGTGGGCACGAAGTGACGGCTGATCCGCCGCATTTCCTCGCCGAAACCCGGCAAGACCTTGTCGGCAATGGCCAGGGTCGCCTCCGGTGTGACGTCACGCCTGGTCGGTCCGGTGCCGCCGGTGGTCAGAACGAGGTGGCAGCCTAGGTGATCGACCAGTTCGACCAAGACTCGTTCGATCGACGGGCGGTCGTCTGCGATCAGGCGTTGCTCGCTGCGCCACGGGCTGGCGAGCGCGCTGCTCAACCACGCTTCGAGGGCGGGAATCCCTTCGTCCGCATATACCCCCTGTGATGCGCGGTCGCTGATCGATACCAGCCCGATCAGCAACTCAGCGGTGCTCGTCGTTTTCGTCATTGACCGTCTCCAGATCAGCGGGCGCCAGTTCCCGCAACTCACGATAAAGGGCTCGGAAGCTGCGCGGCGGCTTGTCCTGTGCCTGTTCGAGCAGGGCTGAGCGGCGCAGCGAACGCAAACGCTGGATGTCGAGTGCCGGGAACTCGTTGGCCAGGCGTTGCAGCGTCCGCTCGTCGGCCAGAATATCGGCCCGCAGTTGCTCGATCCGGTGCTGACGCGCCACTTCGCAAGCCGCATCGCCGCGCACAACGGCCAGCGCCTGCCGCAGCGGTTCGGCATCGACCTGCCGCATCAGGCGACCAATGAACTGCATTTGTCTTCGCCGGGCGTCATTGTGCCGCAGCATGCCGCGTGCCGCGTCGACGGCAATGCGCAAGTCTTCCGGCAGTTGCATTCGCTGCAGGCGCTCAGCCGACAACTCGACGAGTTGTTCGCCAAGCGCCTGCAGATCCTCCATCATCCGCTTGCGGCGTGTCTTGGACAGCGGGACTGATTCTTGTTCGGGTAAATTCATCGGCGTCTTTTCCGGCTGGCCGGAGGAGAGCCTGGCGGCTGCGTGCGAGGCGGTTGCGCTCCGGGGGGAACTGCTATGATAGCGGCTTTCTCCGCTGGCCACCGATCTCATGTCCGATGCCACTCCGGCCGCTGGCCGCCAGTCTCGTTTCAGCTACCCTTTCGCCACGCTGCAGGAACTTGCCCGCGAGGTTCTCGCCTACGCCGAGCGGCAGGGGGCGAGCGCCTGCGAGGTGGATGTTTCGGATGGTTTCGGACAGTCGGTCACCGTCCGCTGCGGGGCGGTCGAAACCATCGAGTTCAATCGCGACAAAGCGATTTCGCTCACCGTCTATCTCGGGCAGCGCAAGGGTCAGGCAAGCACCTCGGTGTTTTCCACGACGGCGCTGCGCGAGACGGTAGACGCGGCGCTCAACATTGCCCGCTTCACCGCATCCGACGCTTGCGCCGGTCTGCCCGAACCGGAACTGCTGGCCATCGACTGCTCCCGCCTGCCGTCGCTCGACCTCTATCATCCCTGGTCGCTTTCGGTCGAAGGGGCGGTTGAGCTGGCGCAGCGCTGCGAGCAGGCGGCTTTCGCATTCAGCCCGCAGATCAGCAATTCGGAAGGGGCAACCGTATCGATCCAGGAAGGCCAGTTCGTTTCGGCCAACAGTCTCGGCTTCATCGGTGGCTTTCCGACATCGCGCCATTATCTGGCGTGTTCGGTCATTGCCGGCAAGAGCGAGCAGATGCAGCGGGACGAGTGGTTTGCCATTGCGCGCGACGCGCAGACCATCGGATCGCCCGAGGCGATCGGCGAACAAGCTGCGCGACGCGCGGTGGCCCGCCTCGGCGCACGCAAGATCAAGACCTGTCGGGTGCCGGTGCTCTTCGAGGCGCCGCTGGCCTCGTCCTTGATCGGCCACTTCGTACATGCGGCCAGCGGCGGCAGCCTGTATCGCAAGACATCGTTCCTCGTCGACCGGCTGGGCAAACGCGTCTTTTCGCGCAAGGTACAGATCAGCGAGCGGCCCCATCTGGCGAAAGCGCTGGCCAGCACCTATTTCGATAGTGATGGCGTGGCAACGCGCGCGCGCGAGGTGGTCGAGGGCGGGCGCTTGCAAGGGTACTTTCTGAGCGCTTATACCGGGCGCAAGCTGGGTCTGCCGACGACCGGCAACGCCGGCGGTTGCCATAACCTCGTCGTACGACCCGGTAAGCGCGATTTCAATGGCTTGCTCAAGAAGATGAACCGTGGCCTGCTGGTCACCGATCTGCTCGGCCATGGGGTCAATTATGTCACCGGCGACTATTCGCGCGGAGCCGCCGGTTACTGGGTCGAGAACGGTGAGATCGCTTACCCGGTCGAAGAAATCACCATTGCCGGGAACCTGATCGAGATGTTCCGGAACGTCGCGGCCGTCGGCAACGATGTGCTGATCAGAGGCTCGAAACAGGTCGGCTCGCTCCTCATCGAACAGATGAAGGTTGCCGGCAAGTAGCTCGATACTGGCCCGATCGGTCGGCCTTGCCGATAGTTTCCCGTTGGTTCTGCGCGATCCGCCCAGCAGCGGGCGAGCAAACGCCCCGCTTGATGCGTGGCGAGGCTTGCTCGCACCCCCGACCAGGGCAAGACCATTATCCATACACGACTGATTTCGCTATAATCTGCGCGCAACTCGTCTACAACAACCTTATAGGAGACAAATCGTGGAAAGACGTTCGTTCCTGAAAAATGCCGGCGTCGGTCTGGCGGCTGGAAGCTTGGCCATGCCGGCGATTGCCCAGAATGCGCCAACGATCAAGTGGCGCCTGGCTTCGAGCTTTCCGAAGAGCCTCGACACGATCTACGGCGGCGCTGAACACATGGCGCGGCGGGTCGCCGAGGCGACCGGCGGGAAATTCCAGATCCAGGTCTTCGCGGGCGGCGAGATTGTTCCCGGCCCGGCGGTCTTCGACGCGGTCAAGGACGGTACGGTCGAGATGGGTCATACGGTGTCCTACTACTTCTTTGGCAAGGATCCGACTTATGCGCTGGAGACGGCCGTCCCCTTCGGGATGACCAACCGCCAGATGGATGCGTGGATTCGGCACGGCAACGGCGCCAAGCTGCTCGGCGAGTTCTTTGCCAAGTCGAACATTCTGACCATTCCGTGTGGCAACACCGGAACCCAGATGGGCGGCTGGTACCGCAAGGAAATCAAGACGGTGGCCGACCTGAAGGGGTTGAAGATCAGGATCGGTGGCTTTGCCGGCGCTGTCCTCAGCAAGCTGGGTGCTGTCCCGCAACAGATTCCGGGTGGCGACATCTATCCGGCACTCGAAAAGGGAACCATCGATGCCGCCGAATGGATCGGCCCCTACGACGATCAGAAGCTGGGCTTCAACAAGGTTGCCAAGTTCTACTACTATCCCGGGTGGTGGGAGGGCGGGCCACAAGTGTCGGCCTACGTCAACACCAAGAAGTGGGCTGAACTGCCGAAGGAGTATCAGTCGATCATACAGATCGCCTGCGCCGACGCGCACGTCGACATGATGTCGAAGTATGACGCGAAGAATCCGACGGCGCTCAAGCAACTCGTTGGCTCGGGAACGCAGTTGAAACAGTTTCCGCGCGAAGTGATGGAGGCGTGCCACAAGGCAGCGATGGAGCTTTATGCCGAGACCTCGGCGAAGAACGCCGAGTTCAAGAAAGTCTATGACGACTACAAGAAGTTCATGGACGATCAGAACCTGTGGTTCCGCATTGCCGAAGGCGCGTACGCCAACTTCATGCATACGCGCAAGTAGCCCGCACAGCGTTCCGGGCGGGCGCAGCCCCCGGCTGCACCCGTCGAAGCCTAAGCCCGCAACGACGAAAAAACGGAGGCCTCAGCCTCCGTTTTTTCGTGCCCTCGTCCCCTCCCTGCCTGAGTCACAGCGGGAGGAGACAGTCCGGGGCAAACTCGCTGGTCACGCGGCTCGCCTGTGCGACTTCAAGCCGCACCTGTCGCGCGCCGCGTGGTGCCCGCCTATTTTCCGGAATCCCTCTTCAACGCCTCGAGCACCGCCTTGCCAGCGTCATCCGTTCCCTCCGGGCTGCCCGTCGGTTTGTCCTGCAGGTCGGCGGACGATGGGGCTGTCGGGGTGCCGTAGTCGGAGGTCGGCATTTCGATCTTGACCGCGTCGAGATCGACCTTCTCTTCCTTGTCGAGGCCCAAGGTGACCAACTGCGGGAAGAAGATGAGAATGCCGACCATGATGATCTGGATGCAGACGAACGGAATCGCACCCCAGTAGATGTCGGTCGACTTCACCGACGCCGGGGCAACCGAGCGTAGGTAGAAGAGGGCAAAACCAAAGGGCGGGTGCATGAATGATGTCTGCATGTTGACCGCCAAGAGGACGCCGAACCAGATGAGATCGATGCCGAGCGCTTGTGCTACCGGTCCGAGCAAGGGCACGACGATGAATGAAAGTTCGAAGAAATCGAGGAAGAAGGCGAGCAGGAAGACCAGTACGTTGACTACGATCAGGAAACCGATTTCGCCTCCCGGCAAGCCGGTGAGCAGATGTTCGACCCATTTGTGGCCGTCTACGCCGTAGAAGGTCAGAGAAAAAACGCGCGCGCCAACCAGGATGAAGACGACGAAGGTGGTCAGTTTCGCCGTTGTCTCCATTGCCTGCTTGAGCAGGCCCCAGCTCAGCCGCCGACGCACGAGGGCCATGATCAAAGCGCCGGTCGCGCCCATCGCGCCGCCCTCGGTCGGCGTCGCAATACCCAGGAAAATCGTTCCGAGGACGAGAAAGATCAGCATCAGCGGCGGAACGAGCGTCGTCAGCACGCGCAGCAGGAGCTTGGCGCCACGCAGCGTACGCGCTTCGCTGGGCAGGGCGGGAACCCAGCGCGGCCGGAAGATGGCGACCAGCACGACGTACCCGACATAGAACAAGGTCAGCGTGAGGCCGGGGACGAACGCACCGGCATACATGTCGCCGACCGACTTGCCCAACTGGTCGGCCATGATGATCAGCACCAGCGACGGCGGAATGATCTGCGCCAGCGTCCCGGAAGCGGCAATGACACCGCTGGCCAGCTTCTTGTCATAGCCGTAGCGGAGCATGATCGGCAGCGAAATGAGGCCCATCGAAATCACCGATGCGGCGACGACGCCGGTCGTTGCCGCCAGCAATGCGCCGACCAGGATCACGGCAAAAGCGAGTCCGCCGCGCAAGGGGCCGAACAACTGGCCGATCGTGTCGAGCAGATCCTCGGCCATTCCCGAGCGTTCAAGGATGAGGCCCATGAACGTGAAGAAGGGAATGGCGAGCAGCGTATCGTTGCTCATGATCCCGAAGATGCGATCAGGTAAGGCCTGAAACAGTTGTGGCCCGAGCAGGCCGAGTTCGATGCCGATCAGGCCGAAAAAGATGCCATTGGCGGCCAACGCAAAGGACACCGGGAAGCCGACGAGGAGAAAGACGACCATCGAAGCGAAGATGATCGGCGCCATGTTGGCGATCAGGAATTCGCTCATCACAGTTCTCCCTTCTGGGCCTTGATGGCCAGCGCAAGTTCCTCTTCAGGCGTCGGTTTGCGCGGTTTCTCGGTCGGATCCGGGCAACGGCCGAGCAAGAACCCGATGCGCTTGATCAGCTCTGAAATGCCCTGCAGGACGAGCAGGAAAAATCCGATCGGAACGAGCAGGCGAACCGGCCAGACGACAAGGCCGCCAGCATTGCTCGACTGTTCGTTGTTTTGCAGCGCGAGGAGAAAAATCGGCCAGGACATGACCATTACCGCGATCGCCATCGGCATCAGGAAGACGATGATTCCGAAGATGTCGATCCAGGTCTGCGCCCTTTTCGACAGGCGCCCGGCAATCAGGTCGATACGCACATGCTCATTGCGCATCAGCGTGTAGCCGGCGCCGAAGAGAAAGATTGCCGAGAACATGTACCACTGGATTTCAAGAAAGGCGTTCGAACTGTAGTTGAACGTGTAGCGCATGACGGCGTTGCCGGCGCCAATCAGGGTGACGATGAGTACGAGCCAGATGATGCTCTTGCCGATGCGCTCGGTGAGCCAATCGATCAGCTTGGAAAGCTTCAACAAACCATTCACGGGGCATTCCTCCTCAGGCAGCCGGACATTCACTCCTCCAGAGCCCTGGAATCGCCATGCCGCCTCTTGTCCGGGCGGTCGTTGGGGCGCTGCTCAAACCTGACAGCGTGATGGTGCGATCCGATAGGGCCGCCGGATTATGGCACATTTGCTTGTCAAACGTGCCCTTTCGCAGCGCCGCGACCTACCACTGGATTGGTTTGCCGTCGCGAAAGAAACCGCCATTCGGCCCGTCGTCGGGCAGCAGCGCGGCCCAGACGATTCCGGCTGCGCCCTCTTCTGCGCTGCGCGTGGCATTTGGACCGCCCATGTCGGTTCGGCACCAGCCCGGGCAAACCGAGTTGATCTTGATTGGGCTGCCCTCGATCTCCCTGGCGGTGAGTCGCGTCAATGCATTCAGGGCGGCCTTCGACATCCGGTAGCCCGGCCAGAAGCCTTCCATCTCGGCGAGTTGCCCCATGCCGGAAGAAACATTGACGATGCGGCCCCAGCCGCCTTCGCGCATGATCGGGACGATCGCCTGGATCAGGCGCAGCGGAGCCAGCGCGTTGCAGGCGAGCGTCGCCTGCACGATCTCCGGGTCGACGGCGAAGACGCTCGCCGCTTGCGGCAGGGCAAAGTCCTTGGTTTCCAGGAAGACGCCGGCGTTGTTGACCAGGATGTCGGCTCGCCCAAACTCGCGCCGCACGCGCGCGGCGAGGGCCGCTACGGCGCTCGGTTCGGTGATGTCGGCGACGTGCGGTACGACATCGGAACCGCTCTCGCGGAGCTGCCGAGCAGCCTCGTCGATCGTCTCGGGGACACGCCCGATCATCAGCACGCGGCACCCGGCGGCCGCCAGATCACGCGCGACCGCCAGACCAATCCCGCGCGAGGCGCCCGTCACGATGGCAAGTTTTTGCGCCAGCATCATTTTTACTCCCGTTGGTTGTGGTTGCCCAAGCCGCATGATGCAACGCTCCGCGTCGGACGGCAAGCAGCCTTAGTTGGCGCGGCCTTCTTCGCCGTTGCGTGCAGCCAGGAAGGCTTGCGCTTCCTCGCGCCGCTCGAAGACGTGCGGTGCGATGCTGCGCGCAGCGAAAGCCTCACCCAGTTTCGCGCGCAGAAAGGCGCTCGTCGCGTAGCGCGTGATCTGGCTGAAGTAGTTGGCCAGGAAGTGGCGATCCATTTCGGCGTAGGCGTCGTACATGTCCTGGTTGATCCGGAAGCGGTCGTAGTTGATGATCACGCCGACACGTTTGCCGGCTGCGCGACAGCGCTGCTCGCAGATGTCCCAGATTGCCTTGACGTCTTCCAGCACGCGCACGTGCATCCCTTCGAAGTTGAGGAAGAGGATGTTGCGCTCCGGATCGTAGATTACCCTTTCCGGCAGCGATAGATTGAGCAGTTCAGCTTCCAGACCCATCGGATTGGGATTGAAGATGCGTGCATCCATCTCGCCGTACTCGCCGATGACCGGTGCGAAGTCCATATGCTGCAGGATGTCGCGCTCGACATCGATGCCGGGCGCCACCTCGATCAGCGCCAAGCCTCGGCGAACGCGGCGAAACACGCAGCGTTCGGTGATGTAATACACTGGCTTGCCGCGATCGTAGGCGTATTGGCCGTTGAAAGTGATCTGTTCGACCTGGCGGAGAAACTTGCGCTGGCTGCCTTCCTGCACTATTCGCAACTTGCCGTCATCGACCGCGATTTGCAGGCCCTTGCCGGTAAAGGTGCCGACGAAAACGACGCGCCGAGCGTTCTGGCTGATGTTGATGAAGCCGCCGGCGCCGGTGAGTCGCCCGCCGTAACGGCTGACATCGACGTTGCCGGCAGCATCGCATTGGGCCATGCCGAGGCACGCCATGTCGAGACCTCCTCCGTCGTAGAAGTCGAACTGCTGATTTTCGTCGATCACCGCATCCATGTTGACCCCGGTGCCGAAGTTGCCGCCGCTAGCCGGGATTCCGCCGATCAGACCGGATTCGACGGTCAGCGTCAGCAGGTGCGAAATACGCTCCTCGTTGGCCACCGCCGAGACGCCCTCAGGCATCCCGACGCCGAGATTGATGATGCCATTCGGCGGCAGTTCAAAGGCTGCACGGCGGGCGATGATCTTGCGCTCGGTCAGTGGCGTGGACACCAGACTCGCTGCGGGCACGCGAAACTCTCCGGCGTAGGCGGCGCTGTACGGCGTGGCCAGGGTTTGCATGTGCTGCGCTGCTTCGGCGACGACTACGCAGTCGACGAGGATTCCCGGGATCTTGACCTGGCGCGGCGCCAGTCCGTTGCGTTCGGCAATTCGCTCGACCTGCGCCATGACGATGCCGTTGCTATTCTTGGCTGCCATGGCCATCGCGAGATTGTTCAGCGTCAGCGCTTCACGTTCCATCGTGATGTTGCCGAAGGTGTCCGCCGTGGTTCCGCGGACAAAAGCGACGTTTACCCGGCCAACCTTGTAGAAGAGCCATTCCTCGCCATCGACCTCGACGAGTTTGACGATGTCTCGGGTCGTCGCGGCATTGATTCGCCCGCCGCCGTAGCGCGGATCGACGAAGGTGTGCAGTCCGACCTTGGAGAATGAACCGGGCTTGCCGCCAGCCAGATCGCGGAACAATTGGCAGATGATCCCCTGCGGCAGGTTATACGCCTGGATTCGGTTGGCCAGGGCGAGTTCGGCCACCTTCGGCATGCGGCCCCAGTGGCCGGCGACCACACGGCGCAGCAGCCCTTCGTGCCCCAGGTGATTGAGCCCCAGCGTATTGCCGTCGCCCTGGCCGGCCGCCGCGAACAAGGTCAGGTTCCTTGGGCTGCCGGTGGCGAGAAAGCGACGTTCGAGTGCCGACAGCAGGGCTTCGGCAAAGCCGGTCTGGACGAAGCCCGTGCTCGCCAGCGTATCGCCGTCTCGAATCAGGGCAATCGCTTCATCGGCAGTAACAATCTTGCTGCGCATCGGTGTTTCCTACGAGCCCTTCGTCTCACTCTGCGTGCTCGCCGACTGCTCGCCGCGTGCCGGTGAGCAGTCGGCGTCGGGCCTTTAGTGTAGTGAAGCTTGGATCGACTGGAACTGACGTACCCACGGCTGGTTGGCACGTAGGTCGGGGGGCAGAGCGGCAATCGCAGCGCGTGCCTGGCCTACCGTATCGAAGGCGCCGAGGAATAGACTGTAGTGCTCACGTTGCTGGTACTCGGTGGCCGCGAAAGCGAGTGAACTGCGCGCCAGATGCCTGATGTTGCGGTCGACAAAACGCGCCATGTCGGCCTGACTGGGCGAGAGCACCAACTGTACGGTGTAGGCTTTCGGCGATTGCTGGAGCAGCCATTGGCGATCGTGCAGCACGCGCGGCCCGTTGCCCAGGGCAGGTGCGTTGGCCAGTGCAGCACGCAGCTCGCCAAGGCTCTTCTCGAGGTCGGCAACCTTGTCGGCCACCAACGCGATCCGCGCCTGTTGCTCGGTCTCGTTTTGTCGCCGGGTTTCCTCGCCAGCCGCCAGTGCCGCGAGATGAGTTCCGACTTCAGCCATCCGGGCCTCGCTCTTCGCTACGAGCGCTTCTGTGCTTGCCGGGGCGAAAGCAGGCGCCCACTTGACCAGCGCGAAACCCGCCAGGGTCAACAGCAGCAGGCCGGCGATCGCCAGATGCGTCTTCCTGAAACCGTCGCGCGTCTCCCCGGCGTGGCTAGCGAGTGCGGTCGCTACCTCGCCGATGGCCGAATCCAGGCGTTGCGTTTCCGCGCGTAGGACGCCGACCAGGCCCTGTAGCGACTGGAATTCGGTGTAGTGCTCACGCTGCAGTGCGCCGAGGCCATCGATCCGTGCTTCGACGATCGTGTGCTGCTTCTCCGCCTGCTCGCGCACCGCCTCAATGCGGCTCTTGTTGCCGCGCGTTGCGGTATCGAGGAGTTCGCACGTGACGTCGAACTGGTCGAGGCGCCGACGCTGCTCGGCGATGATCTGCTCTTGTGCTTTGAACAGTCCGGCGAGCGCGGCGATGTCGCTATCGAGGCGCTCGACCTCGTGGCTGACGCGCGCATTGCTGCTGGTGAAGCGAGCTTCCCAGCCGTGCGCGGTGTCAGCCAGCCAGTTCTGCGTTTCGCCGCGCAAGGTGGCGATCTGCCGTTCGCTGGCCGTGGCATGCGAACTGAGCGAGAGGCTTTGCTGTTGCAGGTCGGCCGCTAGTCGGTGCACCTGGCTCGACACCTCGCCGCCCGCCTGGCGGAGTTCGCTCAGCGCAGCGTCGATACGGCGATTATTGTCCGCGTACAGGGCCGTCAGTTCATCGTAGTCGCGCAGCACCCGATCAAGCTGTGCGTTGATCTCCTTTGGCGTCAAGCTGCCGTCGGTGGACCGGGTCAGTTCCAGCAGCTCGGCCATTCTGGGCTGAATGGCGGGAATCTCACCCACCGCTGAGTCGGATGGTTCGGGCGCCGCGAGAACGGCGGCATGCTCTGGCTGGACATCCTGCGCAACAGTCAGTTGAGCGGTATTGGTCATGGTTCGTCTCCTCTACTGTTATGGTTGTACAAGACCGCCAGCGGATTGTAGCAGGGCATTTGGGCCGC
>NZ_JAPUVR010000065.1 GCF_029255125.1 Accumulibacter sp. | reverse complement strand
TTGGAAGCCTCGACGACGCCCTGTTGTACGCCCTGGTAGTGCAGCGCGCAGGAATGCTCGCGCTGACGCGAGTCAGTCCATTCGGCGGCTTGCCTGAAGGCGAGCAGGATGCTGCGCGGGCTGAGGCGGCCCTTGGCGTCCGCCAGGTGGGTCGTAATCCAGGTATAGGTGTACCCCCTCCGCGCGCTGGCGCCCACCCATGGCCCGGCGAGCGCCTCGATGGCTGCGCGTACCGAATCGGACGTCATTCTTCTGGGTAGGCGGTAGGCGCCACGGATTGCCTGCCCGCACTCGTTCCCCGACTGCTCGAGGTTCCGGCGAAACTCGGCGCCGACCGAAGGTGAGTTGAGCAGATGCAGCAGGATCACGCCATAAAGGTCGTCCGGGCGCCAATCGAGCTTCGCTTTCGCGTGCAACAGCTTGGAACTGTCGGCAAAGCGCCAGACCTCGTCCTCTTCCTCGACCATGTCGGGGCGCAGGAAGAACTTGCAGCGGATGGCGCGTCGTGTCCGGCATTCCAGGCCGAGTTTGAGCGCCGCCGCCAGGATGCGGCGAACTCCTCCCCAGTCTTCCGCCAACCGTTCGAGCGAATCGAAGAGCAGCAGGAGGACTTTCCCGTCCTCGGCCAACGCGCGATCGGCATCGGTCAGGTATCCGGTCGTCGCGCCTGGATGGTCTGCGACCCAGCGTACGGCTTCCGTCCAGTCGCGGTCGGCGAAGGGCAGGTCACGTTTCAGGTAGTGAAAGGCATGCCGGAGCAGCACAGCGCGCCAGATCGCGTCTGGACCTTGGCCCATCCCGAGCAGTTCGCCAATCCGGGTTGCCGTCGGGAATTGCTCGTCTGCCAGATCGAGACCAAAACCGACGCGCACGACGAGTCCGGCAGATCCCGACAAGGATTCCGTATCGGCGACGAAGCGGCGCGTGTTGTCGTCCGCCAGGACCGCGGTCCAGAAACTCTTGCCGGCGCCGCGCATGCCTTCAACGATGGTGTGATCCGGGGACAATGCCTTGGCGTGCGCCGACGGGATGCAGATCTGGGCCAGTTCCGGTGGATCGAGGCTCTCCCACGCCTGGGTAACCGGCAGGCTCATCAGCGCCCGGCGAAAGTCGGCCGCCGGAAACGTCCAGTTCGGTCGATTCACGGCGAGTCCTCGCCGTCCGCGTCAGCCGGAAACAGGCGCCGCGTTGCGCCGGTGAAGAAGTCCCCGAAGGTGTGCTTGACGAGTTCCCACTCCGGCAGTTTGTCCTTCTGGCTCAGGTCGAAGGAGCGGACGCGCGGATCAAAATCGACTAACAGCGGCTGATGCGGCCCGTCCTCGCCTTGCTCGAACAGCCGTGCCGTTGCGCTACCCAGCACGCCCGCGTCGTCGCCTTCCGCGTCGTAAAGTGCCAACCAGGTCTCGTAGCTGCGGTCGACGAAGCGCTGCCGGGCGGCTGCCGCCGGCTCGACCTGCGCCGCCACCATTTTCAAGCGCCAGCGCAAGTCGTCGTCGGGCATTCCCCACTCAATGCTCGGCGCATGACGCAGGTGGTCGAAGAGCAGAACGTAAGCCTGCCAGCCCTGATAGTCGTCGCGCGCGAACATGAAAACCTCGGCGGCAAGCCGTGTGATCGCCGCCGAGCTGATATCGTGCAGCCCGGCACGCGAGTCAAGCAGCACCGCGTCGGGCGTATCGTCGAGGCGTTTAATCTGTACGAGCAGTCGCTGCAAGCGCTCGGCGAATCCCAGCAGGCGCGCCTCATCGTCGTTGCTGAAGACCGGCATGAAGACGCGCCCCAGCTTGTTGATGTAGTTCTTGGTCCTTTTCCCGAAGGCGGGGAGGACACGGATTCGTCCGGGAGTGGACTCGGCCAGCGCACACTCGCCCAGGCATTCGCTCAACGGGAAACTGTCGGCGTCGCCGGAAAGCGTTTCGATCAGCCAGTCGACCACGCCAAAGTCGGGCATCCTGTCCTCGTCCAGCAAGACGCCGGCCAGCCCGGGCGCCTCGAGGTCGAGGTCCACGACCACCACCTTCTTGCCCTGGCGCGCCAAGTGCCAGGCCCAGAGCGCCAGCGCCGTCGTCCGACCGACGCCGCCCTTGATGCTGAAGGCGATCGCCGTCGGCAGCGGTGGTGAGGCAGAGAGCGGCCGGCGCAGCCAATCCTGGTTGGTCTGCAAACGATCGAGCAGCCACGTGTTGGTTTGATCCGGAAGGCGGATGCGATCGCTTGACGCGCAGATCGCGTCTTCGTCGATCAGGTCGCTGGTGCGCAGGAGAACGCGCCGTACGCCGGGGCTGTAACGCCCCAATTCAGCGTCCAGGCGGTCCGCCAGTTCATCCCAGTCGCTCGCTTCAGCCAGCGCGCTATCGGGCAGGACGACGGTGAGCAGGCCAAAGGCGTCGCGCACGATCGTGGTCAGTGGAGACACGGCTGGAAAACGCTGCTTGAGCACCGCCAACGCGGCGGGCAAGGCTTGGTCGAAGTTCTGCGCGGCGGTCATCGGGTCCGTTCCTCAGAGATCAGCGCCGCGCCCAGGAGTCGGCGCGCTGCCTTTCGATGAGCTTCCACGGCATCTCGCGCCAAGCAAGCGTCGGCGGCGTAGCGCTGGCCAATTGTCCAGTCGCCGAACGGGGGAGGGTCCAGTCTAAGGAGCGCGGACAGGCCCGGGAAGCTTTTCTGCATGTTGTGCACATGAACCTGGTCCCACAATTTGTCGATGTGCAGCTTGTACTTGTCGTGCAAGCAAGCTTGAGCCGAATAGCCCGGCAGCGACGAGAGCGCAGCCTTCACCGCGCACTCGGCAGCGATGCCGTACAACTGGTCGGCGTTTTCCTGACGCTGATGGCTCCAGAGAAGTTCGGCGTCGCGCCAATGTCGCGTGGCCGCCGCCGGATAGTCCTCCGGAAATTTCTGCAGATTTGCCAACAGTTGCCGTCCCGTTGCGGGTCGTTGTAATGAAAAAGGGCGCGCGCGGTCCACCTGCATCCGGAACGGCTTGCCTTTCGGCCGATGAACCGTGCGGCCAAGCGCCCGCTGGCGAAAGTGATGGGCAGGGCAGGCGCCGCACAGGGAAGCCGGAACTGGGAACGCGCTGCGAGTATAGGGAGCGCGCCGCAGCACCGTCAAGCGTGCGCCCGACGACGGCCGTGTCGGCGGCGCCGTCCGCTGGGCGCAGCAGGCGGTAGAATGCCGGCTGCTTTCCGGAGAACCATCATGTTGCGTGCTGCTTTCCTGCTTTTGCTCCTTGCTTTCGCGCCTCATCTGCGCGCCGAGGTGGTCGACGTCGGGAACGCCGAACTGGCGCGTCTGCTGGCTGCCGGCGTGCCGGTGATCGATATTCGCACGGCTGGCGAGTGGAAGGAGACCGGCGTCGTTCCGGGCAGCCGGCTGATCACACTGTTCGACGAGCGCGGCCGTGCCGACGCGGCCGACTGGCTGGCGAAAGTGCGCGCGGTGGCGAAGCCGGAGCAGCCGGTGATCCTCATCTGCCGGAGCGGCAACCGGACGCGCGCGGCGAGCCGTCTGCTCGCCGAGCAGGCAGGCTACCGGACGGTGTACAACGTGCAGGACGGGATTAGGGCGTGGGCGAAGGAAGGGCGCTCGCTGGCGCCGCTGCCGCCGACGGCGGCGGCGTGTTCGCCAGGCGCGAGCTGCTGATGCCGGCGCCAGCGCCGCCGGACGAAATTCGCGCCGGGCAGTCGCTCGAGCTGCTCAAGGCGCTGCATATCCTGACCCGCGACGGCGCGCTGAATCAGGACAGCCGGCGGAAGCTGAAACAGGTCTATCATCTGTACAACTTCATCGAGCCGCTGTTGCTTGAAGCACAGCAGGCGCACGCCGACCTGCATCTGGTCGACCACGGCGCCGGCAAGTCGTATCTCGGATTCATCCTCTACGATCTGTTCTTCCGCCTGCGCGGCGGGTCGTCGTCAGGTGTCTGGAGCATCGAGACGCGCGCCGAGCTGGTTGAGCGCGCGCGCGAACTGGCTGACCGCCTGGGTTTTGTCGGCATGCATTTCGTTAATCTGTCGGTTGCCGATGCGATCGCCGCGCGCGAATTGCCGGCGCGCGTCGACCTGGTGACTGCCTTGCATGCCTGTGACACGGCGACCGATGACGCGATTTCGTTTGCGCTTGCCCGGCAGGCGAAATTCCTCGCGCTGGTGCCGTGCTGCCAGGCCGAGCTTGCCGCGACCTTGCGCAAGCATAAGGCGACGGCGCTTGCCGCGGCGCTCGGCGAGGTCTGGCGCCATCCGCTGCACACGCGTGAGTTCGGCAGCCACCTGACCAATGTCCTGCGCTGCCTGCGCCTGCAGGCGCATGGCTACGAAGTCCGCGTCACCGAATTGACCGGCTGGGAGCATGCACTGAAGAACGAACTGATCATCGCCGTGCACAAGAACCTGCCGACGCGCCAGCCGGCCAGGCGATTGGCCGAGCTACTCACGCTCTTCGGCCTCGACGAACTGCGCGAGCGTTTCGCCTAGCCGCAGCGCGTGCCTGGCGCCGCCGGCCCGCGCCGCTGCGCGAGCGAGCGCGCTTGCTGTCGGCCCCGGAGCGCAGCGGGCCGGGTTGGTGCCGACAGCCGAAGAACTCGCTCAAGCTAGCGAATCCGCGTGCCGTCAGGCTTCGTGCGGAGAGAATGCAAGTTTTGGACAGCGGAGGGCTCGTTCGTCCGCTGCGTGTTTTGCTGCCGACTGGAGCGACCGGGGAGCCTCACGCCGGACGAGGCGATCTCCCTGCTGATCAGCCCGTTCAACAGCCGACAGAGAATCGAGCAGGTGTTGGGCAGCGCGCGCACCTCGATTCAGATCGCCAACGCCAAACTGAGCCTCTTGCAAAACTCCCCCGCGCGAGTTGCTGCGCCGCAGCATTCACCCTCTGGGGGCGATTTGTTGTCGGGATAGAGGTCTGGGTGCCCGAGCGGCTAAGCTGATGGCATCGTTTTCATG
>NZ_JAPUVR010000064.1 GCF_029255125.1 Accumulibacter sp. | reverse complement strand
CGCATGTCCGGCGTCGAGCACGTCTATTCCATGGCGCGTCCGGGAATGGCCGTGGTTACCGTGCAGTTCGCCGTCGGCGTCAAGTACAACGACGCCGTCCTGCGCCTGCACGAAACAGTGAACTCAAACCGCGACTGGCTGGCGCCCAACCTCGGCGTCGGTGAGCCGATCATCAAGCCGAAGGGGATAGACGACGTGCCGATCGTCGCGCTGACCTTGTGGACAGCCGATGCGCAGCGCTCGGCCTTCGAACTGCAGCAGGTGGCGCGCGCGCTCGAGAGCGAACTCAAGCGCAGCAAGGGAACACGCGACGTATCGACGATCGGCGGTCCGGACCATGTCGTGCGCGTTCTCATCGACAGCCGGCGGATGAACGCCTTCGGCCTCACGCCGCAGGATCTGAGCGCAGCGCTGCGCAACGGCAACGTCCTGCAATCGACCGGCAGCCTGGTCGCCGGCAACCGCGAAGTGCTCGTGCAGACGGGCCAGCATCTGGAGTCGGCGGCCGCCGTGCGCGAGCTCGTTGTCGCCGTCCGCGGCAAGGCTGACGACCGCCGGGCGGTCGCGCTGGGTGACGTCGCCGAGGTCGAGGACGGGCCCGATCAGCCGCAGCGCATCGTCTGGTTTGCCACGCGCAGCGGCGAACACCCGGCGGTCACGCTACAGATTTCCAAGAAGCCCGGCGTCAACGCGGCAGACGTTGCGAACGAACTGATCGGCCGCGTCGAAGCGCTCCGCGGCACGGTGATTCCGGAAGGAATCGAAGTCGCGGTGACGCGCAATTATGGCGAAACGGCGACCGACAAGGCGCGCAAGCTGATCGGCAAGCTCGCTTTTGCCACCGCCTTCGTCGTCCTGCTGGTCTTCTTCACGCTCGGCCGCCGCGAAGCGCTGATCGTCGGCCTGGCCGTCGGGCTGACCCTCGCCGCAACGCTATTCGCCTCGTGGGCCTGGGGCTTCACGCTCAACCGGGTCTCGCTTTTCGCGCTGATCTTCTCGATCGGCATTCTGGTCGATGACGCCATCGTCGTCGTCGAGAACATCCATCGGCGGCAGACGCTGCAGCCCGAGCTGCCGCTCCTTGAACTGATTCCGCCAGCGGTCGACGAAGTCGGCGGGCCAACCATCCTTGCCACGCTGACGGTGATCGCCGCGCTCCTGCCGATGGCCTTCGTCAGCGGACTGATGGGGCCGTACATGAGCCCCATCCCGATCAACTCGTCGCTCGGCATGTTCATCTCGCTCGCCGTCGCCTTCGTCGTCACGCCCTGGCTGGCCGCGCGCCTGCTGGCGCATGCCGCGCCGCAATCTACAACCAGCGCGCCGCCGCGGATCAGCCGTCTGGAAGCCCTCTTCCGGCGGCTGCTCGCGCCCTTCCTCGAGGTGCGCACGGGGCGTCGCGCGCGACATGCATTGCTCTTCGCCGTCGTCCTGCTGATCGCCGGGTCGCTCTCGCTCGCCGCCTTCAAGCTGGTCGTCCTGAAAATGCTGCCGTTTGACAACAAGAGTGAATTCCAGGTCGTCCTCGACATGCCGGCCGGTACGCCGCTCGAAGAAACCGCCCGCGTCCTGCGCGAGATCGGCAGCGAAGTTCTCAAGCTGCCCGAAGTCAGCGACTATCAGGCCTACGCCGGGAGCGCCGGCCCGATCAACTTCAACGGCCTGGTCCGCCAGTACTATCTGCGCGCGGCGCCCGAACTGGGCGACCTGCAGGTGAATCTGGTCGACCGTCGGCAACGCGCCCGGCAAAGCCACGCCATTGCCAGCGAGTTGCGCCCGATCGTCGAAGAGATCGGCCGCCGTGCAGGCGGTAACGCCAAAGTGGTCGAAGTCCCGCCCGGTCCGCCGGTGCTCTCGCCGATCGTCGCCGAGGTGTACGGGCCGGACTACACCGGCCAGATCGCCGTCGCCCGGCAGGTGCGCCAGGTCCTCGCCGCGACGCCCGACCTGGTCGGGGTCGACGACTCGATCACCGCCGATGGCGAAAAGATCGTCCTGCACGTGCTGCAGAACAAGGCGGCACTGCTCGACGTGGCACCCGCCGACGTGGTCGAGGTCGTCCGCCTGGCGCTCGCCGGCGCGGACATCACGCCGCTGCACAACAGCACTGCGAAGTTCGAGATCCCGGTGCGCATTTCGCTTCCGGCGGAAGAGAAAGGGAGCCTCGACAACCTGCTCGACCTGCGCGTGCGTGCGCGCAGCGGACGCCTGGTCGCCGTTTCCGAACTCGTCGAAGTGCGCTCGGTAGCACGCGAGAAGACCGTCTATCACAAGGACCTGCTGCCGGTCGTCTATGTCGTCGCCGACATGGGCGGCAAGCTCGACTCGCCGCTCTACGGCATGTTTGCCGCGCGCAGCGAGCTCGCCGGGCGCCCGCTCGACGGCGTCACCGGCGCGGCCGGAACGCTTGGCGAGTGGTTCATCCGCCAACCGGCAGCGCCCGACGCCGGCTTCGCGATCAAATGGGACGGCGAGTGGCAGGTCACCTACGAAACCTTCCGCGACATGGGAATCGCCTACGCCGTCGGGCTGATCCTGATCTACCTGCTGGTCGTCGCGCACTTTCACAGCTACCTCGTGCCGCTGATCATCATGGCGCCGATCCCGCTGACGATCATCGGCGTCATGCCCGGACACGCGCTGCTCGGCAGCCAGTTCACAGCGACTTCGATGATCGGCATGATCGCGCTCGCCGGCATCATCGTGCGCAACTCGATCCTCCTCGTCGACTTCATCCGGCAGCAGACCGGCGAGGGAGTCGACTTCGCCGAAGCGATCGTTCAGTCGGCCGCGGTGCGCGCCAAACCGATCGCGCTCACCGCGCTGGCCGCCATCCTCGGCGCGCTCTTCATCCTCGACGACCCGATCTTCAACGGCCTGGCGATCAGCCTGATCTTCGGCATCCTGGTTTCCACGCTGCTCACGCTGATCGTCATCCCGGTTCTCTACTACGCCGCTTTCCGCAAGGAGCACAGCACATGACCACCGATCGCGCCATACGCATCATGGCAGGCAGTTTCGTCCTCATTTCGCTCGCCCTCGGCATCGTCGAAAGCCCGCTCTTCGTCTCGCGCCATTTCCTCTGGTTCACCGCCTTCGTCGGCGCCAACCTGCTGCAGAGCGGCTTCACCGGCTTCTGTCCGGCAGAAAGCATCATGCTCAAGCTGGGAATGAAGCGCCTCGGCTGATACCGCTGGCGCTTCGTGCCGAGCGGGTGCGGGAGCGTTCGCCGACCGCGGCTCGCTGTACGTCTTATCCTGCACGCTAGCATCCTAGCCTGGCGTCCAGTTTCTGGCTGAGAAAGGCGAGACCAAGCGGCCGGCGGGGAAGCCGCGCGAGCGTGCGAGCCCCTTCAGCGCGCCCTTCAGCCGCGCTTTTACCCGCCCTTCCCCCTTTCTACGCCTTCCTGCTCCCTCCTCTGCTCGCTCCGGCCGCAACCGGCAAGGGGCTGGCACAGCTTTCGCTAAGCTTTGCTGGCTCGCACCCTCGCTGCACTGCCCACGGGTCGGGGATCACCCTCCCGCCGGTGCGCCGGGGCCGGACTTCGGTCTGTTGTCCCGCCGCATGCCGCAGCAGCACAAGCGCGAGCAACGGCGAGCCCGTCGGGGGCTTGCCGGGTTCGATTCCCGGATCGCCACGATTGGATAGCTCAATCGGGTAGAGCAACCGCGCAAGCGGCGTGTCGCGGGTTCGAATCCCGCTCCAGAAGCAACAAAAGGCAGTACCCGCCGGTTGCGGCCAGCGCAAGCAGCCGCCGTCGGTCTGGCCAGCTTCGTCGTCCGCCTCGGCGGCAGCGCACTGCGGCCGGTAGCCAGGAGAACGACGCCGTCGGCGCACGAGCGCGGGCGGCCGCCGAGTTCCGCGCTGCCGGGCGAGTGCTGCCCCGTCGGGGCCGACCACGCTGCCCGCCAGACCGGCGCTCGCCGGCAAACGAACAAGCCGCACCACCCGGAGTCACTCGGAGGAACAAGACCATGTTGAAAAGATTCGTCGTCAAGAAAAGCGAGCAAGGCGCCCTGTTCCGGGACGCCGATTTCGAGCGCCTGCTGCCGGCCGGCCGGCACCACTTCTTCGATCCGCTGGGCCGCCTGTCGCTCACCACCTGGCCGCTCGGCGCGCCGATGACCGACACAGCGCTCGCCGACTACCTCTTGCAGCAGCAGCCGGCGAGCGCGACGGCGCATCTTGAAGTGATGGAACTG
>NZ_JAPUVR010000063.1 GCF_029255125.1 Accumulibacter sp. | reverse complement strand
GTCAATGTCGATGACACCAATGTCTTCTTCGACGTCAATGGCGACGGCTGGAAGCGCCGCACCTCCTGGGTGGGCAAGGACGATGGCCTGCTCGCCTACGACATCGATGGCGATGGCCGGATCGACCAGGCGGGCGAGATCAGCTTCGCCCGCTACCAGCCAGGCGCGCAGACCGACCTCGAAGGCTTGCAAGCGTTTGACAGCAACAACAACCGGCGCTTCGACGCCGCCGACAACAAGTGGGCGAAGTTCGGTGTCTGGCAGGACGTCAATTAGAACGGCGTCACCGACCCCGGCGAATTCCGCAGCCTGAGCGCCATGGGGATCACCGCCGTCGATCTGACCAGCGACGCTCACTTCCAGGTCATCAATGGACAGACGGTACACGGCCTGGGGCAAGTGACCAAGGCGGATGGCAGCACACTGGCGATCGCCGACGTGACGCTCGCCTACAGCCAGCAAACGCAAGTGCCGCAAGGCGACGGTACGACGCCGACCGCCAACCCCCCGCCCTTCTCGCCAAACGGCGAGGAAATCATCGGCAGCGAGGGCAAGGATCTCATTCTCGGCAAGAACGGCAACAACCTCGTCAAAGGACTGGGTGGCGACGATGTCGTTTTCGAGGATGGTGGCAACGACATCCTCGACGGTGGCGACGGCAACGACCTGATCTACTCGGGCGCCGACAACGACCTCGTCATGGGCGGAGCCGGCAACGACGCCCTGTACACCGGTCTGGGCAACGACCTCGCCTTTGGTGGCGACGGACACGACGCCATCTTTGCCGAGGGGGGTAACGACGTGGTCTTTGCCGGCGCTGGCAACGATCTGATCTCCGGCGGCTGGGGCAACGACGTCCTCTCCGGCGATGACGGCAACGACCAGGTCTACGGCGAATCCGGCAACGACGCCCTGTTCGGTCGCGATGGCGACGACGAACTCTACGGCCTGCAGGACAATGATCGCCTGGACGGCGGCAAAGGCAAGGACCTGCTCGACGGCGGCGCGGGCAGCGACACCCTGATCGGCGGCGCCGACGACGACACCTACGTCGTCGACGACGCGTCCGACACGGTGACCGAATGGGCGAACGAAGGCCAGGACAGCGTCCGCACCACGCTCGACGACTACACCCTCGGTGCCCACCTCGAAAACCTGAGCCTCGCCGGGTCGGCGAACCTCACCGGGCACGGCAACCAGGCGAGCAACGTTCTCGTCGGCAATCGCGGCAACAACACGCTGACGGGTGATGCCGGCAACGACACGCTCGACGGTGCGCTGGGTACCGACACGCTGATCGGCGGCGCGGGAGACGACACCTACCGCGTCGACAACGCCGGCGACACGCTGCTCGAACAGGCCGACGAAGGCAGCGACACGGTCAAGGCCAGCGTCAGCTACGCCTTGGCCGCGCACCTCGAACACCTGATCCTGACCGGCAACGACGCGATCGACGCCACCGGCAACGAACTCGACAACCACCTGACCGGCAACGCCGGCGACAACCGCCTCGACGGCGGTGCCGGCGCCGATCTGCTCGCCGGCGGACGCGGCAACGACACCTACGTCGTCGACCAAACGGGCGACAGCGTGAGCGAAAACGCCGCCGAAGGAATCGATACCGTGCTCAGCGCGATCGATTACCACCTCGGCGCGAACCTCGAAAACCTCACCCTGAACACGACCAGCGACCTCAATGGAACTGGCAACGAACTCGATAACCTGATCGTCGGTAACGCCGGCAACAACACACTCGACGGCGGCTCAGGGGCGGATACGCTGATCGGCGGCGCGGGAGACGACAGCTATCTCGTCGACAACGCCGGCGATAGCCTGAGCGAAGCGGCGGATGCCGGAACCGATGCGGTATTCGCCAGCGTAAGCTACACCCTGTCGGCCAACCTCGAGCACCTCACCCTGACGGGAAGCGACGACCTCAGCGCCACGGGCAACGACTTGAGCAATGTCCTGACCGGCAACACCGGTGCCAACCGGCTTGACGGCCGGGCCGGTGCCGATGCGCTACTGGGCGGCGCCGGCGACGACACCTACCTCGTCGATGACCTGGGCGACATGGTGCGCGAGTTCTTTGCCGAAGGTACGGATTCCGTGCTCGCCGCACTCAGCTTCGTCCTGCCGGAACACGTCGAAAACCTGACGCTGGCCGGCGACGCGGCGATCGACGCAACGGGCAACGCGCTGGACAACACCCTCATCGGCAACGGCGGCAGCAATCGCCTCGATGGCGGTCTTGGCGCCGACGCAATGTTCGGCGGCAACGGAGACGACACCTACCGCGTTGACCATGCCCTGGATTCCGTGACCGAAAACGCGCAGGAAGGCAGCGACACGGTATTCGCCAACGTGAGCCATACGCTGTCCGCCCATGTCGAAAACTTGACGCTGACCGGCTCGGCCGACCTCGACGCCACCGGCAACGAACTCGCCAATACACTGATCGGCAACAGCGGCCGGAACCTCATCAACGGCGCCACCGGTGCCGACAGCATGGCCGGCGGCGCAGGCAACGACGACTACTTCGTCGACAATGCCGGCGATACGGTCACCGAGGCGTTCGATGACGGAATCGACACGATCTACGCCAGCGTCGCTTACGTGCTGCCGGAACACGTCGAGAACCTCATCCTGACCGGCAACGGCAATCTCGATGCGAGCGGCAATGCCGCCGACAATACGCTCACCGGCAATGCCGGTAACAACGCCCTCGCGGGCGGTGGCGGCAACGACACGCTCGAGGGTGACCAAGGCAACGACGTTCTGATCGGCGGCAGCGGGAACGACACCTATCTCCTCAAGCTCGGCGACGGGCTCGACACGATCGACGACGTTTCCGGCACCGATACCGTGCGCTTCGCCACCGGGCTTTCTCTCGATAACGTCGCTTTGCGCATCACCGAGACCAACGGCGTCCATACCGCGCAGCTACGGATATTGAATGCCGGCGGCTGCGAACAGGCCGATCAGGGTTTCGACTTCACCGTCACCGTCGATCGCCGCGGTCAGATCACCTCGCCCATCGAAAAATTTCAGTTTGCCGACGGCAGCCTCAAGACACTCGACGATCTGCGGATAAAAACGCGCTTCACCTACGGCACCCCGTGGACGAGCACCCTCACGACCGGCCGCGACGACGACATCATCGTCGCTGGCCCGCGTCAGAACCTGATCCGCTCAGGGAGCGGCAACGATATCGTCTATGCATGTTCCGGTGGCGACACGGTTCAGGGCAAAGGCGGCAACGACTACCTGCAGGGTGGCAGCGGCAACGATACGCTCGACGGCGGCTGCGGCCTCGACGTCCTGGCCGGATCGAATGGTCGCGACACCCTGCGCGACCTGGGGGGCAACAATGCCCTTTTTGGCGGCACCCAGAACGATCAGATCGAAGCCGGTGCGGGGAACGATTTCATCGCCGGCGGCAGGCACGACGACACGATCCAGGCCGGTGGGGGCAAGAACATCATGGCCTTCAACTGGGGCGACGGTCGTGACATCGTCCTGCCCAGCCTCGGCGCCGCGAACACCTTGTCGCTCGGTGGCGGCATCGAAGAAAGCGACCTCGTCTTCAAGAAGACCGGCTCTGATCTCGTTCTTGGCACCGGTGGCAGCCACCAGATCACACTCAAGGACTGGTACGCCTCCACCGGCAACCAGAGCGTGGACCGGGTGCAGGTCGTCGAGGCGGTGCCGTACTTCGGCTTCGCGCAAACCCGGCCCACCGGCTGGCAGGTCGACACCTACGACTTCAAGGCATTGGTTCAGCAGTTCGACGCCGCGCGCACGGCCAACCCGAAGTTGTCGCAATGGCGCCTGATGAACGGCCTGCTCGACGCGCACCTGAGCCGCAGCGCATCGGCTGCCTTGGGCGGCGAATTGGCGACCCGCTACGCCCTCGGCAGCGAATCCGCCATCTCGCTCGCCATCGCCCAGGAGACCTTGAAGGATCCCCACTTCGGCAGTCAGGCACAGGCCGTCGGCCACCGCTTCGATGCCACCGTCTGCGCCTACCGTCTCGCCTGAAACCGACCACCGAGAATGACCATGACCGACAAGACAACCGAAACCGCGCTCGCAGCGCTCGAACAGGCGCGCGAGTCGCTCGCCAAACTGCCGATACTCGGCCCAGCGCTGTGGCTTTATGCGCGCGATCCGGTAAAGAAATTCATGTTCCTCGGCGATACCGACTGGGCGGTCCTGCCGCCCATCGTGCTCGACCAATGCCGACTCTACACCCAGCGTGGGCTGCCCTACGCCTTTGTCACCTGGGCTTTGGTCAATGATCAGGTCGACGCCCGACTACGTTCCATTCAGCCCAGGATCGCGCCGCACGAATGGAAATGTGGCGAGCACGTGTGGATCATCGATGCCGTCGCCCCCTTCGGACAGTTGGAGGAAACGCTCGACGAACTGCGCAAGACGATGTTCGCCGGCAGGAAGGTCTCGGCCCTGCTGCCCGACCCCACCAGGACCGGCGCGATGACGCTACGCGAATGGCCGCCGGCCGCGCCGCCGACCACACACTGAGGCCGGTCGGATGCGCTCAGCGGTAAAACCGCTGTCGAGCGACGTGCTCGATTTTGCTCCCGGCCTGCTGTCCATCCAGGAGAGCCCGCCGGCACGATTACCGCGCACGGTCCTCTACTGCGTGGCCGCCCTCTTCGCCATCCTGCTCGTTTGGGCGACCTTCGGAAAACTCGATATCGTCGCCTCGGCCGAGGGGCGGCTGGTGCCGCAGACCTACGTGAAGATTGTCCAGCCGGCGGAGGCCGGCATCGTTCAGGAGATATTGATTCGCGAAGGTCAGTCGGTAGAAGCCGGTCAGATCCTGATGCGCATGGACGCCAAGCTGACCGAAGCCGACGCGCGCACGCTGCGCCACGAGCACGAACTCAAGCGCCTGCAACTGCGGCGCATCGACGCTGAACTCGCCGGGTTGCCGATGCGCCGCGAAGCGGCCGATGCGCCGGAAATCTACGCCCAGGTCGCCAACCAATACGCAGCGCATCGGCAGGCCTATCAGGATGCACTGGCCCAGGAACAGGCCATTCTCGCCAAGACCCGGCACGACTTGCAGGCGTCGGAAGAGCTGGCACGCAAGCTGCGGGACACGGTACCCACTTACCGCAAGAGCGCCGCCGCTTTCGAGAAACTGGGCCAGGACGGCTTCTACAGCACGCTGGCGGTCGACGAGAAGCAGCGTGACCGCATCGAGAAAGAACAGGACATGCGTGCCCAGGAGTCCACCGTAGCGAGTCTCAAGGCGACCATCGCCGCCAGCGAGAAGAAGCTGGCGCAGATCACGTCAAACTACCGCAGCGAGTTGCACAACGAGCGGGTCGAAGCCGAATCGCAGTTCAGAAAGCTCACCGAGGAGCGGGCAAAGATCGAACACAAGGCGGGCCTGCTCGCCCTGCGCGCCCCCGAGCGAGGTGTCATCAAGGACCTGGCGACGCATACGGTAGGAACGGTCGTTTCGCCGGGAAGCGTCCTCATGTCGCTCGTCCCGCATGATCAACCGCTGCAGGCCGAAGTGCTGGTCAGGAATGAAGATGTCGGCTTCGTTCATGTCGACCAGCGGGTCAAACTCAAACTGGTTTCCTATCCCTTCCAGAAGTACGGCATGATCGATGGCACCGTCCTGCATGTCGGACCCGATGCCGCCGATCCGCCAGGCAAGTCGGCAGGATCAGCCAGCGATCTGTCCGATGGCACCGCCGGCCTGCGCTACAAGGCATTGCTTCGACTGGATGCGCAACACCTTGAAACCGATGGCAACCGCCTGCGCCTGACACCCGGCATGCAGGTCATCGCAGAGATCCAGCAGGGACAACGTACCGTGATGGAGTATTTGTTGTCTCCCGTCCAGAAGGCTTGGCAAGAGGCCGGGCGCGAACGCTGACCCGAAAGACGCAAGCGGGTCAAGAAAATATCCGACTTGGCAAGCAGCGCGCAGAGCCGATAGGCAACTTCGTGTGAACGGGAAACCCCGTTTGCACGCTATCCGAGCGAGGCCTAGCCGCACTGCCGCGTGCCGCCCGACGCGAGCCTAGCAACAAGAATTCGCCGCCGATCGCCGGATCTGGCGCACGCTTCGCGCGTCCGGCAACAGGCGTCCACCGACTGACAGGCGCGGGCTGACTTCGTCCGGAGCGGTACGAACCGACGCCGGCCATCCACTCGACGATCGCCTGCCGCACGGGCGCGGACGGCGATCTGGCGCCCGCTGCTCGTCACGGCTGGCTGCCTCCGGGCGGCTGGGCGCAGGCGAGTTGCTCATCGATCGCCAAGCCGACGCAGCTCGGCACGCCAGACACGCCCTGGAAGCGATTCACCGCCGCCTGCCCGACACGCGTTTCAGTGATCACGCCCTTGCGCAATTGGGCGGCGACGTTCTCATTCGAGTAGCCGCTCTCCAACTGCTCCCGACGCACCTGGTTCAGCACCTCGGCAAGGCCGGACTGGACTGCGCCGTAGGCCGACGTATCCTCGATTCTGAAGCCGTCGATGATGACCTGACGAACGGCCGTCGGCGCAAGCGATGACGGATAGACCAGGCGGCGGGCGACGACGCCAGCCGGGTCGACTCCGCCGGGAGCGGTCGTGGCGAAGTAGATCGGGACATCGCCACTCGACGCGTCCTGCTTGAACGGGTCGGCGGCGATCGTCTGCAGCGAACTGTTGTTGGCTACTCCGCCGACGGCGCCAAAGCTGAGCGAGATCGGCGATCCAAGGTCGCCGAAGTAGAAACCGCGCGGGCTGCCGACCGGTGGAGTGGCGTTGACATCGGCGATCACGAAAATCGACGGCAGTATAGAGAACGCGTTGTCGTCGCGTTGTTCGGGGTCGGTGGCGATGTTTCGCCCGTCGCGCAGTTGGCTTGCCCCGACGTGCGTCTGAATCTTGCCGCCACCGCCGTGAATCGTCCGTGCGAGCAGCAGAACCGTATCGGCGTCGAGCGCTGGCACTGGCGTCGTGGCGATCGAGAGGCTATCCGAGGCGATGGCGACGACGCTCTTCCGGTTGCTTGACTGCGTGGCATCGACTTCGCTAACCGCCGAAAGCGGGCCTTGCAGGCGATTGGTCAGACCATTCGGATGCGCCGGCGCGAGCCTCTCCTGCGGCGATGAATAGACCTCGATCAGCCCGCCTGGCCCGCTCTTGCCCAGCGGCTCCTGCCCGGCCAGCACGCTGGCGGCGCTGGCGCCGGCGGTCAGGTCGATCGACGCACGTCGGGCGACGAGGTTGAGGCTCACCTCGGGCGCACTCTGCAGCACGCTGCCAGCCGTCTGGTAGATGCTGCTACCGTAGACCGCGAGCGGCGCCGGCCGCCCGCTGGCATCCTGCACGGAGACCTTGGGAACCAGGAACGCCGGCATTTCCGCCTGGTTCGCGACAAGGTCTACGACCCCGGCACCCTCCAGAGAGAGCTGGCCGAGCTCGACCGTCGTTGCGCTGATCAGACGCGAGCGCAGCGCCGGCTGCACGCGCATCCGGCCGGCAAGCTGCAGGCGTTCGGCTGCGAGCTGCGTGCTGCCGGTGTCGAGCAGCACCGTCAGCGCGCCACCGGTCCGCACTTCGCTCTCCCCGGCGATCAGCCGCAAACCGCCGATGAAGCGGTTGTCGGCGCTGCCCAGCGCGACGCTGTACCCAGCCGCATCGATCGTCGTTGCCTGGCTGACCTGCAGCCCGGCCGTCTGCGTCAGCGGACCGGCGACGCTGATCGTCGCTTCCTTATTGACCACGGTTCGGCCGAAAATCATCCCGCCGGACTGAACGACCGACAACGCATCGAGCGTTCCGGCAATCGTCGTCTGACCTGGCGTGCTGGTCGTCAAGCGCCCGCCGACATCGGCCGCATGGACGATCGCACCACCGCCGGTGCTCAAGGTGGTGTCGCCGGTCGTCGCGACGCGGCTCGTCAGATCGCCGGCCGATCCCTCGCTGCGCGCCACGAGCGTGCTCGCCACGCCGGCCAGGTCGAGCGCACCGGCGAGCGCCCGCAGCGTCGTGTTGCCGGTCTGCAGCGTCGCCTGGAAGCCGTTGCGATCGGTGATCGACGTTGTCCCGGCGACAATCTCGATGCGCTGGAAATCGTTCTCGCGATGGTCCAGCTCGACGTTCTGCCCGACGGCGCGAATCGTCAAGGGACCGCCGGCAACGGACAACGCGGCCGTTTGGCTGATCGCCCCGCCCACCCCGACGATCTCGGCCGAGTCCTCGATGCGCGTCGGTCCCGGCCCGAAGCTGAGCTGCGCGCTGCGTCTGACCAGCAGGCTGCCAAAGTCTCCGGCGAGCGTCGTGTTGCCGGTCGTGTCGGTGCTCAGCCGACCGCGGACGCTCCCCGCGTGGCTGATTGCGCCACCCGTGCCACTGGTCAATACGGCATCGCCGGCGAGCACCGCGGTCAGACTGGTGAGCGCGCCACCGACGCTGTTGGCGATCAGGCGCGCCGCGCTGCCGGCCAGTTGCAGATCGCCGGCGAGCAGATCGATCGTCGTCTCGCCGCTTTGCAGTTGTGCGGCCAGCGTGTCCCGGTCGACAATGCGCGTCGTTCCCGCGCTGATGTCGACGCGACCGAAGTCGTTCGCCGGCAAGTCGAGCAGCACGCTTTGCCCGGGTGCGCTGATCGTCACGACTCCGGGGACGTTCAGCGGCGCCGACTGGCTGACCGGGCCCGCGCTGGCGACGACCAGATTGCTCGCGCTGCCGGCGAGTTCGAGGCTGCCGGCGAGCACCTGCAGGTGGGTATCACCCGTCTGCATCTGCACCGCCAGCGTATTCCGATCGACGACGCGCGTCGTCGCGGCCGTGATGTCGAGGTGGGCAAAGTCGTTCTCCCGGTCGGCAAGCTGGACGTTCTGGCCGGGTGCGCGCAGGCTCAGCGATCCGCCCACGGTCAACGCGGCCGCCTGGCTGACGGCGCCAGTCGCCAGTTCGATGCGCGCAGCGTTCTGGATGTGCGTCGTACCTGGCCCGAAGACCAGTTGCGCCGTCCGCTCGACCTGCAACTCGCCGAGGCTTCCTGCGAGCGTCGTGTCGCCAGTCGTATCGCTGCTCAGCCGCTGCCCAACGGCAGCAGCATGCGTGATGGCGCCGCCGCCCCGGCTGAGCAGCCGCGCCTGGCCAGCGACATTGCCGCTGCTGCCGATGGCGCCGCCGGCGTCGATCGTCAGATCGCCGCCGATCGCGCCGCGGTTGCTGGCTGCCGCCACGGCCGTGAGTTCGCTGTCGCCGAGCGTCGCGACGCTGCTGACCAGCGTGTCGGTACTGCTCGCGCGCAAGCTGTCGGCCGTTCCGGAGAGCACGAGAGATCCGTTGCTTGCGTGCACCTGCGTCGCGCCGGCAACCAGGGCGACCGACAGCGCAGGCGAAGCTGTCGTCAGATGAGTCGTTCCACCGCTTACGCTGAAGCTTCCGCGCAACTGATTGGCTGCATTGTCCAGGCTCATCGCCCCGCTTCCGCTGCGGCTCGTCAGCGTCGCCGAGTCGGCGCGGACGATTCCCAGGTAGGTTTGCCCGCCGACCGTCGATACCGTCTGCGCCGACCCGAGATCGAGTGTGCTCACCGCTTGCAAAGTCAGGCTGCCGAGGTTGCGCGCGCCACCGAAAAGCTTCAGCGTACCGCCGCCGTCGATGGTCAGCGACTGGTCGTCACCGCCGCCGAGCAGCGTGCGGCGGATTTCGAGCGAAGCGTCGGTGGGCACCGACAGCGTGGTGCTCTGCGCCAGGTTCAAGGCGCCGTCGATGATCGCCGCACCATTCACCAGCAAGCTGCCGCCAAGCAGACTGACCTCGTTGCCGAGCAGGATGTTGTTGACGCGCAGCGTGCCACCGGTCTTGACCTCGACGGCGCCGGAGCCGAGTACGCGGTCGCTCGTCTGGGCGATCAGAACGCCTTGCTCGATGATCGTCCTGCCGGTGTAGGAGCCCCTCGCCTCGACGAACAACTGTCCCGCCCCGACCTTGCTCAACGCCGCTGCCGGAGCGCCGGCAATCGCCCCTTTCAGCGTCAGCGTATCGTCGGCCTGCGGCACATTGATGCGCGCGTCGCTGGCCAGGAACAGCGGGCCATGATAGGCCGCATGCGTCCCGCTGCCGGTCAGCGCACCGGCTGCCAGCACCGTACCGCCGGCGCCGACTCCGGCGAGCCGCAGTTCCGCTGTCGGAGCGAGCGCCAGCGTTACATCGTGGATGTCGAGCGTTGCGCCGGCAGCGACGTTCACCGCTCCGCTGCCCAGCGCGTGACCATGCGCGGCGCTCAGAACACCGGCCGCGAGGTGCGTGCCACCGGCGTAGCGGTTGTCGCCGGTGAGGGTCAATTGGCCGGTGCCGGTCTTGATCAGGCGGCCCTGGGTAAGCGGCGAGACCTGCGAGTTCTCGCCGATCTGCCCGGCGAAAGTCGTCGGCACTTCCTGGTCGACGGTCAGCGTACCGCCATTCAGCCAGATTCGTGCCGCCGGTTCGCTCGCCGTCAGCGTGCCGATGCTTTGATCACGCCCCTGCAGATCGAGCACGGCGCTCCCCGTGCTCAGCGTCAGCGCGCGCTGCGCCGGCAGAACGTCGTCCGCGCCGGTCTCCAGCGTGCCGTCGACAATGAATGTGCCACCTTGATAAGTCTTCTGCGGACCGGCCAGTCGCAAGCTTCCGGCGCCCAACTTGCTGAGCGCGCGATCGCCGCCGGCAAGTTGATCGATCGCCCCGCTCAGCGTCAGTCGATGATTCGCCTCGGGCACACCGATTCCGGCATCCGTGGCGAGAACGACCCGGCCATCGTAGCTCGCGTTCGCCCGGCCGATCAGCGCGCCGCTGCCGCTCGCGCCCTGCCCGGCGATCTGGATCTGCGGGTTGCGGCTCGCTGCCAAAGCCACGTTGTCAAGCTGCAGAACGGCCCCGGCGAGCACCTCGACCGTTCCTCCGACACCGAGCGAGCGCCAATCGGCAACCGAGAGCATGCCCTGTGCGACCACCGTGCCCCCGGCGTAGCCCTTGGCCTGGCCGCCCAGCAGCAAAGTACCGTCACCCAGCTTGCGCAAGCCGTACGGCGTGCTGGCGATTCCCCCGTTCAAACTGAGCGTGGCGTCCGCAGCGGCGACGCCGATCTGCGTGTCCGCGCCGAGGACGAGCGCCCCGTGGTAAGCCGCCGCGCCGGAAGCGCGCAAGGCGCCCGCGCCATCCGGGCCGCTGCCAGCCAGCGTCAGCTTGCTCGTCGCGCCGGAGAGGAGCAGCGTCACGTCGTCGATCTGCAGGCTGGCACCCGGCTTGACTTCGGCCGAACCGCTGCCCAGCGCGCGCGCACTGGCGACGCGGACGATACCCGCGTCGACCACGCTGCCGCCCCGGAAATTGCTCGCTGCGCCGGCCAGGACGAGCGTCGCCGGGCCCAGCTTGGTCAGCTTGTAGCCGGCATTACTCGGGCTGGCCGAAATGTCGCCGCGCAAGGTCAGCGTGTCAGCGCTGCCGTCGCCACCGAGCGACGCGTTGGCCTGCAGCGTGACCGGCCCATCATACGCCGCCTGATGCGGCGCCCCACCTGGCCCGAGACCGACGGTCAAGGCGCCCCTGCCCTGGTAGCCGTTGCCGGCCAGCGATAGACCGCCGTTCAGGGTATTGAGCGTAAAGGAACCGGCAAGGTCCACGCTGCCGCTCGCGACGACCAGGCGGGACTGCGCGTCGAGCGAATTCGCCTGGGTCAGCGCGAGCACGCCCTGGCTGACCGTCGTCGTCCCGTCATAGGTGTTGGCCTGAGTCAGCGTGAGCCGGCCGTTGCCGAGTTTGCTCAGATTGCCGCCGCTGCCCGCCAGCGTACCGGCAAAGACGGCATCGTCCGCCTGGTTGACGTACAGCCATCCGCTCGTGCCCAGATTGACCTGCGCGCCAGGCACGCCGCTCAGTGTGCCGACATGCTGTCTCTTCCCGTCAAGATCGAGCAGCGCCGCTGCACCCGTCAGGCTGAGGCGGCCATCGGATGGCAGTACATCGGCGGCTGCGGTGAGTAGCGAACCCTCGATCAGTTCGGTCCCGCCACGGTAGTCCTTGGTCGGCCCGGAGAGCTTCAGCCTTCCCGTACCCGTCTTGCTCAGAACGTAGGCAGCCGCCCCGACGTCCTGAGCGATCGCTCCGCCCAGCTCGAGCGTTCCGCCGGAGCTGACGCCGATGCGCGTCGATCCGCTCAGCGTAATGGCACCGAAATAGGCCGCGCTACCCGCCGCAGCCAAGCGCAGCGCGCCCACACCGGCCCCGTCGCCGCGCAACGAGAAGCCGCCGGCCAGCGTGTTCAGGGTGAATGCTCCGGCGAGTTCAAGCGCGCCACCGTCGACGACCAGCGCCGAGTTCGCATGCAGCGCATCGGATCGGGTCAGCGCGAGTATCCCGTCGCTCACCCGCGTCGTTCCGCGATACGCATTCGCGCCCTGCAGCCTCAGCGTGCCGGCCCCGTCCTTGCTCAGGCTGCCGTTGCTGCCGCCGCTGATCGTCCCCGCGAAATCGAGCGCGGAGCCCTCGGGTACGCGAACGGTCAGCGTACGCTCGCCGAGAACGACCTTGCCGGCGCTGCTCGGTGCACCACTCGCCGCACCCCCGCTCAAGCCGGCAATCTCCTGATTCTGGCTCGCCGCGGAAATGTCGACTTCGGCACCGACGCCGCTCGCCAGGGTGACGACCGAGCCGGCACCCAGGCTTCCCGCGCCGCTCACTTTCAGCGTCCCGCCGTTGATCTGCGTCGCGCCCGTTGCACCGTTTGCGCCGCTCATTTCGAGTGTGCCGGCGTCGATCGTGGTGCCGCCGAGGACACTGTCCGCGCCACTCAGGAGCAGTCGCCCAGCCCCGCTCTTGCTCAGCGTTCCCGCCCCCGCGATCCGACCGCCGAAGGTAGCCAGCGGGCCGGCGGGAACGTTCACGCTCAGGCTTCCCCCGGCGAGCGCGACGCTTCCCGTTCCGAGCAGGCGACCTATGCTCTGTGTGGTCGCATTGAGGTCCACCGTCCCGCCATTGACCGTCAGGTCGCTGCCATTTGGCCCGCCCGAGAGCAGGAGATTCGACGCCGAAAAGGCGAGCCGACCCGGACCTTCCTTGACCAAAGACGCTGTGTGCAGCGGCGATCCCTGGATCAGCGATCCGTCCGGGCTGCTCAGATTGATGGTCAGCGTTCCGCCAGCGAGATCGACGACGCCCGGCGCAACGACCGCCGCCGCGCTCAACGTCAGCGCGCCGCCGGCGGTCGCCAGGCGAAAACCGCCGGCGTCGATCTGGTTTCCGGCAGTGATCGTGACCGAGCTGGCCGGCGACCCCGTACCGCTCGTGCCGAACGACACGTTCTCGCGCAAGTAGATGTTGCGCGAAGCCTGCAAGGTATAGCGGGTATCCGAGCTGAAGCTGGCGGTAGAAACGAAGTAGCCGGCCAGCGCGGCGGGATCGGCCGGATCCAGCGCGACGAAGGGGTTGACCGTCAGGCTGGTCTCGCCCGGCTGTTGCGCTCCGCCGACATACAGATCGCTCGGGTCGAGCAGCAGCGACCCTCCCCTTCCGTGCGCCGCCGAGGTGTCCACGCGTCCGTCGAAGTGCAGCCGGTTCTTGCCGGAGACCTCGACGAAACCGCCGTCGCCTCTGCGTTCGCCGCCTCTGGCCGAGATCGCTCCCGAGAAGCGCGTCCAGTCGTCCGCCCAGACAATCGCTCGGCCGCCGTCGCCGCTGACCAGCGCGTCGGCAACAATGCGCACGTCCGGACCGACGTAAGTCTGTCGCGCATTGCGCTGTCCGCCTTGGCCCTGGTAGTCGCCGCCGACCAGAACGCGCCCCCCACCCGTATCGCCCGAGGCGTCTATCCGCGCGCCGGCGAACAGACCGACCTTCTCGCCGAGGACGCTGACCTGCCCGCCCGATGCGCCCGGCTCGGCGCCAGCGGCGTCGAGCTGGCCGCTGACGCTGAGCACGCCGCTGGCGCCAGCGTCGAGGAAGATTTCGCCATTGCGCAGACGAGCGCCGCGCGCGCGGACGATTCCGTCGACGTTGAGGACCGTGTCGACCAGCGCTTCGCGCGCGCTCGCCTGCAGCGCGACGCGTCCGCCGTCGGCCTCGATGCGTCCCTGATGGTGTACCAGCGCGCGCGCTGCCGCCGCATCGACCTGGTAGCGGACCAGGCCATCGCCGTGGAAATCGACAACGATCCGCTCGCCGGCGATCAGGCCGGTTGTGCCACCGGGCGTGCTGATCGATCCGGCGTTGATCACCTGCGTGCCGAGTAACGAGACGCTGCCGCCGACTGGCGTCTCGATTCGCCCATCGTTACGCACGACCGCCACTGCACCTGGCGCGCTGCTGAAGCTCAGGCGTCCGTCGAGCAGCTCGCGCGGATTGGCGCTCAGCGTCCCGGCAATCAGGTTGCCAACGTGGACGACGGCCGACGCGCCGAAGTAGACGCCGGCCGGATTGATCAGGAAGACCGAACCCGGGGCGCTGATCTGCCCGAGAATCTGCGACGGGTCGTTGCCGGTGACGCGGTTGACGGTCAGTGCGCTCGCCGACGGCTGATTGAAGCGCACCGATTCGTTTGCCGCAACGTTGAAGCTGCGCCAGTCGAGCGCCGCCTTCGCGCTACTCTGATTGACCAACAGTGCTGCCGGGCCACTGCGGCTGACCGTCGCCTGCCCGGCGACCAGCAGCGGATCACTCGGCAACGCCAGCGCACTGCCGGCGAAGGCGAGGAGAATCGCCCAGGCCAGCGGGTGCAGCGCGCTGCTCGACGGTGCCTGCTCTCGGCAGATTGCGGCGTTCGCCGCGAATGGCTGCGCGCGCTGCGGGTACTGCGTTTGCTTGGTCATGGACCTCCCCAGGTCGTCTTGCTGCATGTCGCGCCTTCGTGGCGCCTGTCGCGATACCGGGATCGCCTCATCCCGAGACATTCGCCGACCTCAGACTTAGAAGGAGCGGCTGATCTGCACGTACGCGCGCGGCCGGCGATCGAGCTTGTCATTGACCAGATCGCCCTTGGCGCGCCAGGCCAGGCTGCCCTGCGCCGACCACGTCCTCGCCGTCGCCCAGTTGAGTCCGACACCGTAGCCGGATAGCGTTCGCGTGTTCTCGGTGTTGCTGGCCGGTAGCGGCGGATTCCTGTCGAGGGTCGAACGCCCCCAGTCGACAAAAACCGAGCCGACCAGCGAACCCGGTATCTTGCCGCCCCAGTTGGGCAGCGCATAGCGCAATTCGAGCGCCGCCAAGTGCGCTTCATCGCCTGGCGCTTCGCCGACGGCGAAGGCGCGCACCGCGCTTGGCCCGCCGAGGCTGAACTTTTCGCTGCTGTCGAGGCGATCGCGCGTGAATTGGCCCGAGTAGCGCAGGAAGACGAGAAAGCCGGAATCGCCCAGCGCGTGCAGGCGGGAGAAATAGGGGTTGATCTTGCGGAAATGACCGACCGGCGTGCCGACCGCCGCATTCCGATTGTCCAGCGTGCCGTAGGTATAACCGAGCGAGAAACTGTTGATTCCACCGCCGAGCAGCGAGTCGCGCAGATCGCCAGTGAGCGTCAGCAAGCTCGCCCGCGAGCGCCGGTCGATGCGCGCGGCAGCGTCCGGATTGTCTTCAAACTCCTTGTAGTCGTAGCCGATCTGCACGAAGAGATTGAAGTTGCGCGAGCGGGCAATCGGGTAGAGAACGAAAGCCAGCGCGTCGAGCGCCGTGCCGTAACCCGGTGGGATGCCCTCCTTGCTCAGCAGCGTGTACTTCAGGCGGGACAGCGTCACACCCAGGCGCAGCCCATCGCTGCCGACCGGAACGACATAGCTGAGTGAGCCAAAGCGAATACCCTGGTCCTGCCCGTACATCGCGCGTAGCGACAAGGCGTCGCCGACGCCGAGTGGCGAGCCGACGACCACGTTGCCGCTCAGACGAACCGTTCCGGTGTAGCGCGACCCCATGTCGTCCACCTGCGCCTGCCCGCCGAGTATTGCATCGGGCTGAACATCGACCACCAGATCGGCCGTTCCCGGTTCGCTGCCCGGGCGTATCGTCGAACTCGCACGCACGCCGTGCAGGTCGTTGATCAGGAAGAGAACACGCTCCAGATCGCCGGTGCGCAACGTCTGCCCGGGTTGCAGACGATCGAGGTAGGCCTGAATCCGGCTGCGCGCCACCGGCGTCGCCTGGTCATGGTTCAGTTCGATCTTACCCAGCCGTCCAAGCAGAACGACGATCTCGACGATGCCGTCACGCAGCTTCTGCTCGGGAATGTAGGCCTGCGCCAGCAGGTAGCCGCGTGCGTTGAGATAAGCCTTCACCGTCGCCGCGGCATCGAGTAGATCCTGAAAGGTCTTCTCCCCGCCAGTGAAACGCGCCAGTTGGTCGATGATCGGCGCCATCTCCTCGGCCGGAACCCCGCTCAGCGTGAAGCCCCGGATGTCCATTTTCAGGTCTGGAACGTCGGCCAGTTCGGGCTTGTACGCAGGCAACTGATTGTCCACGTCGGGCACCGGCAGGTTCGGCGGCAGCGGCGGACCCTGAATCTGGCGAAGGATCTGGCCGGCGTCCTGCTGCGCGCGCGCCAGCGGTAGCGCCGCGGCAAAGACAGTGACGGCAGTCACCAATGCGACAACCAAGCCGCGGACACGCCGGCGCTGGCAGCCGGTCGATACGCTTTGGAACGGCTCGACCGACATCCTGCCCTCTCCCCGCGAACCATTGATATTGCTCATGATAACCTGCGTTTTGTCGGCTTGTACAGAGCCGCTCGGGCGGACCATCCGGGCTTGGAAGAGGCGGCGCACGGCCGACCGGCGGGCGACCCACGGCTGCCGGCGGTGGCCAAGCCGCAACGTCAGCCGGCATCGGCCAACTCCGCGCAATTGCTATACTGCGCGTCGCAGGTCCGGAATGGCCTTGGCCAGCGGCACAAGGCCGCGCGTGTCAGCCTGCGGCCATTCGCTGCCGGTCGCCGCAACACCATCGATTTGTCAAATTTTCAACCGTTTGTCTGGACGCCTGAGGAGTACTGGTGCGAGATCGCCGGGTGAGGACAAGTGCTCCAGCAACAACGGAAGCTGAGCTTCAATCGGCCCGCCGACGCGAGTTTGCCGGCCGTGCTTGGCGCGCGCTGCTCGCGCTCCTGCTCGCCGGCAAGCCGTTTGGCGCGCGCGACGCCCTGGCCGAGCCGGCGGCCGGCGCTGCCAGCGAAGGGGCGCCGGGAAGTCGCCTGGCGCTACTCGTCTGCTGCGGAACGTATCCAGCCGGCAAGAACATCTGGCCGGCGCGCAAGAACGGCCGCGACCTGGAGGCTGCGCTGCGCCGACACGGCTTCGCGGTCACGGTGGAGAACGATCTCGACCGCGCAGCCTTCGCCAACCGCCTCGAGCGCTTCCGCCAACGCTTGCGCGCCCTGCCCGACGATGGGCGGACGGTCGGCCTGATCTATTTCTGTGGCCACGGCATGCAGTTCGAAGGACGCAACTACCTGCTGCCGGCACAGGTCGCAACCGACGACCCGAAAGCCAGGGAAAAGTCGATCAACCTGCAGGACGACGTGCTGACAACTTTTCCGCAGCGCTATCCCGGTCTCGGTATTGCCATCATCGACGCCTGTCGCGACGGCTTGTCAGCACAGGAAAAGAGCGGCGCGTTCAACTATTCGAGCGCGCCAACCGGCTGCCTCGTCGCTTTTTCAGCCAGCGCCGGGCAGGTTTCGTTGTCGCCGAGCGATCCCAACCAGAACAGCTTCTACACTCGCGAACTGGTCCGAACCTTGAACGAAGTCGGCGACGAAACACCGATCAACGACATCTTCGAGCTGACCCGCCAGCGCGTGCAGCAAACGATGTCGTCGCACACAGTTGAAATTGTCCGTCGTCTTGCCCAACGGCCGCACATCACCGCCGGACAGACCGGCATCTTCCGCCTCGGGCGGCAGCGCGGCGCCCTGGAAGCACGCAGCGCCGAAGATGAGGCATATGCCCGGCAACTGACGCTGCTGGCCCCGGCCGACATCCGGCGTGCCGCCGAGGAATTTCTCCGCACCTACCCGGGCAGCAAGTACGAGACACAAGCCCGCGTCGCCCTCGCCGGCGCCGACGACGCCCTGCGCGCCTTGTCGAGCCGCTTCGTTCGCCTGTCCACCAGCGCCTTTACCGCGGCGCGCGGCGATGATCGATTCAGCGAGGATCTGGGCAAAGCGTTGCGCGGCGACAAGGATGCGGCAGCGCGAATTTCCGAGATGTATCGCCTGGGCAGCAACGGCCTGACGGCGAACCCACTGCGTGGCGAACAGTGGCTGCGCTACTCTGCCCTGCTCGGCAACGCCATCGCCTGCTACGAGCTTTATCGCCGCCTGGCCGAGAAGTCCGATCCAGACGCCGAGTTTTTCGGTCCGGAAGCTGAACGACTGGGCTATCAGCCACCGAAAGGCCTCTGCGGATCACGCAAATCGGAAGCCTGTTGAAATCCGCACCGGCGCTCCGCCGTGCCACCTCGGCGGCGTGCCGGATGCTGAGGAAACGAGCATGTGCGATGTATAATCAAAAAACGTCCAAATCCTGAAGGAGGCGGGTTGGACAGGTCGAGCCAGGCGACGATCGGCGAGTTCGCCGTGTATCCGCGTCGATCGGCCTTTGTTCTTAGATCAATTGGAGAGGCCCATGATCACCATCAAGTTCCGCACGCTTGCTTCCTTTTGCGCCTTGCTCGGACTGGCAGCGCTGGCGTCGCCAGCCCTCGCCCAACCGCCCGACGAAAGCGTGGAGATCAGCGCGGAACTGACGCCAGAAGCCATCGAAAGTGGCCTTTTCCCGTCGGCAGGCAACAGTGACGATTGCGCAGAAGCGGCCAAGGCCGGGTTCACCTGCGGGCAGATCGTCTCCCGGAGAGTATTTTCGCTCCCCGTCGGAATTTCGTTCGCCACCGGTTCGGCTCAGCTCAGCGAGGCGGCAAGGCGCCTGCTGGCCCAGTTCGGTCCGATCTTCAAACGCAACGAAGCATCCGGCAACAAGGTCGTTTTCGTCGGCCACACCGACATCACCGGTTCGGTGCAATTGAACAGACGGCTGTCGCAGCAGCGCGCCGAAGCCGTACGTCAGTATTTCCTCCGCAACTACGCGCTTTCCCCATCCTTCGCCAGCGCCATCGGCGTCGGCTCCGAGCAGCTCAAGGACAAGAGCGATCCCGCCAGCCCGATCAACCGGCGCGTCGAGATCACCGCGCGTCCGACGCAATAGCCCAGGCGCCGCGCCGAGGATCGGCCGGCTTGCAAGAACTCATCCAGCCGCACATCGCTCGATCAACCAGAGACAAGATCGGGCGAACCGCCGCCTGGCACCATACCGCCGACGCCGACGCCTCGACGATGCCTGGCGCAAAGCCAAGCGGTAATGGCGCGCCCCCAAGCGGCAGATCACCCCTCTGGCAGCCGGCCGCAGGCGCCCAACGATCAGCCACCGTCCAGGTAGATCGCGACGCGCTGGCTCTCCGCATCGGCCAGCAGTTGCACCGTCCCGGCGGGAACGTCGATCACCCGCACGGCGTCGGCCAGATAGCCTTGCCCAGGCAGGATTTCGGCCAGGCGGTTCGGCTGCGCGAGCAGGAAAGCCTCGTCGAGGCGATTGCCCTCCCGATCGGGAAACAGGGCGAAATACAGCATATCGGCTTCGATCAGCTCGTTGAGAAAATGCGTGCCGAGCGACACATCGGGGACGAGATTCCGGTTCATCGCAACGATCTCGCAGAGCGCGGCTACCCGGTTGATGTCGTTGAAGTTCACCGGCAGACCGAGCCAGGGATCGCGCGTTCCCCAGCGTCCCGGACCGAGCACGAGAAGCGTGTGCTGACCGCTCGCCTGGTTGATGCGACCGATCAGACGCGCCACATCGTGCCGCGCACCAAGGCTCATCGCGCCGTAACCGTCGGGCACGACATAGACCAGCCGGTCGGGATGCAGCTCGCGGCTCGGTCCGATCACCGCGCCCTGTGCCTCGATTGGCGCCGGCCGTTCGAAGCGCGGCGTTACGCTGGCGCCGCCATCGACGTTGCGCATCTGCACCGGGCGGCATTGCAGCAGATTGATGCGATATCCACCTTCCGGCAGCACGTTCAGCGCGAATTCGATTTCCACCGGATGACGATAGGCGGCATGCAGGGTTGCCAGCATGTCGCGCAGATCGGCGACAAAGGGCGTCTCGCGCAAGAGGCGATCGAAGGTCAGGAAGGCAGGCTTGCCCGCTTCTTCGCGTGTCGTGAACAGATCAAGCGGAAAGTCGGCCTGCTCGCTCACCATTTCGGCGAACGGACCGCTGACGACGCGGTCGGCGTCCAGGTCGATGGCATCCATGCGCCGCTGGGCGTGGCGCGCGATGTCGCCGAAGCTGGTTTCGGGCCGCAATTCCGGTGCGTTGAGCGCCACCAGCCGGGTGTAGTCGTCGTCCGTGCGATCAACGGCGCGCGTGCCCAGGCCAGCGACCAGCCGGATCACTCCCGCCTTGACGTCGATATGCGGGTTCCAGCGATATGGGTTCACCGACAGGCCGACACCGGCAGCGTGCGGATGAAAATAGGGACCGCCCGCCGTGCCTGACACGCGCATGATGAGCACGGCCATCTGTTCATTCTCGCCGAGCAGGCCGCGCCGTTCGCGGTAGCGCAGCGCCTGCTCGCTCATCGTGCTCGCGTAGACGCGACGCACTGCGTCAAGCAGGCTCTCCAGCCGCTTTTCCCACGGGCCGCGATTGGCGCAGAAGACGCTGTCGTACTGACCGGCAAAGGCGTTGCCGTAGCGGTCCTCCAACCGCGAACTCGAACGTACGATGAACGGCCATTCGCCGAAGTATTCCAGCATGCCTTCGAACTGACGTTTTACCGTCGGCGAGAAACGGCCGGCGAGCACGCGCGCGCGCGCTGCATCGACTTCCTGCAGGTAGGTCTCCGGAGCGCGCTGACGACGCCGTATCCACCACAAGCCGTTATGCACCATGAAGGTATCGAACACTTCGGCGCCGATATAAAAGGAATCGTGCGCTTCGAGCCGAGCTTCGAGCTGCGGCGCGTCGCGCCGCAAGACGGCGCGCGCCAGCAGCATGCCGAGCGCCTTGCCGCCGATCGTGCCGCTGCCGATCATCCGCGTGCGCGCCGTGAGCAAGTCGTCGAGCCGCAGGTATTCGTCGATCAGGCGCGCCATCGAAGGATCGACCGGGAAGAGCAGGCGACTCAGGCGAACGAACCACTCTTCCTCGGCTGGATCGGGAGAACCCGCCCGGCGCGCCGCCACCGCTTTCGCTGCAGAAAACTGGCGCTGCCAATGGCCGACGATGGCGTTGTCCTCGAGGCCGGGCCACTGCGAGTTGGCGAGAATCTCCGAGACGGTGCCGCTGTCGCGCACCGGACGAAAGCAGTCGCCGGTCTCCCAGGCGTGAATCAGGTTCATCACCGCCGTGGACCGATGCTGAACCTTGATGGGCCGCAGGTAGAGCTTGTCGCGGCACTGAAAGACGTCGATCAGAAACTGCGTCGTATCCGTGATCACGCCAATCGCCGCCGGCGCGTGACGGTTGCGGAAAACGCCGAAATAAGTGACGGTGTTGAGGTCGAACAGCCGCGGGCAGGTCAGGCGAAAGAAATTGCCCATCATGCGGTCCGACTGCCAGGCGTCGGCCAGGTGCGACAAGCAGTCGAAGACGTAGAGCGTTTCCCGGCCCGCGGCCTCGATGACCGAGTGCACCCGATCGACAAATGCGTCGAAGCCCTCGGCGGGGTCCGGATGGTACGTTTCGACCTCGGCGAGCAATGGCGGATGGTCGGCAAAGCGGAAGTAGATCAGCCGCATCCGCTCAGCGCGTGCAGCCGCAGCGTAGGGTTCGACGAGCGCCCGATACTTGTCGAGCGACTCGACCTGCCAAACGATATTGTCGCCCGGCCGTACCCCGTGCAGTACGCCGTCGAGTCCCGTCAGGCCTGTCGTGGGATGGAATCTGGTGACCATGATGGGTGCCTGCTCCTGCGCTGAGCCGGGTCAGTCGAATGGCGAACAGGGCCGGCAAGGCTCAGGCCGCAGACAGGCGCGACTGCCCAGGATCCACTTCGCCTGTCGGTGGCCCGACATCGTGCAGTTCCCCTGCCAGCTTGTCAATGAAAGCGCGGAATTGATGCATGGCCGATGACGTCTGCGCGTCCACTCGGTCGGCGGGCGGGACCCTTTGACGGACAACGGGAGAAAGCGGCCATCGCCAGCGAGAGGTTGCCGCATCAGGCGCCCGGCAAAGGCCCATGCGGCCGGACGAGGGTCGCTGCATGCCCCGACGAACAGCTTGCACATGCACCAATTCGGGGCATACAATCCTTCCTTGCTTGCCGCACTGCAGCATTCGAGTGCCCAAGCTTTAGGGATTATTGACAACGTAAATGGGGGCTTAGGATGAAGTACAAGGATCTATCCAGTTTCATGGACTACGTGCGGGCGCGCGACCCGAATCAGCCGGAGTTCCTGCAAGCCGTTCAAGAGGTGATGGCCAGTCTGTGGGGCTTCATCAGCAGCAATCCGCGCTATGCCGAGTCCGGTCTGCTCGAGCGCCTGGTCGAACCGGAGCGGGCAATCCAGTTCCGCGTTGCCTGGGTCGACGACCATGGCGACACGCATGTCAACCGCGCCTTCCGCGTTCAGCACAGTTCAGCGATCGGACCCTTCAAGGGTGGCATGCGCTTTCACCCCTCGGTCAATCTGTCCATCCTCAAGTTCCTCGCCTTCGAGCAGACCTTCAAGAATGCACTGACGACGCTGCCGATGGGCGGCGGCAAAGGCGGCTCCAATTTCGATCCAAAAGGCAAGAGCAGAGGCGAAGTGATGCGCTTTTGTCAGGCGCTGATGATCGAACTGTATCGCCACCTGGGCCCGGACACCGATGTCCCGGCGGGCGATATCGGGGTCGGCGGCCGCGAGGTCGGTTTCATGGCCGGCATGATGAAGAAGCTGTCGAACAATGCGGCCTGCGTGTTTACCGGCAAGGGTCTTTCCTTTGGCGGCAGCCTGATCCGGCCCGAGGCAACCGGTTACGGGGTCGTCTATTTCGTGCAGGAGATGCTGGCGCGCAAGAACATGTCGTTCGAAGGAAAACGCGTCTCGGTTTCCGGCTCAGGCAACGTCGCCCAATACACCATCGAAAAGATCCTGGAGCTCGGCGGCAAGGTGGTGACCTGTTCTGATTCGGATGGCAGCGTGATCGACGAAGCGGGCTTCACGCGCGAGAAGCTCGATGCGCTGATGGACATCAAGAACAACCATTACGGCCGCGTTGCCGACTATGCGAAGCGCTTTGGCCTCCAGTACGAGCACGGCAAGAAGCCCTGGATCGTGCCGGTCGATATCGCGCTGCCGAGCGCAACGCAGAACGAGATCGACGGCGAAGACGCCAAGGAACTGGTCAAGAACGGCGTCCAATGCGTCGCCGAAGGCGCCAACATGCCATCGACGCTCGAGGCGGTCGAAGTCTTCCTCGCGGCGAAGATCCTCTATGCGCCGGGCAAGGCCTCGAACGCCGGCGGTGTCGCCACGTCCGGCCTGGAGATGACTCAGAACGCCGAGCGCCTGCCGTGGGAACGCGACGAAGTCGACGCGCGTCTGCACCTGATCATGACCGACATTCACAACAACTGCGTGCGTTACGGCGAGAAGAATGGCTTCGTCAACTATGTGGATGGCGCAAATATCGCTGGTTTCGTCAAGGTGGCCGATGCCATGATGGCGCAGGGCACCTACTGACCGCGCGCGAGACGGATTCACCGCCTTGGCACAGACCTCGTAAGCAAACGGGCATCCGGGCGTTTCCCGGATTGCCCGCGAAGGCCATGCCGACACGGAAGGGGGCCGACAAGCGCCCGCTTCCTCCTCCCTGCTTTCCTCCTTTCCTCCCGCTCTTCCGGATGGCGACCGTTGCACTCGGCAGCGCCCGCCTTGTCGCCACCCCGGCAAAGCTTGGCGCCAGCTCGACCGCCAGTCGCGCGACCACCTGATCGGCGAACGAATCGCCTTGCGCAAGACGCCCGTGCCCAGACGTGCGAGCGCCACGAACAACGCTAATGCCGGCCCTGCGTTCAGAGCGTCGCACGTCTTCACGGGACATTGAACGCCGGATGGCGGTCACCCTGCTCAGCGGCCTTTTCGGCGCCGGCCAGACGACTGTGCTCAACCAACTGCTTCGCCAACCGGGGATGGTGACGGCGGCGTGGGAACCGTCGTCTACGTGACGCATGTCGTGCCGCAAACTGGCAGGGCACGCCGAAGCGGTCAAGCAGATCGCCATGGCCGACCGCCTGCTGATCAGCAAGTCCGACCGTGCTCCACCAGCGCAAGTGGCTGCTGTCCGGCGCACCCTGGCCCGCCTCGATCCGTCGGCCGAGCAGCTTTGCTCGCACCACAGCGAGCTTGCCACAAGCGCCTTGGCGAACTGCGGTTCTACGATCAGGGCGGCAAAGTGCCGGATGTCGCCGCTGGTCATGCTGCGCGTTACGCCGAACCGGGTCGCAAACACGCCGCCATCCGGAAAAGGCAAGCACAGCTTGCCCGCGAAGCGCGCCTACGGCGCACACCCGCCATTTCCTTCTCTGCGCCGACGGTTTTCCCGGAGCTGAATAGAAAAATAGTTTTATACTGATTCCTTATGGTCTTTTTCCGGGGAAGGATCATGCTCGCATGGGGGAAGTTGCTGCTCGACGAGGAAGGCGCCGTGGTCGATCGTCTGTCGCTGACCGACCATTGCGTCGACGTGGCGAGCGTCTTCCGCGAGCTCTGCGATCTGCCCGCGATACGCCGTAACCTCGAGCGTGAGGCGGGCCGACCGCTGAGCGGGATTCACCTCGACCGCCTGGCGGTGTTTGCCCTGCTGCACGACATCGGCAAGTGCAACCACGGTTTTCAGGCCAAGGAGGATGCACGCGCGCAGTCCGTCGCCGGTCACGTGCGGGAAGTGGCTGCCCTGCTCGCCGATGAAGACCTGCGCCAGCAGGCCGTCGCCGCGCTCCGCCTGGAAGACATGCTGTGCTGGTTCCGCGACCCGCAGACCGATCTGTTGCGGATGCTCGTCGCCAGCGTCTCGCACCATGGCCAGCCGGCGTTTGTCTGGGACGCGCTGGATGGACTCGCGGCAGCGCGCGATGCGACGTTCTGGCGCAAGAAGGACGCGTATGACCCCTTCGTCGCCTTGGCACGACTCGGGCGGGCAGCGCACGAGGCGTTTCCGCTGGCCTTCGACGGACAAGCGGAAGCGCTCGAACTGACACCGGCCCTCGAACACCGGTTCGCCGGCCTGCTGATGCTGGCCGACTGGCTGGGATCGCACCGGGAAGCTTTCTTCCCCTTCCATCAGGCGGGCAGCCGCATTCCCTGGGCACGCCGACAGGCCCGCCGGGCTTTGTCCGCGGTCGGCCTGGACATCGACCAGGCGCGGCAATCCTTGGCGAATGGTCTGCCGTCGTTCGCCCAAGTGTTCGGTCTCGCGGCCGAACCCAAGCCGCTGCAATCGGCGCTGGCCAGGGCCGATCTGCCGCCGCTCCTGATCGCCGAATCGGACACCGGTTCGGGCAAGACCGAAGCCGCTTTGCTGCACTTCCTGGCGCTTTTTGCTGCCGGTGAAGTCGATGGCCTGTATTTCGCGCTGCCGACGCGGGTCGCTGCGCGCGAGATCTACGGCCGCGTCGAAAGCGCCATGCGCCGGACGTTCGGCGAGCGCTGCCCGCCGGTGCTCCTCGCCGTACCGGGCTACGCCCAGGTCGATGGCGAGCCTGCCGGAATGCTGCCGGCGCATGGCCAGCTCTGGCACGAAGCAGACCAGGCGCGGCGCGAGCGCGCGTGGTGCGCCGAACGGCCGAAGCGTTTCCTCGCCGCGGCGGTCGCGGTCGGCACCATCGACCAGGCGCTTTTTTCCGGCATCCAGGTGCCGCATGCGCACCTGCGCGCCGCTTGCCTCGACCGCTCGCTGCTCGTCGTCGACGAGGTGCATAGCTCGGACACGTACATGTGTTACCTCAGCCGGCGCGTGCTCGCCCGCCACCTGGCGGCGGGTGGCCGGGCGCTCCTGCTTTCCGCGACCCTGGGCAGCGCCGCGCGCGCCAAGTACCTCTCGCCGGCACAAAGACCGTCGGGCATGGACGATTTCGCGACCGCCGTCGGCCAGCCCTACCCGGCCCTGTGCGCCCCCGGAAGCGCGTTGCGCCGCCTGCCCGACCCTGACGCGCGCGCCAAGCGAGTGCGCATACGCGCCCTCGGCACGATGGACCAACCCGAGGCTTTGCTACCCGGACTGCGCAGCGCGATCCTCGCCGGCCGGCGGGTCATGGTCGTCCTCAACACCGTGGCACGCGCGATCGCCCTCACCCGTCTGGCCGATGCCGACCCGCTCCTGCGCGCAGCACTGTTTGCGGTGAATGGCCAGGCCTGCCCACACCACGGGCGTTTCGCCCGCGCCGACCGGGAGTTGCTGGACAAGACAGTCAGCCGTTGCCTGGGAAAAGGCTCGCCCGCCGGCGCCGTCCTCCTCATCGGCACCCAGACGCTCGAACAGAGCCTCGACCTCGACGCCGATTGGCTGATCACTGACCTCTGCCCGATCGACGTCTTGCTGCAGCGCATCGGCCGTCTGCATCGGCACGACCGGGGTCCGCGACCGGAAGCGGAGTGCAGCGTCCTCCTGCCCGAGGAACCCGAGCTTTCGTCGCTGCTCAGGAACGACGGCGAGGTCGGCCGTGGCGGCATGGCCGGCCTCGGCTTTGTCTATGAAGACCTGCGCATCCTGCAACTGACGCGCGATTGGGCGGTCGGCGAGCCGCCAATCGAAATCCCGCGCGACAACCGTTTCCTGGTCGAGTCGGCCACCCATCCCGAGCGTCTCGCCACCCTGACCGCGCCGAAGTGGAAGGCGCATGCCGACCGGCTGGAGGGTCGCGAATACGCCCAGGCAAGCGCCGCCGACAGCGCGCTGATTCCCGACAAGCCCTTCGGCGACTTTCGTTTTCCGCACGGTCTCGAAGCGAATCTATCCACCCGCCTGGGCCTGAACGACCGCACGCTTCGCCTGGGCGGACTGCATGGCAGCCCTTTCGGCCTGGACATCGACGAGATCAACCTGCCCGGCCATCTGGCCGGCGGACTGACCGCCGAAGAGGCGCACGCGGTGAGGTCCTGGCAAGACACCCTGTTGATCGATGTCGGTTCGCTGCACTTTCGTTATTCCCGTTTTGGTCTGGAGAAACGTGATGAATCTGCTCCTTGATCCGCTGTTCCGCGTTCGCCTGCCCGAGCAGACGATGCGGGTCAGCCTGCCTGAGCTTCTCGCCCTGCTCGGCGACGACCGGGTGGAGAGTCTTCCCGGCGTGCAGCGCCACCAGGAAGACGCCCTGCATATCTTTCTTTGCTATCTGGCCGGCGCCGTACTCGACCGCCAGGGCCGACAGGAACCGGCGCAGAACGCCGAGTTCTGGCGTGCTGGCATCCGCCTCCTCACCCGGGCCGAAGGCTGCGACAACGACGACGCCTGGACGCTGGTGGTCGATGATCCCACCCGTCCCGCCTTCCTGCAGGCGCCAGCCTCGAGTCACGCGGTATTCGACCGCGACTACAAGCCGAAGGCCAGCGCGCCGGATGCGCTCGACGTGCTGCAGACGGCGAAGAACCATGACGTCAAAGCGGCGCGCGGCCACAGCGACGAGGCCGAGGCGTGGTGTTTGGCCCTGCTCACGCTGCAAACGCAGATTGGCTTCCTGGGCGCCGGCAATCAAGGCATCGCCCGGATGAATGGCGGCTTCGGGAGTCGGCCCTGCGTCGCCTGGCAGCAGTGCCGACGCCCGGGCGCACGCCTCGCGCGCGATCTTCCCGTACTCCTTGCACATCGCAAAGTGCTGTTGGCCGAGCCCCACCCCTATGTTGCAAACGGCCGCGTTCTCCTCTGGATCGTCCCTTGGGATGGCCAAGACAGCCTGGCGCTCGCTGCGCTCGATCCCTTTTTCCTGGAGATCGCGCGGCGTATTCGCCTGGTTGCCAGCGCCGGCGGCTGGCAGGCTTTGGCCGCCACCGCGTCCGTCCCGCGCGTTGCGGCCAAGCCGCAAAAGGGCAACCTGGGCGATCCATGGATACCGATCAACACCAAGACCGGTGGCGCGCTCACGGTGCCGGCCAGCGGACTGACGCCAGACCTGCTGCGCAACCTGCTTTTCGCCGACGGCGGCTTTACTCCAGCGGCGATGCAGGAAGCGCCGACCGGCCAGGGTGCCGGCTGGTTCTCCGCCGCCGTGTTCGTGCGCGGCCAAGGGACGACGGACGGCTTTCACGAAGCCGCCATCCGCGTTCCGGAAAAAGCTCGCCGCGTCCTGGTCGGCGCCGGGCCAGCCCGCGATCGTCTGGCCGGCTTGTCGAGGACGGGATTGGAAACGGCCTCCGCGATCCAGTACAAGGCGCTGCAACCAGCGCTCTTCGCGCTCCTGGAAGGCGGCCCCGAAGCGATCAGTATCGACAAGCGGGAGATCAAGCAATGGGTGGAAAGCGCAGCCGCGCCCTTCGTCCGCGACTGGAACCCGCGCTATTTCGATTGGCTATGGTCCACCCTCGAGCAGCCCGACGATACCGCCGCGCTGCAACCCTGGTTCGACATCCTGCGCGCCTTGGCCGAAAGCACGCTCGAGCGCGCCTTCGCGCGCGTCCCGCTGAGGAGCGGCCGCAACTACCGAGGACAGACCCGCGCCCGCGCCCTGTTCTTCGGCTCCCTGAAGAAAAACTTCAAGCACTACATGGAGGTAAGCAATGAACTCTCCTGAACCCCGCGGGCCATCCGCGCACGTTCCTGCCTTGGCGCGGGCACTGGCCGACCCGCATTTCTCCAACGGCGAGCGGGCGGCGTTGAAGCGCATGGCGCTGGATGGTCCGGCGCCTTTGGCGCTGCACCGCTTCATCCTGCGCCAGGTCGACGAAGCGTGGCAGGGCGAGCACTGGACAGCGCGCTGGCGAACCCTGGTCTGTGCGCTGGCCATCCAGCGCGACGGCGGCTTCGATCCGACGCGCCCGTGGGGCCAGGCGTTGGCTGAAGCCGGCTACGCCGAAAGCCGCCTCGAACGCCTGCTGACGGCGCAAGGCGACGCGCTGCTCGCCTTCGCCCTGCGCGCCGCCCGCCAACTCGCCGCCAAGGGTCTCGCCTGCGACTGGCGACAACTGGCCGATCTCGTCTTTTCCGGCGCCGACAGCCGCGAACGGATCAATACCCGCATCGCCCGCGACTACTACCGCAACCTGAAGAAGGATTGACCTCATGTTCCTGCAAATACACACCCTGACCTCGTACGCCGCCGCCCTGCTCAACCGGGACGATGCCGGTCTGGCCAAGCGCATTCCCTTCGGCAACGCCGAACGCATGCGAGTCTCTTCGCAGTGCCTGAAAAAACACTGGCGCGACGACTTCCACCGCGCCCTGAACCTCCCTGGCGGAATCCGCTCGCGCCTGTTCTTCGAACGCGAAATCCTGGCCCGCGTGGTGTCCGCCGGCGTCGACGACGCCGTCGCCCGCAAGCTCACCGAAGGTCTGCTCAAGCGACTGGTTCAGGGCGGACAGGACAAGGACAACCCGCTGCGTCTGAAGCAACCCGTCCTCTTCGGCAAGCCCGAAGCCGATTATCTGGTCAGCCTGCTCACCGAGTGCGCCGCCAGCGATGCCGATCCGGTCAAGTTGCTTGACGAGCGCCTGAAGGCGGAAAAAGGCAATCTGCAAGCGATGTGGAAAGCCTCCGGCGTCAATCTGGTGTCCGGCGTCGAAGGAGCGATGTTCGGCCGCTTCGTGACCTCCGACATTCTGGCCCGTACCGATGCCGCGGTACACGTCGCCCATGCCTTCACCGTCCACGCGCTGAATACCGAAATCGATTACTTCACCGTCGTCGACGACCTCAAAGAGGCGGATGAAGATGCCGGTGCGGCGCACGCCGGCGACATGGAACTCGGCGCCGGCCTGTTCTACGGCTACGTCGTCGTCGATCTGCCGCTGCTGCTGGCCAACCTGTGCGGCTGCGATCCAGTGCAGTGGCGCGAACAGCCGCCGGAGGCGCTGCACGATGCGCGCGCGGTGCTGGAACGTCTGGTGCAAGCCATCGCCACCGTCAGCCCCGGCGCCAAACTCGGCTCAACCGCTCCCTACGCGCGGGCAGAACTGGTGCTGCTGGAAACCGGCGCCAGCCAGCCCAGGACGCTCGCCAACGCGTATCTGCAAGCCTTGAAGCCACAGGGAAACGCGCTGCAGCAGGCGGTCGATGCCCTCGGCCGCCATCTCGCCGCACTCGACGGCATGTATGGCCGGGACGAGCAACGCTTCGTCGCCTCCACCCAGAACACGGATCAGCTCGCCGACATCGCCCGCGTACCGTTGAAGGACAGCCTCAGCGCTGCGCTCGACGCACTCTTCGGAGCCGCTTGATGGACGCGCTGATTCTGCGTTTCGACGCACCGCTGATGAGCTTCGGCGGCGTCAGGGTCGACCAGCACAACGTCAGCGAGCGCTTTCCCGGGCTTTCACTGTTTGCCGGCCTGCTGTCGAACGCGCTCGGCTGGCACCATCGCGACGGCGATCGCATCGGCCACCTGCAGGAACGACTGGTCGTCGCCTCGCGCTGGGACATCCTCGGCGAAGCCATCGTCGATTACCACACGGTCGATCTCGGCCAGCCGAAGATGCGTGAAGCGGGGTGGACCACCCGCGGCAAACCGGAACATCGGGACGGCGGGCCGGATGCCAGGTTCGGCACGCACCAGCGTTACCGTCACTACTGGGCCAACGGCGTCCTGACCTCCGCCCTGCTGCTCGCCCCCGCCGACGACAGCCCGACGCTGGAGGCGCTGGAAAGCGCCCTGCGCCGACCGGCCCGGCCCCTCTTTCTCGGGCGCAAGACGTGCCTGCCCGGCGCACCGATTCTCCTCGGCCGTCGAAGCGGCACCGACGTACTGTCGATTCTCAAGTCCGTACCGCGCGCCACGTGTGCGCACCGCCCGGCGCCTCCGGCCATGGCCGCGCGCTGGCCGGCCGACCTCGGTCAGGCGCGCGAGGAGCAGATCCGCCCGATTCATGACCAGCGCGACTGGCACAATCAGTGGCACGCCGGCAGCCGGCAGGTTGCCGAAGGGCTGATCACGGAGACGCCGTCATGTACATGATCGACCTCCCCCTCGATCCCGCCGCCCTGACCCGCTTCGCCTGGCGGCACGGCCACGGCGGCGGTCGCGCTCCGCTTGACGAGGACTTCGGCTACGCGGCGCACGCCTGGCTGGCTGCCGCACTCGGCGAGCAGGCGCCGCGCCCTTTCCGGCTGATCGAAAACCGTACCGGCTTGCGTCTCCTCGGCTACGCCAGCGTCGGCGTCGATCGACTCGCCCGGCGCGCCAAGGATTATGCCCTGCCCGACGCGTTCAGCGTCTGCGACTGGCCGGCCGCAGCAAGCAAGGAAATGCCGGCCGTCTGGACAAGCGGCCGCCGCCTCGGTTTCGAACTGCGCGCGAGCCCGGTCGTTCGCGGCGAGCGGGAAAGGGATGCCTACCTGGTGGAAGTCGAACGGGCTCATGCCGAGGGCCGTGAACCGGCGGGGCGCGCGGAGATCTATGGCCAGTGGCTCGTTCGCCAGTTCGGACGCGACGGCGCCGCCCAGGCCACCAGCGAAGCGGTCTCACTGATCGGCTTTCGCCGGGTACTGACGCTGCGCCAATCGCGCACCGGCGAAGCAGGACGGCGCCGCGGAGTAGAACGGCCGGATGCGTTGTTCTCCGGCGAGTTGACCGTCCACGATCCCGAAGCCTTCGCCCGTCTTCTCGAACGCGGCATCGGTCGGCATCGAGCCTTCGGCTTCGGCATGTTGCTGTTGCGTCCCCCGGGCCCGGCGATACGCTGAAATGGCGGGATTGCTCGTCGGCCGCCTCGGCCTGGCCGAGGCACGCATTCCGCATGTCGATCGCCATGGACTCGTCTGGCTCGCGCGCGGCCGCCTGTTCGTCGAGGACGGGACCCTGCGCTTCATCTGCGCCGAGTCGGACGAGATGAAAGCCGGCGACTATGCCATCCCGTACCAGAACGTCTCGCTCGTCCTTCTCGGTCCCGGCTCAACGGTCAGTCACGACGCCCTGCGCATTCTGGCCCGCCACGGTACGCTACTGGCCGCCGTCGGCGAAGGAGGAACGAAGTTCTACACCGCCCCGCCGATGGGCCAGGCGCACAGCGATGTCGCGCGCAAGCATGCACGTCTATGGGCAGACGAAAAGGCCCGGCTCGACATCGCGCGCAAGATGTACGCCGTGCGCTTCGGCAAGATTCCTCCACACCGGGAAATAGCCGTGCTGCGTGGTATCGAAGGTGCCCGCATGAAGGAAATCTACCGCATCCAGGCCGATCGCTATCGTCTTCCCTGGGAAGGCCGTCGCTACGATCGCGGCCGGCCCGACGACGCCGATGTCGCGAACCAGGCGATCAACCATGCCGCCACCTTCGTCGAGTGTGCGGCAGATGTCGCCGTAGCAGCAGTCGGCGCACTTCCCCCGCTCGGCTTTGTTCACGAGGATTCGAACAATGCATTCACCTTGGACATTGCCGACCTGTACCGAGCCGAACTCACCATCCCGCTGGCTTTCAAGGCGGCGCGACATTGCTTGGATAATCCCTGCCTCAACCTGGAAAGAACCCTGCGCAAGGAAGCTGCCGTCGAGTTCCGCCGCAGCAAGCTGATCCCGAAAATGATCGACCGTATAAAGGAGTTGCTCAGTGTCGATGACGCTGGTCGTGACGCGCAACGTCAGTAACCGCAGCCGGGGATTCCTCGCCTCATCCCTGCTCGAACTGGCTCCCGGCGTCTACAGCGCGCCGCACATTTCCCCCACGGTACGCGAACGCATCTGGGCCGTGCTCACCGACTGGTTTGCCTTGGAAAAAGATGCTTCGGTCGTCATGGTATGGGCCGACAATACCGCACCTTGTGGACAATCCGTCCGCACACTCGGCGTTCCTCCCGTCGAAGTCGTAGCAATAGACGGACTCCTTACAACGCATCGCTCGACTGATC
>NZ_JAPUVR010000062.1 GCF_029255125.1 Accumulibacter sp. | reverse complement strand
TGCTCCGTCTCCATCTGCAGCCTTTCCGTCTCCGTCTGCAGCCTTTCGGCTTCCATCTGCAGCCTTTCCGCTTCCGCGCGCAAGCGCTCGGCTTCCATCTGGCGCCCTTCCAACTCGCGCTGAATGCAGCGCTGTTCGCGCAGGTAGTTTTGCCGCGCCTGATACGCGTGGTAGGCGCGCTCTTTTTCGGAAAAGGTATTCAGGGTGTCCATGGCTTGCCTCATTTCGTCGGTTTGCATCCACGTCGGCAACTGGGTTTGATCCAGCCGCTGGCCCTCGGTGAAGAATTTCAGCCAGCGCTGCTGCTCGGTTTCGACCCGTTCGGCGACAAACTTGTTCAGTTCGAGCAGCCAGATGCCGCCGTGCTCCAGCAATATCCGGCCGTTCTCGTCGCGCAGGCGGTAGCTGTGGGCGTATGCGGGATCGTCGTGCAGCAGATTCTCGGCCAGCAACCAGATGGCATAGGTGGGACGCAGCGCAGCGTAGTCCTGCCCGCTGCCCAGTTGCGCGCTGTAAAGGTCGGCCCAGGCGTACAGAATACGCGCAGGCAGTTGGGCATAGCTCAAGAGCTGAATCTCGACCTGGTAGATCTGCCCGGCATCGTCGCGCGCCTTGACGTCGACGATGCTCAGCTTGTCGTCGAGGAATTCTCGCTCGTTGTAGGGGTTGAGAATGCTGACCTGGCGGATCGGACCCGGCAGTGCCGCGCCAAGGACCGCGTTGAGAAAGTGGATGAGCAGCCGCCGGTTGCTGTCCGCACCGAGCAGCGCTTTGAAAACACAATCGATCTTCGGGTCAATCGAGTGGCGCATACCTACAGTCTAGCCGATTCGACGCCGCTTTTGGCAGCGAGGCAGCGGCAATGCGGGAAGCGGGCAAACCCGACTGCGACCGCTACGCCGGCGGCGCGCAATGAGCGCGCAATGACCGTCCCGGCGTCAGCCGGCACCCACCGTGCGGACCCGGCGCCTTCCGGTCGATACCGCCGGGAAACGACGCCGCCGCGTCCCACACGTGCGCGGCGCGTTGCGCGCGGGACTGAAACTGGCCCTGCAAACGCGCGAACGCGCGCGCCGAAAAGGTCATGCCAGCCGGTCTGTGCTATGATTCGGCGCCTGCCGAGCAACACCGGGCGTCGTCCGCACCAGCCATGCCGGCCGGCCGGCGGGGCTCACGCGGTTCATCTGCCAGCCAGTGCGAGTTGCTGGCTTTTTTCGTTTCTTTGCGCTCTTCCTATTTGCAAGGTGCACCATGCCCGTCGTTTCCCTGCCTGACGCTTCGCAGCGAGCCTTTGCGCAGCCGGTCAGCGTCGCCGAGGTTGCCCAGAGCATCGGCGCCGGACTGGCGCGCGCGGCGCTCGCCGGCAAGCTCGATGGGCGTCTGGTCGACACCTCGTATTGCATCGCCAGCGACGCCAGTCTGGCGATCATCACCGACAAGGACCCGGAAGGTCTGGAGATCATCCGGCACTCGACCGCGCACTTGCTGGCCTACGCGGTCAAGGAGCTTTTCCCGACGGCGCAGGTGACGATCGGCCCGGTGATCGAAAACGGCTTCTACTACGACTTCGCCTACGAGCGTCCGTTTACGCCGGACGACCTGGCGGCGATCGAGCAACGCATGCATGAGCTGGCGCGACGCGACCTGCCGGTGCAGCGCGAGGTGTGGGAACGCGATGCGGCGGTCGCTTTCTTCGAGTCGATCGGCGAGCGCTACAAGGCCGAGCTGATCGGCGCCATCCCGGCCGGCGAGGAAGTGTCACTGTATCGCGAAGGCGATTTCGTCGACCTGTGCCGTGGTCCGCATGTCCCCTCGACTGGCCGGCTGAAGGTTTTCAAGCTGATGAAGGTCGCCGGCGCGTATTGGCGCGGTGACCATCGCAACGAACAACTGCAGCGCATCTACGGCACGGCCTGGGCGAAGAAGGAAGACCAGGAAGCGTATCTGCACATGCTGGAAGAGGCCGAGAAGCGCGACCATCGCAAGCTCGGCCGGCAACTCGATCTCTTTCACTTGCAGGACGAAGCGCCGGGGATGGTGTTCTGGCATCCGAAGGGCTGGACGATCTGGCAGGAGGTCGAGCAGTACTTGCGGCGCGTCCTCGCCGCGCACGGTTATCTGGAAGTGAAGACGCCGATGATCGTCGATCGGGTGCTCTGGGAGCGCTCGGGACACTGGCAGAACTACGCCGAGCACATGTTCACGACGGCGGCGGAGAATCGCGATTACGCAATCAAACCGATGAACTGTCCGGGGCATATCCAGATCTTCAATCAGGGTCTGCGCAGCTACCGCGACCTGCCGATGCGGCTGGCGGAGTTCGGCTCGTGCCACCGCAACGAGCCGTCCGGCGCCTTGCACGGCGTGATGCGAGTGCGCGCTTTCGTGCAGGATGACGCCCACATTTTTTGTACGGAAGCGCAGGTTCTGCCCGAGACTTCGGCTTTCATCGATCTGTTGCAACAGATCTATGCCGATTTCGGGTTTGCCGAGATTCTCGTCAAGCTGTCCACGCGGCCCGACAAGCGCATCGGTTCGGATGAAGTCTGGGACCGGGCGGAGCAGGCACTGGCGCAGGCGCTCGCGGCGAAGCAACTGGACTACGAACTGCAGCCCGGCGAAGGCGCTTTCTACGGACCGAAGATCGAGTTTTCGCTCAAGGACTGCCTCGGGCGCGTCTGGCAATGCGGCACGCTGCAGCTCGATTTCGCCCTGCCCGAGCGGCTCGCCGCGCACTACATCGCGGAGAACAACGAGCGCCTGGTGCCGGTGATGCTGCACCGGGCGATCCTCGGTTCGCTCGAACGCTTCATCGGCATCCTCATCGAACATCATGCCGGTGCCATGCCCTTGTGGCTGGCCCCACAGCAGGCGGTGGTGCTGAATATCTCCGAGCGCCAGGCCGATTATGCCGAGCAGGTGGCGGCCAATCTGCGCGCGGCCGGACTGCGCGTTGCGGCCGATTTGCGCAATGAAAAAATTACCTATAAAATACGAGAGCATAGCTTGAACAAGCTGCCTTACCAGATCGTCGTCGGCGACAAGGAATTGGCAGCCAATCTGGTAGCCGTGCGTACACGCGGCGGCCGGGACCTCGGCCAGATGTCGATCGAGGCCCTGACCGGGCGACTTCTCGAGGAAGTCGCAACGCGCCGCGCAACGGCCTGACTTTTCTCGAAACAAGGAGCGGAACCATCGCACTGCAAAAGGCGCAACGCGTCAACGAAGAGATCAACGCACCGGAAGTCCGCCTGATCGGAGCCAGCGGCGAACAATTGGGCGTCATGAGTGTCAGGGCAGCACTGGCGTTGGCTGAAGAAGCTGGGGTCGACCTGGTCGAAATTGCGCCGATGGCGCAGCCACCGGTCTGCCGCATCGTCGATTTCGGCAAGTTCAAGTATCAGGAGCAGAAGCGCCAGCATGAGCAGAAGCTCAAGCAGAAGCAGGTGCAGGTCAAGGAAGTCAAGTTCCGTCCGGGGACCGACGAGAACGACTACCAGATCAAGCTACGCAACATGACGCGCTTTCTCGAGGAGGAGGACAAGGTCAAGGTGACCTTGCGCTTCCGCGGTCGCGAGATGGCGCATCAGGATATCGGCATGCGCCAGATCGAGCGAATCAAAGCCGACCTGCAGGAGATCGCGCTGGTCGAGCAGATGCCGAAAATGGAAGGCCGCCAGATGGTCATGGTGCTGACGCCGAACAAGCGACGCTAGTTCGAGCGACAGCGCCGCGACAAGAAGACGCGGCGATAACAAGTGGTGCCGGGTTACAAGCGTTCCCGTCGGGAGCCACCTGGCAGCATGTTCATAAACAGGAGCATTCAATGCCCAAGATGAAAACCAAGACAGGCGCGAAAAAGCGCTTCAAGATCAGTCCGAGCGGGCGTATCAAGCGCTCACACGCGTACAAGCGACACATCCTGACCAAGAAGGACACGAAGACCAAGCGTCAGTTGCGCGGGATGACCGCGGTGCATGACGCGGACAAGGCCGTGGTCCGTTCAATGTTGCCCTACGCCTGAGGAGATAAGAGATGCCCCGAGTAAAACGTGGTGTAACCGCGCACGCGCGCCACAAGAAGATTCTTGCCCTGGCCAAGGGCTTCCGCGGCCGCCGCAACAACGTCTATCGCGTCGCCAAGCAGGCGGTGATGAAAGCCGGGCAGTACGCTTATCGCGACCGCCGGCAACGCAAGCGCCAGTTCCGCAGCCTGTGGATCGCCCGCATCAATGCGGCGGCGCGCGAACTGGGAATGAAGTACAGCACGCTGATGAACGGACTGAAGAAAGCGCAAGTCGAGGTGGACCGCAAGGTGCTCGCCGACCTGGCGGTTTTCGACAAACCGGCCTTTGCCGCGCTGGCGCAGCAGGCGAAAAGCCAGCTCGATTCCTGACCGCGGCGAGCGCCGGCAAAGGAGGCGCAAGCCTCCTTTTTTCAGTAGACCATGCACAATCTCGATCAAATCATCCAGGCCGCGACCAGCGCCTTTGCCGCAACCGACGACCACGCCGCGCTCGAACAGGTGAAGGCCGCCTATCTCGGCAAGAGCGGTCAGATCACCGGGCTGCTCAAGGGTTTGGCGCAGTTGCCGACGGACGAGCGGAAGACCGCCGGCGCGGCGATCAACCGTGCCAAGGAAGCCGTCGAGTCGGCGCTTGAGGAGCGGCGCGAGGCGATTCGCCGCAAGACGCTGGCGCGCAAGCTGGCGGCCGAGGCGCTCGATGTCACGCTGCCCGGGCGCGGTCAGGCGCGCGGCGGCCTGCATCCGGTAACGCGCACGCTCGAACGGATCGAAGCGCTCTTTCGCTCGATCGGATTCGAGGTGGCCGATGGCCCCGAAATCGAAAGCGACTTCCAGAATTTCACCGCACTGAACACGCCTGAGGACCACCCGGCGCGTTCGATGCACGACACCTTCTATCTACTCGACGAGCGTGGCGAGGTCGCGCCGGGCGTTCTCCTGCGTACGCACACCAGCCCGATCCAGGTGCGTTACATGCAGGCGCACGTCGCCCGCCATGCCGGCCAGGCGCGCATGCCTGAGATCCGCGTGATCGCGCCCGGACGCGTCTATCGGGTCGATTCGGATGCTACCCACTCGCCGATGTTTCATCAGGTCGAGGGGCTGTGGATCGGCGAGAACGTCAGTTTTGCCGACCTGAAGGGCGTGATCGCCGATTTCCTGCGCCGCTTCTTCGAAAACGACGATCTGCGCGTCCGCTTCCGCCCGTCGTTCTTCCCGTTTACCGAACCGTCGGCGGAAATCGACGTGGCCTTCATGAGTGGGCCGCTCGAGGGGCGCTGGCTGGAAATCGCCGGCTGCGGCATGGTGCATCCGAACGTGCTGCGCCATGTCGCGATCGATCCCGAGAACTACATCGGCTTTGCTTTCGGCATGGGGCCGGATCGCCTGACGATGCTGCGCTATGGCGTCAACGACCTGCGCCTGTTCTACGACGGCGACTTGCGCTTTCTGCGCCAGTTCATCTGACGCGCCATTTGACGCGCCTCTTCCCGCCCACCTGACGCAATGAAATTCTCGCAATCCTGGTTACGCAGCTTCGTCGATGCCAAGCTCGAGGGAGACGAATTCTCGCATCTGTTGACCATGGCCGGTCTCGAAGTCGAGTCGGAGGAACCGGTTGCACCGCCCTTTGGCGGCGTCGTCGTCGGCCATGTGCAAGCCGTCGACAAGCACCCCGACGCCGATCGTCTGCGCGTTTGCCAGGTTGCGGTTGGCGCCGGCGAACCGCTGCCGATCGTCTGCGGCGCGCCGAACGTCGCGCCCGGAATGAAAGTGCCATGCGCGCTGCCGGGTGCCGAGTTGCCGGGTTCGCTGCGCATCGGGGTGAGCCGGGTGCGTGGCGTCGACTCGCACGGAATGCTCTGCTCGGCGCGCGAACTGGGGATTTCCGAAGACGCTGCCGGCCTTCTCGCGTTGCCCGCCGACGCCCCGACGGGCAGCGATGTGCGCCAGTTGCTCGACCTCGACGACCACCTGCTGACGCTCAAGCTGACGCCGAACCGCGCCGACTGTCTGTCGCTCGAAGGAATTGCGCGCGAAGTCGCGGCGCTCACCGGTCAGCCGCTGCGCTTGCTCGAAGTCGCGCCGGTTGCGGCGAGCATCGCCAGTGCGCGCCAGATCGTGCTCGAAGCACCGGAGGCGTGTCCGCTCTACTGCGGGCGCGTGATCGCCGACGTCGATGCGACGGCGCCGACGCCCGACTGGATGCGCCGGCGCCTCGAACGCTGCGGCCTGCGGTCGATCTCGGCGCTGGTCGACATCACCAACTATGTCATGCTCGAGCTCGGGCAGCCGCTGCATGCCTTCGACAACGCTCGCCTGTGCGGCGCGATTCGGGCGCGCATGGCGCGCCCCGGCGAGCAGCTCAGGCTGCTCAACGAACAGTCGATCACCTTGCACGACGACATCCTGCTGATCGCCGACGATCGCGGCCCGCTGGCGATGGCCGGGATCATGGGCGGCGAGGAGAGCGGCATCACGCACGAGACGCGCGAGCTGTTCCTGGAAGCGGCCTTCTTTGCCCCGTCGGCGATCGCCGGACGGGCGCGCCGCTACGCTTTCGGCTCGGACGCTTCGCATCGCTTCGAACGTGGCGTCGACTTCGGCGGGACGAGCCGCGCGCTCGAACGGGCGACCCGGCTGATTCTCGACATCTGCGGTGGCCACGCCGGTCCGCTCAGCCAGGCCACCGCGCGTCTGCCGGAACGTTTGCCGGTGCGCGTGCGCGCCTCGCGCGTGGCGCGCGTTCTCGGTGCGTCGCTCGGCGCTGAGCGGGTCGGCGAACTCCTCGCGCGGCTCGGCTTTCCGCTTGCCCGCGAGGGTGAAAGCTTCGTCGTCGTTCCGCCGAGCTATCGTTTCGATCTGGCGATTGAAGAGGACCTGATCGAAGAGATCGCCCGCCTGCAGGGCTACGAACAAATCCCGGCCGCCGCGCCGCGGGCGAGCTTGTCGATGCTGCCGCAGAGCGAAAACACGCGTTCGCTGCCCCGTCTGCGCCAGATTCTGGCCGACTGCGGCTATCAGGAAGTGGTCAACTACGCCTTCGTCGACGAGCGCTGGGAGGTCGATTTCGCCGCCAACGCTGGCGCGATCCGCCTGGCCAACCCGATCGCGGCGCATCTCGGCGTCCTGCGCTCGAGTCTGATCGGCGGCTTGGTGGCGAATGTGGCGACCAACCTGCGGCGCAAGCAGAGCCGAATCCGCCTTTTCGAAAGCGGCCGCTGCTTCTTCCGCGATGACGCCGGCGCGCCGGTGCACGGTTTTCGCCAACCGTGGAAACTCGCCGCTCTCGCCTACGGCAGCGCGCTGCCCGAGCAATGGGCTTGTGCGACGCGCAACGTCGATTTCTTCGATCTCAAGGCCGACCTCGAGTTTCTCCTCGCGCCGCTGGTCGCCGAGTTCGCCCCTTGCCCACACCCGGCCCTGCACCCGGGCCGCAGCGCGCGCGTCACGCTCGCCGGCCAGGCGATCGGCTTCATCGGCGAGTTGCACCCGGAATGGCAGCAGAAGTACGAATTGCCGTCGGTTCCGGTCGTCTTCGAAGTCGATCTCGATCCGCTGCTCACCGCCCGCCTGCCGCAATTCGGCGAGGTCTCGCGCCAGCCGCCGGTGATCAGGGACCTGGCGATCGTCGTTGATCAGGCGCTCGAAGTTCGCCGCCTGATCGAAGGAATGCGGCTGAACGGCCCACCGATCGTTCAGGAAATCACCCTCTTCGATGTCTACCTTGGCCGGGGAGTCGAAGCGGGCAAGAAAAGCCTTGCCTTCCGCATAGTGATGCAAGATACTGAAAAGACGTTACTGGAAGCCGAAGTCGACGCGGCCGTTCAGCAATTGGTCGCCTACCTGCAGCATGCTTTTGCAGCGCAACTTCGGGTTTGAGAAAGGGGATGGAATGACGCTGACAAAAGCAGAACTGGCCGATTTGCTGTTCGAAAAGGTTGGCCTGAACAAGCGCGAGGCAAAGGACATGGTCGAAGCGTTCTTTGAGGAAATCCGCAACGCCCTCGAACGCGGCGATGGCGTAAAGCTCTCGGGCTTCGGCAACTTCCAGTTGCGTGACAAGCCGCAGCGACCAGGGCGAAATCCGAAGACAGGCGAGGAGATTCCGATCACGGCGCGCCGGGTGGTTACCTTTCATGCCAGCCAGAAGCTGAAGACCGACGTGGAGCACGCCTATCATGGAAGCCAGTCCTAGAGAGCCCGAGGCTCAGGTTCTGCCGGCAATTCCCGCCAAGCGCTACTTCACGATCGGCGAGGTCAGCGAGCTGTGTGGCGTCAAGCCGCACGTTCTGCGCTATTGGGAGCAGGAATTCACCCAGCTCAAACCGGTAAAGCGACGCGGCAACCGGCGCTACTATCAGCACCACGAGGTGCTGCTGATTCGCCGGATTCGCGAGTTGCTCTACAGCCAGGGGTTCACCATCAGTGGCGCACGCCATCGTCTGGATGAAGTCGACCCCGATTCCGGCGCAGCCCCTGGACTGACGCCCGAGGTCTTGCGCGTCGAACTGCTCGAGATCGTCGACCTGCTGCGCCAGCCGTGAAGCCGGCTGCCGCCGGCCGCCCAGGAAGAGCGGTGACTGCATGACGCCAAGCGCCAGCCCGAGCTCGCCGCCTGTGGCGTCCGCTGAGCCAGCGTCCGTTCCGACGCCGCCGGCCGTCTGGCTGCCCGCGTTCGGCGAGCACGGCGAGCACCTGGTGGACGGCGAGCAGATCCTTGCCTGGCTCGAAATCGACCTCGACGCGCGCCTGCATTTCACCTCCGGAATCGTCGTGCTGACCAGCGAACGCCTGTTCGCCAAGGCCAGCGCAGACGCCGACTGGCAGAGCTGGCCCTACCGCGCCGGCCTCACCCTGGCCCGCCGCGACCATTCCGGCGTCGGCACGCTCGAACTGCATGACACGCGTGCCTTGCTCGGACAATGGCGCTACACGCTGGGCGGCGACGTTGCCGCCGGACGTCTGGTCGAACGCTTTGCACAGCAGTCGAGCCTGCGCATCGACGGCACGCTGCCGCCGGCCGCACCCCAGGCACTCTGCCCGAAGTGCGAGAGCCCGTTGCTCGCCGGTCAGGAGGAGTGCCCGGTGTGCAGCAAGGAAATCCACGCGCCGCCATCGACCTGGACGCTGCTCCGCCTGGGGCGTTTCGCCCGGCCCTACAAGGGGCAATTGCTCGCCGCTTTCGTTCTTTCGCTGCTGACCACGGCAGCCACCCTGGTGGCCCCCTATCTGACCATGCCGATCATGGATAACGTGCTGATTCCGTACCAGAACGGTAAGCCGATCGAGGTGGCGACGGTGGCCCTCTACCTGTCCGGTCTGCTCGCCGCTTCGCTCGTTGCCTGGGTGCTGGGCTGGGCGCGCACGTACATTCTGGCGCTCGTCTCCGAACGCATCGGCGCCGATCTGCGCACGGCAACCTACGAACACCTGCTCAAGCTTTCGCAGGAGTACTTCGGCGGCAAGCGGACGGGCGACCTGATGGCGCGCATCGGCTCGGAGACCGACCGGATCAACATCTTCCTCTCGCTGCACCTGCTCGATTTCGCCACCGATGTGCTGATGATCCTGATGACGACGGTGATTCTCGTCTCGATCGACGCCTGGCTGGCGGCTGTCACGCTGCTCCCGCTGCCGATCATCGCCTGGCTGATCCACGTGGTGCGCGAGAAGCTGCGCACCGGTTTCGAGCGTGTCGACCGGGTCTGGGCCGAGGTCACCAACGTCCTCGCCGACACGATTCCGGGCATACGCGTGGTCAAGGCGTTTGCTCAGGAGAGCCGCGAGGCGGCGCGTTTCCGCGCTGCCAATACGCACAACCTCGAAGTCAACGACCGGGTCAACAAGGTCTGGTCGCTGTTCTCGCCGACCGTCACGCTGTTGACCGAAATCGGTCTGCTCACCGTCTGGGCCTTCGGCATCTGGCAGATTGCGCGCGACCAGATCACCGTCGGCGTGCTCACCGCGTTTCTGGCGTACATCAGCCGCTTCTACCTGCGCCTGGACTCGATGAGCCGCATCGTTTCGGTGACCCAGAAAGCGGCAGCCGGCGCCAAGCGCATCTTCGACATCCTCGACCACGTATCCAGTGTGCCCGAGCCGAACCACCCGGTGCATCTGCCGAACGTTGCCGGGCGCATTGAACTGCGCGGGGTCGGTTTTCGCTACGGCACACGCAGCGTCACGCGCGACATCGATCTCGTCATCGAACCCGGCGAAATGGTCGGCCTGGTCGGCCACAGCGGTTCTGGCAAGAGCACGCTGGTCAATCTGATCTGCCGTTTCTACGACGTCAGCGAAGGCGCGATCCTGATCGACGGGGTCGACATCCGCTCGCTGCCGGTTGCCGAGTACCGCCGGCACATCGGCCTCGTGCTGCAGGAGCCTTTCCTCTTTTTCGGCACGATCGCGGAAAACATCGCCTACGGCAAACCCGACGCGACGCGCGAGGAAATCGTCGCCGCCGCACGCGCCGCGCATGCGCACGAGTTCATCCTGCGCCTGCCGCATGGCTACGATTCTCTCGTCGGCGAGCGCGGACAGGCCCTCTCGGGGGGCGAACGCCAGCGCATTTCGATCGCGCGCGCACTACTCATCGACCCGCGCATCCTGATCCTCGATGAAGCGACTTCGTCGGTCGATACGACGACCGAAAAGGAGATTCAGAAGGCGCTCGACAACCTGGTGCGCGGACGGACGACGATCGCCATCGCGCACCGCCTGTCTACGCTGCGCGACGCCAACCGGCTGGTCGTCCTCGACCGCGGCCGGGTGGTCGAAGTCGGCAGCCACGACGAGCTGATGGCGGCCGAAGGACACTACTACCGCCTCTATCAGGCGCAGGCACGCAACATCGACGTGGAAGACGATCTGCGCGCGCTGGAAATCGCCCGGCGCGACGACGAGGAGCGGCAATGAGCGTTGCCCCGGGCTACCGCCTGCGGCGCAACAGTTTCGGTCGCCTCGAGTTGATCGACGCGGCCGGCACCTGCCACGACGAGGTCGCACCGGTGCGCGCCTTTCCGATCGGCGCGCCCGACTACGGTCTCGCCCTGGTCGACCCGCACGGCCACGAGCTGGCCTGGATCGAGC
>NZ_JAPUVR010000061.1 GCF_029255125.1 Accumulibacter sp. | reverse complement strand
ACTTCGGCCATCAGTTCGTCGGTATGCAGGCTACCCTTCATCAGCGCCGCTGCCCTGCCCTGGCGCACCAGTTCGACGGCACGAAAAGCCGCCGCATGGCTGTGCGCCGCGTCCTCCTGCTGCACGCCGCTCAGATCGAAGCGGTGCTGCTCGGCCAGTGCGCGCAGTCGGTTAAGCGGCGCCACCAGAATCGGTTCGATCAGCCCCGCCCGCCTGGCCTGCAAGGCTGCACCGAGCGACGATTCGTCGCAGGGATGGACAACCGCCACCGACACCGGCGGCAGATGGCGGCAGCGCTCGACCAGCACTTCGAAGCGGTCGTGGCTCTGAATCGACACCTGCGCTGCCTCCGGGCGCGGCATCGTCACCTTGACCTGCGGCGCGATGACGCGCGCGGTTCCGGTCATAATCGTCTCGCCGCGCCCATTCAGGCCGCGGCAGGCAAAGGTGACTCGCCGGGTCGCCGCGTGCTTGGCGGTGGCGGTCAGCGTGATCGTGACCTGCTCGCCGACCGGAACCGGCGCCAGAAACTCGAGGTCCTGAGCGCAGTGGATCGTTCCCGGTCCCGGCAACTGGTTGCCGAGCAAACCGGAGACGAGCGCGCCCAGCCACATGCCGTGCGCGCTGAGTTCGGCCGGGCCGACCTGGCGGTCGAGTTCGCTGTCGAGTTGGGTTGGGCTGATGTCGCCGGAAACGGCGGCGAAGAGTTGCACATCGCGCAGGCTCAGCGTATGCGTGACGCTCGCCGTGTCACCAATGCGGATTTCTTCGAACGGACGATTCTGCAGCGTGTCCGCGCCGTGCGCAGCGTCGCCGTCCGGATAGGTTTCTGTGTTCATCGGAAAGTAGCCTAGCAAAGGGGGTGGGCGGCGGACGACCTGATCGCCAAGCGCACTTGTCCCCGCCGGGTCATCCGGGATCTTACTCGTCTTGCCGCCGACCCGCCAATCGACCGTCGGCGCGTCGCCGACGATGCAGCGGGCAAGCCAGCGGCAGTCGAGCCCTCGACGCCAGCGTGCGACGAAGCGGACAGAAGCGAATCAATCACTGCTTACCCCACCCGCACTGCCCAGCGCGAAAGCGTCATGCCGCGAGCTCTCCTGGTCCGGTCAGCCACACGGGCGGTCGAGCCAGGCCAGGATGGTCGCGCAGAGAACACCGGGAACGAGCGGCTTGGCGACGAAGTCGTTCATGCCGGCCGCCAGGCAGCGCTGGCGGTCACCGGCGAAAGCGCTCGCGGTCACGGCGACGATCGGCACGCGCGCCATGGCCGGCAGTTGGCGAATGGCCCGGGTTGCGGCCAGCCCATCGAGCTTGGGCATGCGGACATCCATCAGGATCAGGTCGTATTTCGCCGCGCCGGCCATGCGCAAGGCGCATTCACCATCGGGAGCAATCGCGACGCTCAGCCCGGCGTCCTCGAGAATCTCCCGACAAACGATCTGATTGAGCGGTTCATCCTCGGCGAGCAGGATGACGCGACCCCGATGCTGCGCCATCAGTGCGTCGCGCGCGAGTGCACGCACGGGCCCGCCTGGCTCGCTCGCTGTTTGCACCGACCGCGGCAAGCGTACCGTAAACCAGAAGATGCTCGCCTCGTCGTCCGGCCGGCTGGCGACACCGATCTCGCCGTTCATCAGGCCGACCAGTCGCGTGCACATCGCCAGTCCCAATTCAGCGCCATGGTAGCGGCGCGGCAACGAAGCATTCGCCTGGCCGAACCCGGTCAAGCAACGCCCACCTTCGTCGAGCGGAACGCCGATGCCGACATCCGCCACGGCACAACGCAGACGAACCGATTGCGCCGACTCCTCGCCGACGCCAACGCCGACGCTGACCGATCGATGGCGGCTGAATCTGACCGCGTTGCCAGTCAATGTGCTCAGGATCTGCCCCAATCGCTGTGGGTCGCCACGCAGCCGGCAATCGCTCACGACGGGGTCAGCGTCTATGCGCAGGACGACCCTGTTCTCGCGCGCGCGCGCAGCCAGCACCGCGCCGAGTTGTTCGACAAGTTCGCCGAGCCGGAAATCGACGTTTGCCAGCGTCAGGTGCTCGGCTTCGATCTGCGACCAGTCGACGATGTCGTCGATCAACTCGAGCAGGTGACGCGACTCGTGCATCGCCTCGTTCAACTCCTCGATCTGAGCGGCGTCGGTGGCGCGGCAGAGCGCCAGCTCGCTCATGCTCAGGATGTCGTTCATCGGCCGGCGCAATTCATAGCTCATGTCAGCCAGCAGGCGGCTCTGCGCCCGCCGGGCTGCTTCGGCGAATTCCTTGGACAGCGTCAGCTCACGCGTGTGCTGCGCGACGACGGCCTCGAGATTGGCCCGCTGCGCGGCGAGTACGCCCTCTGCCGCTCGCCTTTGCTCGACCTCGTCGCGAAGTTGGCGCGCGAGATCCTTGGCCATGTCGCGCTGCGCGTTCAGCTCGCCGGCCATCGTTTCGTGTTCACGGCGCTGGCGCAGGCTGTTGAGCAGCAGCGCATTGAAAATCGCCCCGCTGTGCAGCAGAAGCAGGCCAAAGAGGGCAACGAGCACAACGAGCAGGAGGCTCGCCGGATCGCCCGCCAGGAGCAGCGAGCACGCCATGGCAGCGAGTGCCGGCAGCGTGTGCAGATACAGCGCGAAACGATGTGAGGCGAGCAGCGGGACGGCCAAGGCACAGACGCCGAGGACCGCGAGTATGGTGAGCGGGCTGAGCGCAAGATCGCCAGCAGTGCCAATCAGGGTGAAATTGTCCTTCGGGCTAATAGCTGAAGAATCTGTTGCTTAGGGGCAGCCTATGGACATCGGATGAAGAAGTCTGTATAAAGGGTAGATGGCAGCGGAACTTGACGCGTTGCGTGT